>JACKBM010000014.1 GCA_020634575.1 Ardenticatenales bacterium | reverse complement strand
CCTTTGTGGGTTGCAGCAGACCAAGGACCAGGCGCAGCAAGGTTGTTTTGCCGGCGCCGCTCGGCCCAACCAGGGCGGCAAACTGGCCAGGATGAAGATGGAGATCAACTCCTTCGAGAACAGGCTTTTTGCTATAGCTAAAGCCGACATCTGTTAACTCAACAATGGCATCCACGGCTAGCGCTACTCCTGGGCCTGGTTAACGTCTGAGTCGATACCGGGAATGTTGGCGGTATCAACGTCGGCCATGAGGGCGGGGTCACCGCCGAGGGCTTCAGCCATGATCTGTAGATCATAGACCATCAAACCGATGTACGAATGGTTCTCATCACCCGGATCGCCGGGCAAATCATCATCACGCAGCGTGTCGACATAGGCCGCACCCGCTTCACGCCCGATCTGATCCAGAATGGGTGACGGGAAAACTTCAGAGCCAAAAATCGCCGGGATCTCTTCGTTGCGCAGCTGTTCGATCAGGCGGGCAACTTCCTGGGCGGATGGTTCCGAAAAATCAGCCGGCTGGATCGCCCCGATGACCGTGTAGCCATACAGAGGGGCGAAGTAGGCAAATGAATCATGGTAAGTGAGCAGTTTGCGGTTCTCAGCCGGGATCGAGGCGGTTGTGGCGCGAATCGCCTCATCAAGCTGCTCGATTCTGGCACTAAAGGTAGCGTAATTGGCCTCGTAGTCAGCAGCATTGTCAGGGTCACGGGCGACCAGCGTTTCCATGACGATTCGGGCATAATCCTGGGCGTAAAATGGATTGGTCCAGAGGTGCGGGTTGGGATTGCCGGCATCTCGAGGGAACGAGAAATCGTAAACGTAATCTTCCGGGTCGATGGTCAACTCACCCAGCAAGATAATTTCGCCACCTTCTTTCAGATTGGCCTGCGCCAATTCCAGGCTGGGCAGCTCCAGGTTTAGACCATTCAAGAAGATGAGGTCAGCCTGGGCGAGCGTGACAGCGTCAGACGGGGCCGGTTCAAAGGTATGGGAATTGACGCCTTCCGGCACGATGCCATCCAATAGGATATGTTCGCCGCCAATGTTGAAGACGATATTCGTGATCGGCGACACTGTCGTCACCACACGCAGCCGACCGTCATCGCTGGCGGTGTCGCCATTACAGCCGATCAGGGCAAAAAGAAACAGAAAGGCAAGGCAGTAGCTGAACTTTTTCATAAGGTTTTGTTTGTCCCCAATGTATGTTTATCTGAAATGTTAACGAGGGAACTGGCTCACAGCTCGTTCTGACAATGTTCACACAGGCCAAAGAAGGAGATGTGGTCCATATCGATCCGGAAGCTGTATGCGGCTTCAATTTGCTTGAAGAGCGCGTTCAGCTGCCCGTGCGAGATCTCGACGCTCCCTTCACAATGCCGGCAAACAAGATGATGATGAGGTTCATTGCTGGCCAGCTCGTAACCAAAGCGGCCGTCGAGCATCTGGGCCACGGTCAGAATATGCTGTTCACTCAGGAATTGCAGAGTCCGATAGACGGTAGCCTGATTCAGCGCCGGCATCCGTTCATGGACATAGTCGTAGACCATTTCCGGCGTCACGTGACCGCCCAACTCACAGACGGCATCCAGGATCATATGGCGTTGCGGCGTAACCCGATAGCCCGCTTGCCGTAAGTTGGCAGCAATGACAGCGATGTTGTGACTCATAACAACCCCTTTATTGCAATTATTTGCAATAACAATCAGGTATTCTAGCCAGGTATTGCAATAATGCAAGAGGATTGACTTGCTTACTGATGATTGACGTGTTGGCCTGTGTAGCCAAACCAGACAATGACCAGCCAGACCGTGCCCAGGGCGAGCGAGGCCAGAACATCGCTGGGGTAATGCACGCCCAGATACACTCGGCTGAGCGCGACGAGGGGCACCCAGAGGCCGGCAAGTAGGGCCCAACTGTGCCGGCCGCGCTGCCAGAGTAGCAGCGAGAGCAAGCCATAAACCGCTACCGCGGTCATCGCGTGCCCACTGGGAAAGCTGAAACTTGTCTCGGTGACGACTGGCGGAAACAGATTGGGGCGTGGCCGGGCAAAAAGCAACTTGAGCAGGCTATTCAGGATGACATTGCCCACAAAAGAGCTCAGTATGAGCCGGGACAATTTCCTTTCGCCATGCTGCCAATACCAGAAGGCGAGACCGACTACGGGCAGAATAGCCAACGGCCCACCCGTCTGCGTAATCAGCCAGAACAACTGATCCAGCCAGGGTCGACTCTGGCCATGGATGAGCAGCATAAGCGTCGCATCCCAGGCAAAGCCCTCATTGAGCCAGACATCTTCGGCCAGCTCCAGAAACAGGGTGGTTGCCAGGAGCAGCAAGGTCAGGGCTATCAGCCAGACGATATATTGGCGCAGGTTCGGGAAGGGTAGAGAGCGCTTCATGATGGCTCGCTGGCAGCAGTAACCGCACCGGCCGGTAGATAAACTATCAGACGCGTCCCCTGCCCCAGCTCACTTTCAACCTCGATGCGGCCGTTGTGAGCCTCGACAATGGCCCTGGCAATGGCCAGACCCAGACCAAAGCCGCCTCTGTCACGCGAGCGGGCTTCATCCGGCCGGTAAAATCGTTCAAAGAGATGGGGCAGATGTTCGCGGGCAATGCCGGGGCCGGTGTCAGCGATGGTGACGGTCACTTCCTGCCAGAGCCGGTTGACAGTGACGGTGACATGGCCACCGGCCGGTGTGTATTTCAACCCGTTTTCAATCAGATTGGAGAACAGGCGGCGCAAGCTCGCTGCGTCGCCGGGAATCGTCAGATTCAGTTTCTCCGGGATAACGAGTGACAGCACGACATTGGCTCCCTCAGCCAGAGGTTTGAGCTGCCTGACCAGCTCTCCGAGCATATCATCCAGCCCGACCGGCGCAGCGGAGCGCGCTTCCCGCTGTTCGAGCCGGGTCAACGTCAGCAATTGCTCGACCAGGTGGGTCATCCGGTCGACATCCCCTTCCATGTCCGCCATCATGCCGAGCAATGTCGCGGCATCACGGGGCCGGGCCCGGGCCAGGCTGAGCTGCGTCTTGAGCAGCCCCAGCGGCGTCCGCAATTCATGGGAAACATCAGCCGTCAATTGCCGCTCCCGGCGAAAGGAACGCTCCAGCCGTTCCAACATATCGTTGAAGGTAGCGGCCAGTTGACCCACTTCGTCATCCGGCAGAGCCAGGTCCAGCCGTTGCGTCATATCGGCGGCGCTCACCTGCCTGGCAGTCTCGGTGATAGCCGTAATCGGGCTCAGAGCCCGGCCGGCGAGAATGAAACCGCCCGCCACGGAAAGAAGCAGAACAACTGGAATCGTGATGACCAGACCGAGCGCTATCTGGCGCAGAAACGCCTGGCTTTCCGCCAGCGGAAGGGCAACGATAATAGTGCCCAACGTCTGCGCCCCTTCACTCAAAGGCATCGCATACAATCTGAGGGCCAGCTCATTGGCCGAAAACATATCCAGGGTTTGCTCGGTCAGGGGCAACTCCGCCGGCAAAGGGATGTTGGCAGCTTCGCCGATGGTTAAAACCAGTTCCCCGGCCGGATTCAGCACCCAGGCCATCATGCCCCGGCCGCGCAGATCCGCGGTCTCGGCCGCGGCGGCGAAGTAATCACCCTGGCGCACATCGACAACCGCGTTGAGCTGCACCGCCCCCAGGCGCAAGGTCTCTTCAATGGTTCTTCGCTGCATGTTCTGCACAAATAGGGTGAAAAGAACGGCAAAGGTCAGCAGGACGATGGCCTCAAGGGCCACAGACCAGATGATGAGATTGGTGCGCAGGCTTGTCCGCGTTTTCATAGGCCAATTTTATAGCCAAGCCCGCGCACGGTGTGGATGAGGGCCGTGGCGTGACCGGCATCGATCTTTTTGCGCAGGGAGTGGATGTACACTTCGATCAGCTTGGAACTGGATTCATACTCCATGTTCCAGACATGATCGATGATTTGCTCCCGGCTTAGCACCTGATCCGGGTGGCGCATCAGCGTTTCCAGCAAAGCGTATTCCTTGGCTGTCAGGATGATAGCCTGCCCGGCGCGCCGGGCCATCTTGGTCGCCGGGTCCAGGGTCAGGTCAGCCACCTGCAGCAGGGCGCTTTTGTTGGCCGATTCACGCCGGGCCAGGGCCCGCAGTCGCGCCGTCAGCTCTTCGATGGCAAACGGTTTCACCAGGTAATCATCAGCGCCGCTGTCCAGCCCCTTTACCTTGTCCGTCAGCGTATCCCGCGCCGTCAGCATCAAAACGGGCATCTGGTGGCCGCGCTCGCGCAGTTGCCGGCAGACTTCCAGACCATTCAAGCCGGGCAGCATGATATCCAGCAGGATAACATCATAGGTTGCGGCGTCTACCCAAAGAAACACCTCAGCGCCGTTATCGACAATATCGACGGCGTAGGCTTCTTCTTCAAGTCCCTGTTTGATCAGGGCGGCCATTCTTGGCTCATCTTCGACAATCAGTACACGCACGTGCGTATTCCCTGCTTCATGGCGTCGTGGGGCTGGCAAGTTGCCAGCCCCACGACGCGTGTCAGACACGAGTTCATTTTACTTATTCGTTGCCGCCTTCGAGACCGGCCGGATCCTTGTCCACACTGCCCGTCTGCGCCGCATAACCGTCCACGTGCAGCTTGACCATCAATGTCAGGCCATTCTGATCGGTGTAGAAAGCGCTGTTCGGATTAACCGAAAAGTGATCAGCCACCCCGCTGTTGTCAAAATGGATATCTTTTGTTTCGCCGGGTTGGACCGTAAAGTTGGGTAACGTCCGGTAATAGCCCTGCACCGCGCCCGTGTCCTGATCGGTGATGGTGTAGTATATGTCAAAGCCTGACAGCGCGGCGTCGGTCGTGTTGGTCACCTTGAATTCAAGGTGGTCGGCCACGTCGGCCCCGTCCGCGTCCACATTATTCTCAACCAGCAAGCCACTAATCACAAATCCTTCTGTGGTACTGCTTTCCTGGATGGGGTCATCAGCCATGTCGGGATGTTCGTCTTCCAGGTCGTTGCTGCCGTCCCCATCGGTGTCCGGATTCCGGGGATCTGTGCCCAGCACCGCTTCGGCGTTGTCGGGAATGCCATCGCCATCGGTGTCTACGTCGGTGGCGGCGCTGGCGCCATTGTCCGTCGCCGCGCTGGCGTCGCTGCTGGCCGGCGAGCCGCCACAGGCTGCCAGCGCCAGAGAGAAGATCAGGAAGATGGCCATTAAGATAGTTGTTCGTTTCAACATGAGATTTGTTCCTCGTTAATGAAGTTTGGAATTTGAATAGGTACTGGGTAGAGGCAGGCGCTGCCCCTACGTATCCTTCCGCAAAAAGACCACATAGGCGGCGCTAAAGAGAAGGAATATGGGCAAAAGCAGGCCGGCGATGTCGATAAGCTTGAGCTGCACGATCTCCAGCCAGGTATTCGGGATAAACGCCTTTTTGACGCCTAACAGGGCAAAACTGATGCGTTCGTAATGTTTGGTCGGCGAAAGCTGCTCGATCCCATCCCGGACCGTCTCGTACCATTTGAATTTGGCCAGCGCCGCCTCTTCCCCCGCCCGGTCGAGGCCGAGGGTAGCGAAAAAGCCGCCCGGTAGCTGGTTGTCGATATCCATCGTGTCGCCGATCTGGGGGAAGACGAAGGCGTAGACCAGCCAGATGATGACGGTTAGCAACAACGCCTTATTGCCGTCCGGAAACAAGAGGGAGAGCAGCAGCGCCAGGGCGAAGGAGGTGAGCAGATAAAACCAGGACATCAGCATCGTCAGGGCCAGCTTCATAAACTCGTCTGCGGTCAGCGAGACGCGGCCCACAACCGTAATGGCCAGATAGGTCATCGCACCGACAAGCAGCATGAGCAGACCCAGCATCAGGGCGTTGCCCAGGATTTTGCCGGTCAGCAACTGATCGCGGAAAACCGGGCGGGACAGCAGCAACGGCAGCGTGCCGGCCTGACGCTCCTTGCGGATCGTGCTAAAACCCAGAATCATCGCCAGCAGCGCGCCCACCATCGCCAGGTAGTTGATAAAATTCTTGGAGACGGCAATCGGGTTCAGCGAGGGCGCTGCCGGGAAATCGGTGCGGCCCAGGCTCTTGAGCACGTCGACGGCGTTCAGGTAGTCAGACATCTGGGCACGCACGGTGACGGCGCCCAAAAGGACCGCGATGAGGGCCAGGCCCAACATGGTTACAGCCGCAATCAGAAACAGGCGGTTACGAAGGGCATCGGAAAGTTCCTTGGCCGCGATTTTGCGTATGATCGTGCCCCGGCCCGGGCTTTGTTCAGTCACTGTTATTGTTGTCATGAGGTTTCTCTTACAAACTTGATTTGTGTGTGTTAGCGCCGCCCTTTGATGCGGAAGTAGAAAGCGACCCCCAGGAGAGCCAACACAATGGTGGCCAAGGTCACATAAAGGAAGGTCGGACTGTTCTGTACCCGGACCGCAAGCTGCGTCGCCGGGCTGGTTGTCTCCACACTGATCGCCTGCACACGGATGTTTTCATCGGTCGCAACCTGTGATTTGGGGACGGTGACCGTTGTCCTGAAGGTCGTTTCTGCCCCCGGCTCAATGGTCGCGGCGCTGGCCGGTTCGGTGCGCACGATCCATTTATCCGGCGCCGACAGCTCAAGCGCGGCGTCTGTTAGCGGTGCGGCGCCATCATTGATGACGGTGGTGTCAAAGGAGAATGACTGGCCGTTAAACGTGGTCAGATTCAGACTCTGGCTCACGATACGCAGCGCAAAGGTATCGGAAACGTTCAGGGAAACCGGCTGGCTCACGGCCAGACCATCGTCGCGGGTGGCCTGGAAGAGGGCTGGATAATGGCCGACGTCAGCACCGGCCGGTACGGTCACTTCCACGGCAATCGTGGCGAACGCCGCGGCTTCAATCTCAACCGTCTCAACGACCAGCCCGGCCAGCTTGAACTGGGTGGCCAGGGAAGCCGGCAAGCCACTGATGGCCAGCTCATATTGATGGGCCACCTCAGTTTCGTTGTAAAGCTCAAGCTGGTAATGGGCGGTTTGACCGGCCGGTACCGTCTGCGAGAGAGTGATGCCATCTGCTCTGGCAGGCATGGCGTTCACAACCCACATCAGGCCCAGGCTCAGCAATAACAACATGAATAATGGGAACCGTTTCATGGCCTACTCCAAAATCAGGGTCTCGTCGCGCAGGAAAACGGCGAAGCTGGCCGCCACAATGGCGATGGTTGGGGCCAGCAGAGCGAGCAACGTCGTCAGGGCATTGCCGACGAGCGCGCCCGTGCTCAGCGCCCCACTGCCCGGGGCTGATTGCAGCAGCTGGCCGCCAACGTGGCGCAAGTGCCAGGTGGGCGACAGGAAATTGATGACCTGGGAGGCCGTCGTTTCCTGGGGAATCTGATTGACAGTGCCACTGATGCTGTTGATCACGCTGCTATTGGCCATCTGCGTTTCCGCCATCTGCGGGATGACAAAGCTGAAGACCATCCAAATGACGAGCGCAACCAGGAAAACGGTGCCGCTATCCTGCAGGCGAATGCTCAGGAACATGGCCACGCTCAGGAAAATCATCATGTAGACAAAGCCCAGGCTGATGAGCGTTAGGAGGCGCAGAACTTCAGCCGCGGTCGGCACTATCCCGCCCACACCAACCAGCAGCACAACATTGAAGACAAAGACCAGGGCCAGTAACAAGGCGATGACCGCGGCATTGCCCAGGAATTTGCCAATCAGGAACTGATCGCGAAACACCGGCCGCGACAGGATGAGTTTCAGCCCACCCGACTCTTTTTCCTCTATCAGTGCGTTGTAGCCCAGCATGACGGCCAAAATGGCGCCAACCATGCTGATATACTCGGTCAGGTTGTTGAGAATCGCCAGGGTATGAATCTCTGGCGGCGCCGGCAGGATGGTCTCGCCGCTGGCCTGCAGTGAGGCGATGGTGTCATCATAAATCCGCATCTCCGCCTTTTTTGTCGTGCTGCCGATGTAGACAGAAAGGATCGAGAGGCCGAGAAACAACAGCGTGATCAGGAGGAAGATGCGATTACGAAAGGCAGCCCGTATTTCTTTGCGGGCGATAATGTAGGCGGTATTCATTTTAACCATACCTCTCTACCGCCAGCGGCAGATCCGGCCGGTCGCCTTCAGCTTCGATACCCAGGTAGATATCTTCCAGCGAGGGCGCATCCGGAATCCGGTTCATCACGTTGGCCAGACTGTCCGCCACCAGGAGCCGGCCATACTTCATGATGCCGATGCTGGTGCACATGCGGGCGGCTTCCGTCAACTGATGGGTATTCATAAAAATCGTGATGCCCAGCTCATGATTGAGCTGGATAATCAGGTCGGTGATCGCCCGTTGGCCTTCCGGGTCGAGGCCCGAGGACGGTTCGTCCAGAAAGAGGATAGCCGGCCGGTGCAGCAGCGCCTGGGCAATACCGACGCGCTGGCGCATCCCCTTGGAGAGGTTACCCACGCGCAGGTTGCGCCATTCGGGGTGGCCCAGTAGTTGCAGGACCTCATCGATCCGCTTGTCGATGGCGCTGACGCCGGAAAGCTCGCCCAGGAAGCGCAGATTCTCGGCGACCGTAAGCTCGTTGTAGAGGCGCACGTTTTCCGGCACGTAGCCGATGTGCCGGCGCACTTCACGATTTTGCCTGACGATGTCGTAGCCGTTGATGGCAGCTGATCCCGAGCTGGGCAGCAGCAATGTTGTTAGCAGACTGATGGTCGTTGTTTTACCAGCGCCGTTATGGCCCAAAAAGCCAAAGATCTCGCCCGGTGCAACGGTCAGTGATAAGCTGTCGACGGCGACATGATCGCCGTACAATCGACTGAGTTGTTTTGTTTCTATCGCGGGTATTGTCACGACTTACTCCTTGTTCATGCTGATAGCTGACCAGCACGGAAATCTCGAATACAAGGAAAGTTAAGCCGGCGAAGGTTAAGTGGAGTTTAAGGGTGATCAGCAGACAATGAATTGGCAGCAGTTATTTCAACAGTTCGGCTTTCCGCTTGTAGCCCTGGGTATTGGCCTGGAGAGCATGGGTATTCCCGCCCCAGGCGAGACCATTCTGCTGGTCGCAGCCGCCGCAGCCGCCGCCGGCAACGGCAATATTGTCTGGGTCATCGTGGCCGCCGCGGCGGGCGCCATTATTGGCGACAATGTCGCCTTCACGCTGGGGCGGCGCTACGGCCGGAGCCTGATCGCCCGCATCCCCTTTGTCGACGATCAAAAGTTAAGCCATAGCGAAGCGTTTTTTGTCAAGCATGGCTCTAAAACTGTCATTATTGCCCGGTTTATCCCTGTTGTGCGGAGCGTTGTTGCCTACATCGCCGGCATTAACCAGATGGATCACTGGACTTTCACCGCCTACAATCTTTTCGGCGGCATATTGTGGGCGACGACTATCGGCACCCTGGGCTTTGTTTTTGGCAAGAACCTCCATTTGCTGGAACTCTGGCTGCGCCGGGCCGGCGGCGTCTGGGTGGCCATTCTGCTGGTTGGTGGCTTATTGCTCTGGGGCAATCATCGCTGGCACCTGAGCGAACACGCGTTTCGCCTGAGCCGCACGGGCTCCATTTTTTCCGCCTGGCACCGCTTGCTCAAACATCAGCGGCAGCGATTGCTCGTCAACCTGATCTTGCTGCTGGTCAGTGGCTGGATAGCAGGCGTCCTTATCGATGACTGGGTTGAGAAAGAGCCCGAACTGTATGAACGAGACATCCTGGTCACAGCCTGGCTGCATATTGGCGCGGAGGAAGTATCGCCCTGGGTTGAGCTGCTGGCCTGGTTGGGCGACATTCGTTTCCTCACGGCAGTCTCCCTCGCGACTGCCGGCTGGTTATGGTTTAAGGGACGACGCCGATTTAGTTTGTTGACGCTATTTAACATTGCTGGCGCCCTGGCCCTGGGTTTGGGCCTGCAATATCTGTTCAAACGGCCCTTGCCTATTTTTGCTGAGCCTCAGTGGCGAATTTCAGCCTATGCGTTTCCCCACCTGCCTTCTCTGGTGGCGGTGGCAACCTATGGCTGGCTGGCGCTTTTCTGGCGCTCACGGTCCTGGAAAGCGTGGCTGAATAGCGCCACCCTGGCCAGCTTCCTATCGCTGACCGTAGCCATCATTGGCCTTTATCTGGGACAGGGCAAAGCGACGGATGTTCTGGCCGGCCTGGCTCTCGGCTTCTTATGGCTGGGCATTCTGGCAACGCTGACGGATGAGACGGCCGTCAACACGGTCCATCAAGTCAGATCCCGGGCCAATGATCTCTTGCCACGCCAGCGCCTCCATCTCCTGCTGGCCCTGACAGTGCCGGTGCTGATTCTGACGTTCATCGAGCCGCCCCTGGCGCAAGATCCCAGCTATCATCATTTTGCGGATCAGCGCACATTCCTGGGCATCCCCAATTTCTGGAACGTTATCTCCAACATCCCATTTCTGTTGTTTGGTGTTATGGGGCTGGCCCTATTGGCTTACTTTTTTCGGCGCGGGGGCTTGCCGGCATTCAGCACGCTTGCAGAGCAAAGACCCTATCTAATCTTCTTTGTCGGTGTGGCTATTACCAGTGTCGGGTCGGCTTATTATCATCTTGCGCCAGACAACACGCATCTCGTCTGGGATCGCTTGCCCATGACCCTGGGCTTTATGTCGATATTTGCGGCGGTGATCGCGGAGCGGATCGACCGAAATGCCGGTCTGCGCCTGCTCTGGCCCATGATCTTTGTCGGCGTCGCCAGTGTCATCTACTGGTATTGGAGCGAACTGCATCTACGGGGTGACTTGCGCTTCTATGTCGATGTGCAGTTCTATCCCCTGCTCGCCATCCCACTTCTGATTTATCTTTTTCCCTCCCGCTACACGCGCGGGGAACAGATCTTCACGATTATCCTCATCTACGCGCTGGCCAAGGCGTTGGAACTGCTTGACAAAGAGGTATTTCATCTGCTGGGCAATGTTATCAGCGGGCATAGCCTGAAACATGTTGTCGCGGCTCTGGCCACCCTGGCGACGATGCGTATGTTGTGGCAGAGGCAGCCGCTGGCGGCTGAGAACGACACGCCGGGCAACACGGGCGCTTAAGCCTCGTGGCGGCGGTCTGCCGGCACTGGCAGACCGCCTTTTTACCGTGAGGTAGCAGCCTGGGGATGGGCGAGGAAGCGGTAGCCGGTCCAGGCCAGGACGGCCAGGCTGCTCCCCCAGTACAGCCCAAGCATCAGCGTGCCGCTGCTATCTGTGCCGGCCAGCAAGCCGTGGACCGTGGCCAACAGGTATACGAGAAACGTGGCATAGTGCAGCTGCCGCCACCTTTTTTGCCCCATTTGCTTGCGAAAAGAAAAGCTGAGACTGGTCACAAACATGAGGTAAAACCCGATGATCCCCAGACCAACCCAGCCCGGCCGGTACGGCCCGATAAACGGCACCGTCAAATCAGCCAACGTGTAGGTGTAGTAGCTGTCCCAGAGCAAGGCCAGGGCATGGAGCCCAGTGAATATCACTGCCAGCCAGGACAGGATATTGTGCAAAGCCAGCGACAGGTTGGCGGGGATGGCATCCTTGAGCAGCCTGGTGCTGAGCAGGAGTCCCCACAGGGTGGACGCAGCCAGAAGCGCATAGGCGACCGTGCCGGCAGCGCGAGCAAAATACCAGGGCGTTTTCTCCGTTATGGAGAGCGCCTGCAGCAGCGATTGGCTGCTGAACAGATTGAGAAACAACCAGCCGGTCAATAACAGGCCCAATGCGCCTGCCAGGGCAATGGCCACGCTAAAGGCGATAGTTGTCGCCAGGCTCCAGGCCTGGTCAAATCGTTCGGTACGATTCATTGATGTCATGGAATAATGCCTCGGTCAAACCAGATGGTTGACGACGCTCTGTAATTTTTCATCCATTGCTGGTGTCGCCAGGATGCGGCCAGTCTGGGTCACCATCAGGCCCGCCACGTCGTGGTCAAGCAGGTTGGCCATCCCATAGCCGGAACCTGCTACCAGCGTCGCGGTGGCCCACGCTTCGGCAACCGCCGCCTGGCTGGCCAACACAGTGACGGTCAGGCCATCCGTATCGGCCGGCTCCCCTGTCCAGGGATCGATGAGGTGATGGCGCATCGTGTCGCCCTGCAGCCAGCGCCGGTAATCGACGCCAGAGGTGGCCATCGCCTCCTCAGCCAGCCAGAGCTGGGCCAGGTCGGGTGGCTCCTGATCAAGCCCATGCCAGGGGCTGCCAATGGCAACCGGCCAGCCCGGGGCTTCGCGCGGTGCCGGGCCGGCAACCAGGTCGCCGCCGGCATCCACCAGGCAGGGTCCTATGTCGCTCAGAAGGGCAACCGCCTGCTGGCCAGTGTCGCCCTTGGCTATGCCGCCGAGGTCGAGGCGAACACCGGCCGGTAACCGAATCGCCCGCCGCCCCATATCAAATTCAACGCCCGTCCATTGCCCCAGGGCGGCTGACCCATAAGAAACAGTACTTGGGCCAACGTCACCAGCCATATTGGCAAATGTTTGCCCGTAGCCGGCCTGTTCCAGGGCATTTGCCAGGGTGGGGTCGAAGTAACCATCGGTCAAGGCGGCCATCCGGACCGCCTGGTTTACCTGCTGCCATAGCAGTGCCGAAACAGGCACCCAATCCCCACTGCCATCATTGAGCTGATTCAGTTCGCTGTCTGGCCGGAATCGACTCAGGGCCTGTTCGTTGTCGGCGAACAGCGCTTCGACCCGAGCGAAGGCAGCGCTGGCCTCGGCTGCATCATCCAGATCCAGCCAGAGGCCAATGAGACTGCCCATTGCCCGAAAATTGTGTGTGTGCCAGGTTGCTGGCGGCTCTTGCATTGTCATGGCAATTACCGGCTTGACCGGGCCCGCGTCAGCGGTCGGAAGAATGGTTGCGTCTGTTGCAGGATACGTGTGGGGGCCGTCAGCCGTGGCAAGGCTTCATCCCCCCTGGCCGCTGGTGCTTCGGGCAACGTAATTATTACCTGGTCTGACGCAACACCATTTGACGGCACGGTATTGTCGGCAATAGCCGGTACGTGTAACGCCCCGTTGATATTCAATAACTGTGTACCCGCCAGGGTTGCCAGCAGACTGCTGGAAAACAAGAAGGCCTTTAACTTGCCTGTTTTATGTTTCGGTTTTCGTGTTTGCTTGCTCATGCCTGATTTCATACCTTCGTCTGACATTTGTCAGGCGTTCCGTCTGGCCATTTACCAATCACATTGACCCCAGACGGCGATTTTGAATTACCTGTAGCATAGATCGGACTTGTCCGCCCTGCTTTAACAGGCCACGAAATCAGCTTAAATTTTGCTTAAATCAGGAGTAAGTAGAGAAAGCGATCGTCTGAATCATAGAAAAGGAAAGTAAAGTCGGATAAGGTTAATTGAAGTTTAAGTGGCTAAGGGAAGCCTTCAGGCAGCGCCACATGCCGCCCGGCCCTGAGATCCGTTCAATCTGCCCCCTGAATCAAGGCTATAAAGGCATCTTCCAGGGATGGCTTTTGGACGTGAATGCCGCCGGGGTCAATACCGGCGCCGGTCAGCAACAAGCGGGCGGCCTCGGGATCGGCCACGTTGATGTGGAGCTCAGCGCCAAAGAGGGAGATGCCACGAGCGTCCAACCGGCCGGTCGCCACCAACTCGCGTGCCAGCCCCTGCACCCGCACCGGGTTGTCGGATTCAATCGCCAGCACATAGTCCGGCAGCGCCTCGTGGACAATGGCGCCCGGCGTGCCGCGGGCGATGATATCGCCAAAATAGATGAAGGCGATCTGCTCACAATGCTCGGCCTCATCCATGTAATGGGTGGTGACAAAGACCGTTACGCCACTCTGGGTCAGCCGGTACAACAGGTCCCAGAAAGCGCGGCGGGAGACAGGATCGACGCCGGCGGTGGGCTCGTCCAGGTAGATGAGGCGGGGTTGGTGCAGGATGGCTGCACCTAACGCCAGCCGCTGCGCCCAACCGCCGGACAGCTCGCGCGTCGCCGTCCCCTCATGCCCCTGCAATCCAATGATCTCGATGACTTCCTCAATACGCCGGCGCAGCCCGGCCCCATACAACCCATACCCCCGACCAAAAAAGCGCAGATTCTCCAGGACGGTCAGGTCGCGATAGAGCGAAAACTTCTGTGACATGTAGCCCATCTGGGCCCGCAGCCCGTTGCCGGTCTGGCGGATATCCTGACCCAGTACATAGGCAGTCCCGGCGGTTGGCGGCAGCAAGCCCAGCAACATGCGGATAGTGGTTGTCTTGCCGGAGCCGTTCGGCCCCAGAAAACCAAACACCCTGCCCTCAGGCACCTCAAATTCGATATTGTTGACGGCGGTAAACGAACCAAAACGGCGGGTCAGATGGTCAACGGCAATGGCAGGCATAATAGGCTCCTTTTAGCTGACACTGCGGCGGTATTGCCAGGCGGTGAAACTGATGATAACGACCGCCAGCCCGGCCAGGGCCAGCACCTGCGGCCAGAGAATATCGAGGCCGGCCCCCTTCAACATCACGCCACGCAGGATCACCAGCCAATGGCGGATGGGGATGACGTTGGCGACGGTCTGGACAAAGGGCGGCATCGTCTCGACGGCAACAGCATAGCCGCTGAAGATGAGATCCAGCATGACCAGGACAAAGACAAGCAATACCGCCTGGAGCTGGGTGCGGGCGACCAGACTCAGCAGGACGCCCTTGCCCATTTCCGCCAGCAGGTAGAGCAGCGCCAGGCCCATCAGTAACAGCAGCGAGCCACGCAGCGGCACACCAAAGACGATGGTCATCAATGCCAGCACCAGCAGGAAGAGGACGTAGCCGACCAGCATTGGGCTGAGCGCTTTGCCCAGGATGACCTCCGAGGCGCGGAAGGGCATGACGCGGAGCTGCTCATAGGTGCCCTGCTCCCGCTCACGGGAGATAGCCAGCGCCGCCAGCACCATAGTGACCATGTAGAAGATCAGAGCGGCCTCGCCGGGCAGGGTATACCAGCTGCGCTCCAGGTCAGGATTGTATTTGACGGTGACCTGGGGCAGCTGGTCAGCATAATCGGCCGGTTCCATGTTAAAGCGAACCCGCATTCCCTGTTCGAGGATGGTCTGCTCGGCGACGCGGCGGGCTTCACGGGCAGCCACCGATTCAGCGCCGTTGAGCAGCATTTTAACCTCTGGCTGGGCGCCGCTGGCGAGGTCGGCGCCAAAACCGGCCGGTATCACCAGCGCCAGCACCGTATTGGCATGGGGCGCCAATAGCGTATTGATCTGGTCCATGGCGGCCAGCGCCTCCGCTTCGCTGCCCAGTTCACGGCGCAGCGTCAGGGTATCGGTCGCCGCCAACGCCTCGATGAGAGCGACACTCTGGTCGGACTGGTCCAGATCAACCACCGTCAGGTTCAGGTTGTCGATGGGCTGGGAGGTGGCCCAGGCAACAAAGGTCAGCTCAGCCAGGAAACCAACCACGAGAAACGGCAGCATCACCCGATCCTTGCGCATGTGCAGCAGCTCTTTCCAGGCGATGGCCAACGTGCGTAAAATGAACTGCCTCATGAGCTTGCCCTCCCCTGAGCACCATCAGCCGATAGCGCCACGCGTTGGCGCCGCCAGGGCCACGTCAGGATGATCTTCTTGCGGAAGATGAAGGCAGCGACCTCCAGCAGTTCAAAAGCCAGGATGGTCAAAATGATGAAGTTGAACAGCAAGTCGCGGATATGGGTGCCCTGCAAAAACATCGCCTTCGCCAGGGCCACATAATGGACCGAGGGGAAGCTGGCCATCTCCAGCTGCACCAGGAACGGCATGGCATCGGCCGGGAAGAAGAGACCAGACAGGAAGAAGGGCGGCACGAAGAAGACCAGGATGGCCACGATCATCGCTACCTGCTGGCTCCGCACCAGCACAGCGATCAACAGCGCCACGCCCAGATTAGCCATGTTGAACAGCAGCGCCACCAGCAAATACTCCGGCAGCGATCCGCGAAACGGCACATCATAAGCCAGCCGGCCGACAATCAGCAAAATAATCACGTCAAGCATGCCGAAAACGAGATAGGGCAGCATTTTGCCAATCAGGAGAGCCCGCTTGTTCACCGGGCTGGCCACCAGCTGCTCCAGCGTGCCATTTTCCGCTTCACGAGCTAGCGACAGGGCCAACGCCAGCGCCGGCAGGGTCAGCATCATCCCCATCAGGCCAGGATAGAAATCAACCACGCTACGTAAATCCGGGTTAAACAACGTTTCCGTCTCAACCTGGATCGGCAGCTGGAGCAAGTCAGGGCTCTGGCCCAGTTGGCTGAGCAAGGCGGTCGCCATCTCACGGGTATGCTCGTCGGCGATGGCGTAAATTGCCTCCAGCACTGCCTCGGCAGAGGTCGGCTCCATCCCGTCAATGATGATGTCGACGGTCGGCACGGCGCCGGTCAGCGAGAATTGGCCATAATCTGCCGGGATGTCGACGACGGCGACAATATCGCCGCGCAGGAAAGCGTCATCGGTCGCCTCAGGCGCATCATAGTAAGCCTCAACGCGGGCCACGGGGTCGTCGTCTATGCGCCGGATCAGTTCGGCGCTGGCTTCATTTTCGGCCCGGTCGATGATGCCAACCGGCGCATTCTTGACCTCGGAGGTCAGCATATAAATGAAGGTCAGCATCAGGAAAACGGGGCCCAGCGTCACCAGCAGCAAGGTACCGGGATCGCGCAGGATGTGGAAAAATTCCTTACGCGCCAGGGCGACCATCTGTCGCACATTCATCATTACCCTTCCCTGACTGCCTCACCAGCAGCCGCATGATTGACCAGGTAAATAAACGCCTCTTCCATGCGTAGCGGCGCCGGCTGTAGCGAATGAATCGTAATGCCCGCACCAGCCAGTTGCTCCGTGACCGCGACCCGGGCCACCGCTGGATCCGCCACGATGAGATTCAGCAAGTTGCCGTAAGTCTGAATATCGATGAGACCGCCCATATCTTGCAGCACCTGCTCGGCCTGCAGGTTATCCGACGAGACCAGCGCCATGACTGAGCCAGGGACTTGCGCCTTGATCGCCGCCGGCGTGTCGCAGGCCAGGATGGCGCCCTGGTAGAGCAGCGCCACCCGGTTGCAGCGCTCCGCTTCGTCCATGTAGGGGGTGCTGACGACCGTCGTCGTGCCCTGGGCGTGCAGGCCGGAGAGCAGATCCCAGAAGTCACGCCGGGCGACGGGATCTACACCGGTGGTGGGTTCGTCGAGCAGGAGAAGAGACGGCTCGTGGATGAGGGCGCAGGCCAGGGCCAGCTTCTTTTGCATGCCGCCGCTGAGCTTACCGGCCGGAAAATCCTTAAAATCCGCCAGATTGGTGAAGTCGTATAATTGCGCCAAACGCGCCTTGAGCTGTGCACCCTGAACCCCATAAATGGCGGCGGTAAAATTGAGATTCTCGCGCACCGTCAGATCGTGATACAGGCCAAAGCGCTGCGGCATGTAGCCCATCATCGCTTTAATCGCTTCCGCTTCGGCCACGCTGTCATGGCCGGCGATGGTGATGCGCCCGGCTGTCGGGTCCAGCACGGCAGCCAGCAGCCGGAGCAGGGTCGACTTGCCCGCCCCATCCGGCCCAACGACGCCAAACAGCTCGCCCGGCTGAATGGTCAGCGAGACATCCGCGATTGCCAGCGTCTGCCGGAAACGGCGCTGGGCCGCCTCAATCGTGATTAATGGTTCCGGACTCATCATGCGCCATCCTTCAGCAGCCCCTGCAGAAACAGCTGTTCCGCCGTCAGTAATACCTTTTTAACTTCCCAATCCCAGTCCAGTGCAATTTGTGGCGCGATCAGTGCCTGCATCATGATGCCATCGCCCAGGCCGATGAATGCGGCAGCGGCGGCGTATGGGTCGACCTCGCGGAACTCACCATCATCAATGCCCCGCTGAATGATGCCCCCCAACCCGCTGATAAACTCGGCGTAGAAGGCGGCATAGCGCTGCTGCATCTCCGGGTAATGCAGCCCCTGCAACATAAAATCCACCGTCATGGAGGCCGCTTTCGGATTCATTTCCAGGACCGCGTTGATCCCGTCCAGGATGGCTGTAAGGGCGGCCCGTGGCGGCATCGGCTGGGAGCTGGAGAGGACCTGCTCAAAATCAGCAAAAAGCCCGTCGACCACAAATTCCATCAGCGCCGTAAACAGGGCCTGTTTGTTCTTGAAATACCAGTAGATGGTGCCTTTGCTCAGCCCGGTGGCCCGGACGACGTCGTCAATGCTGGTCTTGTCGTAGCCATTTTCGCTGAAGGCCTGTAAGGCCGCGGCCAATATTTCGTTGCGCCGCTCGTCCTGCTTTTCGCCCATCCATCACTCCCTGATAATTGACCTAATTTAAGACTAGACTGCAAATCCTAGACTTTTTAGTCTAGAACGACAAGTCTAGGATACGCCTCCTGGTGCTGAATGTCAATGGGTACAGGCGCAGTAAAACCTGTTAAGAGCCGCCAACCACACAGTCATTCCCGCCCCACAGGAGTGAACGCCCGTGGGAATCCGTGTGGCTATCGCCACGCTGCATGGCCCCCTGCCAATCCCTTGCATTTGCGGGCAAAAAGGTTTATCTTCTTGATTGAACGTTCAATCAAGGATTAATTATGGAAGAACAGGAACGCCGCCAGGAGATTCTGGCTGCCGCTTTTGACGAGTTTGCCAACAAGGGCTTTCATAGCGCGACCATCAAGAGCATTGCCCGGGCAGCGCGCCTGAACTCCCCTTCCCTCATCTACTGGTATTTCCCGACCAAAGAGGCGCTGTTTCAGGAAGTCCTGACCGCTCATTCCCCATTTCTGCAAAACATCTTTCATGCCGATGCGCTGCTGGACCAGCCGCCACGCCAGGTGCTGCATCAGCTGGCGTTGAGCTATTTCACCATGCTGGAGCAGCCGGCCATGTCCAAATTGATTCGGCTAATGCTGACTGAACTGCCCAAACGGCAGAAACTGGCCGATGTGTTGGGTGACAAAATCATCCTGCGCGTCCTCGGTTTCCTGCAACGCTACCTCGCTCACCAGATTGAGCTGGGGCGGCTGCGGCCTCATGACGTGCATGTGAGCGCGCGGGCCTTCATGGGGCTGATCTTCCCCCAGGCGATGGGCAAACTGATGCTCCCGGCGCTGCGCAAAGAGGCGCTGGCGGATTCGGCGTACCTTGATGCTGTGATCGACATTTTTCTGACGGGTCTGGCCGCACCGGCCGCTCCCGAGGAGGCCTGAATGTTCTGGCAGCGGCTGCGCTCCCTCATTCGCAAGGAATTTATCCAGATCCGGCGTGATCCGCGTACCCTGGCCCTGACCTTCCTGCTGCCCTTTGTGCAGCTGGTGCTCCTGGGCTACGCCGCCACCAACGACGTGCGCAATGTCCCCCTGGTCGTCTTTGACCAGGACAAAAGCGCCGCCTCACGGGAACTCATCGAAGCTTACCGGGCGGCTGATTATTTTGCCCTGCGCTATGACGTGCAGTCGGAAGGGGAACTGCAGCAGTTGATTGAGGCGAACAACGCCCAGGCAGCCATGATCATCCCGCCGGATTACAGCCGGCGGCTGGCGAGCGGCGAACCAGCCGCCGTCGCCTTCATCATCGACGGCTCTGACCCGACCACGGCCAACACCGCCCTGGCCGCCGCCACCCTGATTGGGCAGAGCGTGGGGGCGGAGATTGCGACCGGCCGGTTGGCCGCCAGGGGCCAGTCCGCCCTGTTCCGCCCGGCTCTCAACGTCAGCACCCAGGTCTGGTACAACCCCGACCTGGTCAGCGCCTATTACATGATCCCGGCCCTGATCGGCCTCATCCTCCAGTTCCTGGCCACCATGCTGACCTCCACCGCCATCGTGCGCGAACGGGAGCGCGGCACCATCGAACAGCTCATCGTGACGCCGCTGCAATCCTGGGAATTGGTCCTGGGCAAGGTGTTTCCCTACGTCATCATCCTTTTCTTCACCATGCTGGAGGTGCTGATCGCCGGCGTCTACCTGTTTAAGGTGCCGATCAATGGCAGCCTGGCCTTGCTGTTGGGCCTCTCCGCCCTCTTTGTCGTTTCGACGCTGGGCATGGGCATCTTCATTTCCACCATCTCCAATACGCAGCAGGAAGCGACCATCATGACGATGTTTACCCTGCTGCCATCGATCTTTCTGAGTGGTTTTATTTACCCCCTCGCGGCCATGCCCGCCATCCTGCAGGCGGTGAGCTATGTCATTCCCCTGCGCTACTTTCTGGTTGTTGTGCGCGGCATCATCATCAAGGGCGCCGGCCTGGAAGCGCTGGGTAACGAGGTTTTCGCCCTCACCATCTTTGGCCTGATCATCATGGGCGCGGCCGCCACGCGCTTCCGCAAACGGCTGGATTAACCGGCAGGAGTTCCGATGAAACGTTCCCCAACCCTCATCATTCGCGTTGTTTTTGTCTTGTTGGTCCTGGGCGGGGCCGGCTACTGGTTTTTCTACGGCCGGAACCAGGCCGCCGCGGAAGGAAATCTGGCCGCATCCGGCACCATCGAAGTCCGCGAAGTGACCATCAGCCCGGAGCTGGGCGGCCGCATCACCGCTATCCATGTCAATGAAGGCGACCAGGTGGCCGCCGGGCAGGTGCTGGTTGAGTTTGACACGACGTTGCTCACAGGCCAGTTGGCCCAGGCCCAGGCCGGGCTGGCCGCCGCCCAGGCCAACTACGATCTGCTGCTGGCCGGCGCATCGTCGGCCCAACTGGCAGCGGCCGAAGCCGGTATCAGCCGGGCCCAGGCAGCCCTGGACGCGCTCAATGAGCAAATTGACCAGATTGAGAGCCAGGCTGAGGATGTGGCCGCCCAGATTGAGACGCTGACGGCGGATATTGCCGCCAACCAGGCGGCAATTGTGGCCATACAGGCAGCCCAGCAGCAAGGCACGGCCACGCCGGAGCAGCTCGCCTCGCTGGGGCAACTGCAAGGGAGCGCCGCCGGGCTGAATGGGCAGTTAGCCTGGGCCCAGCAGCTACAAACGGCGCTGACCCAACAGGCGCAGCTGCTGGCCGCCCAAAAACTTACAGCTGAAGCAGGTGTTGATGCCGCCGTGGCCCAGCGAGATCTGCTCGCCAGCGGCGCTCGCACTGAGCAGCTAGCTGCCGCCCAGGCCCAGATCGCCGCAGCGGAGGCGGCTGTCAGCGTGCTGCAAAGCCAGATTGAGCGGCAGACGTTGACGGCGCCAATCGCGGGCCTCGTCCTGACCCGGGCCGCGGATGTGGGTGAGCTGGCCGCCCCCGGCGCCGCCCTGCTGGTCCTGGCCGACCTGAGCGAATTGACGATGACCGTCTACGTGCCCGAAGATCAGTATGGCCAGATCAATGTCGGCGACAGTGCCACGATCCAGGCGGATTCCTTCCCCGGCGATATCTTCCAGGGCACGGTGCGGCGCATTGCCGACCAGGCCGAATTTACCCCACGCAACGTGCAAACCGCTGAAGGACGAGCCACCACCGTCTACGCGGTGGAAATACTCGTGACCGATGAGGCCGGGCGGCTCAAACCGGGCATGCCCGTTGATGCCACCTTTGCGGAGGGGGGCCAATGATTCAGGTCCGCGGGCTGACCAAGCGGTTTGGCGACCGCGTCGCGGTGGACCGGTTGGACCTGAACATCACCCCCGGCGAGATTTACGGGCTAGTCGGGCCGGATGGTGCCGGCAAGACGACCACCTTCCGCCTGCTGGTCGGCGCGTTGCGGCTTGATGGGGGTGATGGCCAGGTCGCCGGCTGCGATTTGCGCACCGGGCTTAACGAACTACGCCGCCATATCGGCTATCTGCCGCAACGTTTCAGCCTGTATGGTGACCTCACCGTTGAGGAGAATCTACGCTTTTTTGCTGAGGTGAATGGATTGAAAGCCAGCGACTGGCAGCCGCGCCGGGATGAGATGCTGGCCTTTGTTGGCCTGGCCCCCTTTGCCGACCGCCGGGCGGACCGGCTATCCGGCGGCATGAAGCAAAAACTGGGTCTGGCCACGGCCCTCATCCACCGGCCGAAACTCCTGCTCTCGACGAACCCACCGGCGGCGTCGATCCTGTCACAAGACAGGATTTCTGGGAATTGATCAGCCGGGTGGTGCGAGACGAAGGGGGTGACGGTCCTGGTCAGCACCCGTACATGGATGAGGCCAGCCGCTGTAGCCGGGTCGGTTTTCTGCGCGAGGGCCGCCTACTGGAACAGGGTACGGTGGCTGAGCTGACTGCCGGCTTGCAGGGGACGCATCTACGAACTTGTCGGTACGCCTGACCGCGAACTGCGCCGGCTGACGGCAGCCGACCCGGCGGGTGGAATCGGTGCGCCCCTTTGGTCACAAGCTCCATCTGCGGCTGCCGGCGCAGGGTCAGGCCGAGATTCTGGCCCGGCTGCCGCGGCGGCCAGCCAGGCGGGCATCACCATCGAACGGCTGGCAGCTGTGCCGCCGACCCTGGAAGATGCGTTTATCGAGCTACTGGATGAACATGATGGCGCCAGCAATTGAAGTAACCTGGTTTAACCAAAATTCGGACCGTTTTTTGCCGTCGACGACGTGACGTTCGCCGTCAGCCCGGTGAGATTGTCGGCTACCTGGGGCCGAACGGCTCCGGCAAGACAACCACGATACGCATGTTGCTGGGGCTGCTGCGGCCGACGTCTGGGAGCGGGCGCGTCCTGGGGCTGGATATCAATGAGGAGGCGGAAAAGCTGCGGCCGCGGGTGGGCTACATGTCGCAAAAGTTCGCCCTGTATGACGAGTTGACGGTGGCGGAAAACATGGAGTTTTACGCTGGCATGTACGGGGTGAACCGGCCGGATCAGCGCATCAGCGAACTCCTGGAACGACTTAACCTGAGCGAACAGCGACGCGAGCGGGTCGCAGCGTTGCCCACGGGCTGGCGGCAGCGGGTGGCGTTGGGCGTGGCGTTGACGCACCGGCCGGAGCTCATCGTCCTGGACGAACCCACCAGCGGCGTCGACCCCAACGCCCGCCGTGCCTTCTGGGACATCATCTACGACCTGGCCGAAGGCGGCACCACCATTTTTGTCACCACCCATTACATGGATGAGGCCGAATATTGCCATCGCCTGGGCATCATGTACGCCGGCCGTCTGCTGGCGCTGGATACACCGGATGCGCTAAAGCAAAACCTGGCCAGCCGTAATCTGCCCCATACCAACGAGCCCACCATGGAGGATGTTTTCATCACGCTGGTGCGCGAACATGCGGCGCGCTGAGTTGCTTGACAACGGCGCAAATTTCTTTTATCTTTCTATTTAGCTTTTTGGCTAATTAGCGAAATAGCTAACAAAATGGATGAAGAGATGCAAAAAACGTACAAAGCACTGGCCGATCCGACACGACGTAAGATTCTGCAGCTTCTCAGGGAAAGAGAGATGAGCGCAGGCGAGCTGGCTGACCAATTTGACATCGCCAAACCGTCTCTGTCACGCCATTTCAACATCTTGCGAGAAGCAGACCTGATCCAGGGGATCCGGGACGGCAACTCCATCATTTATCGTCTTAATGTTTCCGTACTGGAGGAAGCAGTTCTGGCCATGATGGCCATGTTCAAAATCGATTTTGGGGTAGAAGATCATGATCAAGTTGGACAATAAAACCCTGGTTCGTTGGCTGGTCATCAGCGCTGTGGTGGTCGTGGTGATGTTAGCGCTCTCTGTCTGGGGCGCCACCCGTCCCGGATTGGGTGAGGAAGTCTGCACTCACTGGAACGCGGCGGGTGTCTGCGATGGTTGGGGCGGTAAATTCCTGGGCTTTTACCTGCTGCCGCTGGTAATGATTGGCGTGGTTGGCCTGATCGCCGCCATCCCCTTCATTGAGCCGCGCCGGAGCAACCTGGCCATGTCGCGTACGGCTTACGTGGCGCTGTGGGCCGTCCTGCTCTTCTACTTCCTCGTCCTGCATGTGATCCTGGTCATCAATGCGCTGCATGAAGCAGGCGTCGTGGCTTTCAACCTGGACGTGGGCCGGCTGGTGCCGATTTCGGTAGGCGTCCTGTTTGTGGTCATTGGCAATTACCTGGGCAAGATCCGCAGCAACTACATGATGGGAATTCGCACCCCGTGGACGCTGGCCAGCGACCTGGCCTGGGACAAGACCCATCGGTTGGGCGGCAAACTATTCATGCTCGCCGGCCTGCTGCTGGTCCTGAGTTCGCTCTTCCTGCCGGCAACCTGGTGGGTGTATGTGATGTTGGGAACCCTGTTCCCGATGATCATCTTCCTGTTTGTCTACTCCTACCTGGTCTGGCGCAACGACCCGAAAGCACACAACGGCATCACAGGCAGCGCCGGCTAGAAGCGATACCAGCAACCTCGACTGAAACGGACAGCGGGAGCAATTGAGTTGCTCCCGCTGTTTTTGTATTTCTGGACTCTCGTTCTGGGGATCTGCCCCAGGTTGTCTCTCCGGGGCGCTCTGCGCCTGCTCTGCTGCTTGTCAATCTCAACTTTGTGAACCGGCTGCTCGAGCAGCTGATAGAGATCTACCGGCTCATCCGGCCAGCGGTTGGCTTCCGCGTACCAATGTTGTTCCCGTCGAGCATCGCCGAGAACTCGGATGGATGCAGGGAAGCCATCGCCTCCGGCAGCAGCGATCCAGGATGGCCAGGTAAACCAGTTCCGCTCGGCCAGGGCCAGACGCGTGCGCAGCTGCGCTGGAGATTGACTTGTAGTTCGGTCTCAATCCGGGCAAAGAGTGCCTCAGTTTCATTGGCCAGCCGGTTGGCCGTGGCCAGCAGATCCTCAGTCAGTTCCAGGATAGGCGCTGCGGGCGGATAGAAACGAGTTTCTCCTGGCAGACTCTCATATTCCAGAAGAGCCGCCAAAGGTGTAGAAAGTTACTTCCCGCTTCTGCTGGCTGCGAATGATGATACGGCCGGGACAGACGGTACTTGAGTGGGGCGGATTGCCAGTGGCACGCAGATCAAACAGGGATGCCTTGCCGTTCCAATCCAGCAGATAAAGCTGCAGAGATTCCGGCTCATGCCCCTTTGACTCCTGCTTGAGTAATGTCAGCAGGCCGCTAAAACCAGGGCTGAATGGGTGAGCCCGCGGCAGTGGGTAATACCCCAGCAGTTCCAGACGTTGTAAAAAGGTAAGTTGTGACATGGTGTCCTCCAGAAGTTCGCTGACTATGGATTTACTTTACTCCTGGCCGGACGTGAGCGAATCGGTGGAATTGTCCATTCAGATGGGCGAAATGTTCGGTCCCTGACCAGGGTCCTACGTCAAACGTCGGTGTGTGGCGGCCACAGGGTCATCCAGACCCGCATTTTGTGCGTATACATAGCTAGTGCCCCAGGCAGGCAGCGCAGTTTACCGTCAAGGAAGCTACCGCCCAGGAAGAGAAGGACCATCGGCCTGAGCCCTTTGGCTGGCAGTCATGCCAGAGCCACTATAGAATTCTGCCCAACACCAATTCAGCAAGAAGGGGTTCACGTGGCAGCTGCGGGCAGGACGCCGGCCGATTCCATTCTCATACAACGCATGGCGCAGGGAGACCAGCAGGCGCTGGAGCTTCTATACGACCGCCATGTGCGCCTGGTCCATTCGGTTGCCTACGGCGTGGTCCAGAACCGGGAAGCAGCAGAGGAAGTCACCCTGGATGTGTTCAGCCGGGCCTGGGCTAGCGCCGCCAGCTACGATCATGGCCAGGCGCAGGTCCGCACCTGGCTGTCCCGCATGGCGCGCAACCGGGCCATTGACTGGTTGCGGCGGGAGAAGGTACGGCCTTCCCTACATAGCGTAACCTGGGCCGAAGTTGGCCACGAGCCACAGGCGGAGACGATCGCGCCGGAACAGGCGGCCCAGGCGAGGGTCGAACAGGAGCAGGTCCGCCAGGCGTTGGCAACCCTGCCGCCAGAACAGCAAGAGGCGCTGGCGCTGGCATTCTTTCAGGGTTACAGCCATAGCGAGGTCGCGGCGGCATTAGCCCAACCCCTGGGCACGGTTAAGGGACGCATTCGCGCCGCATTGAAGAGTTTGCGGACATTGCTGGCGGATGCGCAGGAACGGTCATGAGCGAGTTAACGCACGACGAAATCCGGGAAATATTGCCCGACTATGCCCTGAGCCTGCTAGACCAGAGCGAACGCGCCCAGGTTGTGGCCCATCTGGCCGGCTGCCCCAGCTGCCGGGCTGAACTGGCCGACTACACAACTGTGGTCGATAAACTGCCGTTGGCAGCGCCTATAGTCGATCCGTCACCAGCGTTGAAGGCCCGCCTGCGCCAGCGCATCGCGCCGGCCCCACAGCCGGCGGCCGTTTCCTGGTGGGAACGGTTATTTGGCCGGTCGGCGCCCGCCCGCTGGCAACCCGTCCTGGCGCTGGCGGCGCTGGTCCTCCTCTTAAGTGTCGTCGTCATCTGGCAACTGGCCGGCCGCGACGCCAATAGCCAGATCACCCTCTCCCCTACCGACGCAGCCCCGGCGGCCAGCGGCCTCATCAACATCGCTGCAGACGGACGCACGGCGACGTTAGCGGTGACCGGCCTGCCCGAATTGCCAGCTGACCAACAATACCAACTCTGGCTCATCGTCGACGGCCAGCGCCAGAGCGGCGCCATTTTCTCTGTGGACGAAGGCGGCGGCGCGACCGTGCCCATCGACGCGGCCCGGCCACTGGCGGAGTATGGGGCGTTTGGGATTACGGTGGAACCGGCCGGTGGCAGCCCCGGCCCGACGGGGGCGCGCGTACTGGGTTACGGCCTTTAGGGACAAAAGATACCCCAACTCAGGCACTCAATAATCATATAGTGAGCAGCGGCATTCCTGGCAATACCAAGAGGTCGTCCAGCCTATCAGCGATGTCGCTGCAGGACTGATTGCGCCGCATGATAGCCACACATGCCGTGTACACCACCGCCTGGCGGCGTGGCTGACGAGCAGAGAAAAAGGTCAGGCAGCGGCGTCGAATACGGGTTCCAGCGGGGCACCGGGCGGGTGAAGAGCTGCCGCCAGTTCTGGACGCCACCATTGATGTCGCCGCCAATGTAGTTGGGGTTATAGCGCTGAAAATCGGGCGCACTCATCGTATGACGGGCCAGAATGGTGTCGCGGAAACCGGGAGCAAAGCGCTCAATTTGCGCTTCGATATGCTCGGTCATGTCGACGGTGCTGCCATTGGGAACATGGCAGTAGGCCCAGCCGGTATGCTGGCCGGCGGGAGCGCGGGTCGCATCAAACAGACTTTGCTGGGTCACAAGCGTATAGGGCTGTTCCGCCACGGCTCCGTACCAGATCACCCGTTCACTCAGTGCCAACTCATTCAACGTGGGTCCTAAATGAACGGTCCCGGCGCGGCGACACTGCTCTGCCCGCCAGGGAATTGGCTCGCTGAGGGCCCAATCCACCTTGAACACACCGGGCCCCTGGCGATATTTCTCCAGCTGGCGCCGGTAACCGGCCGGTAACGCCTCACCAGCAAGGCTCAAAAGCTGGCGTGGCGTCACATCTAGCAGGATGGCGCGCGCAGAAGGCAGCTCGCGCAACGATTGCACTTCGTGTTCCGTCACAATCTCGCCGCCGAGACTGGTGAACAGACCGGCCAGGGCATTGGCGATAGACTGGCTGCCCCCGCGCGGCAACGGCCAACCCACTTTGTGCCCCAGGGCCCCGAGCATCAGGCCAAAAGCGGCTGTTAGCGGCCATTCCAGCGGCATGATCGAATGTGCCGCCAAACCGGCAAACAGCGCCCTCGTTTTCTCGTTGCGGAAGAGGGTTTTGGCAAAAGTAGTTGTGGGCCAAACCGCCCGCAACCCAAATTTAGCCATTGCCAGGGGGTGGCGCGGCAAACTTAGCGGCCCCAAAAATTCGCGGGCAATCTTTTCCCAATCCGCGACTATCGGGGCAAAAACACGCCGGTAGGTGTTGCTGTCTGCGCCCAATTGCCGGGCCGTTTTCTCTAAATCTTTGTACAGGGCAACGGCTGTACCATCCTCAAAAGGATGGGCCAGGGGCAGCTCCGGCTGAATCCATTCCAACCCAAAGGCGGCCAGGTCCAGCGATTTGAAGAAAGGTGAACCAACTCCCAAAGGGTGAATAGCCGAGCAGATGTCGTGGTGGAAACCAGGTAGGGTCAACTCGGCCGTGCGCATGCCGCCGCCGATGGTCGCTTTTGCTTCCAGCAGCAGGACACGCCAACCCTGACGCGCCAGGGTTACGCCGGCAGCCAGCCCATTCGGTCCTGATCCCACCACAACTGCATCAAATTCGGACATGGTTTACGTCAACTTTTGTTTGTCAGCCGCTTAAGCAGATAGACAGGCATATAAACGGCCGTTCTGATGGCAGCATTTTGCCAGACATTTCTGGCTTCGGACCATTGTACACGTTTGTCGACCAAAACATTGGTTTGGGAAACAGTGCCGGTCCGGCTGAAATGCGCGCCCAGATTGCGCAGCGTCTGGTGCCAGAAAGCATCCTCTGCCTTGTGACCAAAGCCAAGGCGGAAGCTCATTTCATATACCGGGTCATTAGCCCGGATAAGCGCCTGGATCTGGGCAATCGTCTGCCCATCTTCCACAAAAGAGCTGAAGGTGATCATCCCGGCAAACATATGCCCTTCGGGCGTCATGAAGGAAAACGATTCCTCATCCGCATACATCACGCGGATGCCGGTCGAGAGCTTCATGCCGCCGGGGCCCGCCACATTGAGCACCGCCACATCACCGGGGGCCACACCGCCTGTGGCGCCAAAGAAGCGGTTGCCCTTGGGCCAAAACTCGGGGAAATGGGTCTTCCATTCGGCCACGAGGGTTTGCGGCGACAATTCGTCGCCATCCAGACGAATACGGTATGTTTTTTGCCATAGCTGGCCAAAACCCTGTAAGGGACTCAATGGGCGCCGGCCGGTCACGTTAAGATTGATGGCATCGGCGGGCAGGTCGCCAGCGACCATGCGATCAACCGGCTGGGCCCAGCTGGCGGCGTTCCGCGGTGTTTTGGGGGTTGAGGATTGCTCGTTCATGATTACCTCTTTTGGGCAGGCGAAAAGAGTCAGGAGATTAATAGGGCTCTGATCTCCTGCTATGAATCGCTATTTGATTGCCAGAATTAGTCAGAAAATCAGATGGGGGCAGCAACGGCTGTAATGGCCGCTGTCTCATCGTCGTAAATGGCGATAGCCTCATTCAAGCGGGTGAGTTCGAAAATTTGCTGGTAATGTTCGCTCAGACCAAAGGCCAACAAACGCTGCTTCTGTCGCTGTACCCGGATCAACATCGTCACCAGCAGACCAATGCCAGAACTGTTCATGTAATCCAGCGCCTCAAAATTGAGGATGATCGTTTTGGTGCCGCCCTGGCTGGCCTGGCCATATGCTGTCATAAGGATTTCTTCGGCCTGGCCGGTGATGTCGCCGCGAATGTCTATGATGCTGGCATCGGCCGGTAATTTGCGGACCGTGGCGCTAAGTTGAGTAGACATGTGATTTCTCCTGTTAGGTGTTCTCGTTGAATTAGAATGATCCAACCTTGAGTTCACTGAATCTCCATAAAATCGGATAGCCGGGTGATGGTGAAGATCTCGCGATAATGCTCGCTGAGGCCGCTGGCGATGATAGAGCGATGGCCCGTCCGCGCTCGGGCGAGCAACCCCACAATCAACGCAATGCCGGTGCTATTGATGTAATCTACCCCGGCAAAGTTGAGCACAATTCGCGGCGGATTGCCTTGCTCAGCTGCGGCATAAGCGGCGTCCAGGGCAGCGTCGGCCTGGCTGTTGATCTCACCTTGCAGGTCGAGTACGGCCGTTTCGCCTTCCCATCTTGTTTCAGCTGCAAAAGCTGCGGTTTTTTCTGCCATCTACATTCTCCGTTTGGCCGGCAAACCATTCACCGGTACATAACAAGTTCCATGGTGTGATGATGCTCGTCCTGGCGCACATTCAGCTCATCCACCATGTTTTGAATCAGGAACAGCCCCCAGCCGCGCGGTGATTGTTCGCCCGCCAGTTTTGCCTCCAGATTGGGATTGGTCGCGGTCTTTAGCGGCGGCCCACCGCCCTGGTCGGTGATGGTGACGCGAATTGCTGCTTCCGTCACGTAAACTCTGAGCCGCGCCGGCTTGTCGGGATCGTATTTGTTGCCATGTTCCATGGCGTTCATGGTGGCCTCAGCCACGGCCGTCTTTAGCTTCTGTAAACGATTCTCTGGCAGCCGGCCGGCCACCAACTCAGCAACCCGTTCCATCGCCAGCCGTTCGTTCCCTGGCGCTGAACTAATTTCAAATTCAACCGGCTCACTGCTCACAGATAACGCTTCATTGTTTGCCGGCGCTTGCCTTTGCAATGTCACCAGTGTCACATCGTCCTCCTGCTCCCAACCAGGGCCGGTGAAGGCAGCCAGATGATCCAGCAAAAAATTGTTGAGCGTGTCGCCGTCAGCGTGTAGGGCCATTAACTCTTGCAGGCGTGGAAACCCAAACATCTCACGCGCCGGATTGTGCGCCTCTACCAGGCCATCGCTGTACAGCAGAACGTACTCGCCAGGCTCTAGCGTAGTCTCTTGTTCGGTGTAACCCATGCCGGGCATGAGACCCAGCGGCATACCAGTGGCTCGCAGCTCAACGATCCCGTCGGCCGTGTAGCGGTAGGGCACATCGTGGCCGGCGTTGGCGTAACGGAGGTGACCGGTGGCGGGATTGAGCACGGCGTAGAAGCAGGTGACAAACATCTTGGGCGGGATTTCCTCAACCAGCACCTCGTTGGTGCGGGCCAGAACGGCACCGGGCGCTTCCAGCCGTTCGGCGGCAGCGCGCAGCAGGGTGCGGGTGGTGGCCATCACCAGCGCGGCCGGTACCCCCTTGTCGGTCACATCGGCAACTACAAAACCGATCCGGCCGTCCGGGAAATAGATAAAATCGTAAAAATCGCCGCCCACGGCCCGAGCAGGTTGATAGTAAGCAGACACGCCCCAACTATCCAGGGCAGGTAACTCCTGGGGCAGCAGCGTTTGCTGGATGAGCCGGGCCACTTTCAGCTCCTGCTCGATGCGCTCCCGTTCGGCTGCTTCCTGCTGTTGTTGTTTGACCAGTTGGGCCACTCGTAGGGCGGGTGCGGCCTGCGTCGCCAGGTCGGCCAGCAATTTATGATCGTCGCTGGAATATTCCTGCTCACTGAGGCGGCTCCCCAGGTTGATGAGGCCGATCAATTCGCCCTGGCTCACCAGGGGAACAATGAGGCGAATACCTGCTTCACGCATGGCAGTTACGGCAGCGGAGCCCAATTTGAGCTGGGACACATCGACAACGCCGGGGTTTTGCTGTACGTAGGCCAGCAGCGGGTCGTTGGGAGCAATATCAAGGTCCAGACTGTTGATCTGGGTTGCGGAGACGTCTGCACTGGCCTTCGTCGTGGCGGCTGTTTCCGTCACCTCTGCTGCTCTCTGCCCGATAAAGTTGCGCCAAAATCCTCGAATCGTTGTCATCATGTCCTCATCATAGCAGGCTATCGTCTGCCAAACGTTACGAAACTGTGGTCTGCCACATCTATCTTTGGTTAATGATCCCGATCGTCGGCGCGAGGGTCGAACCAAAGCAAAATGTGAGTGGGTTGGATGGTTGCCTGGATGACAGTGAGCATTTCCGCGGTCAATGTCTCGATTTCGACTTCGTCGCGGGCCGCCCGGGCGAAGCCGGCCAGCACCTGTTGGGCGTCATATTTTTGCCGGAAAAAGCGCCGGTCAATCAGCGTCTGGAGTCGCCGGCGCAATGGGCTGAACAACGCGGCGCTGATAAGCGTGGAAACGACAATCAGCAGTGGCGATTGAGCGGCAACGGCGCTGCTAAACATAGCTTGCAACAGCAAAATGCTGCCCAAATATACCCCGGCGACCGTGGCCGAAACAGCTGTGTACAGCAACGTGCGCCGAATGATGATATCGATGTCGTACAGCTGATGACGCACGAGCGCAACCCCGATACCAGACAATGCCCCGAGCATCGAACCATTCACCATAATATCGCCTGCGGCGATGTCCAGCTCAAAGCTGAGGACGAAGCCCGTCCCGACGGCCAAGGCCATCAGTGCCACGCCGGCGAACAGCCATTTCATTTGCTGCCGTTCGCGCCCCTGACTGCGCCGGTAGCGCAGCAGCACCGCCAGCAGCACCACCACAATAGACAGGAACATGCCGGGAATGCCGATGTTGAATAGAAGATTGTAAAAACCTTCAGGATAACTGCTGAAGAACGGATTCGCGATCTGGAAAGCGGACGAAAGTGGCGTTTCGATGATAGAAGCTATCGTGAGTGGAACGGCAAACAGGCAAAGCAAGCCGATAACGAGACTACGCCACCGTGGGGAAAGGAAACGGCCGTTTGGGAAGATTGCCAGCATGTACAGCGCCAGGAAAAACAACAATATCCAGACAAAGTTGTTGGCCCAGGCGATGATAAAAGTGCCAGGTAGTGGCGTGACCCTTGTGTAGGCGCCCAAAATGGCATATTCCGACATAAAGTTCATCGAGCCGGCAACGAGACTCAGGCTCAGAAACAAAACACCCATCTGGGGCACAATACGGCGACGCAAGATCAGGTTGCCGAACAAGCCGGCCAGCAACGGGACAATAAGGCCAAGCTGCAGCGCATTGAACCAACTCACGAAGTTATTGCGCGCTCCGCCCGTGGTCCCCCAGGCCGCCGGAACGGCCGTTTCCCGATTCAGGTAGAAAAGTACACAGCCTGTCATGCCCAGTACCAGAGCTGTAAAAAGGCCAACGGTCGGCCAGAGTCGAACAGTATTCTCAATTTTAGTTTTGGAATTCATGTACATCTCCACGTTGTTGTGATGTCATGGTTCCAACTTTAGCGAGTAACTCTTCAGCAACTCTTTATTTTGTTTTTGCGGAGTCCGACAGCCACAAAAACAAGGTCTCCGGCTGCATCGTCTCTTGCACGACGCGGCGTAGTTCCGCCGTCAACGCGTCCACTTCCACCTGATCACGGGCGGTTTCGGCAAATTGGGCCAATATTTGCTGGGCATCGTACTTTTGGCGGTAAAAACGGCGATCAATGAATGCTTGTATCCGCTGCCGCAATGGGGCAAACAGGGCAGCAATCAACAGCGTCGACACAACGATAATGAACGGTGAACGTTCCTGGGCGACAGAATCAAAGATGGTTTGCAGCAGCACCACGCTGCCTAAATAAACCAATGCCAGCAGCCCGGACAGCAGCGCATACACCAGCGTCTTGCGGATGATGACGTCGATGTCGAACAGCCGGTAGCGCAATATGGCGATGGCAAAGCTGGCGGGCAAACCTAACGAGACGGGCCAACTGAGAATCATCCAGAAAATATTGGTTTCGAGCTGAACAAATCCAAACCAATTCAACAGGTAGAAGAGCAATGTGCCACCCAGGCTAAAAGCAATGCCAAAGGCAACCCAACTGACCTGGGCGCGGGCGACGCGATTATGACGTTGACGAAAGACTTGAAAAACGGCCGCGCCCGCTGTCACAAAGATCAAAATAGCTTCCACGACTAAAAGTGCCGTCGCCGGACCATCCACCCCGACCAGCAGGGTAAAGATCATGACGGCAATAGGAATCACATAGAACAAAGCTGTGGTCAGGTGAGGACGGCGCGTCATGGGCCACAATGGCAGCGGAAATACCAGCAGGAGTAGAATGAGCGAGGGGAAGAAGAGCCAGCCCCAAAAGAAAGTGGCCACCCAAAAAAGTGTCCACATAGGCAGCGGCGCAAAATCAAGGGGGATAGTCGTTGCCGCCAGGCCAATCTGGTTCACAATGCCGTAGCTGCTGCTCGCCACCAGAAGCAATCGCGACGCCTGATTATTGGGTCGCAACCAGAAAACAAGCAACCCAACCAGGACCCAGCTCCAGCCCGAGAGCTCGTCGCTCATCGTCGTGGCCAGCCCCCGTAAAACGCCGCGGGCCGATAGCCGGTGTAACGTCACGGGCAGCGCCATGGTCTGACCGTCGCGCTGGATCGTGTAGATGACTGCGCCGCCCTCAACCCAGTTGGCGGGCGTGGGCAGAGGCACGTATTGTACCGTCTTGGGTGTGGCCTGTTCGCCCACGGCCATGACCACATCACCTGCTCGCAACGGTGTTTCCCAGTCACCCAAAAAATAGCTCAACTGGTAATTACCAGTGTCCCTGTCGTTGTAAGGCATCTGCCAGCCATCGCCTGGTAGGCGCAAGACAAGAATGGTATTAACAAACACAACAACAACAAAGGTGAGTACCACGGCCAGCAACAGTACCGCCTGACGATTAAAAGTGGTTTCTGATGATGTTGTCGATTTTGTCATGAGTTCACTCTAAATGGTAACCATCTGCCAATCATTACGCGTCGCCATTCTTTAGCCAAAGCGAGATGTTGGCAGGCTGCATCGTTTCTTGCACAACGTGGAGTAGTTCGCTGGACAACGCCTCCATCTCGACCTCATCGCGGGCAGTTTGGGCAAACTGGGCCAGGATTTGCTGCGCATCATACTTTTGGCGGAAGAAGCGACGGTCGATAAACGCCTGTACCCGCTGCCGCAGCGGCGCAAACAGAGCGGCAATGATCAGCGTGGAAATTACAATCACCAGCGGTGCCTGCTCATCTGCCGTCCGGCCGATTACATTTTGCAGCAGCACCACGCTGCCAAAATAAACCAGCGCCAGCAGCGCCGAAAGTAATGCGTAAACCAGTGTTCTGCGGATGATGACATTGATGTCAAACAGCCGGTACCGGGTGATAGCAATACCAAAACATAGAGGTAGGAGCAATCCTAGCAAGTTAAAGGCCCAATTTGCCAGCACAGCCGTGTTGTTCACATTCGGCAGAAATAGGTTGAGGAGTGCGCCCGGTATAAACGTCGCCACTATCGGGCTGGCGATGCCCAAGGCGACCCAGCCAATCTGCGCGCGTACTACCCGGTCACGGACACGGCGCAAATTGTGAGTGGTTGCGGCCACCAGGGTCACAACCAGAATAACAATCATAGAAAATAACGCACTGTTGTAAATGGCAAAATTCCCAGCAAGCAGGGTTAGCGTCAAACTCACTGCCGGAAGCCCATACAACAACCCCAAGACCAAACGCGGGCGGCGTGTCAGTGGCCATTTTCGCAGCGGGAAGGACAGGACGAAGTGGATCATCAGGCCAAACATGAAGACCCACAATAAATTCAAGAACAGACCGGGATAAAAGAGTTCCGGTGGCCACCAGCCAAAATTCCAATCTTCCACGCGCTGCATAAAAACGTTGATCGTGTTCCAGTAGGTGGTGAAGAGCAGCAGCAGGCGTGCAGCCGTATCGCGCGGACGCAGGAAAAAGACGCCAAAGCCAATGACATACCAGAGCAAATTGGTGATCCAGATGTTGCCGCTCAGTTTGTAGCCGCGCAGCAGATCCGCCCACGACAATTGATGCAGCGTCACGTTCAGGTTCACCTGCTGTCCCTCACGCAGCAATGTGTACGTAACGGTTTGCCCAATTTGCCAGTTTGGTGGCGGCGCAACGGGGCGCAGGGTGCCGTCGTTGAGGAGAATAGCCTGCCCGTCCACAGCCAGCAGTTGGTCACCAGGCAAAAGTGGGGTGGCATGATCGACAATGGGGGCGACGGACGTTGCTAAATCACCATTCGTGTCAAACGTCCAGCCATCAGATGGCAGTTGGAAGGCATAGCCAACCAGCAGCATAGCACTGGCAATGTAAGCCAACGCCAGCAACAGCACTGCCCAACTACCCCTGTTTAAGCTGCGCTCGTCAAACTGTTGTTTTTGCCCATGCATCTTTTATAGTTTCCTTGCCCGGGATCAACATTTAGTCTTGCCTGGCACGCATTCGGTAGGAGTGTGCCACACTCTTACCGAATTTTACGAATTATCCGGCAGCGCAGACAGTGAATGCAGGTAAGCCCAAATGGCCTGCAATTCTACGTCGCTCATTTGGCTGAAAAAGGTCCATGGCATCAGGTCGCTGCTCAGCTTTCTGCCGGACGGCGTCTCCCCAGTGCGAATCGTATTAATGAAGTCAGCTTCCGTCCAGTCACCCAGTTCGCCACCGGGGGTTAAGTTGGGTCCGGGCGGCGGACCATCATTGCCGACAATTCCGGCAAAGTTGGCAGCATGACATTCACCGCACATGGCAATGTTGACCATGTAAGCACCATATTCGGCCGTAGCGCCTTCTGGTGGCGCTTCACTGCCGACTACATCATGATTGATGCCGTTGATTTTGGTGAACTCGTCGAAGCCCACCAGGCCGCCCATAATGCTACCGGGAAAACCGAAGCGGCGCGGACCAAAATCACTGTCGACTGGCGGTACCGTTTTTAGATAGGCAATTATGGCCGCCAAATCCGCATCGCTGTAATGTGAGAAGAAGTTTGAGGGCATGATTGCCAACACACGATTATCACCACCTATACCGTGGCGGATCGCCCGCTCCCAATCAGCATCGGTGTAGGAGTCGCCAATACCGCCCTTGCCTGATGTCAGGTTCGGAGCAGTCAGATAGATGCCGATTTCGCCATCAATAAACAGACTGCCTTCCAGCTGGTCACCATGACATCCCCGGCACTCACTGACAACGTTCACCAAATGTTCGCCGCGGGCAATGGCCGCATCCCCGAATGCCGCCGCTACTGGGTTTGTGGCTACCTCTGGCGCATTATTCAAGCGCGATTTACCCACAAAATGCAGCACCACAACAGCCAGAAGCAATACCGTCAGCACAATGCCGGTCCATTTCAATATTCGTTTCATTATTTCCTCCTATTGAGCTTTTTGCAGCCGGTAGCCAGCTACCAGGCCATACAGCAGATGGGCGAGCCCAAACTCCCAGGCAGGAATCTGGTCAAGGGAGGAACCGACGGCCGTAAGCACCACCCCAATCGCCAGGCCCCATAGCAGCAATCCATAAGCCGCGCCCAACAGCCAGGTCAGTTTAGTGAAAGAAGGCCGTAGCCAGCCCACCAGGCGCAGCAGCATAGCCAGCCCCACACCATAAATTGCCGAGACCGCCAGATGAGCCAGAAACCCCGTCAGCCAACTACCTGCCTGTGCAGGGTCGAAATAGCCCAGTGTCGTCAGTGGCGCTGCCCCGTTCAGCCAACTCGCCAATGCCAGAAACAGGCTCATTAGCAGCCCCGCCACCAGACCGGCCAGCAGGCCGTCAACGGCCGTATCCCCCCAGCTTCTCTCTCGTCGCGGCAGATATGTATTTGTCACGGCGCACGCTCCTCAAGCCAGCCTGTGGCTGGCTGCCTAATCTATTCTTTGTTGCCGAAGCATTTGTTGATAACTGTACTGAATGTCCGTCTTCTAAACGTTACGAAACCATCTGGCCATCGTCTTTCGGAACGGTATTAGCTAAAATGACAGGATGAATTCGTTGCGCCTGTTGCTGCTTGGCCCCCCGCGTCTGGAACGGGGCGCTCAGATTCTGGAAGTCGATACGCGTAAAGCCACTGCCCTGCTGGCCTACCTGGCATTAAGTGGTGAACGACCATCTCGTGACTGGTTGGCCGCTTTTTTGTGGCCCGATATCGACGAGCGCCGGGCCAGAGCCGCCCTCCGCCGCACGCTGTCTGCCTTGAAAACAGCCATAGGCGCCCAGGCAATATTCGCCAATCGAGAGTTGATCGGCCTGGAAACGGCTGATGTCTGGTGTGATGTCACGGCGTTTGAGCAGGCGATCCAGCAGAACAAACTGGCTGAGGCCATCAAGTTGTACCGTGGCGATTTTCTGGCGGGCTTCAGCCTGCGCGATAGCCTGCCCTTTGATGATTGGCAGCTACAGCAGCAGGAAAGCTTACGCCGCGATCTGACCCGCGCCCTGGCCCAACTGGCCCAAGCCACGACTGATGAAACGGCCCTGGCCTATGCTCGCCACTGGTGCCAGATGGATCCCTTGCGCGAAGAAGCCCATCGCACCCTCATGCGTCTACTGGCGGAAAATGGCCGCTCCGCTGATGCTCTGGTGCAGTACCGCGACTGCGTGCGCATCCTCGACGAAGAGCTGGGCGTCCCACCATTGCCAGAAACGACCGACCTGTACCATGCCATCCAGAATGACCGGGTGACCAGGTGGTCTAGCGGTGAGATGGCTGAGCCGCTACCGCCCGCAAAACAGCCACAGGCTGCCGCCCCGTCCACCCCTAACCTGATTGGCCGCGACGCCGAACTCCAGCAAATGCAGCAGATCTACCAACAAGTTGGGCCAGACGGTCGATTGCTCATCATCGAAGGCGAGCCTGGCATTGGCAAGACACGTCTGGCCGAGACGATGGTTGCCTGGGCATCAGCCCATGGTGCGGTCACCCTTGCTACCCGCTGCTACGAAGGTGAAACCAACCTCGCTTACGCACCACTCATTCAGGCACTCCGGGCAGGATTGACGCCTGAAGCCCTGGAACGGCTCCAAAGTCTGCCCGATCATCATCTGGCCGAAGCTGCCCGCTTGCTGCCCCAACTGGGTGAGGGACGCAATCTGTCGCTGCACACCAGCCTGAATGGCCCTGGTGAGCAAGTGCGCTTTTATGAAGGGGTCATCCAGACGCTGCTCACCCTACTGGCTGGGCCTACCCCCGGGATTTTGTGGCTGGATGATGTCCATTGGCTGGACGCGGCTTCTTTGGAATTGCTGCTCTATTTGCTGCACCGCTGGCGAGAGCGTCCGTTCCTCACCATTTTCTGCTGGCGCGCTGAAGATCTGCCGGCCAATACATCGCTCAGCCCGCTAGCTGCCAGATTAGGCCGCGAAAACGTCTGCCAGATCATCCGACCCAGCCGCTTTACCCAGGACCACGTGACAGCCTTGCTGACCGCCCACGGCAAACCCTTTACGGCTGACCTCTCCCAGCAACTGCACCGCGAAACGGAAGGGCTCCCCATGTTCGTTGTTGCTTACCTGGAGGCCCTCAGCAGCAGGGATGGTTCGATGGCCTTATCCGCCGGCTTCGCCGTACCCGCTTCTGTGCGCGATCTCCTGCACCAGCGGCTGGCCCAGGTCGACGAGAAAGAGCGCCAGATACTTCAGACGGCGGCAGCTATTGGCCACAGTTTTGATATCGCGTTGGTGCAAGCCGCCAGCGGTCGTAGCGACGAGGAGACGGTAACGGCCCTCGAAACGCTGACGGCGCGCGGTCTGTTGGTGGAACAGGTCAGCCACGACCGCGCCGCCTACGACTTCAGCCATGATAAGCTGCGGGTCCTGGTCTACGAGGAGACAGGGCTGGCCCGGCGGCGCCTGCTACATCGCCGGCTGGCAACCACTATGGCGGCGGATCGTGCCCCGGCCGCTGCTGTTTCGGCCCAGATAGCTGCCCATTATCAGCACGCTGGACAGGAAAGGGAAGCCGCTGCCTACTTTGTCCAGGCCGGTGATCAGGCGCGCGCCCTTTTTGCGCATCAAGATGCGCTGCACTTTTATCAGGCGGCGCTGGCTTTGGGCGCGGAGGAGCCGTGGCGCTGGCACGCTGCCTGTGGCGGACTATACGTGCGGCTGGGCAATTATCCGGCCGCGCTCGCCAGCCTGGAAACAGCCGCGGCCATTGCTCCCGGCCCTGAACTTGGCCAGCTAGAGCATCAACTGGCCCAGGTATACCAGCGACAAGGGCAATGGGACCTGGCGGCCCATAAACTGGCCCAGGCCCATACCCATCTGGGTGAGGGCGCAGCCGCCGCTGAGCTGGCGCACCTGACATTGGATCAGAGCCTGGTAGCCCATCGGCAGAAGCAACCGGCCGAGGCCCTGGCCCTGGCAGAAAAGGCTCATGTTTTGGCGCAAAACGCCGGCGACGTGCCGATCTTGGCCCTGGCGACCAATATGTTGGGCATGCTCGCCCGTAGTCGCGGCGAAGTGGAAATGGCAGGCACACTACTGGCACAAAGCCGCCGGTTAGCCGATGAATGTCAACGCCGGGACATCCAGATTGCCGCCCGAAATAATCTCAGTCTTGTTTTGGGCAGCACCGGCCGGACAGAAGCCGCTATTGCCAACCTGCAAGAGGCCATTCAACTATGTGAACAGTTGGGTGACCGGCATTATGAAGCGGCCCTGCGCAGCAATCTGGGCGACATGCTCCATCAAGCCGGGCAGGAGGAGGCCGCGCAGGCACAAATCCGGCAATCAGCCATGATGATGGCAGAGGTCGGTCGGGAACAGGAAAGCTGGCGAGCCGAAATCTGGCAGTTAACGGAGTGGTGAGTCGCCAGGCTACCCGGCATTCCCTTTTCCCCGTTCAATCAGCATCTAATTTGCACCCACCGCTACGGCCCTACGGGTGACTGACAGAGCCTGAATTCTGCCGTCACCGCCTATACCTGCTTTCATCGTTTTCTTAATTCCAGCTCCTATATTGCCCAAACGAATAGCTTTTTACCGGCCCAACTAGATTTGTGAGGTGATGTCATGTTAAGAGCGGCTCAAACCGACCCTGAGTCAAATCGAACCAGCCCGAAACAGAGCTGGCCCTGGCTTCTGCTCCTGGCCATCAGCCTGTTGCTGACCGCAGGCTGCACCAGTTCAGCCGACGAGGGCCCCGAGCCTACCCGGGTTGAGTTTGATCCGGCCAACTTCATTGATCCCACACTCAGCACCAACCCCTATCATCCGCTGCTCCCCGGCATGCAGTGGATCCGGGCCGGCACCACCGAAGTGGGCTCGCGCCAGGTACCCCATCAGGTCATCACCACGATGACGGATGTCATCCGCATGATCGATGGCGTGCCCGCCATCGCCATGCTCGATCAATCAACCGATTCCGGAGAGATCTCCCAGGTCGGCTTTGACTATCTGGCGCTTGATAAAAATGGCAATGTCTGGATTCTGGGCGGCTACACCGAAGAGTACGAAGGCGGCGCCTACACCAATGTAGAAACTGCCTGGCTGGGCGCGGCCACCGGTGGCGACCCGGGCATCCTCATGCCCGGCACAGTTACCCTGGAGACGCCGCGCTGGTACATCGGCACGTCAGGGCCGGATGAAGATCCCTCGGTTGCGGAACCCGTTGAGGTTGGCGCAACGACAACGGTCGCTTTTGGCGAGTTTCTAAACGTCCTGGCGGTGCGCGAAGGTGAGATCGGGGCCATTGATAACGAGGTTAAGTATTACGCACCTGGCGTTGGCGTCGTCCTCAATGTGCCGCAGCTTGAAAGCCTCCATCAGGACAGCTTCGAACTGATCAACCTGGTTGAACTAAGCCCGGAAGGGCTGGCCGAAGCCAGCCAGATTGTCCTCGACCTGGAAGCCCACGCCCGCAGCGAGGCGCCCGCTGTTTATGGCTCCGCGCCGCTTGCTGAGAGAACGCAACAATGACCAGGCCCATTGTGCAGCTTCAGGATGTCTGCAAAAGCTTCCGCTCTTCGACTGGCCCAAATCAGGTCTTACGGAACGTCAGTTTATCAGTTCAGCCAGGCCAGAAGGTCAGCCTGATCGGCCCCTCCGGCAGCGGAAAATCCACGTTGCTGGCCCTGATCGCCGGCTTGCTGCGACCTGATTCAGGCGTTGTCAGTCTGGATGGCGCACCCTTGAGCGGTTTGAGTGATGAAGCACGCGCCGAACGCCGGGCCCGGCTGATTGGCATTGCGCTGCAGGCAGAGAATTTGATCCCGTTTCTGTCAGCCCAGGAGAATGTGGAACTGGCCATGGGCTTTGGCGGGCGACCTGGGCGGGAGGCCGCGGCCAGGGAGCTGCTGGCCCGGCTGGGCGTGGCCCACCGGGCGGCCCACCGGCCACGCCACCTCTCGGGCGGCGAAGCCCAACGGGTCGCGTTGGCTGTGGCCCTGGCCAACAAGCCCAGGCTCCTGCTTGCCGATGAGATGGTCGCGCAACTGGATGCAGACACCGCCGGCCAGGTTGCCAGCGATGTTTTCCACTCTGACATGGCCGTTATCTTTGTCACCCATGATCTGGTGCTGGCGGCGCAGGCCGCTGTGCGCTGGCGGCTCCAGGGACAACAGGTGGTTCTGCGATGAACGGCAAGAACAGGCTTTTGGCGACCGATCTGCGCGTGGAATACCCCGCTGCGTCTGGTCCGGTCCGGGCCCTGGATATTGCTGAGTTCAGCGTGGCTGGCGGCGCGTCGACAGCCGTCATGGGACCCAGCGGCTGCGGCAAATCAACGCTGCTGGGCCTTTTGGCCGGGCTGGCTTTGCCCACGTCCGGCACGGTCAGGATAGGGGAAACGGATCTGAGCGCTTTGCGTGAGGCTGAACGCATCGACTTTCGCAGGAGCTGCATTGGCATGGTTTATCAGGCCGACAACCTGCTGCCCTTTCTCACCATCGCCGAGAACATCCAGCTGCAGCTGATGTTGTGTCAGAAGGTGGCCGGCGCCGAAAGGCGGACCGCTGAGCTGCTGGATCGGCTTGGCCTTGGTGGTCTGGGTGAGCGCTTGCCGGATCAGCTGTCCGGCGGCCAGCGCCAACGGGCGGCCATTGCCCGGGCAATTGTCCATGAACCGGCCGTCATCCTGGCCGACGAACCGACCGGCGCCCTCGACGACGAGAATGCCGCTGCTGTGGTCCAGCTATTGCTTGAGGCGCAGCAGCATTTGGGGGCCACCCTGGTTGTCGTCACTCATGATCCTCAGGTGGCCCGGTGCATGGGCGAATTGATTACCCTGCGCGCCGGAGCCATCGCCACGAATTTGGAGCCTGTTGATGTTAGCTAGGTATGTCTGGGCCGATCTCCTGCGCAATCCCCGGCGCACGCTCTCGACAGTGGCCGGTGTCTTTTTGGGCGTGGGGTTGGCCTGCGCGATCCTCTTTTTTGTCGACGGTTTATCAGCCTCGATGACACAGCAGGCGGTGGCGCCGTTACCGATTGATATGCAGCAGGTGTTGTCAGCGCCACCGGCCGGTAACATCCTGTTCACCCTGACCCTGGAACCGGCCGGAGCCGTCGCCCCCGGAGATATCGTGCATGTCCGGCTGGAACTGGTCAACCAGGGGCAGACACCCGTCAATGAATTGGTGGTCCGCGCCATTCCCGACGACGCCCTGGTTTATATCCCCGGCTCGGCCACCCGGGACGGCTCGCTCCTGGCCAACGCCCTGGAGAACCCTTTTGCTGCCGGCCCGGCTAAAGCAGGCTTGAACATCGGCACCCTGGCTGCCGGCACAACCGTAATTCTCGAATATGATCTGGAGGCCATAGCGGCAACGGCGGCTATAGCGCAGCCCATCGCTGCAACCTACTCCAGCCGGGAAGCTGTCACCCCGGTCGTGGCCAATGCCGCAGCGCCGCTGAATCCGGCTGAGCTGGCCGCACGGCTGCGGGCCATAGAAGGGATTGCCTTTGCCGAACAGTTGGCCTTTGTCGATCTACCGGCCGGTGCCCTGGCGGCCAGCCGGCCCACCGACAGCCTGGTACGCGTCTTCGGCTTTGACCAGAGTTACACAAGCCATGATCGGAGCATTCTGATCAGCGAAGGGGGCCAAACGGCCGGCGCCGCCATGTTGAGCGCCGAGGCCGCTGCCTATCTGGCGGTGAGCGTCGGTGACACCGTGACCCTGGCACTCCCCGATGGCGCCAGCCTGGAATTGGCCGTCAGCGGCATCGTCGACCTGACGCAGGCCCGCTCCCTCTTTTCCAGCCGCCGTGGCGCCGATTTTGAGACCTTCATCTACATTCCCAATGCGATCATCGTCGATTCGGCGCTCTTTGCCGAGGTCGTGGTGCCAGCCTTTGAGCGTGTTGCGGCTGACCGCGGCGAACGAGTCAAAAACCCACCCATCCATGAGATCGCGCTTGGCGTAGACCGCGAACGCCTTGATGCAGAACCTGCTGTGGCGCTGCGCCAGACGGAGCAGATCGCGGCCCAGGTGGCGGCGACGGCCGGCGAGCAGGGCTATTTGCTGGACAACATCTCCAACGCCCTGACCGTGGCCCGGGCCGATGCCAACCTGGCCAAGCGCATGTTTGCCTTTTTGGGTGTCCCGGGCGCCATCCTGGCGGCCACGCTGGCGGCCTATGCGGGGATTGTATTGGCTGGCGCCCAGCGCCGGGAGCAGGCTATCCTGCGCATCCGGGGCGCCAACCGGCGCCATCTGTTGGCGATGCTGGCCCTGCGCGTCGGCACAATCACATTGACGGGCGCGATTATTGGCGTGGTACTGGGCTACAGCACGGCTGTCAGCGTGGTCGGGTCAGCTGCGCTGGGCCGAGCGGCGCTGACAAGTCTGGCGACATCCGCTGTGCTGGGGACCCTGGCCGGGCTGTTAGCGACTGGCGGTGCGCTGTATGTAACCGGCCGGCGCTCCATCGATCATGAAATAAACGAAGAGAAGGCGCGGCTCTGGTCAGAGCCGCCGGCCTGGTGGCAATACCGGCTGGATCTGGCAGGGCTGTTGCTCCTGGCGATTGCCACAGGCATCACGGCAGCAATGGGCGGCTTTGCGGGCATGCCTGGCTCGGTTTATGTGGGCCGGCCGGTTGACCTCCCCATTGAACTGCTTGTTCTACCCATCGCGGCCTGGATGGCCGGCGCCTTGCTGGGCGGGCGCGGCCTGGCGGCCATCTTGAGGCGCGGCCAGGCACACGGGTCGACGATTGGGGCCCGACCTCTCCAGTTCCTGTACCAGAGGAGCATCCGGCGGCGCGTTTGGGTACTCGTCGATGTGGCCGTCATTCTGGGGATGGTGATTGCCCTGGGCACCAGCCTGGCCATCTTTGCCGCTTCGTATGACGGCGCCAAAATCGCTGATGCCCGCTTCATCGTCGGCTCCGACTTGAAGATTTGGCCCAGCCCTGGCAACGAACGCCTTTACGGCTCAGCGGACGCGGACGCGTTTATGGTGCCGGGCGTCAAGCGGGTAACGCCCGTCATCTTTGGCGTCCACAACGTTATTTTGCGCTCCAACCGAACCTCTGAAGTCGCTAATCTGGCGGCGGTCGACGCCGATACGTACGCGCAGATCGCCCCCCTTCAGGATGCCCATTTTCCCGGTAGCGGTGCGGCCAGCGAGCTGTCGCAGCTGGCCGGGCAACCAGACGCGCTCCTGCTGAGCGTAGAAATGGCCGACTTTTTGCAGGCTGAGGTTGGGGACACCGTGCGCGTGCTGCTGGCCCGTGGCAGCAGCGAGCAGGTCGAGATAGAGCTGGTCCTCACCGGTGTCTTTGAACGACTACCCGGTTTCCCGGATGGCGCCGATGCGCTCATGAACCTGGCGCGCCATGAAGAAATGGTGCCGACCACAGGCCCAGCCTTTTTCCTGGCCCAGCTTTCTGACCCGACGGACGCAGCGCTGCAAATGACTGTGGCCCACCTGCGCAGCGCTCAAAGCAGCGGCGACACCCTGCAAATTGAGACCAGGCTTTCCGCCCTGGCGCAGGATCAGTCCAGCCTGGCGGCGCTCAACATTGCCGGACTGCTCAAGCTTGATTCGGGCTATTCACTGGCGATGGGGGCGGTGACAGTGGGTCTCTTCGTCTTTGGCCTTTTGCTGCAGCGCCGGCGCGAATATGTCACGCTGCGGGCCCAGGGGATGGCGCCGGCCGCTATCCGAACCCTTATCGCGGCGGAGACGCTGACAGCAGCCGCCGCCGGCTGCGTGGTAGGCGTGCTCGTGGGTTGCGGCATGTCGTACTACCTGGTGCGGGTTTTGCGGCCGCTGTTTATCCTCGAGCCCCAGCTCCAGCTACCGGGGCGTTCGCTGCTGCTAATCGTGGGCTCTGTCCTGGTAGCGGCGCTCGTGACCGTCATCATGGCCTCGTCGCTGGTTAACCGCTTGCGAGCCACTGAATTGTTACGGGATGAGTAGGCTAGTTACCGAAAACGCAAAACAGTTCAGTTCCGGCAACAAAGCGCCGAACTCAAAGCTCGATTTGCTGCCGGCCGGCCGCCAAAGGCTGTGTTTTGCCTGCAAAACGGAAGGTGCCGGTTAAACCGGCCGGTAGCGTGATGTCGCCCCTGACCCGATCATTCTCAAAGTGCAGCGCTGCCTGGATAAGGCCTTTGGGGTGAACCATTTCCCCAGCCAGGCTCGTCAGATGACCCGCCATCGGCTCGATCACAACCTGTTCGAAAGCAAAGGAAACCGGCCGGATACCCAAAAGCGTCGCGAAATAATGAAATAGCGGATGGGCGCCCCAACCATGGCAATCTGAACGTGAAGGCTCTGGCTGTTCAGGCGTGGTCTTGAATCCCTGGGCCGGCAGCTCGAACCATAGCGCCATCCGCTTCATAAAGGCGTCTGGCTGCCGCAGCAAGTAGTAAGTTTCAAACAGGTAGTGCGAAAAATAGATCGTTGTGGGCGTTAAAGAGCCGTCGTTAAGCAGACCTTCAGCCACACGAGCCTGCATCGCCTCGTCCAGCACCCCGGCTAAAAGGGCCAGACATTGAGTATGCTCAGAGAAATTAGCGTGCGCCAGATCATCGGCGAAGAGGCCCCGCTGCTCGTCCCAGAAATGCGCCGTGGCTGCTGTGGCAATCGCGTCTCGCCATCCCTGCCACCGTTGCGCCAGCAACGCCTCACCCGCCCACGCTTCAACGCGCGCAGCCAACTCCAGGGCATACACCAGATGCCAATTCAGCACGCCACTCACCCCGTCAAACCCCTCAGGCGGGACCCCTATCGGCCAACCCGAGGTCCAATCTGTGAAATTCCAGCCGGCCGCTGCCCGCAGCAAGTTGTCACGATTCACATGTCCCAAAAAGCCATCCAGTACGGCGCGGACACCGGGGAGCATGCTGGCGACGAAGGCGCGATCGCCGCGCCACATTGCATAGTCATAGACCATGCCGATCCACCATAGGGCGAAAGGCGCAATCACCTGGCTATCACGGCTTGGATAACGCGCTTGTGGTAACCCATCAGGTAAGCGCGACCGCTCATACTGGAAGATAGCCTTACGCGGCAGGCGATCATCAGGACTGATGACATAGGTTATCAGCGCCTCCAGGCGCGTATCGCCGATGTACATCAGCTGTTCATAATACGGACAGTCCATGTAGGTCTCGTGCGCGCACATTTGCAGCCCACGCAAAATCACCGGCAAGACGCTGTCCAACCGTGCGTCACTGCTGCTGAATTTGCTCGTCATCTCCAGTGGATAGCGGGTCTCCAATAGATTAAATGCCTCAATTGTCAGCGGCATTTCCCCTGTTTCGATGAGCAGTTGCACAAAGCGCCCGGCGCGCCACCACAACGGTTCAAACTGGCGCCGTGCACCGCCGTCAGGCAGGCAGACATCACGGCACAAGGCGATGAAGGTTCGCCCTTCTACTTCGTCGCGCTGCCCCTTTTCCTTGCCGGAAGCATCCAGGTGCAGGGCTTCCGCCCAACCAATGGTGATACGGCTTGCCTTACCGCCTGATACCTGCAACTGTGGGTAGGCGCAAACATATTGTTCCAGATCGATAATGACCTGGCGCTGGGTATGTGCCGGAATCACCAGGGATTTGGTCTCGTCCAGTAAGGCTTGCCAGCCGGACATCTCAGCAGGGAGGCTCGCCTCGGCAGATACAACGACGGCTTGCGGGTCGGTCCAGGCTGCAGCTGATACGTGCCGGATGCGTCCGCCCTGCCAGGGCGAGGCCATCTGGTCGGGCAATAGCGCCGGCTGCAATCTGTGTACTGGATAGAGACCAAAGGGGAACGCGATATCTTCGCGCCGGCCGATAGCCGGTTCCCAGCCAGCGCCCGCCCCTGTTTCGATACCCCAGGGATAAGAGGCGCCGTCCGAGATCTGAATAGGCTGGACAAAAAAAGGTGAGCGCACGGGGATGTCGGGGCGCCTGAAGCTGATCCCAGCCACCGGTTTGGTTTGCCAGGCAGCCGATTTTGTCGAAAGCAGCTCGGCATACGGCCCCTCAGCCTCGAACAACAAACCGCCGGCCAAACCTATCTGTGCCTGTGGACCCAGCGCGCCCATCTGCCAGACCAAAACGACAATCGTGTGCCGCCCACGCGTCAGGCTCAGGTCATGCGATTCATAAAACCAGGCTTGGTCTGAGCCTCGTTCGGGGCCACGCCCGACCGGTTGACCATCAAGATAGAAGAGATAACGTTCATCCGCGCTGAGATGAACACGGATTGTCGCCGCGGCGGGCAGGTCAAACTGTAGGCGGAAGGCAGTGACTTCTGGTGGGGTTGTTGGCTGCCCGGGCGTAATCCAGGCCGGGCGCTCACGGTAGCGGGCGCTAAAATCAGCTGGGGCGCGATTGTCTGGCGCCAGCGGGTTCTCTTGTAACAAGATCTTCATGTTCTGTCCTTCCGGCCGGATCGTCCAGCCAGCCAGGCCATGGCCAATATTGTGTTGCCGGTCATAGCCATGGCATTTGGCGCCGGGAGCCGCAAAAGCCGGCGCCTCAATTGACAGCCGCGCCTATATTCGCGGCCCGTAACAATTGGATATCCCGCTTGGGCGGGTTGCCGAAAAGGCTTTTGTACTCCCGGCTAAAATAGGCGGCATCATTGTAGCCGACCTGATAAGCAGCGCTGGTTGCATCGAGGTCCTCGCCCAGCATCAGACGTCTGGCTTCCTGGAGACGCACCCGCTTCTGGAATTGCAGCGGCGTCATGGCCGTTACAGCTTTAAAGTGCTGATAAAAACTGGACACGCTCATGCCAACTTCCTGGGCCAGATCCTCCATGCGAATGGACTTGTCGAACCCTTGCCGGAGCTGCTCAACTGCCCAGGCCATCGATGTTGTAGAGCCTTCGGCAACAGTTAAATGGACAAGTTGCCCGGCCTGATCGCTTGCCAGGAGGCGAAAAATTATCTCGCGCTTGATGAGCGGCACGAGCATGGCCGCCTCGCCCGGATTATCTATGAGCCTGACAAGGCGCACAAGGACATCTAGCAACTCTGCGTTGAGGGGACTCACCGTTGTCGATTCTGCGTTCAGGTTTTTCTTCTTGATGACGTAGCCGGCGGCCATCATAACCGAACTGACGAGATTGGGATCGAGTACCATTCTCAGGCTGAGGTAAGGCTTTTCCCTGGACGCCTCGACAACATGACTGATTCTCGGCAGCTCAATAGTCGTGAGCAGATAGTTGAAGGGATCATATTGATAGCGACGGTCACCCAGGAACACGACCTTGCTACCCTGAGCAATGATGCAAAGGGATGGCTCAAGGACGCTGTAGACTTTATCCAGAGGGGCCGAAAGACGGGCGAGATAGACGCCGTCAAGTACCTGCCGCTCCCCATCACGCGTGATGGCCTGACCAATTCGTTCAACAAGTTCCTCGCGAAACAACTGCCGGTGCAGTGCCTGACGTTCCGCATTGTTGTTTTTGGGGACATCCATTGGATAGCCTCTCCTTAATTCAAATGACTTGCTGCAAGATTATACAATTTCTTTCGGGAAAATAACCGTCCTGGGGGAATTCTTGGAAAATCTTACAAGAATTGTCGAAGATCCTACAATCTTTCCCCTGCCTAAAGACCTAAAATGGCAACTAGATTAAATCAGACACATTCGTCTGACCGATTGGAGGTAAATTCATCATGGAAATTAAGAAAAACGGCACCCAGGCTTCCATCCCAGGACCTGACGCCTGGTTTACTGGCACAGTACGGATCGATCCATTATTCAACCCGATTGAATCAGCGCGGGCGGGTGGCGCCAGCGTTACGTTTGAACCCGGGGCACGCACTGCCTGGCACACCCATCCGCTGGGACAGACATTGATCGTGACCGCCGGCGCCGGCCGGGTCCAACGCTGGGACGGTCCTATCGAAGCGATATATCCCGGCGATGTGGTTCAGTTTGCGCCAGGCGAAAAACATTGGCATGGCGCGGCGCCTGCCACCTCGGTAACCCATATCGCTATTCAGGAAGCGCTCGACGGTAAAGCGGTTGAATGGCTGGAACACGTGAGCGACGAACAATACCAGTCTAATTAGGTCCCATTAAGCCATGCTGAACTGCTGGCAATAAACGGATTCACTCTGCCCAAAGCAGATGGATTGAATGGGATATTGGAGAAGTTAATCATGATTCTGGAAGAAAAGTTTACGCTGGCCAATGGGGTAGAAATCCCCAAACTGGGTCTCGGAACCTGGTTTATCAGCGATAAAGATGTCATTCAGGCCGTTAAGGATGCGGCCAGCCTTGGTTATCGCCACATTGATACGGCCCAGGCCTATCAAAATGAAAAAGGTGTTGGCGAGGGACTCAGAGCGAGTGGTGTGGACCGCAAGGATTGGTTCGTCACCACAAAACTTGCGGCCGAAGTGAAGTCGTACCAGAAGGCCGTTGCCGCCATTGATCAATCCCTGCAGACAATGGGGCTTGATTATATCGACCTGATGATCATTCACAGCCCCCAACCGTGGCGCAAATTCCGGGGCGAAGATCGCTATTTCGAGGGCAACCGCGAAGCATGGCGAGCGCTGGAAGACGCCTATAGTGCCGGTAAATTGCGGGCCATCGGCGTTTCCAACTTTGAACAGGTGGACATCGAGAACATTCTTGCTGCCTGCACCGTCAAGCCTATGGTGAATCAGATATTGGCGCACATCAGCAATACGCCGCTAGAGTTAATTCAGTACACCCAGTCTCAGGGAATCCTGGTTGAGGCGTATTCGCCCATTGCCCATGGCGAATTACTGAAAAATCAGGCAGTGGCCCAAATCGCCGAAAAGTATGCTGTTTCTGTTCCCCAACTCAGCATCCGCTACTGCCTGCAGCTGGGACTTCTGCCCCTGCCCAAGACAGCCAATCCGGCCCATATGCAAAATAATGCGGCGGTGGATTTTGCCATCTCTGACGCCGATATGACTGTGCTGCAAAACGTAGAGCAGATCGAAGATTATGGCGACGCCAGCATGATGCCGGTTTACGGCGGCGAATTGAACCTGAAAACAATGGTCTCCATGGCTTCCCGGGCGATTCGCTCCAGATTCAGCTGAGAAACATGGCATGAATATTCAAGTTGGCGATCACCTTCTGACCGCAACACTCGTGGAAAACTCGTCGGCAGAAGCGCTGAAAGCAGCGCTTGCCGAGGGCCCGATAACCATCCATATGCGCGACTACGAACGTATGGAAAAAGTGGGCCAACTTGGTATCCATTTGCCGCGCAACGACGAGCAGATAACAGCGCAGGCCGGCGATATTATTCTGTATCAGGGCAATTCGTTGGTGATTTACTACGCGCCCAATGCCTGGAACTTCACGCGTCTGGGTCGAATTGAAAATGTTACTGCTCAGGAATTGAAAAAGATTCTTGGTGACGGCGCTGTGACCGTTACCCTCGCGCTGCCGCAGCAATAGCTGGCAAACCAGCGGCGGAAAGTCTGACAGGCGTAGCGTGCTACTGGTAGAGAAGGTGTTTAATTGGCTTATACCCAATTAACACCTTCTCTGCGAGTTTGCTATGAACGCTGTTTTGCCCAGACCAGCTCGTCGCTTAATCCTTCGCTTCAGTGCAGCCCTGTGCCTAACTTGCCTTGTCTATCTGACTGTTACCCTGGTTGATACGCTCCGTCCCTTCCCGGTGGACCATCATGACAGAATCTTCAGGCGCGTCTATCCGCACGGCGCAATCCTGACTACTATTGGTGTGAGTGACGCCCCGCCGGAAGAAATGCAGCAGTGGCTGGAGAAACGCGGCTACGAACGCACGCTTACAGCCTGGTACAAATCATTCTGCCTATTCGCCTCTATCTGTTTCTCAATCCAGACGACGGCCCATGGGTACCAGGGCGAAAGTCACGAAATATTTACGACCTACAAATTCTGGGTGTTCCCTCTGCCGCCAGGATAACATCCGAGCCTCAAGTCAGGAATAATGGCTCGTTCTACCAGATCAGATCTCATCCTCACCGGCCGGTTCCTCTCCCTCCGGCAATCGCTGTAACAACAGCTTGTCCACCCGATATCTATCCATATCAGCAACCTCGAAGCGATAACCGCCCCAGTCAAAGTAACTGCCGGTGGTGGGAATGTCGCCTATCATGAACAGAACATAGCCCGCCAGGGTCTGATATTTGCCTTCACCCGGCAGGTGGCGAATGTTAAATGCTTCCTTAAAATCATCGCTGCTGATCAACCCATCTACCAGCCAGGTGCCATCCTGGCGCTGGACAATCGGTGGGTCGATCACTTCAGTCTCTGTCGGGATGTCCCCTACGATCGCTTCCAGGATGTTGATTAACGTGACCAGACCCTCTATCCCGCCATACTCGTCAAACAGCAGCGCCATATGCTGGCCGCTCTGCTTGAACCGCTCCAACGCTTTCAGGACGGGCAGCGACTCCGGGACCAGCAACGGTTCCTGCAGCACCGCCCGGATGTCCAATGGTTGACCGGCCAGGGAGGCTGTCAGCAAATCTTTCACCTGGAGAATGCCCAACAGACGGTCCAGATCACCATCGCAAACAGGATACCGGCCGTGCGGCGTGCTGCGCATAAGCTCATGCAGTTCCGCCTCTGACGCATGAATATCCAGCCAGACAATTTCCAGACGCGGCGTCATCATCGCTTCCAGCGGTCGATCCCCGAGGCGAAAAATGCTGTCGACCATCTCTTTTTCGGCCTCATCAATCGCGCCTACTTTGGCGCCCTGGGAGATCATGGTGCGGATCTCTTCTTCATTGACTGACTCATCCGTCACAGTCCGTATACCCAGCAAGCGCAACGTCAGGTCAGTGGCGCCGCCGAGCAAATTGACAACCGGGGTAGCCAGCCGGGCCAGCGCCCCCATTGGACGGGCCACCAGGGCCGCGATCTGTTCCGCGTTGCCCAGGGCGATGCGTTTGGGCACCAGCTCGCCCACAACAACCGATAGAAAAGTGATGGCGCCAACCACGATCGCCAGGCTGATGCTATTGGCATACCGGCCGATACCGGGCCAGGATGCCATGAGGTTGGCCAGCTCACCGGCGATATTGGCGCCCCCAAAAGCACCAGCCAGAATGCCAATCAGGGTAATGCCCACCTGCACTGTCGACAGGAACCGGTTAGGGCTATCAGCCAGCTCCAGAGCCACGACCGCACCTCGATTACCCTGTTGCGCCATCTGTTGCAGCCGGATCGGCCGGGCCGAGACCAGCGCCAATTCAGACATGGCGAAAAGACCATTCAGGACAATCAGCAGCAATACCAGGGCAATTTCAAAAATTGTTTCAGGCATAGGTTAATATTCGCCTTCCGCCCTGTTCTCATGACGGGCGGAAGACCGCTAGCATTATTCTGAAAAAGGTAGACGTCAGTTACGCCAGTCCGAGTAAAGTCAACAGGCCATTCAGGTCCGGGAACTCGTCGTAGGGGCCATGTTTGGCCTGGTCGCCGGGCCAGCCGCCCCGGTTGATCCAGACGCGCCGCCAGCCCAGTTCGCTGCAGGGGATGATGTCGTAGGTGTAGCTGTTGGCCGCGTGCAGGATATCTGCCGGCTCGCAACCCAGCTTCTCCAGCGCGTAAAGGAAGGGACCATGCTGCGGTTTGTAGGAACGGGCCTGTTCAGCCGTGATGACCGCATGGAAGGGGACGCCAATTTTGGCAACATTGTGGGCGATCATCTCATCTTCGGCATTGGAGATGATGACCAACTTGCAATGCTCGGCCAACCTGGACAGGACCGTCTGCGTATCCGGGAAAGGTCCCCAGGTAGGGACGGCGGCGACGATCGCTTCGCCATCTTCCGGCCGGTATTCCAGACCATGCTCCGCCCACGCTTTTTGCGTGCTAACGCGCAGCAGCTCCGAATAGGGCAGATATTCTCCCTGAGCTTCTTCAAAGCGAATGCGGCTGTAGCGACTGAGAAAGGCGGTCACATCCGCCAGCTGCTCGGCGCGCGAACCCAGGATTTCCAGGGTGACTTTGTTGATCTCAAAATCGATCAAGGTACCATAACAATCAAAGGTAATGTACTTTGGCAATTCCATCCGCTTCATCCTTTTTTGTGGGCCCAGGCTGGCCTGGACATGAGGCCAAGTATAGCGCATTCCGGCGCATCTTCCCGGCAGACGCAGGTTGAGCGTCCAGCGAGCGTAGCGAAGCCATCCGGCGGACCGGCCGGATTCTATGGCAGAATAGCCCTATGAAACGTGCCACCCTATTTCTCCCTGCTCTTTTTGTTGTTCTGCTATTGGCTGCCTGCTCCGAAGCGCTTACCAACACGCCGACAGTTACCGGCCCGCCGCTTGTCGTGCCCACCGCGCCCGGCAACGGCAACCCATCGCCAGCCCCCACCGATATCAATCCCTCACCGAACGAGCCGACACCAACAGAAGCCGGTGCCGGCCCAACAACGCCTGTCGCAACGGAGACGCCGGTTACTGAGCCCGTCAATGGCGCCCAGGGACATTTCTTCGATCTTTACTTTATGCCGGTGGCAAATAGTGTCCCTGTTACTCACTATGCGAATGGCCAGGAGGAAGTATTTGCTTTCTGGCAATATGCGGAGATGACCGCTGGCGATGTTGTGCGTCGTGTCTGGCACAAAGACGGGGTTGAATGGCTGGTGCGCGAGGAAAACTGGGACGTCGACCATTATGGCGCCTCCGGCCTGGTCAACGATATTTCAGTCTACGATTTTGAGGGCGCCGGTCTAGAAGCTGGTTTTTATGAGCTGACGCTGTACATCAATGATATTTACCAGGTGAGCGGCAGCTTTGTCATTCAGGCCAGCGACCTGGCTGCCAGCCAGGGGGCACAGCGTGCCTGGGTCGAGGACGGGACCAGACTGATCTGGCAGACGGAAAATGGTTCAGCCCAGGAACTGCTGCAGGCGGAGAACCCGATTACGGAGTTACTTTGGCATCCGGCCGGTACACAACTCTTCTTTGTGACTGAGCTGCCCCCGGCCGCCGACGGCCCACCCTGGCCGGGCCATGTCGCCTGGCAATACGACATTGCCAGCGCAGCCCTTACCAATCTGAGTGCCCCCGACCTCAATATCAACCGGCTGAACATTTCACCGGATGGTCGTTACCTCAACGCCCTCGCCGGCTCCGATTTTGGCGATGCCTGCTTTATGGATCGAACCCTTTATTTCATGGACCTCGCCGACGTCAATGTCTGGCTGGATATGGACTCCTTTGGCATTGAGCTCGCCGACCAGCCGTACTGGTTTTTCCCGGCCGACGCCGGCAAATGGATCTCGCCCGAGACGTTTGCCATCAACCTGACTGCTTACTGCATCGGTCCCGAAATCTCACCGCCTGAAGATCTCCAGTTCCTGGACCGCTATGAGTTTGATCTGGACACGCTGACGGTCCGTCGGGCTGCTGGCTAGAGGTCGGAGGCCTGTCAAGCGGCCATTTTCAAAGCCTCAGCTGTAGACATAAGCCGTAGGGGCGAGGCGCCTGGTGCAGACATCTGGGTGAATGGCCAGCGCCACACCCAGGCGCCTAGCCCCTACTCTTTCCTTACCCTGATGTCTGTCAGTAGCTCAAACTGTTCCCTGGCCTGAACCACATCACCAGCCCCTTTGATCATGCTGTGCAGGCTGCTTCTCTCACTACGCGAAGCGATAGGTGGTTTGGGGGCGGCCTTCGGCAGTTTGCCAGAGCCTCCCCCCGCTTGTTATGATTGTTGACCATGCAAGGACAAACTATTCTCCTGGTCGAAGACGATGCCGCCATCGCCACCAGTCTGCGCGAGGCGCTGAGCGAAGAAGGCTACCCGGTTCTCTGGACCAAACTGGGCGAAGAAGGGCTACGTCTGACCCGGGAGCAACTCCCCCACCTCATCATCCTGGATGTGCGGCTGCCGGATGGCTCCGGCTTCGACTTTTGCCGTCGCCTGCGCCAGGCCGGCCAGCGCCAGCCCATCCTGATGCTGACGGCCCGGCAGGAGGAGATGGACAAGGTCCTGGGCCTGGAAATGGGGGCTGACGATTACGTCACCAAACCTTACGCCCTGCGCGAACTGCTCTCCCGCATCCGCGCCCTCCTGCGCCGCGCTTACGGCGAACTGGCCCCCACCGCCCAAAGTGACCAGCTTTTTGTGGGCGACCTGGTCGTGGATCTGGACCGCAGCCAGGTCCGGCGGGGCGCCGCCTCCCTGGATCTCACCCCGACCGAGTTCCGTCTTTTTGTCTTCCTGGCCCGTCACCCTGACCAGGCGCTCAGCCGGACCCAGATCCTGGAGGGTGCCTGGGGTTATGATGCAACCATCGAAGACGAACGCACCGTCAATGTCCACATCCGCCGCCTGCGCGAAAAGGTGGAATTGGAACCCAGCCAGCCGACGCTCATCCTGACCGTGCCCGGCATCGGCTACCGGCTGGTCGCCTGAACCCCAGGTTACCGAACCGCAACCTGAGATTGCCGTACCGCAATCCCCCCACAACCTGACGACAACCCGGCCCGCCTAGTCTACAGGCATGCTTGGTAACACCGTCATTTCGAGCGCTGCCTATGCCACTAAGGCACTCCTCCAGAGCGAGCGAGAAATCTCTACACCTATGTTGTCAACCCGCCGGCCACTGAAAGCCAGTGGGCCAGCACGGGACGCAGCTGGTGGTAGAGATTTCTCGCTCCGGCCGGTTGGGCGTGTTGGTGACGTAAGCAGCGCTCGAAATGACGGGGGGAGGGGTTAAGATGAAACGATGGTTAGCTGTAGCGGGCGTGCTACTGACCCTGGGGTTAATCGCCGGCGCGGGTTACTGGGGATATCAATCCGGGCAAACGGAACTCCCGGCGACCCCGACGGCGCCGGTGACAATTGCCGTCACTCAGGGCGATGTGCAGCGCACGGTAACGGCGCCCGGCCAGTTGGTCGGCACCCGGCAGGAGATGCTGGGGATGGCGGTGGCCGGCCGGCTGGTGGAACTGGCGGTGCGCCCCGGCACAGCGGTGGCGGCCGGCGACATCATCGCCCGCGTCGAGGCCGCGCCCTACGAAAACGCGCTCCACGTCGCCGAGCTGGAACTGGCCGCCGCCCAGGCCGCCCTGGCCCAGCAGCTTTCTGAAGCGGAGCTGGCCGCCGCCAGCAGTGAAGCGCTCGTCGGCTCCACCCAGGCGCAATACCCCCTCCTGACCAGCGCCGAAATCAATCTGCAACTGGCGCGTGAGGCGGAAGCTCGCGCGGAAACTGCCTATCACAACGCCCTGGACCGTCCTTGGGAACCGCCGGATGTGGCGGAAGCGTACCGGCTCGAGTGGCAGCACATGATCGCCAGCCGCCAGATCGCTGAAGCGGAGTACAACGCCGTCCTCAATCAGCGCTGGGCGGTCGGGCAGCAGGTAGAAGCGCAGCAGACGGAGCTGGCTCAAGCCAACCTGACCGTCGACTATCTGCGCGGGGTGGGTGTCGATCCATTGCTGGAGATTGCCGTCGCCCAGGCCCAGGCTGATCTGGACGCCACCGTCCTGAGAGCGCCGTTTGCTGGCGTTGTCCTCGAGGTCTTGGCCACCGCCGGCGAGGCCGTTGGCCCCGGCACCAACCTGGTCTTGCTGGCAGACCCGGGCCAGGGCGAGGTGCGCACCACGGTGATCGAAGAGGATCTGGCCGATGTTGAATTGGGCCAGACTGCGGAGCTATTCTTTGACGCCCGGCCGGATCTGGCCATCCGCGGCCGCGTGGACCGGCTGGTGCCGCAGCGGGTCACGGGCGAGGCCCGGCCGCTCTACCATGTTTACATTGCGCTGGACGAGGCTTTACCGGCCGGTGTCTACCCCGGCATGACCGTCGACGCCTCCATCATCATCGCCGCAGAACCCGACACCATCCGCCTGCCCCGCACCCTGGTCCGGCCCCGCTCCGATGGCACCGCCACCGTGACGCTCTGGCAGAATGGCCAGCAACTGGAACAGGAAATCGGCGTGGGACTCCGTGGTGATGTCTTTGTCGCTATCCTGAGCGGCTTGCAGCCGGGCGACGAGGTGGTGGCCGAATGAGCGCCGTCATCCAGGTGGACGGTCTGACGCGACAATACCAGATGGGCGACCAGCTGGTCCACGCCCTGCGCGGCGTCTCGTTTCAGGTCGAAGCCGGCGAGTTTGTCGCCCTGATGGGCCCCTCCGGCAGCGGCAAATCAACGCTGATGCATTTGCTGGGCTGCCTCGACTCCCCCACCAGCGGCCAGTACTGGCTGGCCGGCGCTGCCGTGGGCCAGCTCTCGCGGCGGCAGCGGGCTGTCATTCGCAACCAACAGATCGGTTTTGTCTTCCAGACTTTTAATTTGCTGCCCCGCCTGACCGCGCTGGCCAACGTGATGCTGCCGCTGCAATACAGCGGCCGGCAGCGCGACACGCGTGAGCGAGCCGCGGCGGCGCTGGCGCGAGTGGGGCTGGCCGACCGGCTCAGCCATCGGCCGACCGAACTCTCCGGCGGGCAACGCCAGCGGGTGGCCATCGCCCGGGCCCTGGTCGCGAACCCGGCCATCATCCTGGCAGACGAACCCACCGGCAACCTGGACAGCCAGACCGGCGCTGACATCATGAGCCTGTTGACAGAACTGAACCTGGAGCCCGGCGAGAACGGCGCCGGCCGAACCATCATCCTCGTCACCCACGACCCGGACGTCGCCCGGCAAAGCCGCCGCATCCTCTATTTACACGATGGCGCCATCAGCCGCGAGGAGATCCGGCCGGTCCCTACGGAGGTTGCGGGCACATGACCTTCCTCAACGCCTGTCTGACTGCCTGGAACGGCATCCTGGGTAACAAGCTGCGCGCCACCCTGACCACCCTGGGCATCGTCATTGGCGTGGCCTCGGTGATCAGCATGCTGGCGCTGGGCAATGGCGCTCGCGCAGCCGTGGACGCCAACTTCCGCTACCTCGGCTCTGACATGGTCCAGGTAACGGTCAAGGAAAAGATCGACCAGGGCGAGCTGGTTCCGGTGGGGGCCGTGCTCTCGTTTGCCGACGGCCTGGAGATGCCGGGCACGTTGTCGCTCATTGAGCGGGTCAACATGTCCGTGGGCGGCCAGGGCAAAATCCGGCGGGATTACAACGTGCTGGACATGAACATTCAGGGGACGACGGCGGATGGGCTGGCCAACATGGTAAGCGAGGGGCAGGTGCAACCCATGAACCGGCCAATTGACGCCCCCCTCACGCCCCAACAATTCCTGGCCAGCGGCCGCTACTTTACCCAGGCCGAAGTCAGCGCCAACGCCGATGTCTGCGTCCTGGGCCACAAAACCGCCACCGACCTGTTCGAGGGCGACCCGCCCCTGGATGAGCTGATCTGGGTCAACCGGCGTAAATGCCTGGTCATCGGCGTACTGGCCGAGCTGGAAGTAATCAATCCCAGCCTGCGTAACCAGCTACGGCCCAACGAGGCGCTCCATATGCCGATCAGCAGCGCCATCCTGAACCTGTTCGACGAGGAGCCTTCCGTCGACATCATCGCCCGGGTCAGCGACGAGAACGAAATGGCCGCGGCGCGGCAGCAGATTATTGACTATCTGCGTGAACGGCACGGCATCGGCCGGAACGAACTGGGCGATTACGAGGATGACTTTGAATTAACCACCCGCCAGGAAATCCTGGGCGCCCAGCAGGCCGCCGCCCGTACCTTTGCCTTCCTGCTGGCGGCGATGGCCACGGTCTCGCTGGTTGTCGGCGGCATCGGCATCATGAATGTGATGCTGGTGAGTGTGACCGAGCGCACCCGCGAGATCGGCGTTCGCCTGGCGGTGGGGGCGCAGCAGGGTGACATTGTGCGCCAGTTTCTGCTGGAGGCGGTGCTGATCAGCGCCGCCGGCGGGCTATTGGGCACGGCGACCGGCATTTTGTCGGTGCCGCTGGCGGCTTCCCTCAACCGGGGCGTGGCCTTGCTGGATCCGCGCAGCATTCCGCTGGCCTTTGGCGTGGCCGTGTTAACCGGGCTGATCTTTGGCCTCTACCCGGCGGTCCGCGCCGCCCGCCTCGATCCAATTGAAGCGTTACGTTACGAGTAAAAATGGAGAAAAACAAGATGGAAAGTGCAGAAATTAAGAAAACAGGTGGCAGCCGTCGTGTCCTCTGGTTGGTTCTGGGGCTTCTGGCAGTCGTCGTAGTCTTGGGCGCCGGGGCTTTCACGGCGGTGCGGCTGTTGACGGCTGAGGCGCCGGCGGATTTACCGGCCGGTGCCCAGGTGTTCGAGGACGTCTATGATGACGGCAGCGGCAGCCCGGTCACCGTCAAAACCGTCATCCTGCCGTCTGCCGAGCTGCCAACCGACGAATTTGCCACCGGCGGCGTCTTCCTGCGCCAGGAAGACAACAGCTATTTTGTGGGCACCGGCTCTACAAGCGTCAATGTCCAGGTCATCAACGGCGAGTCCCAGGTCGCCGTCGACCATAGCGGCCCGGAAGTGGAAGTCGTCGTCACCGCTGACACCATTTTCTACCAGGACATCACAGACGTGAGTTTTGAGTCATCAGAATCGAAAGAGCAAACGCTCCAGCAGGTCGTCCGCCCGGTAGACCAACCAGCGGAACTGAGCAAGGGCGCCTCACTTTCGGCCTGGGGGGAACGGCGCGGCGACCGGGTGATTGCCCAGGTCATTGTCTTTTCGGAGACACGTTGATGAAAGGGCGGGCCGTCGGGCTGGTTATCCTGTTGCTCGGTTTGTTGGCGGGCGCCGTCTTTGTCGCCGCCCGCCAGCTGAGCAGCCAGCAGGAAAACCCCAATCCGGCCGAATCAGAACCGCTGGTTCAGTTGCGCGATGATAGCGCTGCCGTCAGCCTGCCCAACCGGGTTATCCCCGCCGCCGAGTTGCCGGCACGGGAGCCCGAGGCCCGTGGCATCTTTGTCCGCCGTGAAGACAATACGCTGATTATCGGCACCGGCACAGTCCATATGAATGTGGACATGAACGACCCGCAGCGCCGGATTGTCGCCTCCCACGACGGCGTGGAAATCGAGGTAGTGACTCACCATGAGACGTTGATTTTTCGAGATGAAACGATTGTGGCAGGCACGACCGGCCCCGTGCCACAGATAATCCGACCCATGGACTCCCTGGCCGAGGTTGATGAACTCACCTACATCTCCGCCTGGGGCAGCCGGCGCGGCGACCGGTTAGTGGCCGATCTGCTGGTATACTCGCCGGAACGATGAGCAATAGCGCCCGGCTGCGGGCAAAACTGGAATGAGATGATACCCAAATCATTGCGCTGGCGTTTGCCCCTGAGCTACGCGGCGGTCGCCCTGTTGGCCATCCTGGCCCTGGGCGCCGCCCTGCTCCTGCTGCTGCAGGAATATTACCGGCAGCAGGAGCTGGCTTATCTGGATGGCAACGCCCAATCCATCAGCGAGCACCTGATTCCCTACTTTGCCGACCTGGACGTCGGCGAACTCCAGGCCACCATCAAGGGGCTGGCCTTTCTGTCGCAAACCCGGGTGCGCGTTCTGTCGCCGGACAGTGGCCTCTTGCTGGCCGACTCCGGCGACCCCCGCATCAACGACGCCAACACGGAAATCGCCATGACGGTGAATATCGACGGCGTGGAACAGACCTTTGCGGGCGCCGCCCCCTTCAGCAGTTCCGAATCGACGATCGTGATTGAATCGCCGTTTCTGGGCTCGCAGATTGAAGAAGAGGTACTGGCCGCGCCACCAGGATCCGCCCAGGTCGAGGAGCGCGAATTTGTCCTGGAGGAAGAGACTGTTGGCCCGGATGGCACCATCACGCGGACAACAACGATAACACGCGAGACAGTCAGTGGGGCGTTGCCTGTCGTGGGCACGCAGTTCGGCTTTGGTTTTGTCAATGCTGATGGCACCGTAGCCACATTATCCAACCTGGTTGTGAAGCAGCCGATCCGGGCCGAAGATGGCGCCTTGCTGGGGTTGGTCGAGCTGTCGCAGGGGCCCGCCTATGGCCGGGAAATCCTGCAGACGGTCTTCTGGAGCTGGCTGTTGGCGCTCGTGCTGGCGGCCTTGCTGGCAGGCACGGCTGGCTGGCTGGCCAGCCGCCAGCTGGTTCAGCCGCTGCTCAAACTGACAGCGGCGACAACCCGGATGGCTGAAGGCGACCTGGCGGTGCGAACTGAGCTTCAGTCGGCAAATGAGCTGGGCCAATTAGGTCACAGTTTTAACCAGATGGCGGAGCAGGTTGAGCAAACGATCATGACCTTGCGCCAGTTCATCGCCGACGCCGCCCATGAGCTGCACACGCCGCTAACCGCCCTGCAAACTGACCTGCAAAGCCTGGACCAAACCCGGCTGGCGCCGGCCCAAGCAGCCAAAATTGAGCGGGCCCAGGGCCAGGCGGTTCGTTTACAGACGCTCTCCAACAGCCTGCTGGATTTGTCGCGCATCGAAGCGCGCACAGAGAAGGAAAAGGAGTTGGTCGACCTGGATCAGATGTTGCGAGAGTTGGCGGAACCTTTTGCCTCGCGGGCTGAGCAGCGGGAGGTTCAGTTTGCGCTGGCGCTACCTGGGCATAAGGTGCCGGTGTGGGGTTCGCCATTACGGTTGCGGCAGGCGGTGCAGAACGTGCTGGATAACGCGTTGAAATTTACACCGGCCGGTGGCGCCATCCACCTCAGCCTGGCAAAAGCAAACAATCAGGCCCAGCTAACCGTCACTGACAGCGGCATCGGTATCCCCGAAGAGGACATGCCCTACCTGTTCAGTCGCTTCCACCGCGGCCGCAATAGCGCTGATTACCCCGGCAACGGGCTGGGGCTGGCCATCGTGCAGGCGATCATCCAAAGCCATGGTGGCCAGATCAGCCTGCACCGGCTCAGCCCCGGCACACAAGTTGATATTCAATTGCCGCTAAGCTGAAACCGACTAGCGCGCGCCGCACGCCTGCAGGCTGGCCTGCATGTGGCCGCGCGCCTCAGCCGCGATGACCGCGCATTGAGCGATGGTGTACTCTTTGGCGCCAATCACCTCGAGGTCAACCGGCCCTTCATAACCATGCTCATGCAGCACCCGGAAGAAACCAACCAGGTCGATGTCGCCGCGCCCGTTGGCCTGATCTTCCGGCTTGCCCGGACCATGCTGGCGGCCCAGACAATCGCGAATGTGCAGATGTTTCACCCGCGACAGAACAGCCGCCACCGCTTCCACCGGGTTCTCGTTGGCCCGGTGAATGTGGGATGGGTCCATGTCGATGCCAAAGTTGGGCGAACTGATCGCCTCCATCAGCTGCAGGGTGGTCGGCGTGTTGTAAATCGCCGCACCAACATGCGCTTTGACGCAGAGGATGACGCCATACTTCTCGGCCATTGTGGCCAGGTTGCCCAGCGAATCAATCGACTGTTGCAGGCTGCCTTCCTCATCAGTTTTGCCGCCGGGACCGCAGTTGATGATGGGAATACCTGCTTCGACAGCCGCCTGCATCGCCAACTCCATCCGCTCCGAGTCCTGGGAGGGTTGTTCCATAGCCAGCAACTCGAGCCCATATTCGCCGGACAGCCGCTTGATCTCCGGCACGATCTCCTGCCAGCGCTCCAGCACCAGATGTTCGCTCATGCGCGGAATGGCCGAGATCTCAATGCCGTCATAGCCGGCCATCGCGATATATTTGAAGGCGGTCTCCATATCATAACCGCCGAATAACACAGAATTTGCACCTAATTTCATCAGATTTCCTCTCTTTAACCTCAGGCATGACCCAAAATAGGATGGGGCCGATAGGGCGCTTCTAGCATGGCGATCTCGTCAGCCGTCAGGGTGATATCTACCGCGCCAACCGCATCTTCCAGGTGAGATAGTTTGGTCGTCCCGATGATGGGGGCGGTCAGACTGGGCTTGCTGAGCAGCCAGGCCAGCGCCACCTGGGCCCGGGAAACCCCTTTGGCCTGGGCGACGGTCGCAACCGCGTCGCCAACATCAAAATCCTCATCCCGGTTGTAGATAGACGTGCCGTAATCATCTTTCTGGCTACGGGCCGTTTGCGCCCCTTCGCGGGTACGACCACCAGTGGTTACGCCGCGCGCCAGCGGGCTCCACGGTATGATGCCGATCCCTTCCTCGACGCAGAGCGGGTTCATCTCGCGCTCTTCTTCCCGGTAGACCAGGTTGTAATGATTTTGCATCGAGACGAAGCGACTCCAGCCATGCTTGTCGGCCGTGTAGAGCGCTTTGGCGAACTGCCAGGCCCACATGCTGGATGCGCCGATGTAGCGCACCTTGCCAGCCTTGATGAGATCATGAAGCGCTTCCAGCGTCTCCTCGATCGGTGTCTCATAATCCCAGCGATGGATCTGGTAGAGATCGATGTAATCCGTGCCCAGCCGGCGTAGCGAGGCATCGGCCTGGGCCATGATATGTTTACGTGACAACCCGGCCCCATTGGGATCATCGGACATCCGGTTGTAGACCTTGGTCGCCAGGACAACTTCATCCCGGCGGGCGTACTTCTTGAGCGCCCGGCCGGTCATCTCTTCGCTCACGCCAATGGAGTACATATTGGCGGTGTCAAAAAAGTTAATGCCTAACTCAAGAGCTCGTTTGACGTGGGCATCACAAGCCTCTTCGTCAAGCACCCATTCACGCCAGCTCGTGGAGCCGTAGGTCATCATCCCCAGGCAGATGCGGGAAACTTTCAGACCACTTTTTCCCAGTCGGGCGTATTTCATGTTGTCATCACCTCAGTTTTTATTTAACGTATACCACGGTCTCGGTTTCCAGCGATTCGATGGCGGCGGCCAGCACTTTCTGCGCCGCCAGCCCATCAGCGCCGGAGCCGTCGATGTCCTCCGGCGCTACGCCGGCGTCAACCTGTTCCAGGAAGGCGTGGATACGGCTTTTGAAGGTGTTGGGGAAGTTGTGGAAGCCGCCGAAGACCGGGTCGGTGTAGACTGTTTTTTGCAGATTACCGGCCGGATACAACGTCAGCTCTCTAAACATATCTTCCAGCACAAAACGCCCGCCCGTGCCAGCCACTTCGCAGCGCTCCATCGGATGGCCCCGCTCAATGTCGTAGCTGCCGGTCAGCGAGCCGACCACCCCGTTCTTGAAGCGCATGTTGAACTGGGCCGTCGACCAGATCTTGCGGCCCGGCGCCTTGGTGGCAAAACATTGCACCGCCTCGATATCACCGCAGTAGTAGCGCATGACATCCACCGTGTGCGGATGCAACGCTTTGAGCTGAAAGTAGGGTGAGCTCTCGCGCGGATTCATGATCCACATCGCCATGTTGACGAACAACATGTGGCCCAGCCGCCCTTCGTCCACCCATTGTTTGGCAATGCGCGCCGCCGGCGTAAAGCGATGGTTCAGATTGATGGCGTAGCAACGGTTGTGTTTGGCCGCCGTGGCCACCATCTCCTCGGCCTCTTCGATGACGTTGGAGATCGGCTTCTCGCCGAGGACGTGACAGCCGCCTTCCAGCGCCTGCATGGTTGGCTCGTAATGGTCGCTGCCGTACTCTTCGCCGCCGGTGGCCACGCTGCAGACGTCCGGCGCCAGCGCCTTGAGCATCTCGGGCACGCTGTAGAAGGCGGGGACACCCAGCCGGGCAGCCGCCGCGTCGGCCCGCTCCTTGATGATATCGCAGACGCCGACCAGGTCAGCCAGTTCGTCAGCCTGGTACATGTCGCAATGACGGTTCCCAATCGGACCGAGGCCAATAACTGCTACTCTTTGCATGATTTTATCCTTCAGAATGCGTTGCCCCGGGTCTACGGGATTTCGTAACCGTACTCCCGCATGGCCGGCGCAAAAAAGTCGAAATAATTCACCCCATCATCCTGCCGGTAACGTTCGACCGCATCCGGCCGGACGATGATCCGCGCCAGTTTCATCTCCAGGAAATCCTCCAGCCGTTCTAGTGTCTCTTCCTGATTGAGGACAAAATCCTCAAAGCGGACTTCGAGCCAATGCGCCGGCTTCGGCGTACTTTTGACCAGGTCATACTGGTATTTCCAGGAGATGGCCCGGCGCAGCCGCTCATCCTCAGTCGGCGGATACTCGATGCCGAAACGGCTCATATCATCGGTCAGGTGGCCGCTGAGGATGCAGTCGCGCGGATTGCGAATCCAGAAGATGTATTTGATCTGGGGGAACATGCGGATGATCCAGGGGTAAACAAGCGTCGTTTCCGGGATCTTCCAGCCTTTATGCTTCACATCGCGGGCCAGGACCGGCTCCAGATAGCGTTTGATCAGTTCGGTAAACTCCGGATCGATCTCCGCCTCATGGGCAGCGCTAAAATCCCAGTTCAGATCACCCAGCCAGCGCACCTGTTTGGCAAAAACCCGGCAGGCATCATACATGTCGCCCGGCGGCACCATATCGCCGGACGCATTGATCGTCCGGCCCATAAACACGCCACTGCCATAAAGGGTATGAGAAATCGCCCGGGTCCCGGAATGGCCCCGGCCGATTATGGTAATCAGCGACATCGCATCCCCTCGGTTACAGCGTCACGATCTGGCCGGTATCCCAGGATTCGATACAGGCTTCGATGATGGTCTGGACTTTGAGCGCATCCTCGCCGGAGGCATCTACATCTTCCGGCGCCACTTCGGCCAGGTTGTCCTCAACCCATTTGCCGATGCGGCTGCCAAACGTCTCGCCAAAATGCTTCATGCCGCCGATGTAATCATAAGATTCGACTTCGCGGCTGAAGCGAGGATAGTAAGTCAGGTGCTCACAGGCATCTTTCAGCACAAAGCGGCCATCCGAACCGACCACCTCCAGCGTCTCCAGCCCGTAGGTGCCGGCGGCGCCGAAGTTAGCGTCGTAACTGCCAGTCAGGTGACCGATAATGCCGTTCTCATACAGCAGATTGACCTGGACGTTGGACCAGATCTTGCGCCCCTTCCCTTTTTTGAAGAACGCCTGCACCTTGCTGACTTCGCCGCAGAAATAGCGCATCACATCAAAGGAATGGGGATGCAGGGCGCGCATGTGGAAATGGGGCGAGGTCTCGTTCGGGTTGTTGATCCACATCGTCATGTTGACGATGTTGAGCTCGCCGAGCCGGCCGGCGTCCACCCACTCTTTGGCCCGCTTGGCCGCCGGGGTGAAGCGGTGGTTGAGATTGACGCCGTAGCGAACCCCTTTCTCTTTGGCCTTGGCGACCATCTCACGGGCTTCATGCAGCCGATTGGAGATCGGTTTTTCGCCGAGGACAGGGATGCCCGCTTCCAATAGCTCCATGGTCGGCTTGTAATGGTCGCCGCCATTTTCCTCACCGGCCGAACAGACGCTGACCGCATCAATCTGGATGCCGCTGGCCAGCATATCCTGCACCGAATAAAAGACATGGGTGTCGTGCTTTTCCGACGCTTTATCAGCCCGCTCCGGGATGATGTCACAGACCGCCACCAGGCGAACGTCCGGGTGGGCTGAATAGACATTGGCATGGTTGTTGCCGATGTTACCGAGGCCAACTACAGCTACATTTAATGGCATTGTTTTTCTCCTGAAAAATGGTGGTGGGCGAACCTGACGGCTCGCTCACCCGAAACCACCTGTTCGTTAATCTTTTTTCTCAGCCTCAGCCTTTTCCTGGGCTTCCCGCGCCTGCAAGCGGCGCGCCTGGCTGGCTGAACCGATGTGGAGCGTGTCATACGCCTGCTGCGAGCTTGTAAACGGTCCCAGCCCTTCATGGCCGTGCCAATCTCCCTGATGATGCATCGGGTTAGGCTTGCCGGTCTCCTGTTCCCGCTTAGCGATCCAGGCATCCATCCGCCCTTTCAGCAGGGCCACCATCTCTGGTTCGCTCTCGGCCAGGTTATTGTTTTCGTCCGGATCCTCGACCAGGTTGTACAGCTCGATCTCGGGTTTGAAGTGGAAATCGGGCTCCAGGGCAATGATCAGCTTCCAATGAGGTGTGCGCCAGCCATGTTTGCGCATCCAGGTACATTCGGTGATGTAAAACTCGCTTTCGAAGGAGTCCGCCTCGCCGTTGACCAGTTGCATCAGGGAACGCCCGTCATAAGCAATGCCGGTGTCAATGCCGGCCAGCTCCATGATGGTGGGCACCAGGTCCTTGTGCTGGTTGAAACCGGCGACCCGTTGACCGGCCGGTACCTTGCCCGGATAACGAATGATCAACGGCACGTGCAAGGTCACATCGTAAATCCCATGATGGTCAAAGAAACAATCATGGTCATACAGCGTCTCCCCATGATCCCCATTCAACACGACGATCGTCTCATCCATGACACCCCGCGCTTCCAGCGCCGTAAAAATGCTCTGGATGCAGGCGTCCATGTAGGCGATCGCCCCATCGTACTGGGCAATCACGTAATCCTTGTCGCTGATGCCCGGCGGCAACCAGCTGGCCAGGAAGTCGCGGAACGGCTTAAAAGCCAGGACTGGCTCCATCGATTTGTTTTCCGGATCAGTCTCGTCGCCGTGATAAAACATCCGCTCAAATGGCGCCGGCGGCAGGTAGGGCGCGTGCGGATCCATGTGGCGCAGGAAAAGGAAAAATGGCTTGTCCTCGTCACAAAGCCGGTCAAGTTCTGGCAGCGTGACATCGTTGAGGTATTGCGCCTTGGGTAGCCGCCCTTCTTCCCAACTGCCCCAGGCCTGGTAATCCAGGTAGGTGTCAAAGCCGCGCGAGCTGGGGTTGCCAGTGAAGCCGACGCAGGTGGTGTTGTAGCCTTCGTCGCGCAGCATCTCTGGCAACGTCTTCATGTCCTGGCGCAGGCCGCCCTTATGGCGCAAAGCCACAACCTGGGTGCCAAAGCAATCCAGGCCGGTCAGCATCGAGGCGTAGGCGCTGGTGGTAGGGATGTGGGCGCTGTAGGTCCGTTCAAAAAGCGTCCCATCCTGAGCAAAGCGATCGATAAAGGGCGTCGTTTGCCGCTCATAGCCGTAGCAGCTCATATGATCGGCCAGCAACGAATCGATGGCGATCAACACAATATTGGGTTTGGATTTAGACATAGATTTCTCCAGTTTGCGTCGTCCAGGCCGGCCTTACGCCACCACAAACTGGTGCGTGCCAGCCTTAAGTTCAAAAGTCGTGCCACTGACAGCCTCATCATTCAGCCGCGCCGCCCCCTGTATGGCGGCGGGCAAGGTTGCCGTGGCTCGAGTATTGGGCGGAACAATGATTGTCCAGGTAAATTGACCATCTGCCAATTGCCATTGGGACAGAAGCTCGCCGTAGAGGGTCCGCAACCGTCCGTATGCCTGGGTCAGCCCCCCACCCGGTTGCGGCGCCAGCAAGATATGTTTGTAACCTGGCTCGGCCGGATCGATCTCAATCCCGGCCACGGTGTTGTAAAGCCAGGCGCCAATTGAACCGTAAGCGTAATGGTTAAACGAGTTCATCTCCGGGCTCTGGAAGCCATTTTCCTCGGTCCAGCCATCCCAGCGTTCCCAGATCGTCGTACCGCCCTGGGTGACAGAGTAGAGCCAGGAAGGCCAGCTGGTCTGCTTCAGCAGCGCGTAAGCGACATCGGTCCGGCCGTTGGCGCTGAGTACGTGCGGCAGATAGGGGGCGCCAACAAAGCCGGTTGACAGATGCATACCGCGCCGCTCGATATCTGCGACGAGTTCGGCGGTGGCAACCGGCCGGAGTTCCTCTGGCAGCAGCTCAAAGTGCAGCGCCAGGACATAAGCCGTCTGATTCGGCGTGAACAGATCGGTATTAAAAACCTTGGATTCGACGGGGCCGTAATCCACCTTTTCCAGGTTACCCTGCGAAATGGCGTCAGCCATCTCCATCTGCTGGCGCATTTCCGATGGCTGCACGCTCGTATCCGGCGCCGTACCACCGACAAGGTAGCGCTGCTGAAATGCCTCTCGGACTTCCTGCCAGAGCTGCTCATAACGGGCCGCATCAGCCGCTTTGCCCAGGATAGTCGCGATCTGGCTCATCAACTGGGCGTCATAAGCGAGAAAAGCGGTGCCGATGAGGTCACGCGGGGTTGGCGCATTGATGGAGAGCCAGTCGCCGAAGCCGGGCCAGCCCTCAAAATCGGGGGCGCAGCGGATATGACCCGGACTGGCCGCCGTAATGAAATCCATAAAGCGGCTCATCACCCCGTAATTCTCGGCCAGGATCCGTTTGTCGCCGTAACAGAGATACATCGTCCAGGGGCAAACGACGCCGGCGTCGGCCCAGGCCGGGCCGCCGTCCACCAGCGGGATGATGGCCGGCACAACGGCCGGGATGCTGCCCGTCTCCGCCTGGGCGTCAGCCACATCCTGCGCCCATTTGGTCATGAAGCCGGCCACGTTCATGTTGAACGCCGCCGTCCGGGCAAACACCTGGATGTCACCGGTCCAACCCATCCGCTCATCCCGCTGCGGGCAGTCGGTGGGCACGTCGACGAAGTTGCCCTTCTGCCCCCAAAGAATATTGTTCTGGAGCTGGTTGATCAGCGGCTCAGAGCAGACAAAGTCGCCCGTGTGGGCCATGTTCGAATGCAGCACAACGCCGGTGATCAGATCATCGGTAAACGGCCCAGGATACCCGCTGATTTCAACATAACGGAAGCCGTGAAAGGTGAACTTCGGCTCCCACACCTCGACGCCATCACCCTTAAAGGTGTAGTAATCCGTGGCGCGGGCGCCGCGCAGGTTGGCTGTGTATAGCTCACCGTTCTCATCCAGAACTTCGGCAAAACGGAGCCTGACAGCGGTTCCTTTGGGCGCGCTGCCTTGCAGCCGCACCCAGCCAACCATATTCTGGCCCAGATCAAAGGTGGCGCGGGTGTGGGCCGGATTGCGCCGGAGGGTCGGCTCACCAATAGGCTTCAGCTCCTCAAAACGGCGTACTGTCGGCCCATTGGTAGCCACGATCTTTATTTCGGGGTCGGCCAGCGTTGTCACCGACATCCAACCCATGTCATTAAAGCGAGGTTTGTCCCAGCCCGGCATCTCCAACGTGGCGTCATAGGCCTCGCCGTGGATCAGGTCATTTTCCAGGATGGGACCAAACTGGTATTTCCACAATTCGTCTGTGGCGATGGTGACGGTGTTGCCGTCAATCATGGTGATTTCCAGCTGGGCCCAAAGGCGCGGCCGATCATAGTAAAACTGGCGGGGACTCATGCCCACCCGGCCCACGGCCCAACCATCACCCAGGATGACGCCCAGGACGTTGTCGCCTGATTTCAACAGCTTCGTGACATCGTAGACATTGTATTGAACCCGTTTGGTGTAATCGGTCCAGCCGGGGTTAAAAACATCCTCCCAAATGGTGTGACCATTGATGGAGCATTCATAGAGGCCGAGCGCGGTTACATAGAGGCGGGCTGAGCGCGCCTGTTCCGGCAATGCGAAGGCGCGCCGCATATAGGGCGCCGGCAGATTACTGTAGGCGCCGCCGCGGAAAGAAGAGCCGATCCAGTCGGCCTGCCAATCGGCCGGCGAGAGCAGCCCCATCTCAAACCAGGCCGGTTCGCTCTCCAGACATTGACCCGTTTCGTCCCAGACCAGGACGCGCCAGTAGACGCGCTGCCGGGACGCCAGTTCGGGGCCCGCGTAGGGTACGTGCAGGGATTGGTCGGATTCAACGCGACCACTGTCCCATAAATCAGCCTGAGCCGGCGCCAACCCGGCCGGGCTACTGGCAGCCAAGAGCTGATAAGCGGTTTGCCGCGCCCCTGGCTCCTCGCTCAAAAGGCGCCAGCTCAAACGAGGCTGGCGCACATCAATTCCTAATGGATTTTCACGATATTCACAGAGAAGGCCGGTAACAGCACACATTTCTCACCTAGACATAAAGGAAACATTTGACCGTCCGGCCCTCATGCTCCACGCTGGGAGGTACCTGATCGTGGCATTTGGCCATCACGGCCGGACAGCGACCGGCGAATTTGCAGCCGGTCCGGGCATATTCTGTGCTTTCCATTTCTGACAGATCTGTCTTTTTGTCCCAGACCTTGTCCGGGTCTACCTGGGGAATGGATTGCTTGAGATTGATAGTATAGGGATGCTGAGGATCACCCAGAACCTTCTCGACAGGACCCGATTCGACGATCCAGCCGCGTAACATCACCGCAATCCGGTCAGACGAGTAGTAAGCAGTCGCCAGGTCGTGAGTCACATAGATGATGTTGACGTTCTGCTCTTCTTTGAGCTGTTTGAACATGTTGACGATCGACATGCGCAGCGAGGCGTCCAACATGGAGACCGGTTCATCCGCCACGATGAGCGATGGCCGGGTAATGAGAGCCCGGGCGATGGCCACCCGCTGCGCCTGGCCGCCGGACAATTCGTGGGGGTAACGGTCGTGAATCTCAGCCAGGGAAAGGCCAACGGATTGCAGCGCCTCATCGACATGGGCATCGGCATCCGCCTTGCGGCCCATCTTGTAGTTGTTGAAAGTCTCGTACAGGTAGCGGTCAATGCGCTTAAGCGGGCTAAACGCGGCAAACGGGTCTTGAAAAACAGGCTGTACCTCTTTCAGGAACCAGCTACGTTTTTCTTTGGCGGAGATTTTGGCGACTTCGCGCCCTTTGTAGCGCAGCACACCGGCCGATGGTGCATCCATCCCCAGAATCATCCGGGCCAGGGTCGTTTTGCCGCTGCCGCTTTCCCCGGCAATGGTGAAGATCTCTGGCTTCTCCTGGCTCAGCGAGAAGGTTGCATCATCCACGGCGCGGAACTTCGTTGTCGAAAGACCACTGCGAATGTCAAAAGTCTTGGTAACGCCCTTGATTTCCAGCAAGGTTTTGGTTGCTTGATCAGACATGAGCCACCTCTGGCATCAATAGATGGCAAGCGGCGCGATGCCCGCCGCCCAGGTCAACCATCGCCGGATCAACGGTGGCGCATTGCTCCACCGCCAGCGGGCAACGGGGGTGGAAGCGACAGCCGCTGGGCGGATGGTCCAACGCCGGCGGGCGGCCGGGGATGCTGACGCGCTCGGTCTTTTCCTCGAGGTTGGGCAAAGAGTTAATCAGATATTGGGTATAGGGATGCTGCGGATTCTTCAGGATAGTCCGCGTATCCGCTTCCTCAACCACCTTGCCAGCATAAAGCACCACGATCCGGTCAGCCAGGTTGGCATGAACACCGAGATCATGGGTGATGAGGACGACGGTGCTACCTTCTTTTTGCTGGATTTCCCGCAGTAACTGGATGACACCGCGCTGCACCACCACGTCCAGAGCGGTGGTCGGCTCGTCGGCGAAGATCAGCTTGGGCCAGAGGATGGTGGCCAGGGCGATGGTGACGCGCTGCCGCATGCCACCAGAGAGCTGGTGGGGGTAGGCCCGCATCACCGATTCGGGCAAGCCCAGGTCGCGCAGGTAGTTGAGAGTTTGTTTGCGGGCTTCTTGTTTGGAGATCGGCCGGTGCGCGGAAATGAAGTCATAAAAGGTATCCTGGATGCGCCGCACCGGGTTCAGTACATGCATCGAACCCTGCGGCACGTAGGACACTTCAGCCCAGGTCAGATTTCGTAGCGAATTCCCTTTGGGCGTTAGTTCGCCAATCTCCTGGTTCGCAAACATATACTTGACGGAGCCATCCACCACGGTTAGCGGTGGCTTGTGCGCCCCGAGCAGCACCTTCAACAAAGTCGACTTGCCACAACCGGACTCACCGGCGATCCCAAAAACCTCCCCTTCCTTGATGTTCAGGGAGATGTTGTCGACAGCCTTAACCGTTCGTTCAACGCCATAAGCCTTTGTGATGTAGTAGGCTTTCAGGTCTTTCGCTTCAATGATGTTGCCCATCGTTATCCTCCTGCAGCCTGAAGACGGGCCAGGCGGGTGCGTGGGTCCAGGTATTCGCTCAAACCAATGGAAACCAGGTAGAAGCCAACCACCACCACGATTGAAGCCGCAATCGGCGCGGCCAGAACCCAGACTCTGTTCGCTAACAGGGCCTGATAATAATTACCCCAGTAAATCATCGTGCCAATACTGGGCGTATTCAGATCGCCCAACCCCAGGACAGAAAGCGTAACCTCAAAGCCGATGGCAAACAGAAAACCGCTGACCACATCAGCCAGGAGAAACGGGATAATGAAGGGCAGATGTTCCTTGATCACGATCTTGGACGAACTCATCCCCGAAAACACGGCCGTGTGGGTAAATTCTCGCTCCTTCAGGCTGAGGATCTGCGAGCGATAACGCTTTGAGGGAAAGGCCCAGTCCAACAACCCGATCAACAAGGCTAGCGTAAACGTCGTTATCTGTCCTCTCAAGATGAAGGCGATGAGAATCAACAACGGTAGTCGAGGCACAACGATGAAACTATCCACAATGGAAGACAGGACACGGTCGATATTACCGCCCAGATAACCGGAAATCATGCCCAGAAAGACACCAATGCCGCGCCCGATGATCACTGCCACACCGGCGATGATCAATGAGTTGCGCAGACCGTAAGTCATGAGCCAAAACATATCCTGGCCGGAAGAGTTGGTACCCAGTATGAATTCGCCGGAAGGCGGCTGATTAAGAGGCACGACCCGGCGGGCATTCTGCTCATAGGGTGCGACAAAAGAAAGGCCAACCAGGATGACCACGAACAACAATATGATGGCGCCATAGCGAAAGGATGGGCTGTAACGGAATAAACCCTTAATGGTTGTTAACATGGGATTGGCCTATGAATACCGGACACGCGGGTCCAGGAACGGATAGCTCAGGTCAACAATGAGCGATGCTGTGGCGATACCCACAATCGACATCAGGGTAATGCCCATGATCAGATTATAGTCACCAGCATTGATCGCCTGGAGCAGCAGGTTACCGACGCCAGGGTAGCCAAAGACAACTTCGGTGATGATGGCGCCGCTGAAGACCGTACCCAGCGACAGAGCCAGATCCGTGACCTGCGGCAGCATCGTGTTGCGAGCGACATAGGCGAATAAAATCTTGCGCTGCGGCAGGGACGCCAGCTCAGCATATTCGACGTAGTCACTGCTCTTCTCCGTCATCGTCAGCGCCTTGGAAATGATGAAACGGAAGGCCAGGGCGCCAATAATGACCGAAAAGGCGGGCAGGAAGCCGTGATGTAACACGCTCTTGATATATTCCCAGTTAAAGCCGGGCGTACCGCGCCCGCCGCCAACCAGCGGGAAAATCGGCCAGTAGTAGGCAAAGATCATCAGGAGCACAAAAGCGATGATGTAATAAGGCACAGGATAAATGGTGATGAGGAACTTCTCCATCGCCTCTGACCACCAGCGATTAGAGAAGTAGCCGGCCAGCGACCCCAGAACAAGGCCTAAGGCCCATGAAATCACTGTGGCAACCCCCAACAATCCGGCTGTCCAGGCAATGCTATTCCCGATCATCTCATTAACTGGGGTCGGAAAGGCTAAAAATGAAGGCCCAAGGTCACCTCGAATCACGCGGCCCCAAAAGGAAACATATTGTTCCCAGACTGTGCCATCCAAACCATACAGATCCTCAACAGATTCTCGAATGGCGACCACAGATTCCGGGTCCAGCGATTGGAACGCCGTCAGACGAGAAACGGCCTCAGCAACTGGATTTACGGGTGAAAGCCGTGGGATAAGGAAGGTTAACGTCACCCCCACGAAGATAACAATCACCCACTGGATTAACCGGGGCAGGACAAATTGCTTGAGTAGCGTCATATTTCTTCCTCCTCATCCCAGACATCGAACAAAGATATAGGTGTACAGTTACCTGGGGAAGCGGCGCCTCCCCAGGTAACTGCCTCAGAACGGTTATCGATTAGTTAGCCGGCTCGAGGCTCTGGATGGCGTATTTACCACCCTGGAACCAGTAAAGCGGCATGAAGTCCGGCTGCTCGGCGGTCGGGAAACCAACCCAGTAGCGGGAATCCCAGGTCACGAACTTCTTGAAGCTGATGGCGGTGATGTCGTACATGTTCTCAATCCAATATTTCAGGAATTCGGTCACAATGGCGACATTTTCCGGATCATCCGGGTTGAGGGCAGCCATCGCGTCAATGTACTCACCAATCTGAGCGTCATTCAAGCGCTGGGTATTGCCACCACCAGAATCGCGGGAGTCCTGGCCGTTGGGGATGTAGAAGTCCGGGTGCAGACCACGGATTTCTGACCATGAGTCACCGGAAGCCAGGGCAAAGCTGGTCCACGGCGTGCTGATGTCGTACTGGCCGACAAACTCATTCTGCGACCAGACACTACGCTCCAGACCTTGCAGGTCGACGGTGATACCAAACTCGGTCCACATGTCGGCCGCAGCGTTGGCCATACGGAAGGCGTCGTTCTCATCCGGCGGGGAGATCAGGGTGATGACCCAGGGATCGCCACTCGGGAGGAGCCAGGCGCCGCTACCATCGCGGCTGAAGCCGTTGGCCAGCAACAGCTGCTCGGCCGTATCCGGTGCATATTTCCACCAGCCGGTGCCGAAAACGTCACGCGGCTCGCCCGGTACTTCGTAGCCCTGCGCTTCAGCCCAGGCTGCGATCTGATCCGGGATGGTCGGGTCATAAGGCTGGAATGGTTCACCGGCGACGTCGATCGTCAGTTCCTGCAACCACTCTTCCATCGGATCCAGGTAGATCTCCATGAGCGAAGCGGTCGGCGGGATGGCGACTGGGCTCACCTTGGCCACACCACCGATATATTCGGTCTGGAGGGCCACGATGTCGATGGTCAGAGCCAACGCCCAGCGGACGTCTTTGTTGTTGTAGGGCTCATTGTCCAGGTTGAAGGCCAGCTGACGGGAGCTAACTTCGTTCGGGTAAGCCCAGGGGAAGTCATTGTACCAGGAGCGGGCCGTGTCGGTCGCGTCCAGGGTGGAAGCAAAGGCTTCAAAGTCAGCGTCGAAGTAGACGTCGAGCTCACCACGGGACATAGCGATCGCCTTACGGGTGCTATCGCCGTAGAAGATAGTCAGGACGTACTTGGGACCAGACTTACCGGTGAGGATACCGGCCGGTGAATTTTCCCAATCCTCCCGACGCTCGTACAGCTCCCAGAAACCATTGGGGTCAAACTGGGTCGGGATGTAGTTGCCCAGGACAACCGGGTTTTCCCGGGTCCAGCCAACCAGATCGTCGATACCTTCCATGATGTGCTTCGGCATCATGTACATACCGTTCCAGCGCGCCAGGAACATGGTGTGGAAGCGGGGATTGGATTCTGTCAGATTGAACTGAACAGAGAAATCATCCAGCTTCTCAACTGAATCCATGTACTGACCCAACTGGACAGCCCAACCACTCTGGCCGAGTTCCGGATTCGCCTTCAAGGTCTCAACCGTGAATATAACATCGTCGGCAGTAAACTGGGTGCCATCGGACCAATAGACATTGTCACGCAGCTGGACGATCATCTGGGTGAAGTCGTCATTGTACTGCGGGCCGTCGGCCGCCAGGTCATTGATCTGCTCACCAGTCTCCTGGTCGGTGATCCAGAGGGTCTCTTCCATCATCGCATGGCGATGCGGGGTGGTACCACCGGTCGTCCAGATATTGTAGTTACCAACCACGTTGTAGCGGAAGATCTGGTCAACCACGAATACCTCTTCACGCGGCACATCCACCGGCAGGGTGCCGGCAAATGATGACGCGGACGAGGACGACTCTGCGGCGGCAGCAGCCTCAGCCTCAGCAGCAGCAGCGGCTTCAGAAGCAGCAGCGGCCTCATCAGCAGCGGCAGCGGCAGCAGCCTGCGCTTCAGCCAACTGGGCTTCCAGCTCAGCCATCGCCTCGCTGTCCTCGCCACCGCCGGTCTGCGCTTCAGCCAGCGCCGCAGCGGCCGCTTCGGCAGTTGCCACAGCGGAAGATGCCGCCGCTTATGAACGTTAAATTATTACGTCGGCAATAGTCCTACATACTGAAGCAACGGCAAGGAGCCGTGAGCAAATTGGGCTAGAAAATCATCAACGCGTTGGCGCAAGGCTAGCCAATTGTCACTCAGCCGATGAAGGTGGAGCACCTGATGTTTCAGCCAGCGCCAGAGCTTTTCGATTGGATTGAGCCAGGAGGCATAGGTTGGCAAACTGAGCAGCTGAATGGGCAGGTTGTCCCGAGGCGTTCGGCCGGTAGGGTCAGTTGGCCAGTTGGCGGGCAAGGTGCGCGGAAAGGGAAAATGCTGGGCCTGCAAGGGAGCCAACACATCGGGATGGTAGTGAACCGGCCAGTTATCCATGACCACATAAATCATTTCAGCGCAGGGATAGGCTGAGCGAATGTCATACCAGAAAGAAGCAAGGCGCTTGGTAGAGGTGCGGCTCCATTGGCAATAAGTGACCTGCCCGGTCAGAGCATTGAGGTCGGCCACGGTGCGGAAATGGGTGTTGGCTTGTAGGCTGCGCCTGGCCAGAGGCTGACAGTGACCGGTTGCTTCCCAGCCTTGGGCCAGCGTCGGCTGACGATAGTAGGTGAGTTCATCGTGATAGAGCAGGACATACCGGTCCGGCTCGGCCAGAACACGTTGGTGCGTGTCGGCAATCAGGCTGCACTTGGCATCATAATTGGGGTCTGGACTATGCACATAGTCTCGACCCCGTTTGTAACTGATGCCCAGGCGAGTCAGAAGCTGTGACAGGCCGCTGGCCGTGGTCAAATTCAGCCAAGCACAGCTCTGGCTGAGCATGTTGAGTTGCCAGCGACTGCACTCATAGCCAAATTGAGCGGGGTCGCGGCGCAGCACGAGCAACAGGGCGGCCCGGGCCTCCTGGGGCTTTTCATACTGAGGGGGAAAAAGCCGGCTTGCGCCCTCGCCCTTTCTTGACCAATAAGCCGTCTATCCCAGTGGCTTCATAGCTCTTGAGCCAGCCGTATATGGTGTCGGGGTCATGCGGTTTGAGGAGGCCTTGCCGGGCCACGGCATGCGGGGATTGTCCCTCGGCAATTTTGAGCAGGGCAGCCGCCTTTTCACGCATATAGGGCTTGGGATGAGTATCACGGACCGCTTTCAGCGTTACTTTCTGCACGTCTGTCAGGTTAAGATAGCGTCTTTTGGGCATTTGATTTACTCCTGACGGTCAACGATACCCCAATCCTGCTGATTGCCTAGTTAATTACTTTATATTCATCAGCAGCGGCCGCAGCCTCATTGGCCGCATCCAACGCCTCGGTATCCACTTCGCCGCCACCACAGGCGACCAGCAGACCCAGCAGAAGGGCCAACATCAACAGTAAACTCTGTTTTTTCATTTTCCTCTCCTTGAAGAATTTTTTACATGGGATACAGAGTGTCCCATTTGCAAACCATAAAATTGATGCCAAACGTTACCGACAGATCTATCCATTTGCACCTCCATTGCCCCATCTCACCCATGACGGGTGAGTCAATCGGCCGGGCTACTAAGCAGGAGCCGGGCCGGTCGTCTCGCGGATGATAAAGCGAACAGGCATGCTGATCTTCTGGGTGGGTAATTCAGGATCCCGCATACGGGCCAGGAGCAGTTGGACGGCCCGCCGCCCAAAAGCAACCGGATCCTTGGACACAGTAGTCAGCCGTGGCACCGTGTGCCGGGCCATCGGAATGTCGTCATAACTCACGATAGAAAGCTGCTCTGGTACCTGGATCTTCAGGTCAGCCGCTGCTCTAAGAGCGCCGATAGCTAGCAGATCATTGATCACAAGCATCGCCGAGGGCCGGGGCTTGCGCTGCAAAAGGCACATAGCTGCCTCATAGCCATCGTCAATAGCCGGCCCGCAGCGGACCATCAGCGCCTCATCGGGGGCAATCCCGGCCGCGGCTAATTTCTCTCGATACGGCTCGACACGATCCAGTCCCAGAACGGGATCCTTTACACCATTGATAAAGCCAATCTTTGTGTGGCCCAATTCCAGCAGGTAATCCATCACCTCGTCGGTGCCACGACGATAATCGGCCCAGATAGAATCAATGCGGGTGGCCTTGACGGCCCCGATAGTCACCACGGGCAACTTGCGCCGCACGGCGCGGCTATCATAGGGGAGAACCCCGTTTTCTTGATCGAGGGAAGGGTATTGCCCCTGCAGAATTAACCCGTCAATGCGGCGGGTCACCAACTCCTCCAGGATGCTGTCTTCGTTTTCATCCAACGAGGAGCTGCTGGAAAGAATCAGACGATAACCAACCCGGTAAGCTTCCTGCTGGATACCGTCAACATATTGCCAGAAATGGGGGTTGTAGACATCAGGGAGGACGACCCCGATGGTATTGGTGCTGCCTGAGCGCAGCGCCTGAGCCTGGGCGTCCGGGACATAGCCCAGGGTCGCGATGGCATCAATGACACGCTGCTGGGTCTCATCCGAGATTTTGACCCGGCCTTTGGTCTGGCCATTGATCACGTAGGACACAGTGGCACGGGACACACCGGCCAGGCGGGCAACATCTACCTGCGTGGGCCGTTTCATGCGATCCTCAGTTTGGGTGAATGGGAACTGCACTCGTTCATCCAAAACTGCCTACTGCGCCGACAAGGGCTTGTATGTTTCTGCTAAATTACTCGTGTCAGCTTACACGTGTAAACTCGATTCTAGCAATATTCTAATAGGTGTCAAGATAGACGGCAGCAAACGCGCTAGTTGACACACATGTGATAATATTCACCAGGCCAAAGGGGGCCTATCCTGGCAGTTTCGGGATGGCGAAATGCCGCCACAGATATATCAGCTACTTGCCCAGGGACTACCGAGCCAATGGAACAGATACAGGACCAGACAGACATCGAACAGCTTCAGGCTGAGCTTAACGCCGCCCGCCGCGAAATCGCCCGCCTGCGCGGGCAATTCGACAACATCAAACTCTATTACGTCGACCTTTTTCAGAATGCAGGCGATTCCATCTTCATCATCGATCCCCACACCAACCTGATTCAGGTCTGCAACAATCATGCCGCCCGGCGTTTGGGCTACCTGACCCATGAGCTGATAGGTCGCTCCATCGACGAGATTGAAGTGACCAGCGACCTGACGGAACAACAGGACGTCTTCTGGGAATCAACCGTGAGCGGCACGACCGTCTATGAGTGCCATTACCGTCATCGCGATGGCGAGCTGATCCCGGTGGAAGTCAGCAGCCGGTTGGTACGCACCGGTGGTCGAGAAATCATCCAGAGCTTTGTGCGCAATATCAGTGTGCGCCGCCAGATGGAAAAAGAGAAAGAAGAGTTGATTGCCGACCTGGACAACTTCGCCGGTATGGTCGCCCATGACCTGAAAAATCCGCTCTCCATCGCCCTTGGCTATGCTTATCTGATGCAGGAGCGCTGGGAAATCATGGCTGAACAGGATATCCGCGATGGGCTGAACCTGTTCACCCGCAATTGTGAGCGGCTGGTCAACATTGTCGACGAGCTGCTTCTCTTTGCCACGGTTCGCAAAGAAAATGCCATTGAAAGTGCGCCCCTGAACATGGCCGAAATCATGACCGACGTTCAGGCGCGTCTGGCCAACCAGATTGAAAAACGGGCTGCATCCATCATCCTGCCGGACGAATGGCCTGTCGCCCGCAGCTATGCTCCCTGGGTTAAGGAAATCTGGTTCAACTATCTGAGCAACGGGCTGAAGTATGGCGGTGATCCGCCCCAGCTAGAGCTGGGCAGCCAGCGTGAGCCGGGCCGTATGATCCGTTTCTGGGTCCGAGACAATGGCCCTGGCATCCCCCTGGAGAAGCTCGACGAGGTGTTTGCCAAATTTGAACGACTGGGTGAAATGCGCAAGGATGGACATGGGCTGGGCCTGGCCATCGTCAAGCGGATTGTGGAAAAGCTGGGTGGTGAAGTAGGCGTGGAGAGCATTCCGGGTGAAGGAAGTACCTTTAGCTTTACTTTGCCGGCCCGCTAGAATTGCCCTATTGTGCACCTGAAGTTTAACCGGATTTAGATATTACCGGCCGGTTTCTGTTATCAGACCGGCCGGTTCGCCCCTCTTCCCCCTCCCTCAATCGAATCTCAAAGCTCACTTAACAATTGCTCAACAATGTTTGGCTAACCTTGCGTCAAGTGTGAAACAGACATGAGACGACACCAACTTGTCGGAGGAATTTCAGTTATGATGAAACGATTGTTGTGGATCGGCGCCGGGCTTCTGGCCATTATCGTGCTCGGCGCCGCCTATGTCTTGCGCACGCCGGAAACGGCCAGCGAGCCTATCACCGCCGTAACCCTGGCTAGCAATAGCGAAATCGCGACGACAGATGCCGGGCTAACCACGTTTACCATCAGCCAGGCCAGCTCACAGGCCAGCTTCAGCCTGGGCGAAGACCTGCGTGGGGTCCGCACCGAGGTACTGGGCGTCACCGACCAGGTCGCTGGCGAGATAGCCATCGACCCGAGCAACCTGCAGGCCACCCTGTTAGGTACCATTCAGATTAACGCCCGCACCCTGGCCACAGACAATGATTTCCGCAACCGGGCCATCCAAAACGAGATCCTGGAAACAGACAGCTACGAATACATCACCTTCACGCCCACCGACATCAGCGGTCTGCCTGACAGCATAGACCTGAATGAGACGGTTTCTTTCACCGTGAGTGGTGACCTGACCATCCGTGACGTCAGCCAACCGGTTACCTTTACGGTCACCGCCACCCTGACTTCAGAAAGCACGTTAGAAGGGACGGCAACAACCTCCATTACCCGGGCCGACTTCGACCTGACAATCCCCAGCGTGCCGCAAGTTGCCAATGTGGATGAAGAAGTTGTCCTGACCCTGACCTTTACCGCTAACAGTTAATTTGACGAACCCGAAAGCCAAAGCATGAGGCAATGAAAAATGAGCGAAAAAGATATCTACGACCTGGGCCTACCGGCCGATCTACAAATGTGGCAGCAATCGCCCCTTAACCGCCGGCGCTTCCTGAAAATGGGGCTGGCCTCCATGCTCGTGGTCCTGGCCGGCTGCCAGACAGACGGGAACGAGGCCGCGACAGAAACCGCCACGACAGAGAGCAGCAGCGAGTCCACAAACAGCGCCGCAGTTTGTGTCGACCCCATCCCCAGCGAAACGGCCGGTCCCTATCCCGCTGATGGTTCACAGGCTTCCAATCAGACGCTGAACGCCCTGGCTCTGGCCGGCATCGTGCGCAGCGACATTCGCACCAGCCTCGGCACTGGCAACACCGCCACCGGTATCCCCTGCAATATCGAGCTGACGCTGGTTAATACCAATGCCGACTGCGCCCCGCTGGCCGGCCACGCGCTCTATATCTGGCATTGTGACCAGGCCGGCAACTACTCGCTGTACAGCAGCGACGCCGTTGCTGAAGATTATCTGCGCGGCGTCCAGGTGTCAGATAGTGACGGCAAGGTCAACTTCGTTTCCGTCTTCCCGGCCTGTTACGCCGGCCGCTGGCCCCACGCCCACTTCGAAATCTATCGCTCCCTGGATGAAGCGACCAGCGCGGCCAATGTGCTTCATACATCGCAGCTGGCCTTGCCGGAAGATACCTGTGATCTGGTCTACGCCACCGATGGCTATACGCAGAGTGTGCGTAACCTGGCCCAGTTGTCCCTGGCTACGGATAATGTCTTCAGGGATGGTGTTGACTCCCAATTGGCGGCTATCACGGGTGACAATGACGCCGGTTATACGGTAAGATTGACCGTTGGTGTGCCCGCCTGATATCAAGTTGCCTGGCTACCTAACTGCCCAATTTTTCACAGGATTTGGACCATGATGGGAAAAACTATTCTAGTAGTCGATGATTCGGAAAGCCTGCGCACGATGGTTAAAAGCTATCTGGCTCAGGAGGGTTTCCGCATCGTAACAGCCTCAGACGGCCGCGAAGCGATCTTCGTGGCCCGCGACGAGAAACCGGACCTGATCCTGCTGGACATCATGATGCCGGAGCTGGGCGGCTATGAGTTTATGCGCATCCACAATCGTGAAGCAGATACGCCCATCATTCTCCTGACTGCCAAGCTTGAAGAAGATGACAAGGTACTGGGGCTGGAACTGGGCGCGGATGATTACATCACCAAGCCCTTCAGCCCCCGCGAGCTGACCGCCCGGGTGCGCGCCGTCCTCCGGCGCACGGAAAAGGTGGGCAGCGGCCCCGAGCTGCTGCGCGCCGGCGAAATTGAACTGAACCCGGACAACCGCCTCGTCACCGTGGCCGGCCAGCTGGTCGACCTGACAGCCTTTGAGTTTGACCTGCTGGCGTTGCTGATGGAAAGCCCCGGTCGCGTCTACTCCCGCCTCGATCTGCTGCAAAAACTGCAGGGTGTGGCTTACGAGGGCTACGAACGGAATATCGACGTCCATATTCGCCATCTGCGGGTCAAAATCGAGCCGGATTCGGCGAATCCCCACTACATCCAGACCGTTTATGGGATCGGCTATCGCTTCGCCGCCGATCTGTGAGCCCCACCATGAAAATGCGCTCTCTGGCTATCAAGCTCACCTTCGCCTTTTTGCTCATCAGTATTCTGGGCACCGCTACGGTTGCCCTCCTGGTGAACTGGCAGACCCGCCGTCAGTTTGACGATCTCGTCAACGAGCTTTATCTGGAAGATCTGCAAACTGCGCAAGAACGGCTGGCAACAATCTACGCCAGTAAAGGTAGCTGGCAGGGTGTTGAGAACAGCTTCTACGGCGAACAAACGGTTGGCACAGCCCCTGATGGCCGCCCGCCCCGCCGCCTGCCCATCACCCTGGTGAACAGCGAGCGCATGGTTATCATCGGCAACCATCATCTGCAGCCCGGTGAAATCCTGCCGGCGGCTGTCGTCGAACAGGGATTACCCATCGAGGTCGATGGCGCCACAGTGGGCTGGGTCATGCTCGATTCTTTTGGCGGGGAAGGCGATTTCTCTGATTCGCCAGAAGCAAAATTCCTGGCCAGCCTGAATAGTGCCACCGTCTGGAGTGCCCTGGGCACAGCCCTGGTCGGCCTGCTGGCCGGGGTACTACTGGCCCGCACCATCTCCCATCCCATCAGCGAATTACAGGATGCTACCGAACAGATGGCCCGCGGCAAGCTGGGCACCCAGGTCGCCGTGCGCTCCAACGATGAGGTGGGCCGGCTGGCCGCCTCCTTCAACCAGATGAGCGCAGATCTGGCCCGCGCCAACGAGGTCCGCCGCCAGATGACGGCTGACATCGCTCACGATCTGCGCACCCCGCTTAGCGTCATCCAGGGCTACACCGAGGCGCTGGACGATGGCAAACTGCCCGGCAACTCTGAGATCTACGGCGCCATGCACAAGCAGGTCAAGCACCTCAACCGGTTGGTGGAGGATCTGCGCACGCTCTCGCTGGCTGACGCCGGCCAGCTTTCCCTGCATCCTCAGTCGGTACAACCGCGTGATTTGCTGGAGCACACCTTGCTCCTTTACGCGTCCCAGGCCGAGCAGAAGAAGATCGAGCTTGGGCTGCAACTCCCCCCGGCCGATCTACCCGCCGTCACCATGGACCTGGATCGCATGGTGCAGGTGCTGGGCAATCTCATCAGCAATGCGATACGGCACACACCGGCCGGTGGCGCCATCCAGCTCGCCGCCCAACCAAATCTCCAGGGCGTTCAGATCGCCGTCACCGACAGCGGCACCGGCATCAATCCAGAAGATCTGCCCCATGTCTTCGACCGCTTCTACCGCGGCAACAAAGCCCGCTCCGACAGCGGCGAATCCGGTCTTGGCCTGGCCATTGCCCGCTCTATCGTCGCGGCCCATGGCGGCCAGATCGCCGTCGCCAGCACCCTCGGTCAGGGCACAACCTTTACCATCACCCTGCCCCCGCAGAATCAATAACCCGCCAAACAGTTCTTAATACGAACTCAGCATTTGCCCGCTATTCTCCTGACATAGAAACGAACACCCGCAGGCGGCGCCAACCAGAGGCGCCACCATTGCCTGCTAAAGGAGAATCTCATGAACAGCAAATCTAAATTCCTGCCAGCCCTGCTGGCCCTCTTTTTGTTACTCCTGGCGGCCTGTACCATTCCGGCCGAAACCGTCACGGAAGACGCCGTCACCATCGTCAGCGGCGCTGAGGTTGTGACGAGCAGCGAGACGGCCACAGAGACCACGACCGCAACAACCACCGACGCCACGGCTACAACCAGTACGGCCAGCGCCACCACGGTCGTCGCGACCCCGGCTGAAAGCCACGATGACCCAGAAGATTACGTGGTTGACAGCACCACCGTCACCACCATCAACCTCGCCGATGGCGCCACCACAGCTGACAGCGCCGCCGTCACGGTTGACGGCAACATCATCACCATCAGTGCGGCCGGCGCCTACGAGTTGAGCGGTACGCTGACCGAGGGGCAAATTGTCGTGGACACGGAAGATGAAGAGGCCGTCCAGCTCATCCTGGCCGGTGTCACCCTGAGCAATAGCAGCACGGCCCCCATCTACGTCGCCAACGCCAGCAAAACCGTGCTGGTCCTGGCCGACGGCAGCACCAACCAGGTGAGCGACGGCGCCGTCTACGTCTTCCCCGATGAAACCGAAGACGAACCAGACGCCGCCATCTTCAGCAAGGATGATCTGAGTATCAGCGGGACCGGCTCGCTGATCGTTGAAGCCAACTACGGCGACGGCATTACCAGCAAAGACGGCCTGGTCATCGCCGGCGGGAATATCACGGTCAACGCGGTCGACGACGGTATTCGCGGCAAGGATTACCTGGAGATCACGGGCGGCACCTTTAACATCACGGCTGGCGGTGATGGTTTGAAATCCAATGAAGATGAGGACACCAGCCTTGGATACATCCAGATTTCGGCCGGTAGCTTCACCATCAACAGCGCCAATGACGCCATCCAGGCCGAAACCACCCTGGCCATCAGCGGCGGCAGCTTCAACCTGACAGCTGGCGGCGGCCACACAGCCACTGTCGCCGAGGAGGATTCGGCCAAAGGGTTAAAGGCCGGCATCAACCTCATCATCGACGGCGGCGACTTCCAGATTGATGCCGCTGACGACACCGTCCATGCCAATGAAAATATCGTCATCAACGGCGGCACCTTCGTCCTGTCCACTGGCGATGACGGCATCCATGCCGACCTCACGGTGACGCTCAACGGCGGTGTTGTTGACATCCTCACCTCCTACGAAGGCATCGAGAGCCAGGTGATTACGATCAACGATGGTGAGTTCCACGTCAACGCCTCTGACGACGCGGTCAACGTGGCTGATGGCAGCGGCACTGAGACCTTCGGCGGTGGTCGTCCGCCCGGGGGTGGCGGCCAGGTCACCGAGTACACCGGCAGCCTTTACCTGTACATCAACGGCGGCTACCTCTACGTCAACGCCGGCGGTGACGGCATCGACGTCAACGGCGCCATCGTCATGAACGACGGCGTGGTCATCGTCGATGGTCCGACCGAGCAGATGAACGGGCCGCTGGATTACGATGGCACTTTTACGATGAACGGGGGCTTCCTGGTGGCGGCTGGCAGCGCCGGCATGGCCCAGACTGCGGGCGCCAACTCAACGCAGAACAGCCTGCTGCTCGTGCTGGATGGCACTTTGCAGGGCGGCACGCTCATTCACATCCAGGATGACGCTGGCAATGATCTGCTGACCTTCGCCCCGGCCAAGGCGTATCAATCGCTGGCCTTCTCTTCTCCAGCCCTGAGCAGCGGCGCGACCTACACCGTCTCCTACGGCGGCAGCGCCAGTGGCCAGGCCAGCGACGGCCTCTACGCGGCTGACGATTACAGCGGCGGCACGGAGTACACCAGCTTCACCGTCAGCAGCGTGGTGACCCAGCTGGGCAGCGCCCCAGGGCGGCGCTAACCCCTCGCGTTGCTCGGGGTGACAGGGGGCGCTAGGCGGGCGCAACCTGCTCTCCCGACGGCGCCGCGGCACAGGGCGCCCGGTGATTGGCTATCGGGGCGCACGCGCCACGGACGCGGCCACCCGGAAGCCTACCGGTGCGGGTTGGTCCCGTGCCGACCTTCCATTTAAAACGCAGAAGCCCAATCCAGTAGCACCTAAGACGGCCAACATGCCCAGGTACCATCGATTATGGCGCCGCAGACACCGAACCACGCCCGAATAGTTTGATACCGTCCAGAAGGCGCCCAAATAACAGCCGCTGATAAGAAGACGATCAGCGTCACAGATAGAGAGCCAACGGTCGATGCTGTCGGTCGACACGTACATTGGCTCGAACTGTCAAGCACTGTGACAATGAATATGCCGACAGGGACCGCTAGTTTTGCGCTCAGATTTCGCTACTTTCACTCCTACAGAACAGACGGGTTACTAGCACGATTATCAGGTTTTGCTCAGCTGTCCATTCAGAATCGGGCCTTAAGCTCACGGGCGGGCGGCAACCCACAGAGAGCCACCCTGTCGGGTTGCGCCCGTCCCGTGTCAGTCCGAGCACAGCCGTTGTCACCCTGAAGCGCAGCGAAGGGGCAGCGAAGGGGCAGCGAAGGGTTAGTGAAGTCTCAAACAGCCCTTAACTTTTCCTCAACATGCTTGGGCTAAATTACGACCATTGATTTATGCGGCTGGAGAAAAGTGATGAACACGACGACGACGACATTAACCACACCACTGCCTATCGCCCTGTTACCGGCCGGTTCCCCCCAACCCGTCCAGGCTCTCGTCAAGGGCTTTGCCCCCATCAACCTCAAAGAGATGGCCGGGGTGGCGCTCCTGAACCGGACGGACACCAAGTATGTGTTGTCAACAGCCACGCTCTGGGAGGCGTTACAAGGGCTGCCGGGTGGCTATCGCATGCTCGAAGTCGACGGTGTCCGGCTGAATCATTACCGGACGGTCTACTTTGATACGGCTGACTTTGCTCTCTACCAGCGCCATCACGCCGGCGCGGCTGATCGCTACAAAGTACGGGCCCGGCTCTACCAGGATTCGGGGCTGGCCTTTCTGGAGGTCAAGCACAAGACCAACAAAAAGCGGACCATCAAAGAACGGCTGCGCACGGACAGACTCCAGAGCAAAGTGACGCTGGCCACGGTGCCGTTTTTACAGCGCTATTATCCCGGCGAGGCAGCGGCCCTGCTGCCGGTGCTCGTCAACTTTTTCACCCGCATCACCCTGGTTGGCAACGACCGGCCGGAGCGTATCACTTTAGATTTCGACCTGGGTTTTAGCTGGGGCGACCGCTACGTCACCTTACCCGGCCTGGCGATCGCCGAACTCAAACAGGAAGGGTACGCCCTCCGTTCCCGCTTTAGCCAGCAGATGCACGCGCTGGGCGTCCGGCCGGCATCTTTCAGTAAATATTGCCTCGGGGCCAGTCTGTTGTACCCCTGGCTCAAACAAAACAACTTCAAACGCACCCACCTGCTGGTGCAGAAAATCATGCGAGGGACAAATCATGACAACGCCAACTAATCTTCTTATCGGTTTTGCGATCAATTTATTGGTGGCTGTGGCCATCGTTCGCTTCATTTATTATCCGGTGAAGCAGAACAAGAACTTTGTCTTTACCTTCATCGCCTTCAACATCGCCGTCTACTTCGTGATGTCTGTCCTGACAGGTTTTGAGTTGAGCGTTGGCGTCGGCTTTGGCCTTTTCGGCCTATTCTCATTGCTGCGCTACCGGACAGACACGATGCCGGCCCGGGAGATGACCTATCTGTTCATCATCATCGCCCTGCCGGTGATGAACTCAATTCTCGTGGCCGATGGGGCCTGGCTGTCACTGGCCATTGCCAATGCGGCCATCATGGGGGCGCTGTTTGTGCTGGAGCAGGAATGGGGCTTTCATTACGAGCTGTCGCAGCGGCTGACCTATGAGCGGATTGAGCTGATCCGGCCGGAAAACTACGACCTGCTCCTGACCGATCTGCGCCAGCGGACCGGCCTGCCCATCACCCGGGCTGAGCTGGGCAAAATCGACTTTCTCAAAGATTCAGCGGAAATTCGGGTCTATTACCCGGACCAGAATCGGGGCGGCAGCCCGTTTAGCTGGCTCGACGGTGAATGGAACCAGCATCGCCAGGCAGATCCGGTTGACATGTATTAGCTTGACCCGTCCTGCCGAGCGCTCCAGGCTCTTGAACCCAGCCCTCGCGACAGGGCGAGACAACTCTCCCTCTCCTCCCTGAGCCGGGCGTCACGCTCGCGGCGCCCGGCTCAAACTTTTCCGCCCACCGTCATGCCGAGCGTCTTCCACGTCACCAGGGCTTCCCCCGCGACGCAGCGAGGCATCTCTACGCTCGCCCTGTCCGGCAGCCCATCATTGGCCTGCCCCGTCATCATTGCCATACCGAGCGCCCCAGTTCACCACCACGTCTGCTATGCAACGCGGCATCCTGGCACGGCCCGGGACACAGTCAGGCTTCACCGGAAGAGGTTGGACGTAGAGGTTTCTCGCTGCGGCGTGATGGACGTTTGGGTGATGTTGAGGACGCTCGAAATGACGGAAAGGGGGGGACGGCGGTCAGTCGACGGCGGGGTAGTAATGGTCGATGGTGTTGTGGTCGACGAAGGCGTGGCTGGTGTAGACAGCCGGGGGCACCGATTCGCCGCGCAGGATTTTGAGGGCCAGTTCCATCAACTTTTCGCCGTAGCGTTCTGGCATGTAGGCGGTGGAGCCGATGAGTCGGGAGTCGGGATTGCGGATTTCGTCCCAAACGAGCCGATCGGCGCCCTGGCCGACGATGACGAAGTCGGCCTCACGGCCTGCCTCACGGGCGGCCTGGAGGGCACCAAAAGCAGCTTCGTCGTTGAAGCAAACGACGGCGATGTGGTGACCGGCCGGTATCCCCACCAGCCGCTCCCGTACCCCCGCCGCACTGATAGCACTCGTATTGCCGCAGTCAATGGTCTGGATCCGGCCCGCCGGGATCTCGCCCAGCAGCTCCTGCAACCCATCCAATTGCCCCTGAATGCGGGCGTGCGGCAGCCAGCCCGCCCGCGGCTCCTCAAGCACCAACAGGTTATCGATTCGTCCGCCCCAGCGCTGCCGAATCCAGTTCCCCAGGGCTGAACCAGCCAGGTGGCCGGCCCGGTAATTGTCTACCCCGAAAAAGGTCGCGCCCACCATGGGGATGTCGACGGCGATCACAGGGATACCTGCCTGCTGGAACTTGTCCATGATCAGGTTGCCGGCCTTGTAATCGATCTGGTATTCGATCGCCAGGTCAATCTGGCGCTGGATGAGCCGGTCGGCCACCTCAAGCGCTTTCTCGCCACTCAGCTGGTTGTCCGCCACGACCAGGTCTACATTGCCGGCATCCACGGCAGCCCGTTCCAGGCTGCGGCGCACATCGACGGCAAAGGGCAAAGTCTCACTTTCGTTGGCGAAGCCGATGGTGAAAGTGGGGGTGTCGCCATCGACCCGGAATGAACGGACTGTGTTTTCGCCACAAACCGTCAAATTGACCCGGGCCTGCCGCATCTGCTCGATAAACTCAGGTTCAACACCGCTGTCGGTGAAAAGATGGCTGATCTGATCATTGGCGAGGAAGGGGACCGCACCCACGGCGCCAATCTTGCTGGCGTCGACCAGGGCCACCAACCGGGGGATGTGGGCCACAAGGGCCCGCTTGAGCTGCGCTTCTTCAATATTGCGCTCGGTCAGACCGGTTTGCAGCGCGAAGCCGACGCCGGAGACGTAGGCGGTGCGCACATGGAGCGTCTCCATGATGTCCAGCCCCAGCAGGCTGGTCGTCGCGTTGCCGGCCCGGCTGACCACGCCGCCGATGAGCACGACGGGATGGTCCGTGGTACGGGCCACCTGGCGCGCCGTAACCAGGCCGTTGGTGACGATGGTGAGCCGTTCAAAGCTCTTGAGATACGGGATCATGAACTGGACGGTGGAGCTGGCATCCAGCAGGATAGTGTCCCCATCCTCGATGGTTTCAGCGGCCCAGCGGGCGATGCGCTCTTTGCTGTCAGCCTCAGTGGTCACCGTGGGCTGGCCATTGCCGGTGAAGGTTAGCAGACCGGCCGGTGAGACCAGCACCGCCCCACCGCGCACCCGGCGCAACCGATTATCCTCCTCCAGCGCATTCAGATCATTGCGAATGGTACCCTCGGAGACATCAAAATAGGTCGCCATATCACCCACGCGCAGCCCCGGCTGCTCGGCCAGCAGGCGCAGGATATTCTGGCGGCGTTCAAAGATGGTTAATCCTTTCATAGGCTTGCTGTTATGGCCCGCTGCAGTCCCCGCACTGGCCGTGAATGACAAGTTTCAACAACTTCTCCGGCCCTATGGTCGCATCAATGGCTGAATTCGTTGACGCAGTGTAACATCCATGTTATCTTTCCGTCAACATTCAACAATTATCCTCAATTTTCGCCAGAAAACAGGGGTAAGGCAGGAAAAACCCATGACAGAGCAAATCGCCAAAAGCTATGAAATTGCCCGGGAGCGCTACGCCGCCCTCGGTGTGGACACCGAAGCGGCCATGCAAAAGCTGGCCGGGATTCCCATCAGCCTGCATTGCTGGCAGGGGGACGACGTGCTGGGCTTTGAGGACCCGGATCGGGGCCTCAGCGGCGGCATCATGGCCACCGGCAACTACCCGGGCAAGGCAGCCAGCGCGGACCAGCTGCGCCAGGATCTGGATATGGCCTACAGCCTCATCCCTGGCCAACACCGGCTCAACCTGCACGCTATCTATCTGGAAACAGATAAGAAGGTAGAGCGCAATGAGATCCGGCCGGAACATTTCACCAACTGGGCCGACTGGGCCAAAGCCAACAACCACGGCATCGACTTCAACCCCACCTGCTTCTCCCACCCGCTGGCGGACGATGGCTTCACCCTGGCCAGCGCCGACGCGGGCAAGCGCAACTTCTGGATCGAACATTGCATCGCCAGCCGCGAGATCGGCGCCTTCTTTGGCCGCGAGCTGGGCACGCCTGCGGTCACCAACGTCTGGATCCCGGACGGCTACAAGGATATGACGGTTGATCGGGCTGCCCCGCGCCAACGGCTGCTGGAAGCGCTGGACAAGGTGTTCGCCAAGCCCATTGACCCGGCCCACAACCTCGATGCCGTGGAATGCAAGCTGTTTGGCCTGGGGTCGGAGAGCTACGTGGTGGGCTCCCATGAGTTTTATATGGGCTACGCTATCTCCCGCGACAAGCTTCTCTGCCTGGACGCCGGCCATTTCCACCCCACCGAAACCATTTCCGACAAAATCTCGTCCGTGATGCTCTACGTCGACGAGCTGCTGCTGCACGTCAGCCGCGGCGTCCGCTGGGACAGCGACCATGTGATCACCCTCAACGACGATTTGCAGGCGATCATGCAGGAGATCATCCGCGGCGGTTACCAGGATCGCATCCATATCGGCCTCGACTTCTTCGACGCCAGCATTAACCGGATCGCCGCCTGGGCGATCGGCACGCGCAACGCCTTGCGGGCCCTGCTCATGGCCTTGCTGGAGCCGATGGACCAGTTGCGCACCCTGGAGCTGGACGGTGATTTCACCGCCCGGCTGGCCCTGCTGGAAGAGCTCAAAGGGCTGCCTTTCGGCGCCGTCTGGGATCAATATTGCGTGCAAAAGGGCGTCCCGGTCGGCATGGCCTACATCGACGCCATCCGCACCTACGAAAAACAGGTCCTGGCGGCTCGTTCATAAGAGTTTTTGCCGCAGATACTTCGCTGCGCTCAGCACAAGTTTTCGCTGATTTCGCTGATGTTTATGTTCGCACGGCCCATACCGTGCGAACATAAAAAAAATCCCCAAATCTGCGAAATCTGCGGCAAAAAACTCCCGGCAAAAACAGGTAAGTCTATGAGTGCGAAGACAGTTTTGGCGGTTGATCTGGGGGCGGAGTCTGGCCGGGTGATGGCCGTTCACTTTGATGGGCGGGATTTGCGCCTGGAGGAGCTGCATCGCTTCCCCAACACGACGGTGACCGTAAATGGCACCCTGCACTGGGATTTTCTGCGCCTGTGGGGCGATATCCAGGCCGGTATTCAGAAGGGCAAGGCCTTGAATCCGGCCGGTATCGGCGTCGACACCTGGGGCGTCGATTTTGGCCTGCTGGACCGGCAGGGCAACCTGATCGGCAACCCGGTTAATTACCGCGATGCCCGCACCGACGGCATGATGGATCTGGCCGCCAGCAAGATGCCGCGCGCGGAGATTTTTGCCCAGACCGGCATCCAGTTTATGCCGATCAATAGCCTGTACCAGATGCTGAGCCTGGTCGAAAGCGGTTCGCCCCAACTGGAGATCGCCGCGACCTTTTTGACGGCGCCGGACCTGCTGAATTATTGGCTGACCGGCGCCAAAGTGTGTGAGTTCAGCAACACCACCACAACCCAGCTGTACAACCCGATCCAGGGCAATTGGGCGACCGATCTGATGGCGAAGATGGGCATTCCCAGCCATATCTTCCCGGAAATTGTCCAGCCGGGTACCCGGTTGGGCAGCTTCGAGGACATCCCGGTATTCGCCCCGGCCTGCCATGACACCGGCAGCGCCGTGGCGGCTGTCCCGGCTGCGGGCGAGAACTTTGCCTATATCAGCAGCGGCACCTGGAGCCTGATTGGGCTGGAAGTGACCGACCCCATCGTCAATGAAGCCGCCCTGGCCGCCAACGTCACCAACGAAGGGGGTGTCTACGGCACATTTCGGTTACTAAAAAATGTGATGGGGCTCTGGATTCTGCAACAATGCCGGGCGACCTGGACCGCCGCCGGCCGTAAGTACAGCTACGACGAACTCGTCGAACTGGCTGCGGCGGCTGAACCATTCCGCTCCATCTTTAACGTCAACGAGCCGAACTTCCTGGCGCCGGGTGACCATCCCCAGCTGATCCGGGCATTCTGCCAGCGGACGAACCAGCCGGTGCCGGAGACGGTTGGCCAGGTGGTAAGGGCCGTGCTGGAGAGCCTGGCCCTGGCTTATCGCGAGGTCCTGGATCTGGTGACGGGTGTGGCGGACCGGCCGGTCGACGTCATCCACATCGTCGGCGGCGGCACGCAAAACGGCTTGTTGAACCAGATGACAGCGGACGCAGCCAACCGGCCGGTCGTCACCGGCCCTATCGAGGCGACTGTCCTGGGCAACGCCCTCGTTCAACTTATCAGCCTGGGCGAAATCGGCGACCTGGCCCAGGCCCGCCAGCTCGTGGCCCAGATGAGCGGCACCGGCCGGTACGAGCCCTCCGGCGACCCCGCCTGGCCCGCCGCCTACCAACGCCTGCAAGCTTACAAACAGATGACCGAATAGACAGGGATGTTTGGCCACGGATTAACACGGATTTGGCACGGATTTTTTAAAGCAAAAGAGAATCCGTTTTAATCCGTGATAATCCGTGGCCAATTTCCCCTGCAGAAAAGAGAAAATATGAGCAAGAAAACCTACAAACACGTAAATTACAGCTGGGATGATGCGACAGCAGACCAGCTGGACCCGGTGGAACGGCTGCGCTACCGCTCCAATATCCTGGGCGACGACCAGCGCATCACCAACACCGGTGGCGGCAACACCTCCTCGAAAGTGATGATGACCGATCCGCTAAGCGGCGAACAAGTCGATGTCCTCTGGGTCAAAGGCTCCGGCGGCGACCTGCGGACCTCCAAGCGAGCCAATTTCGCTTCCCTGTACATGGACAAATTTATGGCCCTGCAGGCGATCTACGATGCGGCCGAAGTGAAAGGGGTAAAAACCGAGATCGAAGACAAGATGGTGGCGATGTATCCGCACACCACCTTCAACCTCAATCCGCGCGCCAGCTCCATCGACACCCCGCTGCATGGCTTCATCCCCTTTCGTCACGTCGACCACATGCACCCGATTTCAGCCATCGCCATCGCCGCCAGCAAGGATCAGGAAGCACTGACCCGGCAGGTCTACGGCGACGAGGTGGGCTGGGTACCGTGGCAGCGGCCTGGCTACGATCTGGGGCTGGTGATGGGTCGTATGGCCAACGAGAACCCGAAGCTGAAAGGGTTGATCATGGGCCAGCACGGCCTCATCAACTGGGCGGATGACGACAAAGCCTGCTACGAGTTGACCCTCGACCTGATCGAAAAAGCGGCCGACTACATCGCCGCTCGTGACAAGGGGGCGAACACCTTCGGCGGCGCCAAATACCAGTCGCTATCTGAAGCAGAGCGCGAAGCATTGCTGGCCGCCCTGCTGCCGCAGCTGCGCGGCCTGGTTTGTGAGCAAAATCGCTTCATCGGCACCATCCATGTGACCGACAGCGTCCTCCAGTTCGTCAACAGCCACGATGCGCCACGCCTGGCGGAACTGGGCACCTCGTGCCCAGACCATTTCCTGCGCACCAAGATCAAACCGCTTTATGTGGACTGGAACCCGCAGAGCGAAGACCTGGCTGCGCTGGTCACGAAACTGGAGAGCGGCATCGCTCAGTACCGGGACGATTACGCTGCCTACTACGACGCCTGTAAACACCCGGATTCGCCGGCCATGCGTGACCCCAACCCGCGCGTCATCCTCATTCCCGGCCTGGGTCTCATCGCCTGGGGCAAGAACAAGAGCGAGAGCCGGGTGACGGCTGAGTTCTACTCTCTGGCTATCGAAGTCATGCGGGCGTCGGAGGCGATCAGTGAATACCAGGGTTTGCCGCGCCAGGAAGCGTTTGATATCGAATATTGGTTGCTCGAGGAAGCGAAGTTGCAGCGGATGCCGCCAGAGAAGGAACTGGAACGCAATGTCGTCATCGTCATTGGCGCCGGCAGCGGCATCGGCAAGGCGACCGCCCACCGGGTGGCCCAGGAAGGCGCCCACGTCGTCTGTGTTGACCTCAACGCGGACGCGGCCCAGGCGACGGCCGACGAGCTGACCGCCAAGTACGGCATGGGCATTGGCGTGGCCGGCACCGGCATCTCCGCCTGCGGCCCAGCCATCGGCCTCGGCGCCGATATCACCAACCGGGCGTCCGTACAGGCGATGTTCAAGCAGGTTATCCTGGCCTATGGCGGTATCGACAACATCATCATCACCGCCGGCATCTTTGTGCCGCCGGGCAAAGACGGCAAAGTCACCGACAGCCAATGGGACCTGACCTTCAACGTGAACGTGAAGGGCAGCTACATCATCGCCGATGAGGCCCGGGCTATCTGGGAGGCGCAAGGTTTATCGGGCACGCTGGTGCTCACGACCAGCGTTAACGCCGCCGTGGCCAAGAAAGGCTCACTGGCTTATGACACCAGCAAGGCAGCCGCCAACCACCTGGTGCGCGAGCTGGCCATCGAGCTGGCGCCGCTGGTCCGGGTCAACGGGCTGGCGCCGGCCACCGTCGTCGAGGGTAGCAGCATGTTCCCGCGCGACCGGGTCATCAGCTCCCTGACCAAATACGAGATCCCGTTTAATGAAAGTGAGGATACGGAAGCATTGCGGGACAAGCTGGCCCAGTTCTACGCCGGGCGCACCCTGACCAAGGCCCCCATCACCCTGGCTGACCAGGCCGAGGCGGCCTATCTGCTGACCAGCAGCAAATTGAGCAAGACGGCCGGCCAGATCATCAGCGTGGACGGCGGTCTGCACGAAGCGTTTTTGCGCTAGGCTTCATCTTTTCTCCTCCATCGCAAGGGGCTGGGCCGGTGGGCTCAGCCCTTTGTGGGTGGGCAGAATCGAATCGCTTCTCAGCCCAACAGGTGTTTCAGAATGGGCTCAACCTCGGTCTCGAGGGTCGGTAAATCCCTTGTCACGACCTGCCATACAATGTCCAGGTTTACGCCGAAATAGTCATGAATTAGCCTATCGCGTATGCCGGCCATGCCTTTCCACGGAACCTGGGTAGTAGTCTCACTCTAGACATAGATGACATTCTCAGCGATGTCCCTGGCCACGCGCTTTACGCGAATGCCATTTATACCGGCCGGTGTTAAGACATCAACCTTGCGTCCCAGCAACTGCTCCAACTGTTCGACCAGTTCAATAAAACGAAGACCGATTGGTTGATCGAACTCAATGACCAAATCAACGTCACTGGTTTCAGCAAAATCTCCCTTAGCAAACGAGCCAAACACACCAATACGACTCACACTAAAGTCAGCCGCAAGCTGGGAAAAATGGCTACGGAGTAAGGCAAGGATATCTTGTTGATTTTGAGCTGACTTGTCCATTGGCTTTTTCTGCGCATGCAAAATTCTTCGGGAAGTATAGCACAGGCGGAATTATGCTTGAAGTTAGGTTCATACGCCGACAATTGCGGCCTCGTTGCTTTCAATGTGTCTTGGCCACGTTTTTGATAGGCACCAGCGAGCCTGACAATCAGGTTCAAAGCTGGCTATAATACCTCCATGGTTGAGCGGGTCATGATGTGTGACCAGTTTGTGGCAAGCATGGGGGTGATTTTTGCAAACGGCCCATATCCTCAGCGAAGCGCATGAGAAGGCGTCGGCAATCCTGCATCGTTGCCGGACGCCGTACGGATTCAGGGCGTCGGGGTTACCGGCCGGTTACCCGCAAATCTGGGCCCGCGACAACGCCATCACCGCCCTGGGCGCCGTCGCCACGGGTGACCCTGACCTGATCGCCACCGTTCGAGCCGGCCTGGAAACGCTAGGGCGGTACCAATCACGCAAAGGGCTGATTCCACTCAACGTCACCCCGGAAAATGGTTACGTCAGCACCGAAAATGCCGGTGCTGTTGATGCCAACCTCTGGTTCATTATCACACATTACCTCTACTGGCTGGTCAGCCAGGACCAGGCTTTTCTCGCCGGCCAGTGGCCCAACCTCTGCAAAGCAATCGCCTGGCTGGAATACCAGGATATGAACGAATGCGGCCTCCTGGAGACGCCGGAGGCCGGCAACTGGATGGACCTGATTTCCATCCGCTACAACACACTGTACGACAACACGCTCTACTACGCCGCCCACCTCGCTTACCAGGAACTGCACGCCCAGCTACCCCAGGCGACAAACTGCGAGGAGCTCAACATCACGACGGCCGACATCCATGAGCGAATTAATCTGCTCATGTGGATCGACCGCTGCTGGGTGGCTGAGCATTTTGCCGAGCATCTGGACCGGCTCAAAAGCATCCGGCTGGAATGGTTCATGCTTTATCACAACATCGGCACCATCTCCAGCCGCCCCTACTACCTGCCCTGGGTTGGCTTTCGGGAGTATGGGGATTGGTGTGATATACTTGGCAACTGTCTGGCCATATTAACGGGGATCGCGGATGGGCACCGGCGGGAGCACATTCTGCGTTATCTCTACCAGGTTGGTGCGGCTGAACCCTTCCCCACAAAAGCAATCCACCCACCAATCTACCCTGGCGAAAACGACTGGCGGCAATATTTCCGCAGTCGGAACCTGAACTTGCCCAATCAATATCACAATGGCGGCATCTGGCCGATGGTCGGCGGCTTCCATGTGGCCGCCCTGGTCGCGCACGGTTGGCAGGACAGGGCGGAACAACAGCTGCTGGAGCTGGCGCGAGCCAACCAGCAGGGGATCGAGCAGACCTGGTCGTTTAATGAATGGCTGCATGGTGAAAGCGGCCACCCAATGGGCTACAATGAACAGGCGTGGTCGGCGGCGATGTATCTTTATGCGGAAAAGGCGGTGGTGACCGGCCGGTTACCCCTCTTCGCTGACCTCATCGCCGCCAAACCGTACGCCGCCGTCGCCGCCGAAAACAACGATTTCACGATCCGCCCCGGTGGCGGACCCGTAGCGTAGGAGGTTTTGGCCGCGAATGGCGCGAATTATCGCTAATATTTTTGCGGAAATTCGCAGAACTTGTACTGAGCGAAGCGAAGTATTCGCGGCTAAAGCTCTTAGCTGCTTTGCAGTTTGCTTTATTGTCAAACCATCTGGAGGAAGAAAGATGCTGTTTAAACACCGACTTTTCCGGCTCAGCATGCTCGTGATCTTTGCTCTGCTTCTGGCTGCTTGCGGCGGTGACACTGCCGACGAGGAGATGGAAGCAGAACCCACAGTCGAAACGGCTGGGGAAACCAGCGAAGAACCCGACGCTGCCGAACCGGACACCGAAGAAGACCCCATGGCCCAGGAGCCTGACGACGAAGAAATGGCCGAAAGCGGCGACCAGCAAACCCTGCTTTGGGGAATGTGGGGCAGCCCGGAAGAGATCGCCACACACCAATTGGTGGCTGATGCTTACATGGAAGCCAATCCTAATGTCACCGTCGAGCTGTGGGCCCAGCCCTGGGGTGATTACTTCACCAAGCTGCAGACCCTCTGGGCTGCTGGCGACGATGAAGCCATCCCCGATGTTCTGTTCCTTTCCCCGGTGCCCCAATACGCCGCCGACGGCGTCCTGGAGCCGCTGGATAGCTACATCGATGCCTCCGGCTACGACGTGGGCGACTACTGGAATGGCGCCATCGACATCATGAAATACGATGGCAACATCTACGGCTTCCCGCGCGACATCGGTCTGGAAGTGCTCTACTACAACAAGGACCATTTCGACGAAGCCGGCCTGGATTACCCGGATGCCAGCTGGACCTGGGATGACCTGCGCGCTGCAGCCGAAGCGCTGACGATCACTTCAGCCAGCGGTCGCGTCGAGCGGTATGGCCTGGGCATGGAAGGCGGCAAATACGGCCAGTTCCTCGTCTCCAATGGCGGCGGCCTGTTCGATGACCCGTTCAACCCGACCAGCTGCCAGCTCGATTCCCCGGAATCAATCGGGGCGTTTGAGTTTATCGCTGGCCTGATGAATGATGGTCTGGCTATGCGTGACGCCAACCTGAACCAGGCGGGCGGCGACAGCGCCGTTTTCCAGAGTGAACAGGTTTCCATGATCATCCAGAACGCCAGCCGTGTGCCGGCCTTCAACGCCGCGGGCATGAACTACGATGTCGCCCCGGTACCGACTGCGCCCGGCGGGATCCGCGCCACTGGTGCGGGCGGCGCTGCCTGGACGATGAGCGCTGTCAGCGAGAAGAAAGATCTGGCCTGGGACTTCATCCAGTTCCTGCAAAGCCCGGAAGGCGGCCTGGCCATCTACCCGGCCACCGGTGAGGCGTTCCCGCCAATCCGTTCCGCCGCTGAAGGCGATCCCTGGATGGGCAACGACAATCTGCCGCCAGGGCGTGAGGCGTTCCTCATTCAGGCTGAAGGGTCCACCACCGCTACTGGCGCCTTCTTTGGCAGCTGGGGTGAGGTCAACGGAACCTTCATCAGCCCTGTCCTGACCCAGATCTGGGCCGGCGAAGTCGCGCCGGCAGACGTCCTACCTGGCGTCTGCGACGCGGTTGACGAATTCCTGGCTAATCAATAATCCGCTCGAATGGTGCTGGGGGTTGGTGATTGCCGATCCCCAGCACCCTGGAGCCATGGGATAAATCCCAAGGCTTAGATAGACCAAGTGCCTTAGGGCACTTTTTCTAACTCAGCCATGGAATTTATTCCTTGGCTCCAGGCACTTCACCCAAACCACCCGTTCGCACCCGGAGAAGGAGATGACGGAACCTCTGGCTGTCCCCACAAGCAAAGAAAGCCAACCGGCCCGGAGGCCCTGGCTGCGCCGCCTCGGCTTTGGCGTCTGGCGCGCCGACCAGCAGCCGGAAGGGTATCTGTTCTTGCTGCCCAGTCTGCTTGGCTTCATCACCTTCGTCATCTTTCCCATCATCGCCTCGCTTATCCTCAGCTTTTATCGCTGGGATTTGCTGACCCCGGCCGAATTTGTCGGCGTCGACAATTACGTCGAACTGGCCACGCGCGACCCGCTGATGGGCCGGGTCCTGACCAATACCTTCTTCTACATGCTGACCATCGCGCCGATTCAGCTCATCTTTGGCTTTGCTCTGGCCCTGATGCTCAACAGTGGTCTGCGCGGCATGGGTGTCTACCGCATGATCTACTTCATGCCGGTGGTCACCAGTATCGTCGCCGCAGCGATGGTCTTTCAATTTTTGCTCAACCGGGACAGCGGCATCCTGGCCTCCTGGATGTGGTGGGGCGTCGACCGGCTTTTCGAACAGGATTGGGTCGCCAACAACGTCGCCGTCGCCGACTTTGTGCGCACTTACCTGGCCCCGCCGGATTGGCTCAACGACCCCGCCTGGGCCAAACCGGGCGTCGTTTTGCTGACGTTGTGGAAAAACGTTGGCTTCACGATGGTGATCTATCTGGCCGCACTGCAAGGGGTGCCAGAAGCGTTGTATGAGGCCGCGAAGGTCGATGGCGCCAGCACCTGGCAGCGCATCCGCAACATCACCATTCCCCTGGTCAGCCCGACCACCTTTTTCCTGCTGGTCATTCAGATGATTGGCGCCTTCCAGATCTTCGAAGAGCCCTTTGTGATGACGGCCAATACCCAGGGCCAGCTGCCACCGGCTTCGATGTCGATCGTCATCTACCTGTACCAGAACGCCTTCAGCTTTCAGCGGATGGGCAAGGCGGCGGCGATTGCCTGGGTGTTGTTTGGCATTGTTTTTATCCTGACGCTGGCGCAGATGCAGCTGCAAAAGCGTTGGGTTCATTATGAAACGGAGTAAGGCGTCATGGCTGTAAGCAGTGTCCCCAAGCCAACCCCGAAGAAGCGGCCAATTCAATGGCGCCACGTCGCCCTGCATGTCATCCTCATTGCCGGCTGTGCAATCATGCTGCTGCCGTTTTTCTGGATGCTGAGCACCTCACTCAAAGAGCGCAGCGCCATCTTCGCCGATTTTCCGCCGCGCTGGATCCCGGAAGTTTTTGCCTGGGAAAATTACAGCATCGCCTGGAACTCAGTCCCTTTCAGCCGCTTTTACCTGAACAGCGTCATCGTCGCCGTCTCCGTGACGCTGCTGCAGATTGGCACCGCCTCGCTGGCCGCCTTCGCCTTTGCCCGGCTGCGCTTTCGCGGCCGTGATACGCTCTTTTTTATCTATCTCATCGCCCTGATGATCCCGTTCGCCATCCTGTTGCTGCCCAACTTCATCATCGTCAACCGGCTGGGCTGGTTCGACACCTACGCCGCCCTGATCATCCCCCCCTCCTTCTCCGCCTTCAGCACCTTCCTGATGCGCCAATATTTCCGCGGCATCCCCACCGAGCTGGACGAAGCAGCTCGGATGGATGGCGCCTCCTCCCTGCGCATCTGGTGGCAAATCATTTTGCCCAATAGCCTGCCGGTGCTGGGTGCCCTGGCCGTCTTTGTCTTTCTGGGCATCTGGAACAGCCTGCTCTGGCCCCTGGTTGTCACTAACTCCGCGGAAATGTTGACGGTGCCGGTTGGCCTGACCTTTTTCCAGGGGCAATATTACGTCCGCTGGGAGCTGCTGATGGCCGCCGCGGTCATTGCCATGATGCCGGTGCTGATCGTCTACTTCTTCGCCCAGAACTGGTTCATCAAAGGCATGTCCGTCAACGCCGGCCTTAAGGGTTAACCGCGCTGAGAGGAGCAGGGGTCGCGGCTGTATGAAGAGTTTTTTGCCACGGATTAACACGGATTTTCACGGATTTTTGGTTCTTTCTACCAAGAAAAATCCGTGCCCAATCCGTGTTAAACTTGTGCTGAGCGTAGCGAAGTATCCGTGGCAAAAATTTTGGCTTATCCTGGCAACAAGCGTGGCCGCGCTACTTCTGCTGGTGGCGTGTGGGGCGAGTGTGGATGAGGCGATGGCGCCGGTGGCGGCGGAGGTTGCGCCGGTGGCGCTCACCGCGGAGCGCTGTAATGGCAACTTTATCGCCCACACCCTGGCCCACACAACTGATGTGCCCGGCGGCAACGACGTGCGCATGTTTGAGGCCAATGGCGGCGGCGTGGCCATCAACGATCTGGACGGCGATGGCGACCTGGATATTGTGCTGGCCAATCATGCTGGGCCAAACAGTATTTTATGGAACGATGGCGACCTGCAATTCCGGCGTGAACCGCTGGGCGAAGGTGACGCCCGGGCCGCCAACATCATTGACCTGGATGACGATGGCCGGCTGGATATCGTCTTCACGCGCACCAGCAGCGCCCCCAACTTCTGGCACAACATGGGCGACGGCATCTTCATGCGCGAGCTGTTGCCCGGCGTGGATAAACCCCTTTACGCTATTAACTGGGCTGACCTGGATCGGGATGGCGACCTCGATTTTGTGGCCGCCACTTATGATGCCGCCCTGCTCGCCAATTTTGGCCATGAGTTTCTGAGCAGCAACCAGGCCGGCGTCTATGTCTATACGAATGATGAGGGCACCTTTCGGGCCCAGCGGCTGGCTGAGCAGGCGCAGGCGTTGGCGCTGGCCCTGGTCGACCTGAACGGCGATGGCCGGCTCGATATCCAGGTCGGCAATGATTTTGCCGTGCCTGATTTTGTCTGGTATTGGTCAGACGAGGGCTGGCTTGCCCAGGAGCCTTACGACACGACCACCCACAGCACCATGAGCCTGGACTTTGCCGACATCGACAACAATGGCCAGCGCGAGCTGTTCGCCAGCGACATGCACCCCTACCAGGAAGACAGCGAGACGATGGCCGCCTGGGACCCCGTCATGAGTTCGATGATGGATGACCCCCACCCGCCAGACGACCCGCAGACGATGGCCAATGTGCTGCAGATGGCCGACGGCGCCGGTTGGCACGATGCGGCGGCGGCGCTCGGCGTGAATGCGACCGGCTGGAGCTGGTCCAGCAAGTTCGGGGATCTGGATCAGGACGGCTTTGTGGATTTGTATGTGGTCAACGGCTTCATGGAGCAAACCACATTTGCCCATTTGCCTGACCATGAGCTGGTTGAAGAAAACCAGGCGCTGCGTAATGAGGGCGGCACCGGCTTTGCGCCTATGCCCCGCTGGAACCTGGGCGCTACCGCCAGCGGCCGCGGCATGAGCATGGCGGACCTGGATGGCGATGGCGACCTCGACATCGTCGTCAACAACCTGCGCGCGCCGGCCCAGCTATTTGAAAACCAGCTCTGCGGCGGCCACAGCCTGCAGGTTGACCTTTTCTGGCCGGGCAGCGGCAACGAGCGGGCCATCGGCGCCGCCCTCGTCCTGCACAGCGAGGAGGGCAGTTACTACCGCGATCTCAAGGCCGCCTCCGGCTACCTCTCTGGTGATCCGGCGCGCGTTCATTTTGGGTTACCGGCCGGTACAAACCTCACCCTCGAAATCATCTGGCCCGATGGCCTGCATTCCACCATCACCGACCTGCCCATTGACAGCCTGGTGACAGTGACCCGCCCTTAAAGCCAAACCTCCGCAAGACCGGGAGCCCCACAGCCCGCAATTTCCCCGCCGAAAATTGAAATTCAGCGTTCCTCAATCGGCTGGATCGCCCCCGGACCGCTGCCAACTTCCCGAATAAACCGGGACAGCCGCCCCATGACAACAGGACACAGTCGGCTTTACATTTACGTCACCTGGCTATATGCGGTAACGAGTTCTATTTGCCACAGCCCGGCGAGTAGATCGATAGCGGTTAACCGTTCGCCAGTACACAATGCAAACAACTGTTTCCATCCCAAAAGCCTTCCCCTTTTCTCGCGTCGCCGGAGCAGCCTTTGCCCTGGGTAACCTGCTCTTCCTGGGCAACAAGGTCGACGAAATGAGCCGGCTCTTCCTCGGCAAGTATATGCCCGACCTTATCTCCGGCGAAGATCGTCTTCTCATCGCCTGCGGACAGCTGCTGCTCATAACAGGCTACGTCGGCTTTCTCAAAAGCTACGCACCCGCGGCCAAATCAGCCCGTATTCCCTTCCGGATGTTTGCCTGGGGCGGCCTGATCACGGCAATCGGGCATGTTAGTTTCATGAATGGGGCGCCGGAAATTTTGTTTGCCCTCGTCCTGTTGGGAATGCTGATTATGCTCCTGGGCCTGATCATTTTCGGGGTAACCAATATGCGGACGCCGACGATCACCCGCTGGCAATGGCTGCCCCTTTTCACAGGCTTAACGGGGGTCACGGGCTTCGTCATTTTTAGCGGTGAGGAAATCACGGCAATATTTCTTGCCTTCCGAACGTTGTTTGCTTTAGGTCTGGCAGCGATGGGGGTCAACCTTTGGCTGGAGAAAAATAGACAGGCAATACCCTGACCCGGTGGACCAGCAACATCTCAACCCAGGCCCGCCTCTCTGGCCCGGATCACAGCCTGTACCCGATCAGCCACCTGTAGCTTGCTGAAAATATTGGAGAGATGGTTACGAACTGTTTTGACCGAAACAACCAGGCTGTCAGCAATTTCCTGGTTGCTCAAGCCTTTGGCCAGCAGTTTCAACACATCTATCTCTCTATCGGTCAGTTCGGGAAAGGCAGCGGCAGCCAGAGAAGGCATCGGTTGAAAGAAGCTCATTAAGCGCGCGGCAATGGCGGGGCCAAATAGTGCTTCGCCCCTGGCCACAGCCCGAATAGCCCGCAGCATTTCATCCTGATCAGCACCTTTCAGCACATAACCACGGGCGCCCGCCCGCATCGCCGCAAAAAGGGACTCATTATCCTCAAACATTGTGACGATGATCACGCCTATGTGGGGGCTGGTCCGCACGATCTGGCGAGTGGCTTCGATGCCATTTAAATCCGGCATTTGAATGTCCATCAGGATGACATCGGGTTGGTGTAATTCTGCTTGCAGGATCGCTTCTGCCCCGGTCGTTGCCTCGCCGATGACAACGGTATCTGCCACAGAGCCAAACAACGCCTTCAGGCCATCACGAAACAGAGTGTGATCATCAGCGATAAGGATAGTGATTGGTTCCAGCATCATCTCATTCTCCGCCTTTTGTTACAGAGGCAGGACAGCCGTTACGACGGTCCCCTGCCCGTTGGCGACAATCGCAAAGCTACCGCCTAACTCTTCGGCGCGTTCCCGCATGGATACGAGGCCAATGCCAGCAGTCAAAACGGGTGGGAACCCAAGACCATCATCGGCGATGGTCAGGGTCAAACAGCCATTTACCGTAAGCTGAACCCGACAGGTTTGGGCCTGAGCATGACGGATAACATTGGTGATCGCTTCAGTCACGATACGGTAGACAGCAACTTCGACAGCAGCAGGCAGTGTAGGCAACAATTCCGCTGCCTCGACGATGATTGCCAACTGGCCCCGGTTATTTTGCGCCGCAAATTCCTGCAGCGCTGACAGCAAACCAAGTTGGTCCAGGCTAGGCGGCCGTAGCCCCTCGACGACGCGGCGGATCTCTTTGATCGCGTTTTGCGATTCCGTCTTGACTTCATGCAGCAAGGCGGATGCCTTGTCGGGGTCGCTTCTCAGCAAGTTTTGGGCGGCGCTGGCTTTGATGGTGAGCGCCGCCAGCTGCGGGCCGAGACCATCATGCAAATCACGGCGCAGCCGGCGCCGTTCATCCTCCCGGGTGATGACCAGTTGTTCACGAGATTGCTGGAGCTGGTCATTAAGTTGAGCGGCATAAACGGCTGTGCCGACCTGCCGGGCCAGATGTCGCAACAATTTTTCCTCTTCGGCGGAGAATATCTCGCCAGCCTCGCGTGGCGCCACATGTAACTGGCCGATTGTCTCTGTTTGGTATATCAGGGGAAATGAGCGAGTGTCTGTGACCTGTTCCTCACTGGTCGCGACCAGAATTTGGTTGTCGTTGTTGGTGATAGCCACAAATGGGAATTTTAGGGCCTGGGCTATCGCCTGTACCAGCGTCGGTAGCGTCTGACTGGGCACAGCCATTTCCGCCAGCTGCCTGCCCAGGGCTGACATCACAGTAAAGGGATCATCCCGTTGTCCGAAAAAAAGCTGGTTGACAGCCCGCTGCAGGCGCTCGCGCACAGGGTTGAACACGACGGCTATCATCCCCGTTGCCAGCACTGCCAACAGTACATTGCCCCCGCGGCCCAAAAACACTCCCAGGAAGCTAACGACGGCAACGTAAAGGAGCGCGACAATGACAGTCAGACCCCCATAAACAAGCGTGCGGTTGAGCAATATGTCCATCTGCCACAGACGAAAGCGCAAAGCCGAAATGCCAATCGTGAGGGGGACCAAGGTGGCGCCAACCAAGATCAGATGAAGTGAGAAAAAGTGCAACCAGGGGGTGTCGCCCACCCACAGGCCTAATATTGATTGTGCCAGAGGTAAGGCAATGAATAAACCCAAGGCAAACAAGACCAGACGCGTCTGTTGTTTGGCCACCATTGTCGCCTGGCGCCATTTGAGAGTCTGACTGATCAACCCAATGAAAGCGAAAACCAGAATGCTGAAAATCGAAAGAACCCAGGCCGTTTCTGCTGGTAGGTTGAGAACATTTCCAGACCAGCCAATGAACAGAAAGGCCATCCCGGTTGTGGCCAGGCCCAGCAGCCCAATCCACTTTGGCAAGAAACGGCCATCCGGAAATAGATAAAACAGCAGGAAAAAGCAGACCAGGAACAGTAAGGGGGCGATCCAGTCTATGGCGGGGACAAGTTCTAACAAGCCAGCGGGGAAGCGCCAACGATCTATGTTGGCTTGAAAGGCAAGCATATAAGACATCATCAGCAAGGTTGCTGAGACGTACACCACCATCCATTCTTTGGGTTTGCGCCAGACAATGTAAATGGCGACGCTCCAGAACACGCCGACCGCAGCCAAACGCAACCCCAAAAGATAAATGACAAATGCATGGAAGGAAGGAAATATGTTGACGGCGACCGGCCGGGCCTGAGCCACTTGCCATTCAAAATACGCCACATCATGAACAGCATGCGGCAAACTGGCGGCAAACAGGCCCAGCACCAGAAACAGGACCACAACCCAGCCGGCCCAGGTTAGCCGAAGCAACTGGCCGTTGTCCCTGCCTTTTTGCGTCCTGCCTCTCGATTCCGTTACGGCAGACATCAGCTTCATCTCCGCATCTAGAGCAAAAAATTGTAGTGCGTAAACAGATAATATCTACGCACTACAATTCACGCTTCAGATTGCGACAGTCGTTTCCTGCCGTAGCTGCCACATCATGCCCAGGCCAGTGGTTGCGCCAACGATTAACCCCATGAGGACGATGATCCATTCTCGTCCTGCGCCGCTTAGGAAGACCATGACAGCCGACGCAAATAAATAAGCGAGGGCGTTGATCAGGGGCCATTGGGCGGCCGGCAAACGTTGTTGTCTCAAAAGATGCCACTGCACCATTCCCATGGGCAACCCGAGTACCAAACCCAAAAACAAGGCCGAAACAGGTTCCGAGACCGACTCAGCAAGTGTCGATATCAACGCAACACCACCGCTCATTACAACGGCGGTCACCAGTAGGCTGTTGCCAATCCAGCGTTTGGCAGAAATGCCTTTGCTTTGTAGAAGCCAACCTGGCCCTAGCGTGCCCCCCAGGGCAAACAAAGCACCAAACAGCAGACCCGCCACCATCGTGCCCAGCAATTCACTGCTCAGGCTGCCAATCGCTTCACCGATAGTCCACATTGACAGATAGGCCAGCAGGCCAAACATGGTCGTGCCCAGCGCACAAGCTACTGTCCATTTCAAGGCAAATCCCCAATCCAAATAAGTCTGTTTGTTGTTCATCATGGCCTCCTGGCGCGGCAATACCCTGAATACTTTCTCGGTGGCGGAAAAAGCTACGGGTCGCCTCCAGAAAAAACTACAGAGCATAAAATGAGATGTAGGAAGAGTGTACGAGGAGACAAGTCCCCTTGTCATGGGGCGGCCGTCCCGATTGGGCCGGGACGAGGAAGACGCTGGATCAGCACCTGTCCGCCATGATGCCCAACGAGCACAGTTTAGCTATCACTGGGAATGATGCCCTGCTGAATGCTCGCTGCGACCGCTGCCGTACCCGCGAATCGACGCCTAATTTGTTATAGATGTTGGTCAAATGCGCTTTGATGGTGCGCTCAGACACCCAGATGAAGAGCAATTTCTTTGCTGCGTTCGTCAGCGCAACGGTTGCTGCGAACACTTCCAGCTCGCGCTCGGTGAGGCTGGCGGTCTCTGGCGTCCGGTGTCGCCGCAGAGGGCCTTAATTTTACTGGTGGCGCTATGATGCGCCATGATCTCTGGTTGCAGCAGCGTCTCGCTACGGGCGGCGGCACGGATGGTATGGAATAGTGTCTGGCGACCTGTGTCTTTGAGCAAAAACCCTTTGGCGCCTGCCTGTAAGCCACGCAGCATCAACTCATCCTCATTGTAGGTGGTCAGAATGACGATCGCCATCTTGGGCCATTGCGCCAGAATGGTTTCGATGGCTTGCAGCCCGCCCATACCCGGCATGCGCAAATCCATGAGGGTGACATCCGGTTGTAGCTTCAGTTGCATGAACAGCCGTTTCCCCATTCACCGCCTCGCCCACAACCTCCATATCATCTTCCATGCCCAAAATGAGCTGTAAGCCCTGGCGAACGACTAAATGATCATCGGCAATTAATATACGAATCATGGGTTTATCCACTGTTCTTGATGTCAGGCAGCTTTGTGGGTGGGTCATCATCAATGGGGATGGACATGGTCAGCGTTGTGCCTATACCCCGTTGGCTGGCGATGGCCAGTTCGCCATTCGCCAGACGGGCCCGTTCACGCAAGCCGAGCAGGCCATAATGGCCTGTGGGGATGTGGCTACTATCATCAAACCCTTGCCCATCATCACGAATCTGCACAAGAATGCAGCTTATTTTGCTCTTCCATCATGCGCGCCAGACCTGCGTCGTGGGCGTGTCTCGCGATATTGGTTAGCCCCTCGCTGACAAAGCGTACCAGATGTTCACCATTCTGGCGCGACAGATTGAGCTGTAGTGGCAGGTTGGGACGGCAAGGTAGGCCGGATGCAGCGGTAAAGGGCCTGAACTCGCGGTTGATCGACGCCCGAGAACGGCCGTTTCCGACGCCCGCAAATCGTCAATAGCCCGGCGAGTATCAGCCAATGTCATACGACGATCCTGGCCTGGTGCTGTAATCTGCAATGCCTGCACCGTGTTCTTCTCTTCCAAGCTCGCCTCTACCGCTTCCACCGCAGAGCCAGACCGGTCAACCCTCGTTGGTGTCATGCAGCTCCTGCGCCATCCGCTGCTGCTCCCTGCCAGCGTCAGGGACTCCCCACGCGCTGGGCATAATCAGCCGTTAGTGTGCGCCACCTGGTACTAGCCAACAGTTGCCGGCTTTCTTTTCGGGTGCTGAGCTGACGCAGGAAAGCAGCACAGATCAGCACAACAGCATGGATAACCAATGCGGAACCCAGCCAACCTGGACATAACCTCCCAACTCCGAAATCAGGCCAATCGTCAGGGCCCCATCAAAGTCAGATAGCCAACCGCAGCTGCGTTAACGAAAGCCGCCAATCCTCCAAAATGCCAAACGCTTGCCAGCCAGGGCCATGTACAGACCAACGACAAATACCTGGTTGGTGGGCTGAGGGAAAATAATGGCCATGATCAGCGCAATTTGCACAACGAGATAAGTCGTCGCCGGCCGTTTTTGGCGCATCACCCAATTGGGCATGGTCCATGCAGCAAGAGGGAGGAGAAACAGAAAAGGGGATGATGTGCACTGATTGTCGCAGCGCTGGGTCAGGATTTGCGACGGAAATCAGGTAGAGGAAGATGATAAGCACCACCACGAGAAACAAGAAAACGGCCGCGTTTCCTCAACCCCGCTTCCACCCCTTATCGCTGGTCTGGCGCAATAATTCTTGCAGCATAGATTTCATTTTTAACAGGCTAGCTGGTGCCAGCAGATTGTCCTAAAGGAATTGCACTTGTACCTCCGTCTGGCCCCCAACGTACGATGGCAGGGGAACGGCCCTCAGCTATGCTGCTGTCAATAGGCGACGGGATGGTTGCCAAGAAGGTAACCGGAAGGAATCCCCAGAACCGGCAATCGCAAGGGAGGATCAGATGACTCAACCTATCATCAACGTGGCCCATTTTCACAAAACATATGACGGCTACACTGCCGTAGATGATATTAGCTTTTACTGTTCCGGCGGGCGAAATCGGCCCAGTTAGGACCAAATGGGCGGGCAAAACCGACGCTGGAATGTTCAGCGGTTGCGCCAACCAGATAGCGGCACGCTGCAGATCGCGGGCATTGATCCTGTTAAAGCGCCGCACCAGCTACGCAACGTCATCGGCGTGTAGCCGTAATCATCCGGGTATGCCGGCCGCCATCACCCCCGATGAAGCGATGAAAATTATTCTGTGCCTACCATGGTGACACCGCGCTCTGATTTACTGGACCGCTTTGGTCTGACCGCCAAACGCAAAACCCAGTTTCACGAGCTCTCCACCGGTCAGCAGCGCGGCGTTTGGCTCCCTGGCATTGGCTATCGCCCATAAGCCGCGGGTCTTATTTTTGGATGAGCCGACCGCTGGCTGATGTGGCCTCGCTGCGCACAGAGCTGCATATTGGTCATGCGCGAGTTAAAGGCCACCTCGGCACAAATAATAATCCTGGCAAACCACGACATGGCTGAAGCGGAACAGCTGGCGACCGAGTGGCGATTCTGCTCAACGGAAAAACTGGTTGGCAACGGGTACACACCGATGGAAATCATGTATTACCGGCGCTGGTTTGACCATGTGTCGGTTCGCACCAAAAGAATAGCTTTAGGCCAGTCTGCAGCAGACCATACCGGCTGTTTCCCAGCAAATGCCAAGGACAATTACTCGATTTATTTCAGTCATGACATTGCCCAGACAGTCCTGGCGCTCATCGCTACTGTGCAAAAACGAGGCGATGAGCTGATCGATTTGGTGGGTGAAACGGCCGTCACTGGTCAGAACGTTTCCTGAACTGACAAATCATCATCAGACATATCCAGCGCCTGTCGCTTGACACTGTCTTGATTCGCAACGCTCAACACACGAGGAACGGCGTCCGCCTTTACCACTCATTTCACGTTTGAATTTAAGACTGGCATCCGCAACAAAAACCCTGCTGCTGATGAACTACCCTTCCCGCTCGGCTTTTTACCTGATGATGGGCTTTATCATGCCCGAAATCAACTCTTTTTCCGGGAGGCATGATGATGCCAGCTATGGTGCACTTTCCGCCATCATCGCTGCCACCTGCTCGGCTTACCCGATCCCCTCTGGTAAACGCCCGAGACCGGTATCTTCCTGTGCTACAAAAATCAACGGATTATCCGCTCCCATCTGACCGCTCATTCCCGGCCTGACAACCGATTGCATATACGCATCGTCAGCTCATTACGCTGACCGCACTTGCTCTTTGACGCAGTGGCGCCCACCAATGGCCTTACTATGCATTGTTTGGTGTTGTTGCTGGCCTGCACGGGGTTGCGTCTTAATCGCGTGGTGTCCCCATCAACACGGGATGACCGTCATGTTTTCCCCAGGTTATTTTCATCCTCTATGTTGCTGGGTGGGCTAACGATGCCTTCAACGTATTGTTGCCGGAAGCAGCGCAGGTAATTGCCACAAGTTACCGCCGGCCACACGCTATGAATGTTTTAATGGCTGGCTATGGCGCAGATGCCGGCTTTTTCGCCCTGGGCGTCCCTGGGCTGGCTATGGCTGTCAGCGGCCTACTTGCCTTCGGATTGGCCCCCTCCTTTATTCATTTAGCTGGGGACGGCAAAATGGCTGCCGGCGTCGCGACAGCCAGCATTAGCTTTATTGGCTTTGTTGGTCGGCGGCAACTATCGCACTTTAGATAGATTGAGATGTGGTTGTAGATTAGCAATGCAAGCGCCTTCGCCCAGCGCCCCATTGCTAGGGCCTTATGACCACCGCGGTGTGGAAAATCTGGACAGAGTCGCCGGCGAGGAGGGCGGCCATTTGCTGACCGGCCGGTTCCTCCATAAACCCCGCCGCCGCCGCTTCCGCCAGCGCCAGGCTCTCCCAGTGGACGACATCGCACCATTGGCCAGCATCATCCCGGCTCAGCTCACGGCGTAAATAGCCGGCCTGCCGCTGCAACCAACGGTCCGTCTCCTGGGCTGCCGCCAGAAAATCCGCTTCACTCACACCCTCAGCCAGCCTAAACAGCACCAGTTCGACAATTTCTTGAGACATAATAGTCACTCCTTTGTTGAATTTATATGAGGATAACTGGTTGGCGTGACAACCCTATGTCAGTTTCTCTAAGGCCCGCCGCAGTTGGCTCGCAATCTCGGCCCGCAGTTCCGGCGGCGCCAGCGGCTCAGCCCCATCACCCCAGCTGAGCAACCAGGGGACGATCTCCCGCAACTCATCAAGCCGGTAGGTGCAAACGAGGTCGCCGCTGTCCGGCTGAATTGTCTCCGCCACATAGCCATAATGCTGCCGCTCATTTACCCAGCGGCTGATCCGGCTGCTGAAGCGGATCTGCACCTCAACCGGCGTCCCTAGGGGTGGCGGCGCCTTGCGTGGTTCAAAATGTTGCGCCAGGAGCCGCAGCTCGGCTATCCGCCCCAGGCGAAAGGAGCGCTCCTCCTGGCGCAGCCGGCAGTAGCCGGCCAGATACCAGCTCTCCTGGGCATAGGTCAGCCGTAGCGGCTCCACCTCCCGCTCAGTCCACTCTTCCCGGTTAAAGCTGAAGTAGCGCAGCCAGACGACGCGACGATCCTGGATGGCTGTGATCAGGGTCAATAGCTGCCGATCATCCAGGTCAAACGGCCGGTTCTGGGCGAAAACTGGATGATGGCTGTCATCTGATCAATTTGCTGGCGCGTGGCTGGCGGGCAGGACGTGGTATAGCTTTGCTGGGCGGCGCTTCATCGCCTCGTGGTCAGGTTATTTGAGCCTGTTGCCGCAACAACATCTGCGCCCGCAGGAAAAGCGCGCCTGATGGGCGGCGTAAAACAGCAGCGGCGGCAAGAAGTAAAGCCGGGCTCCAGCTCATAACCTTCGCCCGGGAGGGAAATGATGGGCACCCCCATCTCCATGAGAGAGCGGCCATATCACGATAGATGGTGCGCTGGCTGATACCAAAGTGGGTTGCTGGTTTCCTCGTGGTGCACGGCGTGCTGCAACTGCAGGAGGATGGCAAAAGGCGATCAATCTGTTCATGTTGGCTCGCGTTCAAGCTGCACGATCGGGGCACGGCCGAAAGGATGATCAGGGGTTGCCGGCGATCTGCACAACTGTCAACCGTTCGCCCAGCCAGATGCATGGCTTCGATGGCGGCCGCACCGCTCGGCTCGGCCAGGAGGCCGGCGATGCTGACGGCAGGTAATGCATGGAGAGGGTGTACAGGCCAGCTCAGCAGCGTCGGGATGAAGGCGGTGAGCAGGGTGACAAATTTGCCGGTGCAACATCGGCCACAACCTGCCAATAGAGCTGACCGGTACCGGCAGCGCGGCAGCAAATTCGAAGCGGTGATAAAAGCGCGCCAAAAGCAAATGAATACAGCAGCGCTGTCCAGGGGTTGATCTGGCGGGACGCTGCCTCCTTCCCCAGCAAGTTATAGCCGGCAAAAAGCAGCCCGGTCAGCAGCCCCGTCGAGACGCCCAGCGGGTTGAGCTGCCACATCTCCCGGCTATAGGCGTTGGAGACCAGGACCAGCCCGGTGAGGCTCAACCCCACTGCCGCCAACTTGGGCAGCCCCAACTTCTCGCCATAAAACCAGCGGGCCAGCAGCGCCGTGAAACCGGCGGAACTGTAGCCCAGGACTGTGGCGACCGCGGCCCCATTGGCCTGGACGGCCAATATCCATATCGAGTTGAAAAGCGCCAGCAAAAGGCCATAGAAGAGAAAGAAGGTGAATTGACCGGGCGGCAGGCGCAGGAGCGCTATCTTTCTAATTGCCAGGATCGGCGCCAGGGCCACGCAGACCAACAAATTGCGCCAGAAAGCCAATTGCAGCGCCGGCATGGCGTACTGCCGGAGCAGGTAGCTGATGAAGACACCGGTCAACGACCAGAAGGTGATGCCGATCAGGGCGATGAAGTAGCCTTTGGCCAATCGTGACATAAAGGAGTCTGGAGGGCAACCGGCCGGTCCGCAGACTGGCGGGTCAGGATCAAAACATTAGCCCAAGGGATATGGCCAGAATCTACAGGTTTGTCCTGGCGGTCTAGCCATCATTATGCCCTACGGAATATGCAAAGGCTATGGACGGAGACTGCATAATGGCGAATTCTGCTGGTGGATGTGCAGATGCCGGCAATGGCTGTGACCCTGAAAGAAACCGCCGCGGCCTGTGCCTCAAAATAGGCTCTCCCTTTTGCTAGGATTTCACCACCAGGGCGTAGCGGCCGGAGCCAACCTCAATCGTAATATCCTCGTCGCTTCTGCGGAAATTACGGAGACCCTCCACGGCTTCAAGTGGCTGCCCCCCCTCCTGAATAATGGCGGTGTCGGCGAGCGGTAAGCTGATTGTCGCCGTTGTATTGGGCGGGATGGTGACGTCTAGCGTGAACGTCTCGCCGGCAAGCTGCCAGTGACAGGCGAGGCGGCCGTAACCTGTCAGCAACTCGGCCCGGGCATAGGCCAGACCACCCCCCACTTGCGGCTGGATCAACACATGTTTGTAGCCCGGTGCGGCGCCATCAATCTGCAGGCCCGCTACTGCACTGTACAGCCAATGACCAATCGCGCCATACGCATAATGGTTAAACGAATTCATCGCCGGGTCCTGGAAGGTGCCATCCGGCTTCAGGCCGTCCCACCGTTCCCAGACTGTGGTTGCACCCTGAGTAACAGGGTAAAGCCAGGAAGGGCAGCTTTCCTGCAGCAGTAGCTCGTAGGCGAGATCGAGATAGCCGAAGCGGCTGAGGACCTGGCACAGATACGGCGTGCCGAGGAAGCCGGTTGCCAAATGGGTATCGCGCTCACGGATGTTGGCCGCCAGGCGGCGGGCGGCTTCAGGGCGTTGGGCCTCGGGCAACAGATCAAACATGAGCGCCAGGACGTAGGCTGTTTGCGTGTTGCTGCTAATCCGGCCGGTTGCCGTCACAAATTCCGCGCAGAACGCAGCCCGCACCCGGGCCGCAATACCCTCGTATGCCTCCGCATCCTCCGGGCGTTTTAGCACCCGGGCGATTTTGGCCAGAAGCGTGGCGCTGTGGGCGTAAAAAGCAGTGGCCACGAGATCTGGATCGGTCAGGCCAAACGGCGTGCCCAGATCATCCCGGTCGCGGGCCAGCCAATCGCCAAATTGAAAATCGCCAGACCAGATAAAATTCTCACCGGCCCGTTCGTACACATAGGCCAGCCAGAGCTGCATCGCCGGATAGTTTTCGGCCAGGATGCGAAGATTGCCGTAGCTTTGATAAACGGTCCAGGGAACGA
>JACKBM010000013.1 GCA_020634575.1 Ardenticatenales bacterium | reverse complement strand
GCGACTGGAAAATCGATATCCCCTGGCTCGACCATTGTCTGCAGCGCACACCCCGGCAGCCGGTCTGGATCACCGAGTCCTCCTGGCACACGGCTGACAGTACCCCGGGCGATGTCTACGCCGCCAAGCTTGTGGAGCTGCTGCGGCTGCTTGATAAACGACGCGTGCTTGGCATCACTTTTTTCTGCGTTTCAGCTCGCGACCCTGACTTCTACCACGAGGTCTGGTGCCGCAGCAACAACAAGGCTACACCTGATACCAACGTCACCTCGCGCGGTATCGCCACAGCCCTGCGCCAGCTGCGCCCCCTGGCGGTACACGCCCCGGCATAGTTCGCCCGCCGATTTCTCTCGTGCTGACAGAGGGGGTGCCGCTGCGCCCCCTTTGTCCTTTAGGAGGATAAGATGAAGACAATCACACTCACTGGCTCTGTCAAGTACACGGTCAATGACGAGCTCAAACCATTGCCTGAAAGCAAAATACGCGCCGTAGAACACAGCACCCAAGAGGAACGCCATGTCCTGACCAATGCTGAGGGGCAGTTTGAACTGGTGGTTATGCCGGGTACCTGGAATTTGACGGTTTCTCAACCTGGCTACCTTGGTTCAGTGCCGATTGCGTACGACAAAGCATTCACGGAGAGTGAAGAAAAGCTCGATTTTGTCCTGTCGCCGGCGGCCCGCATTACTGGTACGGTTCGTGCAGCTCAGAATCGGGATCGTTTGGGTAATGCGGTTATTCAGGCCGTGCGTCAGCCAGAAGAGGGCATGACGACCAGCTCGCAGACTCATTTTGCGGGGACAAACGATGCCGGGGACTATCAGTTCCAGAATCTGCCGCCTGGCATCTGGACGCTCAATGCCACCTGCGACAAATACTTCAGCAGCCAGACACATTCCGTGCAATTGGGTGTTGGCAAAACAGAGTCTGTTGATTTTGCGTTGCACCAGATAAGCGGTACCAATGACCGGAGCGCCGGCTGTGTCCTCTTGTCTATTCTGGCCTGCCTGAGCCTGGTGCTGATCATGGCCTACGCTTACGTACACCACAAGTTTCCGGCCGGTGAAAAAGCAGCGATCCTTGGACTGATTAACACCGTGGTCGAAACGCAATCAAGGGTTAGTAGCGAGGTCGAGGCATCCCTGACCATGGGAATGCGTGACCCGGATGATGAAACCGATTCTCAACTGGCAGCACCAGGCATCAGCGCAGAACTGGAATCGGCTCTCAGTGACCTGGACAAAAATGTTCGAGCCGCCTCTAACATATTGACTCTGGAGGAAAGCCTGGCCATCGTCACGGTACTGCAACAGGTGAAAGAAGCCAGGGAAGAAGGTGACCTGGTCAGACTGAATGCCGCCATGCAGCCATTAGCCGACATGCTGGCTGCCACTACTCCGGATGAATACTTCTGGACAGAGCCCCCCTTCTCCTTTCTCGAAGTCATCATCTGGGCCACATTCGGCGTGCTATCCTATCTGATAGGCAAGACCGCCTGGAACTTGCGCTGGAATAAGTTCTATTGGGAAGAGATTGCCCTGCATCTCTCCCAGCTTTTTACCATTCCTGTGATGGCACTTGTTGCTAGCTGGCTACTTTCCCTGGTCGATTTGACGTTTCAACTGGGCGAAACTGCCGTACAGATCAACCTCTCCGATCCCCACCTGCTCGCAGCCCTCGCTTTCGTGCTGGGTTTCCAGCCCTGGGATCTGACCGGCTTTCTCTCCCAAACTATCGGCCGGTTCATCGGGCGTAACGGCAGCAATGGCAGGTGAGTTGTGGGCAGAGCCGTGTGACATCCCCGAAGCAAGGGCTAGCCAGCCAGCGCGCCCAATGCGTTGCCAGCCCGATCTGCCTGGTCAAGTGGCGCGGTTAGCTCAACAGATGGCTACAGTTCTTGTTGCCATCGCGCGACACCCGAAAATTGCTGCACGAACTTGAAACGGGCCGCGAGCGCCGCCCACCATCGTCATCGGTCACTGCGACGACGATGGTGGGACGGCCATGACCAGTTACTAGTTGATGATTGTCTATGACACCGATGGCTTCGTGACTGGCGGTGGTTGGATGGCCCCACCGGCCGGTGCACCACCCCCACCCTACCGGCCGGTGGACAAAAAGCCATCACCCTCTTCGCACTATACGAACTCTCTATCAGCTTAACATATCTATATAGCTACGAATATCCGAGGACAATTATTTGCGTGGTAACCATGAGTGAAGCACTCAGTGGCCGCCACATTCGAGCAGTTCGTCGTCTACCTGCCAACTGTGTCGAACCCATAGCGGCTGCCACTCCCCTCAGCCGGTTCTCGAGTCCAGTGACTCTGGCATCGCTCACGCCTTATTGAGAGCAGAGGTCACATTGAAATAGGCCGCCCAAAAGACAAATGAAACAAACATCAATAGCCAACCGACCTGGGGCAAGTCGCGCCAAAGCCAGCGAATACCCTCCTCACCGCCACGCACAGCCACAATCATCAGTGTCGAAAAAATGGCAAATCCCATCAGCACTCTTTGCTGAACCAACAACTGCCTGGTTTTCTCAAAAGATTTCATTTCATGCTCCTTATCTAGCGGGACAGGCACATCGCCCTCCCAATTTTGCTGGTTCGATTGCTCCACCAGTTTGGTCAAAGCAGGATCGTCTGCTAAATAGGCCTCTACCAGGGAGCGTGTATCGTCACTCGCTTCATTGGCCAGATAAAGTGGCAGTAAATCCACAATCACATCACGGGTGATTTTCATTGGTTGGTTGCCTCCTCGGCAGCGCGAATGGCCGTTAACTTAAGCCTGGCTCGATGCACTTTTACCTTCGCCGCCGACAGCGAAATGTTCAGCACACGGGCAATTTCAGCATACGCCATCTGGTATTGAGCGCGTAAAATCAAGGCGGCCCGATCGCTTTCTGGCAAACGTTGTAGCTGCTGCGCCAGATCTTCCCAACCTTGCCGCTGCTCAACTATGTCTGACGGCCGCTCTGCTGCGGGGATGGTTTCAGCCTGTTCCAGCCCCACCTGCCGCTTCTGTTGCCGCTGCTGCTGCAAGAACAGATTACGGGCGATAGCGAAAAGATACGCCTTCACCGTCTCTGTGCGAATTTTGCTGCGCCCTGCCCAGGCACGCACAAACGTTTCTGAGGTAATGTCATCAGCCTCAGCCGGGTTGCCCGACAGCCACAGGGCAAATCGGTACACATCCGACGCATAACGCACATACAACTGGTGGAAAGACGCTCGGTTCATATCGGTTACTCTGTTAATAATATTCAGCCACAGGCAAAAAGTTACAAAACAGTCCAGGTCCATCTCAATGAGCGCGCCGTACTGGAGGGGACAACTGCTTCCAGGTTGTGCGACTACGCGATACAGCTTAACCTCAGCCTGGTGCCTGAAAAGCGACCGCCGATCCAGTTGCGGCAGGTTCACGAAAATGGCAGGATGCGCTCGCTCTACATTGACAGGGTCAGCTGGGCCAAACTGCGCGCCGGTCAGACAAGGCACGCTGAGACTGCCATCCGCAGGATGCAAACAGACCGCCATCCTCCAATGCCCCCTAGTTGTTGCTATAAAGACGATATTGCTCAGAGTCGAGCTACTATCCACCTCATTGTCTAGTATTGTATACATTGGTATACGCTTAGCCCCATTGCCTGGCTAAGCATCAAGACCCTGGGCGCCAGTCAAGATGCTGATAACCCAGGAAAATCATACTGTTCCGCAAGTCGGCACAACTGCCAATCCTCTATTGGAAATCTGGATGAGGCAAAACGCTGCCATGCCTTCTCGTTCTATACCCCCCTACCCTACTTTGGAATATCAACAGCATAGCAAGGCCATAGTATACATTGGTATACGTTGGACCAACAGAAAGGCCAGGCTACTTGAGACAATATTTACTCCTACCTCGTTTACGACCAGTTTCTGGAGATCCGGCTCCCCAACACGGCTCCATTGTGCCATTAAGTGATCTGCCCGCATTGCGATGACCAAAGGTCAATAACGCACCGGCCGGACAGCGGGGTGACCTATTGAAACCCAGGCCGCCGACAGCTGTCTGATGATGGATTCCGGCAGGCTTGAGATAGGCTTATTGCTGGTTTGCGCCGCTGAACGACCATGATTCATCAGGACGCCGCCAGCCGTATCACGCCCAATGTCACACATCGTATACGTTGGTCGATCATGCCCTTCTAAGCAAACTTAAATGGACTATATCGACCTGGCCGTCGTCGGGATACCGGATATGCAGGCCGCTGCCAGCGCACGCCAGCAGGCTCCCCGAAGCGCCCGATCTTTCAACGAAATTGGTCCAATAGAGGCCGGTGCCACTCTACCAGGAACAGTTGTTGGTAGCGATGCGGATTTGGCCATGGCATTTTTGCGTAGATCCGTAGATCGGGATGGCAGGCAAAATCGATGACGGGATCTGGTTGCGCCTTCTTCATCACCTGCCCAACGGGTCGGTTACGCTCACGCTTCGCCCATGATCCCCCCACCCTCCCAGCACATCCTATGGCACTTATACGGGTCGCATTTATGTAGAATAGTGTATACGTTGGTATACGTCAGCGTATTACAACGTATACCATGCAGTGATTCTATAATAATTGGGGATCAAGCGCGGGAGGGTAGGGGGGTCCGGTGCCCGGCGCAACAGCCAATTTTGGGCATGGCCTGAAATTCGCGCCAGAATTGGGCAGGGTCCTTTATGGGTAGTTGGTCAAAAATTGAATAAATACGCTAATTTGGCCATTCTGGGCTGATTTCCGGGAACGCTCGTGGCTCTTCCAATTACCAACTCGTAACATAACAGTAGTGTTGTCAAAATGAGCACCGAGCCGCGCACCGGCGCTGCCAGCCATCAGATCGCCTGATTTCGACCCTTACGTATACTAGCGTATACAATAAGGCAACATCAATGTTTACTAATGTATACGTTAGCAGACATTAGTCGAAGTCGATAGTATTGCGGAATTTGGGGGAGTCACTGCGCAGCAGGGTAGGGGCAGGAATCTCTTCACGCGTGTACATATCCCAGGCGTAGAGCAGCAGGTATTTGGCTAGCTGAGAAGCAGGCACCCCCAGCTCGACGGATTCCTGGTAAATGACATCTTTGAGTTCAGCACCGATATCATAAGTGGCCCGGCCGATCAGGCGGCTGCGCGGGGTCCGGTTTTTCGGCAGCGGGCGTGAACGGCCTGCTTCACGGGCCGGACGGCGGGGTGGGGCGGCTGGCCGCTCGACAACCTCTTCCTCTACCGGGGCAGGAGGCGGCGCCGGAGTTAGTCCCTGGAGTTGGCTCATTACATCGGGGATTTCTTTGCGTTTACTCATCAGCCACTATCCTCCGCGTCAGTTCCATGTAATCCCGAGCGCCGTTACTGCCCGGATCGTATTCGAAGATGTGCATCCCATGGGCCGGGGCCTCGCTTAAGCGAACGTTATAGCGAATCGGCTTGCAGACCGCCTGGCCAAAATGCCGCTTAATCTGGGGCATGATCTCATCCGTTTGCTTCACCCGCCGATCCAGCGCCGTTGGCAGCACATAGCGCAGCTTGACATCGTGGTAGCGCCGTACCTCGTCAATACGTCGGCTGAACTCAATCAGGCCGTCCAGGCTCAGGACCTCAAGGTTAACCGGCGTCAGCACTTCATTGGTAAAGAAGAGGACATTGATCTGCAAGTTATCCCAACCCGGAGAAGTGTCGATGATGACGTAATGGTATTGGTCGACATAGGGCCCCAGGGCGGCGGCCAGGGTCTCTTCCTGGCGCATATCCGCCTCGGCGATGACCTGCTTGACCCCGGCCAACCGGTGGCCGCCAGCCAGCAGATGGAGATTGGGACGCGCCTCGACGATAGCCTCATCAAAGCTTGCCTGACCCATCATGAAATCAGCCAGCCCTAGCTGTGGCCGCACGCCCAGCGACTTGCCGGCCTGGGCCTGGGTGTCCGTATCAATGAGTAAAACCTGGCGGCCACTGATCGCCAGCGCCGCCGCCAGATTGACGGCTGTCGTCGTCTTGCCGACACCGCCTTTGGACAGGGAAACGGATAGAATTCTTGTCATAATCGACTAATGTACCACAACGTATACATTTGGCAACCCTGGTAATGTACCAAGGGCCCTCTCCGAAGTGCGCTCGAGATAACGTCGTTGGCTGTGGTTCTGAACAGTGACTGCGGCTATGTAAAGATATCCCTTGATTATGCCTTGGAATTATTGCCACTATTAATTTATCCCTTCTGACCAGACTGACCAGCTCTGGCCGCCGCCTGTGTAGGGTCCATACCGGCCGGTCGGACAATATCTATCCACATGTAAGGGGCCACGGGCGCGATCCAGCAGCTTGCCGTTGGCAAAGTAGCGACGCCCGACCCGATCGTTCCCCGCACCCTTTTCCTGCAGGTCTATCAATTGTCGATTGACGCGCCGGCGTTTGCCCCGGCTCTGTGCTTCGTGTAGCGCTCCGTAACTGTTGGGTAGCTGCCAGGCGTGGTAACGATGCCCTTTTTCACCTTGCTTCCCCTGATAATCCACTAACGTAAATAAAGCCCGGCCGTGCCGCCAGGCCCGTTCCTGGGCCAGCGCCTCACCTTCTGGTCCGGGCTGAATTGCCTCGCCCAGCGCGATGTTGGTCTGTACGGTAAGGCCAAGGCGATTTTCGTAGTCGCGTTGAGCGTGAGGTTCGACGCCGGTGAGGGCGGCGATGGTTTCGCGGGCGACCGGCATGCCCACGCCGTTTCCGTTGGCTCGGGCGCTGTGGTAGCTGGCGTAGAAATGGGCCCGGACCAGGCCGACCTTGCCCAGGAGCCCCTGAATGGGTACGGCCACCGGCCGGTAACTGGCATGGTCGACGCCCAGCTTGTGGGCGACCCGCCCGGCTGAAAAGAGCCAGATGCGGCCGCGGCCAAAGCTCCAGAAGGTGCCCTGGCCGTCCTTCAGCAGGTTGGCCAGTTGCCGCCGGCCGCAGAAGCGCCAGGCAGTTTTGGTGAAGAGCCGGCGGATACGTCCCTGCTCATGCCAGCCCCGGCCGTCACGGTCCAGATGCCGTAGCAGCCACCAGAGTCGCCCCGGGGCAGCCAGATCCTGCTTGAGCATGGCCAGGGCCAGATCAGGTAGAAGGTGGAGTTCGCCGGTGGGTTGGGGGATGTCTGAAGTTGGAGCGGTCGCCGGCGATGGTACGGCTGCTGGCGCCGGGGGCTTGGGGTCAGTTGTTGTCTCCTGGTGTCTGCGTTGCTGGTGGGCCCAGGCCCGGCGTACTGCCCTGGTAGCGACACCGCTCCCCCAGCCCAGATGGTCGGGCTGCGCCAGCATCGCGGCGATGGCAGAGCCGGGTTCGGTGACCCAGGGGAGATTGCTGTTGTCGCCTTGAGCTGGTGGCTGAGCCGGGCGTTGCTCCGGGCTGGCCTGACGGCGCGCCAGGAGTGCCTGGTTGGCCGCCAGCAGCGCTGCAGACGGAGGCACACGACACCGCACGGCGTTGACTTGCCCCTCAAGCCGTGCTATCCTTTACCGGTACCGTCAGGCAGGAGACACAATCTCCCCCTCCCCATTAAAGGGGCCTTTTTGCGGTGTGGGCGCACACGCAGACGGTATGAGATGAATAAAGCAGCGATGGTCAGTGTTGCCGCACTGGCCATCTTGCATTTAGGCGCCATTCACCGAAGGTGCGGGCCTAAAGCCAACGCCATGGCCGACCGGTACGACAGTGATAGTCACACCGGCAAGCAACTGGCGCTTCTAAACTGGTAACTTGCGTCACCCAAGCTAAACAAACAACGATAGAGTTCACATCATGAGGGTAGGGGAAGCTAACCAGATGCTGTTCGCAGCGCCAGGTAGCAGACCTTAACCATCACCAGGCGAAGTTGCCGCTTCGCATAGTTGTGAGAACTCGCCGTTCGTTTATCGATTGGTTTTGACAAGGCGTCTGGGGGTTGCTATCCTGTTAGCGAATGTAGCCCCGGGTGCGCCTTGCATCCGACCCGTCAGCCCGTGTTGCCGCACTGGCTGACTTTTTTTATGGGGTCAGGAATGAGGTCATACCAGCATTGGCGGCATGGCCTCATTCCTGACCTCGATCTCTTTACATGGACCAGCGATCCAGGTCGGCATCGACCTGCTTGAGATCCAGGAGCTTGACGCCCACTTCCTGCCAGCGGCTGCGGTTGCGGCCAGCCCGGTTCTCGTCGATGAGCTTCATCGGGTCTCTGGTCACCGCCTCTTGCCAGCCGGCAGAGGCAAAGCCCAGGAAGTAGACCTGCCAATCTTCGGTATTGCGGGGCAGGATAGTGCTGACTTTCTCCACCAGTTCGATGAGTGGTTCTGGACCGGCCGGTTCGTCGCCCCAATGGCAGACGCCCATGACCAGGCAGCGCTCTATCTCATTCATCCCCACCACATCAATGGCAAAGGAGCGTCGCCATTCCCCACCAACATCCTCGATGGGCAGGGGGATCTCCTTTTTGGCGCTGGCCAGCAGCAGCCAGCGGCGGCACAGCTCCGGCCAGGTGTTGTGGCCAATAAATTCGGCCAGGCCGCTTTCAATTTCTTCCAGCGTCACTTCCTGCTGCCCGATCGCCAGTTTGGTCTGGTGGGCGGCCAGGAAGCGGTAGTAGAAGCGGAGGTAAGGGTCCGCGACGATATAGCGGCCGCGGCGGGAATCAGGGTTGGTATCGCTGACCGGCAACACCCGCTCCACAAAGCCGGTGTCGCGGATGATGCTCAGGTAGCGTGAGGTGTGACCGGAAGAAAGACCGGTCCGCTCACTGATTTCACTGAAGGTCCAGTCCCCGCGGGCGATGGCCCGCAGGATGCCCACATAGTTGTGGGGATCGGTGATGAAATCCTGCAGCAGCAGGCGCGGCTCATCCAGCATCCAGGAGTTGGAGGGCTGCAGCTGTCGCTGCACGTTTTCCATGACCGTCAGATTCTGGTCCAGCCGCTCCCAGTAGGCGGGGATACCGCCCCAAATGGCGTAGATCTTGATGCGCTCGCTGGCTTCATAATCGGGGAAGTAGCGGCTGGTGACGCCAAAGGTGAGCGGCGCCAGCTTTATTTGCGCTGAGGAGCGACCGTAAAGCGGCGCGTCGTAGGAGAGCAGATGCTTCTGCATCATCCCCATTTGTGAGCCCGAGAGCACGATCATCACATTGGATTTGGAGAGGTAATGGTCCCATACCTTCTGGAAGATGCCGACGAAAGTCGGGTTGACGTCCAGCAGGTAGGTGAACTCATCCATGAAGAGCACCATGCGCTCATCTTTGCCCAGGAGGGCCACCTTGCGCAGGGCATATTCCCAGTTGGGAAAGGTGAGGTCCAGTGGGGCAGGGAGGTCAGGGTTCTCAAAATCATGCAGCGCCTGGGAAAACGAGCGCAGCTGATCCAATGCTGAGGTGGCCTCGGCCATCCAGTAGAGTCCCCGGTTGCTCCGGTCACGCAGCCAATGGGTCATCAGGCGGGTCTTGCCGACGCGGCGGCGACCGTAAAGGATAACCAGGGCGGCCCGGGAGCTATTCCAGAGATCATCAAAAAGAGTCAGTTCCGATTGACGGCCGATGAATTCAGATTCCACCGCACACCTCAATTAGCATAATTGAAATTAGCATAACTGTGGTTATGTTACTGATGTTTATGATGGTTGTCAAGCAGTTGGGCGATCAAATGTTCGAGAAGGGGAGGGGGAATTGCTGCTTATTGCGCAATTAGCATAAACTCGATTATGCTAATCTGGATTATGCTAACGGCGTTTTTCTCTCTGTGACTTCGTATATTAATCCACAGAGCATAACTTTGATTAGCATAATTGAGATTATCATAAGGGATCTTGAATCCGTTGTCAAACAATTGTTGTATTAGAACAGCAATTGTTGTAACAATGCAACAATTGAAGGCGCTAGATAATCTATTTTTTAGCAGCGATATCTGGATTATGCAAGAAACGAGATGGTCAAAATATCCCTGGCGAATATTTCCTGAGGGCGACGGTCGTTTTCTGCCCCATACAGATGGCCACGATGGCTGCTGTCGCAATACCCTCGCTTTGCCTGGACGCTGAAGGTGAGGGCATTATCACGGAAGAGTCGAAATGCCCAGGGATCGGCGCTGTCCAGGGGGCGCGTTTGCAGAATGTCGCCAGCGTGTTGGCAAAGCCGAACAGCCTATTGGCCACCTGGCCCCGAGCCTGGGGATCCGGCAGAGTGATGTCGGCCGGCTGCTGCGGTCGGTGATTGGTAATGAGTTGGATAAGATCGAGGATATCATTGAACACGGGTTCAACCCTTTGTACGCTTGCATTTTCAGGTGTGGGAGCCTGGAGGTCTAAGCCTACCTTGAGTGCCTGTTAGCCGAATACTATGTTGGGGTGGAGTTTGATTGCTGCCCGGCCGGATCACTGTGATCCAGGTAAAAAGCTGCGGCAGCGGTTGCATTGATTTGCAAGGGACCCTGTCAATACACCCTCGAATAGAACTTTTGTAGACCGACAGGTCTCCCCCCATTGCCTAAACTACAGGTAATTATTCACGAGCCCCTCCTACCGAACTTGAGTGTAAGGGATGGCGGCTCCCTCATTCAGAAATAGCGTTTGCCTTGGCGAACGTGTGCTTAAGGAGAAGATCATGACCTTCCTCACGAAACCCGCATTGGTACGCAACGCAGCCAATCTTGCGTCAGTCCTCTTTTTCATCTTTGTTGGGGTGCAGTTACTGGTTGCAGCTGGCATTATCCCCATTGCAATACTTTGGGGGGGCAGGCAGCCCGAGTTGACACCCGCTCTGCGCGTGACCAGTGTCGCGGCAGCCGCCATTCTGGGCGCCTTTATCTACATCATTCGCTACCGGGCCGGCCTGGTTGGGCGTGTGCCACAGCCGCTCCTCATCCGCGTGTCGGCCTGGGTAGTGACAGGCTACATGGTGCTGAATACGCTGGGCAATCTTGCTTCGGTGAGCGATGTCGAGCGCTTCTTGTTTGGCCCGATGACGATTGTCCTGGCAATTGCAAGCTTCATCGTGGCGGCGTCACGAACCGGAAACGCGCATGTATAAAAGATGGGACAGATGATGAAAGAACAGGATTTGGCCGCGAAAATGCCGTTACCGCTAACCTATCAGATCGAAGTTGAGGGGCATCTGGCGCCCATATGGGCAGCCGAATTCGAGGGCTTTGCCATCACCCTGCTGGAGAACGGCACGACCTGCCTGACCGGCGCAGTGCTTGACCAGGCCGCCCTGCATGGACTGCTACGGAAGATTCGGGACCTGGGTTTGCCGCTTGTTTCAGTCACCTGTCTGAAAAATCAATAAACTGAGTAAGCAACTTTCAGGAGAGAACAATCATGACTTTTATAGCCGTTACAGATTTTCCCATATTGGCAGCTCAACTCGCTACTTTCCTCTTTGGCCTTGTCATGGTGGCGCAGCTGCTGCTGGCCGCGGGTGTTCTGCCCATTTCCATGGCATGGGGCGGGCGGCAAACGGTGCTCACGCCGGGTCTGCGTCTGGCCAGCATAGCCGCCATCCTCTTTCTGGGCTTGTTCATTTATATCATCCGTTTTCGGGCAGGGCTGCTGGGCGATGTGGCCCTACCGACGAGTATTCGCGCCCTGGCCTGGGTCGTGACCGGCTTCATGGCCCTGAACACGCTGGGCAACTTCGCCTCGCGCAGCATGGGCGAACGGTTGCTATTTGGCCCGGTGACGCTTTTGCTCACCGCCGCTTGTCTGGTTGTGGCCATGTCGTAGACGAATTGAGCTCCAGAGCAAAATTGGTTCATTTATTGCTGATGTAGTTGACAGACGCAACCGGCCGGCGAGCAACAGTTGGTCTGTTAAAGCAGATATAAGGAGAGAGAGATGAAAACGTTAGGTAAGATTGGCCTGTTTTTTGTTATCACGTTTGTGTTCACCATGCTTCTGGTCATCGTGCAGGAACTCCTGGGCATTGCGACCACGGAAATTTCCCTGCCGCAGTTTGGCCCGGGGCTTGCCGCCCTGTTGATGCTCAGGCTGTTTAGAAAGGATCGGATGAAGTTGACCCTGACCTTGAAAGGGGTACATCCGCTGAAGTATGCAGCAGCCCTGGGCATTCCCCTGGCCGTACCCCTGCTGCTCTACCTCGTTTATGACTGGCAGGTTGCGCCAATTCATATTCAATCCATGGATAGCGGGATGTTTGTGGCCATGCTGGGCGGCATTTTGCTGGGCGCGTTTGGCGAAGAGGTGGGCTGGCGCGGCTATGCTCAGAAACTGCTGAACCGGCAACTAAACGGGGTCGCGGCCTTCGTTATCATCGGCGTGCTCTGGGGCGTCTGGCATATTGGCAACTTCCAGCACGGCCTGCTCTTCATGTTGTTCTACGTCTTCTCCACCGTCGGCTATTCCGCCGTCATGGGCTGGCTGCTCCAGGGCACTGACTACAACGTGATTCTGGCCAGCCTGTTCCACTTTGGCGTCAACGCCGGATTCTACATCCTCCAGGACGCCCTCTCGGATACACGACTTGTGGCGCTGAATGGCGTTGTCTGGTTGGGCGCGGCAATCCTTATCGCCCGCAAAAGAACTACGCTTCTGCCCGGGCCCTGGAAACAGACTGAGAGCCGTCTGGAACCTTCACACCAGGGCGCTGCCTGAGGCGGGCGCCCGCATGAGCCGGTCCCTGCAACCAGCTGGCAGGTCAGGCTTTCAATCATGCGCCACCAGTTACGGCACCCGTCGCTGCCTACCTGTGTGCAACATCAAAAGGAGAAAACCAGATGTTCAGTTCTATCATCTTCCCCATTGTCTTAATCCTGGCCACAGTTGCCTGTGCGCTGGTAGCCGGACTGCTGTTTGCCTTTGCAATTGTGACCATGCCGGGCATCAAGCGGCTGAATGACGGCGAGTTCATTCGTGCCTTTCAGGTAATGGATGGTGTCATTCAGAACAACCACCCCCTTTTTATGCTGGTATGGCTCGGCTCTGTCGCAGCCTTGTTGCTGGCGGCGGTGCTGGGCTTCGGACAGCTGGACCTGGTCGGGACAGGCATCCTGTTGACCGCGGCGGCGCTTTACATACTTGGCGTGCAACTGCCAACCGGCCTGATCAATGTGCCGCTAAACAACCAATTACAGACGCTGAATATTGATAAGCTAAACAGCTCGGCCCAGGCCGTGGCACGCCTCAATTTTGAACCGCGGTGGAATCAATGGAACAGAATCCGAACCATCATGGCCACCCTGGTTACAGCCATGTTGATCCTGTTGCTCTACCTGCTTTGAGGCGGTGATCTGGCTGCGCCACAGGAGCCTCGTTTCATGAGGGGGACATGCTCACATGAGCGGGTCCCCCTATTCGGCTGTGCACCAATATTGCAGTTCGGCCGTGGCGTCTGGCGCATAGCTGTAGCTGAGGCCGGTGAAGCCGTGGCCGCCAACAAACTGGTTTTGCGGCCCGCTGTCAGGCGACATCTGGTAGAGGGTGCTGTGAAGGACGGTTGTTGCCGTCGCATCGGTCACCCACACCCGCAAATTGCGTTCGTTATCCGCTCCCCCGGCATCGTAGGCGGCATGGAATATCAGCTCAGCAAAGGTTGCCGACAGTTCGTCGTCGTGGTTTGTAAAGGTGAAGGTCTCTTCCTGCTCGATACCAACTTCGACACTGCTGCGGTAGGCGGCGTTGCAAGTGATCGTCTCTGCTTTGGCTGGCGCCGCCGCACCACTGCTACAGGCGGCCAGGGTTAACGAAACCACAAGTAATCCGAGTATTGTCCTTATCTTCTGCATGATTGAACTCCTATAAACTCTAGTCGAAAAAGGTCCGTACTGCGGCCAGACTCGCCGCCGGATTTTCGCCAAACATCTCATGCCCGGCGTCGGGAATCACCGCGAACTCAGCCTGTGGGAAGAGCCCCATCTGCGCCTGCTGGAATTCGGCACCGATGAACGTGTTGCAGGCCGAAGCGATGAAGAGCAGCTCCCCGCTGTAGTTGGCCGCGTTGGCGGCGATAGGCGACAGATCTGTTTCCGGGCCGAACAGAGTCTGGAAGGCCGTGGTACCAAAGCGGCTGGGCGGGATGGGGGTAGCCGGGGCGACGGCTGTCACCCTTTCATCCGTACAGCGGTAGCCGGAAGCGGCGGTAGCCACAAAGCTGGCTGACATTTTGCCGAAGATGTAGTCCATCTGTGCTTCCTCATCCGGGCCATCCAGATGCAGCGATTCGAAGATGGTCGGTACCAGGGCCCGATAGTAGGCCACATTGCGAGAAGCGGCGGCCTGCTGTCTGTTGAAGCGGGCCAGGCCGGCGTTATCCAGCGCCCCCGGTTCGGCCAGGACCGCCTGGACCACCATGTCCGGATGTTGGCCGATGTACGCCGCTGTCAGCGTCCCTCCCCAGGAGTGGCCGATGAGGCGTACCGGTTCACCACCGCCGTAATGGCTGATGATCCGGTGCAGGTCAGCGACGGCGCTTGGCAGTGTCAGCTCCGTGGCCGGGACACGTGGGGAGAGCCCGGCGCCACGCTGATCATAGAAGACCACGTGATAGTCGTCTGCCAGCTCGTGTAAGTTTAGCAAGTAGCCATAGTCGCCGCCCGGACCGCCGTGCACGACGACCACCGTCGGGTCTTCCGGGCGGCCAAACGTTTCGGCGTGGAAGGTGACACCGTCGATGGTCACTTGCGGCAATGACGGATCATCGGCCACTGTGGCCGGGACTGACTGGTCGCCGCGGGTGGTGACGAAGAGGAGGGCCACGGCTGTGAGGAGAAGACCGCTGCAGGTCACGAAAGCAATGCCGATGATTTTCCAGATTTGTTTGCTCGTTTTCATCTTAATTTCCCTGGTAGACCGGCCGGTTAACCTGACGCTGTCTGCCGTGCGTAAATCAACTGGGCACTGCCTTTGGAAATTTCCGCCAGGAAAAAACCCATGATGGCGATGTTGGCCGTGCAAAACGGCGTCAGCTCCTCCAGAAAAACAGTGCCGACGGCGGCGAAGACGGCAGCGGCCAGGACGCCGTAGCCGATACGCGCCGCCCTGGATGCGGCCATTTTCTCGAGCGGAGTTGCCGCGGGAGCCCCGCCGGCGCCGAAGACCAGAACACTCTGCAGCACAATTTGCGCGACGATAACGAGACCCACTGTGCTGAGAAGCAGGCCACCATACCCCTCGGGAATGATGTCGTTGGCGAGGGCGATGGGTCGCATCGGCCACATCCGGGCCACGTAGTAGGCGGCGAGGCTGCTGGTGATAAGCAGCGACAGGCCGGTGCTTTTTTGCTGGAAAGAGATGCTGTTGAAAGATGTTGTTGATCTATTGATGTTGTTTAGCTGTTGAGACATGTGATTTCTCCTTGAGTGGACCGGCCGGATTTGCCAAACCCGGCCGGTCTATTGGTTTATGCCGTGGCCGCGACGCGTTGTCTGATTGGCGCCGGCTGGCGCAGCAGGTTGATCCCGAGCCAGGTGAACCAGATAATCTGGGTCAGGCCGAAGATGCTCGCCATCAGTTCGCTCAGAGCGGGGATGACGCTGAACAGTCCGGCTGCGCCCACGATAAGGCCGAACAGGCTGAAAAGACGGGGGAGGCGGCCATGGCGCAGTCCGACCCCACTCAGCAGCAGCACCCAGATGCCGCCGACAACCTCGACGCCACCACCAAGGCCGTTAAACACAGCCTCGATCGCCAGCCAGACTGTCGCGGCCTGGTTCAGATCGGCCGGCGCCAGCGCCACGACCGCCTCCATGCCCACGTTGTAGATCATCCCGCTGGCAATCACGAGCAGCGCCCAGATCAGCCCGAAGGCAGTGGCGATGCGCATGAGGGGTGTGTGCGCCCCATCCAGCCGCTCATGCAGCGCCAGCGAGAGCACCACCAGCGTAGCCCCCCACGCCACATAGACGATGAGGTGCAGCGCAGTCAGCAGGCCCTGATTCTCAACAAGGGCCGTGACCTTGGCGGCCGGCTCCGCGATCCCACCCACGTTGACGATGGCGATGAAGCCGACAAAACCCACGATGTAGGCCAGGGCCTCATACAGTGCGGCGGCGCCGCCCCATTTCTGTAATTGACTCATTTGCAGTTCTCCTTTTAATCTGATTGTTTTTGCCGATATTTTGGCCGCTATGGCCGGAATCCATGCGCCTGCCCAGTTACCGTTTAGGGCGCCGGCCGCCGGGTGGTCACGAGGCGGGAAACACGGCTGCCAGCAGCTGGGCAGGCGCAGACCCTTTTAACAGAAATTCATCCGCACCCGCCGCCAGCGCCTGCTCCTGATAGCGGCTGTACATCGTCTGTACAATGACGCGAATCTCCGGCCAGCGCTGCTTGATCTGCTGCGCGGCGACAATGCCATCCAGCCGCGGCATCTGGACATCCAGCAGGACCACATGCGGCTGCAGCTGTTCCGCCAGCTGCACCGCGGATACACCATCTACCGCATGCCAGATACACACGGGCGACGGGCCGGTTTCCAGCAGGGCTGCGGTGGCGGCTCGGGTCGCGGCGTTATCGTCGGCGATGAGCAGCCGGACAGCTGGCGGTGTCTCATTCATGTTTCATAGGTTAAGGGAAACGGCGGCGGCCCACATCCGCGCCAAAGCGGGTTTCTTCTCCACTATTTGGCGACTCCGACCGGCCGGTCCTGCAACAAATGTGGCAGATGGACCGCGGCTGGCGTCAGCCCCTGGTTTGCCCGGTTGTCATCTTGTACTTGAGGATTAGAAGGGCAGGGGGAGCGGCGCCAGCGCCCAATAGGGTGGATCAGAGAGGGTATTGGGCCGGAAGGAATAAGGCAATGGCCTTACTTAATCATCCAGGGAGGCGTAGCCCGCGCGCAGGGCGTAGAGGGCAGCCTGGGTACGGCTGGCCAGGTGGAGCTTGCTGAGGATGTTGCTCACATGGGAGCGCACTGTCGCTTCGCCGATGACGAGCTGGTCGGCAATCTCCTGATTGGCCAGCCCCTGGGCGACGAGTTGCAGCACCTCTACCTCGCGGGCGGTAAGCGGAGCGGCCGTCGGCGGCTGGCTTGAGGCCGGACGGGCGAGCTCCTGCATCAACTTGCGCGCGATCTTGGGATGTAACGACGATTCGCCGCGGTACACCTGCCGGATGGCCTGCACAAGGGCATCCGGGCCGGAATCCTTGAGCAGATAGCCCAGCGCGCCGGCTTTGACCGCCGGGAAGACGCGATCGTCGGTGGCGAAACTGGTGAGAACGAGGATCCGGGCTTCCGGCCAGCCGGCCATGATCTGGGTGATGGCGGCGATGCCATCTACGCCGGGCATCTCCAGATCCATCAGCACCACGTCGGGGCGCTGCGTGAGGACGGCTCGCACGGCTGTGGCCCCATCCGCCGCCTCCCCAATCACGCTGAATCCCTCAATCGTCTCCAGGAGCGCCTGCACGCCGGAGCGGACGATGGCGTGATCGTCGGCGAGGAAAATGCGTATCGTCTCACTCATAAGGCACCTCGATGAAGATCGTTGTTCCCTGGCCGGGCGCACTCTGGATTTGCATGGTGCCGCCCAGCGCCGCGGCTCGTTCCCGCATACTCGGCAGGCCCAGCTTGCCACGCACGTCGGCCATGGTGGCCATCCCCACGCCATCATCAACGATCTGCAGGCGGGCGGTGCCGGCCGCGGCGGCCAGGTGAATGGTGATGCGTGCGGCCTGGGCATGTTTGAGCGCGTTGTTGAGCGCCTCCTGGGCGATCCAGTAAAGGCCGGTTTCAACCTCTTCCGGAAGGGTCAAGTCATGTGGGGCGTCGATGGCTGTTTCCAGCCCCGTGCGTCCCTCGACGGCATCCAGCCGCTCCTGCAGGGCAGCCACCAGACCGCCTGTGGCCAGCGCCGGCGGGCGTAGCTCGAAAATCAGCAACCGCATCTCGCGCAGCGCCTGTTGGGCAGTTGCCTGCAGCCGGTCCAGGTGGGCAACGGTGCGGGCCGGGTTGCCGGCGTCCATCTGCCGGCGCGCTGCTTCGGCGTAGAGCGTCTGGCTGTATAACGCCTGGGTGACGGAATCATGCAAGTCGCGGGCCAGCCGGTTACGCTCTTCGGCAACCGCCGCTTCGCGCGCCAGTTGGGCGATCCGATTGGATTGCTGCCGGACAACCCGTTCATGCACGCTCAAAAGCTGGCTGAGGCTGGCGGCCTGGGCGCGATTGTAGAGTATCTCGTGGGCAGTTGTCGGTTTGGGGCGCGGATCGGTGGCGAAGACGGCCCCATCGTCAAATGGCAGCACGGCCATCTTCAAATTGAGCGTCAGCGGGCGGAAGTAGTCGATCAGGTGGCGGGGAACAGTCACTCGGGCAAACAGCACAATCGTAAAGATATTGCCGCTGGGCAGCAGGCTGAAAAAGACCAGAACCGACTTGATGCCATAGGGAATCACAAACTCCGTCTGGTCCGGCACATATTGGCTGTCGTGGGCATCAACGACATGCAGGATGTTGTAGGTTTCGTGCTCCAAATCAAGCACCAGATCCACATCGGGCTGCACGGCCTGTTCCAGGACAATGCCGAAAATCTCCGACACCTGGGCAAACATTGGATTTTGGTCCACGATCTCCTTACTCAGGGGATGGACTTTGTAGTAGCGGGAGTTGTGGCGGCTGTGCCAGGCGGGGTTGTCGCCGACGGTGGCGAGCAGCGTCTGGCATTTCAATGAAGGATCGGCCGGTGGGACGCCCCCCAACAGATGGTCGACATGTTGCTGTAAGTTCCTCTCCAGCTGATTGTAGGGTCTCGTGATAAAGAAACGAATCAGCGCTGTGGCCCTGGCGCCATCTGCATCGGCAAAGTTGTCGTAGAGATAGCGCACGGTGCGGTTGGCCACCTCCTCCATACTCTCGGCCCCGCTACCCAGTTGACGCAGGGCTGCGCCGCAGCTGATCATGTCGTTGAGCGTAAAATCAGTGAAGACATACATCGGTGGCGATCATAAGCTGGAATCAGGTGGCTGCCAAATCAGAGCGCTCAAGAATGGGTGACGGCCAAAATCATTTACCCCGATGGGCCATCAGTTTTCGCCCCGATACTCCTTTTCATTATAATGTGCCTATGCCTACCAGCTTGCTGCAGACAAAGCTATATGCGCCCAGAGCACGGCCGGTGCTCGTCCCGCGTCCTCACCTCATTGAAAAGCTGAACCAGGGGATCCGTCACAAGTTGACGCTCATTTCCGCACCGGCCGGTTTTGGCAAGACCACGCTTGTGAGCGAATGGATAGCTGAGGAAGGCTGGCCGACCGCCTGGCTGTCTATCGATGAGAGCGATGCAGACCCCATTCGTTTTCTCACCTATTTCGTCGCCGCCCTGCAGCGCGTTGCCCCTGAAGTTGGCAAAACGATCCTGGCTGGATTGGCATCGCCGCAACCGCCCCCTGTTGCATCTATTCTGACGACCCTGCTGAATGAAATTGCCACGATGCCGCAGGAGATCCTGTTCATCCTGGACGATTATCATCGGCTAGAAGCTAAAGCGGTGGATGAGGTCCTCGTTTTCCTGCTGGAGCATTTGCCGCCCACCCTGCACCTCGTCATCACGACCCGTGAGGATCCGCAACTGCAGCTGCCCCGCCTGCGGGCACGGGGGTTATTGACCGAGATCCGTGCTGCCGACCTGCGCTTCACCGAGGCCGAGGCAGCCGCGTTCCTGAACGACGCCATGAGCCTGGACCTTGCGCCCGCGGATGTGGCGGCGCTGGAAGCCCGCACCGAAGGCTGGATTGCCGGTCTGCAGCTGGCTGCCCTGGCTTTACAGGGGCAGGCGTCGCCCTCTGGCCCAGAGGAGCGCTCCCAATTCATACAATCCCTGGCCGGCGACAATCGTTACATTGTGGATTACCTGGTTGCGGAGGTATTACAGCATCAGCCGGAACCGATACGCCGTTTTTTGCTGGAAACGTCAATTCTCAACCGGTTGAGCGGACCCCTGTGTGATGCGTTAACGGGACAGGCAAACGGCAGCGACCTGCTGGAAACATTGGAGCGCACCAACCTGTTTGTCATTTCCCTGGACGATAAACGCCACTGGTATCGCTATCATCATCTTTTTGCGGATGTGCTGCAGGCGCACCTGAGGCGAGAGCAACCTGATACGGTACCCGGCCTGCACCGGCGCGCCAGCATCTGGTACGAACAAAACAAGGCCCAACCGGATGCCGTCCGCCACGCGCTGTTAGCGCAAGATTTTGCCCGGGCTGCCGATTTGATCGAACTGACCTGGCCGCCCATCTTTAATGGCATTCGGCCAGCCCTCTGGTTGAATTGGATAAACGCTCTGCCTGATGAGATTATCCAGATCAGGCCTGTACTCAGTGCCGGCTTGGCCTGGATTTTACTGGATATTGGTGAACCGGAGGCGGCGGAGGCGCGGCTGCGTGCGGTCGAAAAATGGCTGAACCACGCCCCAACCGCGGCAACGCCGGCGCCTTTGACCGGAAGCGGGGCGGCAGAGAGCCGTCCGATGGTCGTGGCCAACCAAAGAGCGTTCCAGTCGCTGCCGGCAATGACTGCGAGCGCCCGGGCCTATTGGGCGTTGTCGCTGGGTGATATACCGGCGGCGGTCCAGCACGCCCGGCGCGCCCTTGAACTCTTCCCAGAGGACGACCATTATCAGCGCGGCATTGCGGCCCAGTTTTTGGGACTGGCGTATTGGACCGGCGGCGTGCTGGAGCCGGCTTTCCAGGCAATGGTCGACAGCGTGGCGCAGGTGCGGCTGGCCGGTAATAGCTATTTTCAGATCGTTGGGCTGGTTTTCCAGGCTTATATCAGGATGGCGCAGGGTCGTCTGCAGGAAGCCGCTGTACTCTACGAGCAACTGTTGCAGCTTGTAGCGGCAGAGCAGGAACCCGTGCTGCGAGGAGCGGCGGACCTGTATATCGGGTTGGGCGAACTGTACAATGAATGGGGCGATTTGGAAACGGCCGTCGATTATTTGCTGTTGGGCAAAAAACTGAACGAGCAAGCCGTCCTGCCCGGCAGCATGTCGCGCTGGCACATAGCCATGGCCCGTATCAAGATGAGCGAAGGTGATCTGGTTGCGGCCCAGGATCTGCTGCGCCAGGTAGACAAGCTGTATAAACGAGATCCCTTTCCCACAGTGCATCTGGCCGCCGCGCTGCAGGCGCAAATCTGGGCGGCCCAGGGCCAGTTGGCGTCGGCCCTCGATTGGGTCAGACAGTACGAGCTGACGGTAGACGGCGAACTGAGCTACCTGCGCGAATTTGAACAGCTTACGCTGGCCCGCATCCTGATTGCCCAGTATCGACTCGAGCGGCAAGGTGACACCATCGCCAGGGCCATCCATCTGTTGGACCGTCTTTGGCAAGCTGCAGAAGCTGGCGGCTGGGGCAGGAGCCAGCTGCAAATTCTGATATTGCAGGCTCTTGCCCAACAGGAACGAGGAGAGATGGCCAAAGCCCTGGCCCTCATCCAACAAGCGCTGAGACTGGCTGAACCGGAAGGGTATATGCGGGTCTTTATTGAAGAAGGGCAACCGATGCGGGAATTACTGGCAGCCTGCTTGACGCAGGGCGCTGCTCCAGCCTATGTTACCCGTCTGATGCAAGCGATCGACCCGGCCCCAAACGAGGCCGCGGCCCCGCCTGATCCGAATCAGTTGTTGATTGAGCCCCTGAGCGACCGGGAACTTGAGGTGCTGGCATTAATCGGCAATGGCTTGACGAATCAGGCCATTGCCGATGAACTGGTGATTGCGCTCAGCACTGTCAAAAAGCATGTCAATAACATCTTTGGGAAGTTGAACGTTTCCAGTCGTACCCAGGCGGTCAGCCGGGCTCAAGAGTTGGGTATCCTGTAACTTCAATTTTGGCTCAGGCGGCACCGGCCGGAGCATCGAGGCGAATAAACCGTTTATTTAAGCGTGCGTTATGAGATCAGACCGCAGGCAGGATCATTATGGCCGGTAATTTGTTACAGACAAAACTGTATTTGCCCCGCCTGCGGCCGGCTCTTATCGCTCGTCCACAGCTCATTGAGCGGCTTAGCCAGGGGGTGCACCGCAAATTGACCCTGGTTTCGGCACCGGCCGGTTTTGGCAAAACGACCTTGATCAGCGCCTGGATAACCAACCGAGAACGCGTTGCCTGGTTGTCCCTGGATGAAGGAGACGCTGAGCCGCTGCGTTTTCTGACCTACTTTGTCGGAGCTTTGCGGACGCTCTTTCCTACCATCGGCGAAGAGATCATGACGACCCTGCAGTCGCTGCAACTGCCGCCCATTGAAGCGACGATGAGTGCGCTTCTCAATGAGATCGCGGCTACGGCGGCTGAATTTATCCTGGTTCTCGACGATTATCACGTGATTGATAGCCAGCCCATCGACGATAGTCTCATCTTTCTGCTTGAACACCAGCCGCCCCAAATGCACCTGGTTATCACGACCCGAGAGGACCCGGCCTTCCCCCTGGCTCGATGGCGTGCCCGGGGGCAAATGACCGAACTCCGGGCGGCCGATCTGCGCTTTTCCGCTACTGAGGCTGGTGGATTTCTCAATCAGGTAATGGGGCTCAATCTCTCGCCAGCAGAGATCAACGCCCTGGAAAACCGTACCGAAGGTTGGATCGCCGGCCTGCAAATGGCGGCCCTTTCCATCCAGGGCAGAGCGGACACCGCCGCCTTTATTGATGCATTCACCGGCAGCCATCGCTATGTCCTGGATTATCTGGTCGAAGAGGTGCTGCAGCGACAGCCTGAACGAGTTCGTAATTTCCTGTTGGCAACCTCAATTCTGCAGCAGTTAACTGGTCCCCTGTGCGACGCGATTACGGGCCAGGAAGATGGCGCTGAGATGCTGGAATCATTGGAACGAGGCAATCTGTTTGTCGTTCCCCTTGACGACCAGCGTAGCTGGTATCGTTACCACCATCTATTTGCCGAGGTCCTCGGCGCCCATCTGTTTAAGGAACGGCCGGACTGGGTGGCAGACCTCCATCAGAAGGCCAGTCGCTGGTACGAACAGAACCAGCAGCCGGCCGCCGCAATCCGCCACGCTCTGGCTGCCCCCGACTTTGAACGTGCCGCTAATCTCATTGAAATGACTTACCCCGCCATGGCCAGCGGCTTCCGGCCGGCCACCTGGCTTGGCTGGGTACACGCTCTGCCTGACGAGATTGTGCGCCTCCGGCCGGTGCTGAACCTGGGCTGGGCCTATGGTTTGTTGAACCGTGGTGAGTGGACCGGGGTTGACCATTACCTCAGCCGCGCTGAGTGGTCGCTCGACCCCGCCACCGCCGCAGACGCAGTGGTGGTGAATGAAGAGGCGTTCCGCACCCTGCCCTTCAATCTCACCAATGCGCGAGCCTATCTGAGTTTATTGCGCGAGGAGACGGCAGCCACCATTGAGAACGCCCAGCGCACAATCGCCCTGGCCCCCCCTGGCGAGGATTATCATCGTGGGCTGGCTCATTTCTTCCTGGGGCTGGCGCACTGGAGCGACGGCGATCTCGAGCCGGCCTGCCTCGCTTTAAATGACAGCATTGCGGCTATGCATCAGGCACGCAACCGTTATTACGAACTCTTTGTTACGGTCGTTTTGGGTCATGTCAAAACGGTGCAGGGTAACCTGCACGAAGCGGCGGACAATTATGAACAGGCGTACCAGATGAGCCGGGAGCCGGGTCGGTTTAGCGCCCGACAGACATTCCTGACGGATCTCTATGTTGGCCTGGCTGAACTTCACCGCGAGCGGAATGATCTGGAGGCAGCGACCCATCAGCTCCAAAAAGGCCAGGAAGAGCTATCCGGACAGGCGGCCTTTCTGGGCAGCCGGGCTCGCTGGTGCATGGCCATGGCGCGGGTCCGGCTGGCTCAGGGCGACCCCGGGGGTGCGCTTGAGCTGCTGCAGGAAGCGGAGGGTGTTGCCAGGCGAGATGCCTTCCCGGAATGGCGCACCCCGGCGGCGCTTAAGGCGCGTATCTGGTTGGGCCAGGGCCGGTTGGCCGATTCATTGGGCTGGGCCCAGACCCAAAACCTGTCCCCCGACGACGCGCTAAGTTACCGGCGTGAGTTCGATCACATAACCCTGGCCAAAATTCTGGTTGCCCAATACCGGCAGGAGCAGCATGAAGCACAGTTGCAGCCGGCCCACCTGTTTTTAGAGCGGCTGCAGCAGGCGGCCGAGGTTGGTGAGCGCCGGGGTAGCCAGATCGAGATCCTCCTGCAGCAGTCGTTACTGTACGAGGGGCAAGGTGATAGCGAGCGCGCCTTCACCGCGCTTGAAGACGCGCTCCATCTGGCCGAACCAGAAAATTACAGCCGTCTCATCATTGACGAAGGGCAGCCGATTCTGAAACTGCTAAAGAAACTAAAGGTTGCAGATGCCAGGCTGCAGGTCTACGTTCACAACCTGCTTTTGGCCTTCAATCAGCAACCAACAGATGATCAACCGGCCGGGTCCATCGTACAACCGCTAATTGAACCGCTGAGTGAACGGGAGCTGGAAGTGTTGCAGCTCGTCGCTGAAGGCCTTACAAATCGCGAGATTGCGCAGCGGCTTTTTCTTGCTGTGCCCACTGTCAAAGGGCACAACCGCAATATCTACAGCAAGCTGCAAGCCCAACGGCGAACCGAGGCCATTGCGCGGGCGCGCGATTTGGGGCTATTGTCTGATTGAGCGGCGTCCCGCGTCCAGTAACACCCAGCAGCCGGCCTTTTCTATCGTCGTGTATACAGAAGTTGCGAAACAGACTGCACGATTTCCGCCAGAGCCAGCCCCACAACAATCACGTTCGCCGTGTCAAACGGCGTCAGTGCCGCAACGAAGACGGAACCGACAGCAGCCAGAACCGTTGCCGTTAGTACAAAGTAGGCGTTCCGTATGGCCTTGAGCGCGGCCGCCTGTTCAACTACGTTGGCCGGCGCTACATTTCCCTGGCCAATGGCCAATACGGTTTGCAGCACAATCTGAGCCGCCACCACCAGTATCAGGGTTGTCATCACCAGCCCGCCGTATCCGGCAGGGATGGCGTCCCTGGTCACCGCCGCCGGCCGCATCGGCCACGCGTTGGCGAGGAAGTAAAGAAGGGCGCTGCCAGTAATCACCAGCGACAGGCCGGTGCTCTTTTGCTGAAAAGAGATGTTGCTCAGCCCTTTATTGGTATGATTGATTTGTTCCTGTTTCATGTTTTCTCCTTTAATCAAAATAAGTGACAAATGGTCGGGCCGTGTCAGGCCCAATGGCTCACTGGGCTGCATCCGGTTCATCTGGCTGCACCTGGACCACCGCAATGAGGGGTAAACCCAAATCGCGCACTTTGCGCAGCAGGCCGTGCAAGACGGCCTGGTCTGCTACCGGACCGGTCAAGAGTGTGTCGCCATTGTCCGCCTGGCTGAACGTCATTTGGTCAAACCAGACTTGCCAATGCTCATTCAACTGGCTGCCAATTCTGATTTGATAGATGGTTGGCTTGTTTGCCATGCTCTTGCCTTTTTGGGCCGTAACGCCTGCTCAATGTGCCCTTACCTTATCGTCTGACGGGTATTGGCCGATAGGTTCGAAAGCATTGCTGACCGGTATTGTTCCGTAGGTTAATACCCTGCGGCTGCGTAATTAATCTGGGGGAAAACGGCCGATTCCGGCGACAGCACGGCCGCTGCGGCACCGTCCTGCTTTAGTTCTGCCAGCAGAAACGCCGTGGTGAAGTGGCTGACCAGATCATGCGCCTGCTGCCGGTTCCAGACGGTATCGGCGCAAAATTCACCAGCCAGCGGTTGGGCATACCAGCGTACCGCGGCGCACGGATTGGTGAAAATCATATGTTCCGCCTCATTAAGGGCAATAAGCACCTTGCGTTCGCTGGAAACGTAGTCGTAGGTTGGCTGGGCACTCCAATCAAAAGGTGAATCGTGATCGGCCGTGCCGCCAATCGCCAGCACTGGCGCCTCAATTTCCGCCAGGCCTGCTTCGCCAAAGAAAAAGGCATCCCCGGCCAACGCTACCACGGCGTCCACGCGCGCTTCCCCCCAACCGGGCCACAGCCCGTCTGGCAAGGTGTCCAGTCCGGCCAGTGTTGCCATCTCCGGCAGGTGGGGCAGCAGCATGTCGCATAGCCAGGCGGAGGGATGATTTGCCGCCGTTACGTCTGCACAATGTGTCGTCAGCCCAACGGCATCCAGGCGCGCCCCGGCTGCCGCCAGCGCCGTATAGCCGCCGTAGGAATGGCCTATGACAGCCACCGTCTCTGGATCAACCAGGTCGGCCAGCGCCCCGCCCGGCTGTGTTTGGGCGTCCACGTAGGCAAAGACGGCCTGGAGTTCCTGCGGCCGTTTTATCGCGCCCTGCCACAAGCCACTTTCTGGATTCATCTGCTCATCATGCTCGGGGGCCAGCACCACAAAACCATGCGATGCCAGATGCTCTGCCAGCCAGCCGTAACTGGACGCCCGCATGGCAAAGCCCGGCGAAAGGATGACCAGCGGGTATGGCCCGGCAGCCAGATCATAAGCGGCACCGGGGATGGCATAGCTGGCATCTGTGGCAATGGTTACGTCGCCCACAACGGGCAGCTTGATCTGGTAGGGGTAGGCGGCGTTTTCTGCCCCGCCACTCACGGCCGGATACCAGATAGTTATCTCTAGACCGGGCTCCTCCTCCATGACCTGTACCCGGCTGCCTACCGGGTGCACCCCCAGCATGCCGTAGGTTGGCGCGTCGGCGCGGTAATCGGTGCAAATCCCATCGGCGCACTTTTGCGGCCTGGTGCCAAAATAGAGAGCTGCCGTCACCAAAATCACGAATAGACCCACAATCAACTTTTTATGTGTCACCATTTTCTGCTCCTCTAATCATGTTTGCGATGTATGGAGCATAGCCGCGCACCGGTATTGCCGTACACGAACGAAAGTATGGTAGGTGGTATTGTTTTGCCGGTATGTGGGCTAACCGGGAAAGCTGTTGTTTGGCCAAACCCTGGTTTTGCTGAGCTGGCAGGGGGCGCCGCCGGACCAAATAGTGCTTATGAAGATCCGTTGCCAGGGGTGATAGGGGAGATGGCTGCCGTGCGTCAGGAGGTGACGCGCTTCCCGGGGGTTACCAGGGCCACAGCGCGATCAAGCGTTCACTGCCCCTGGGCGGCGGCCAGGTCATCGAGACATTGGGCCAGGCGTGACAGCCCCAGCGGCAGGTTAACGGCGCTGCCGCCGCCGACGCCCAGGCGAATGTGGTCCGGGTAGCCGTAGGCGCTGCCTGGCAGGAGGAACGTCCGGTACGGCGGGGCCAGCAACCGGCGGGCCAGCTCAGCACTGTCGATGGGCAGGTGGAGCCGGGCCAGGCCGATGAGACCGGCCGGTGGCCGTTGCCAGCTCAGCTCGGGGCGCTGGCTGATGAACTCGTCCAGCAAGGCCAGATTGTGCCGCCCCTCTGTTTTGGCCCGGGCAATCGCCGCTGCATAGCGATCCTCACGCAGGGCGATTTCGGCAATCCGTTCCCCCATCACATTCATAATCTCGCTGCTGTTCTCCCGCAAGATGACGGCATCAAAGAGCAGAGATTTGTCCCGGCAGATCAGCCAGCCCAGGCGCAACCCCTGCAGCCCCAGCGCCTTGGAAACGCTGCCGGTACTGATGCCGCGCTCGTAAAGGCCGGCAATGGCGGGTACCCGGTCGCCTGCCCACTCGAGGCCCGCATACACCTCATCGCAAAGCAAATAGGCGCCTACCTCAGCTGCAATCCGGGCGATCTCGTTCAGTTCCGGCGCGGTGAGAATCTGTCCGGTCGGGTTGCTGGGGTTGCAGAGGAAGATGAGGCGGGTGCGGGGGGATATGAGCTCGCGCAACTCGGCGATATCCAGCCGCCAATGGTCCTCTTCGCGCCGCCGCCACGGCCTGACGTGGGCGCCGATGGCCTCAGCCAGCACCAGGGGCTGTGGCCAGCCGGGGGTATCGATGATGATCTCGTCGCCCGGCTGGACCAGCTGCATGATGGCCAGATAATTGGCTTCCGCCGTGCCGGCGGTGATGAGGACGTCGGCGGGGGTGCACCGGCCGGTCAGACCAGCGCGGGCAATTACATGTTCCCGCAGCTGATTCAGCCCCTGAAACGACTCATTGGACCAATCCAGCGACGCCGCCGGATCCAGATCGGCCAGGTAATCGCCCAGCCGCGGCGATGTGGCCAGGGAGAAGCCCAGGACGGCCTCGACGGGCTGTGTGGTTGTTTCCAGAAGATATTCAAAAAGGGAATGGATTTTGACTTTCATGCCTGCATCCTGGCTGCCGCTGATCGGCTGAGCGGTTGGCCAACCGGACAGGTTAGCCTTACACTAACGATATGAGTGAAATTGTTGGGCCGGTTGCCCGTCTTTACATCCTTGATTATGGTCTTTTTCAAGTTCATGCCAATGGCCGCGTCATTGGCATCCCCGGCTTTCTCATCCAGACGGCGGGCGGGCAGAACATCCTGGTGGACACAGGCTTTCCTATCCGTTATACGGAGGATGCCGAAGCCGCCACGTTGGCTGATGGGCTGGAGGTGTTTGGCCGGGTGCTGGCGATGGGGCCGGAGAACCAGCCCGCGCCGCAGCTGGCCAAAGTTGGTCTGCGCCCCGAAGATATTGATCTGGTTATCATGACGCATAGCGATATTGACCATGTCGGCGGCATTGCTGACTTTCCGGCGGCGCCCATGCTGATTGGTGCGGCCGAGCGAGCGTTACCGGCGCCACGCTATTTTGGTTCAGCCCGCCCCATGAGCTGGCCGGAGGACGTCGAGTACCAGCTCGTCACCGAGGATATGACGCTGTGCGAGGGGGTGCAGGTGTTGCTCACGCCCGGTCACGCGCCGGGCCAGCTCTCGCTGCTGCTGACATTGCCCGAAACCGGCCCGGTGCTCCTGACTGGCGACGCCATCTCCCGGCCCGCCGAGCTGGAGGAAGGGTTTGGCGGCGCCTGGGATGAGACGCAGGCCCGGCAGAACGCTGAGCGCCTGTTGGCGTTGGCGACTGAGCAGGGCGCCTTCATCATCTATGGGCACGACCCGAGGCAATGGCCCTCGTTGCGCAAAGCGCCTGCCTTCTACGGCTAACCCGAGCGCACATCCCGCCCCTGATTCAGGACGATAATATTGCCGCTGGCGCAATCACCGGCCGGTGAGAGTAGAAAGGCGACCCAGGCCGCGACTTCGGCCGGCTCCATCGGTTTGCCGCGCGGCATGCCGGCAATCGCCCCAGCGAGCACCTCGGCTGGCACAACGTCGAACAGGTCGGTGCGGGTCATCGCCGGGGCGATGGAGTTGATGGCGATGTTTTGTGCCGCGTATTGGCGGGCCAAATGCCGGGTGAGATTATCCAGGGCGGCCTTGCTGGCCCGGTAGTGGGGTGGGTCGAAAACCTCGAAGTTGTAGGCGCCGTTAGACGAGATATTGACGATCTTTTTGACCCCAGGGCGCGGCAGCATCAGCGGGATCGCCGCCTGGCAGCAGAAAAAGGCGCTGTCAAAGTTAATCGCCATCTGCTGCTGGAACTCCGCCGGGCTAATCTCCAGAAAATCTGACATGAAGCAGGTGCCGGCATTGTTGACCAGGGCGTCAAGCCCGCCGTACTGATCCTGGATGTGGCCAAAAAGCGTCTGTATCCGACCATGGTCGGTCAGGTCGGTGACGAATGGTTGAAACGCTTCCTGCCGGCTGGCGTGCTCAACCAGAAGCGCTTCGTTGATGTCAACGCCGACGACGGTGAAACCTGCCGCCAACAGGGCTTCGCTGATCGCCAGGCCGATGCCGCGGGCGGCGCCGGTCACCAGGGCTACTTTTGTCATCTGCTGTGCCTCCTTGTGCTGAAACTGATGCGGTTAATTGATTAGCTTCGCGTCGATATTGTAACTCGGGGTGCCATCCGGCCGGTATCGATGAAGGTGCGCGTTCGACTAAAGGCGAGGGGTTGGCCAACCCGTCGGGTTGGCTAACCCGACGGGTCGGTTAACCCCTCAAGTTTTGGGCACACTAAATTTGAAGAGTTTCTAAAGGGTGGTTCGCTATTGTAAGGGCAATTCAAACAGATGGCCGCCCAAAAGAGAGACGGCGGCCTGCCCGCCAGGTGCGGGTTCAAGACAAAAGGAGCAATAGCGATGGAAAACGAGATGATGATGGCCATGACGCCAGACGTGGCGGCGGACGAACAGGCAATCAGGGATGTGGTGCAGGCGCTCGTTGATGCCTGGAACAGGGGGGATAGCGAAGCGTGGTCGGCCCAGGTCGGTGAGGATATTCGTCACACGGTTTGGAACGGCCATTACGTTGAGGGGCGCGAGGCCCTTACGGCTGGTCATGCGCACATTTTCAGTACTTTCTACAAGGGCACACAACAGGAGTACTCTATGCGCTGGATTCGTTTCCTGCGCCCCGACGTGGCGGCCGTGCAGTGGGACGCGCACCTGGTGGGACGGGCAGATTCAAAGGCGCGCCCGCTGGCCATCATGGTCAAAGGCGCTGATGGTCGCTGGCGGGTAGAAATCTTTCAGAACACGCCGGTTATGGAGCGTTCGGCCAGAAACGCATAGCCGCGCGGGCGGTCTGGCCCTGACCGATAAGGACGACACGGAGGACACAGAGCCAGACAGCGGCAAATTTGTCCTCCGTGCCGGCTGCTTCTCTAGGCCAGTATCAGCCCGATGGCCAGGATGAGCAAGAGCAGATAGTTCAGGAACGGCGGCCAATCACGCCAGATCCACCTGTCGGCAACTAGGCCGGCTAGGGTCATGAGCGCCACTAGCCAACCCAGCCAGGGCAGCACCCCGGCCCAGGCCAGGGCGGTGCTCATCAGGACGATGGCCAGGAGGATGCAGATGGTGTGGCTCCAGAACGTATTGGCGCCAAAGTTGATGTCTACCGGCCGGTCCACATCATGTTTCGCCAGCAAAGCGACGGCCGTTGACCAATAGCGGATGCGGCCGATACTGATAGGCAGCCAGAGGCAACAGGCGGCGCCGAACAGCAGCGCGGCGACCAGGCCTAGCGACCGTGGGCCGGTCGCCGCCAGCGTTTGGGTGATCAATAGAAACAGGATGGCAGTTAGGCCAAAGACCAGAGGGAAAATAAGAGCCTGTGCCGTCCAGCCGAAGCGGTCATGCGCGATTAATGTGAGTTGTTCGCGGACATCCTTGTGCGGCCAGCGGCGAAAATAGGCGGCTGCGCCAGCACCGACCATGAATAGGATGACCAGAATGAGCAGGACAATTCCGTAAGTTCGCATGGGGCAGTTCCTCCCGTTGGTTGGCGCCGACGCAGCGGCCTGATGTCATTGCCAACCAGTTTAGGGAAGTGCTCTTCAGGAAACCTTCAGGTGGGCCGGGGCAATTTTATGGCACCTGCCATCCCCTCACGGTGCCGTCGGTGTGCCCACTGTAAAGACGGCTGCCGTCTGTGGCGAAGGCCAGGCTGGTGATGGACCGGCCGGTATCCAGTGAAAAGAGGAGCTGACCGGCCGGGTCCCAGAAGTAGAGCCAGCTCTCACTGGCCGCGACCAGCAGGGAGCCGCCAGGCGAGAAGGCTACGGCCCAAACGGGTCGATGGCGTTCCGATTGGACCATGAACCAGCGCATAACCGGCTCACCATCAAGCTGATCCCAGACGACGAGATGGTTGCCGTTGGTGCCCATGGCCAGGAGTTTACCATCGGGCGAAAAGGCTGCGGCGGTCATTTCAATAAAATCGCCGGTTGCGCTCAACTCATCGTCAGGGAGTTCGATCAGTTCCTCGGTAACCCAGTTCCAGAGCAGTGCGGGCAGACTGTAGTTGCCGACGGCGAAGATAGGATCGGTAGGCGAAGCCACCAGGATGCTGGGTTGGTGCAAATCGGTGAAATGCCATTCCTCATCACCCAGATATTGGATCATGGCAGGGTTATCGTGATTTGAGCTCAGGATAAAGCTGCCATCGGGGGCCATGGCCACATCGTTGGCGCCGATGTCGCTGCGGGGAGGGTGAGCATAGGTGGTCGCATTGCCTGTCGCCAGATCATAGTGCCAAAAGTTGTCATTGGAGGCGATGGCCAGAGCCGAGCCATCCGCGGCAACGGACAGGTGCTGGACGGCGGGCGGGATAAAACCTCCTTCATTGCTGACGCCGGCGCGGAAACTAGAGACAAGTTCGCCCGTTTGGCCGTGGCGGAAATAGAGATAGCCATCGGCTGAGGCGATAGCGATATCCGGCCGGCCCGGCAGCGCCGCGAGGTCGGCGATCGCCCCGAAATGCTGGCGGAGCGAGTTGAGCTGGCTGCCGTCAGCCAGGCGCCATTGACTCAGACTATGCTGCCAGGTGGCGACGAGGGCGCCGGTTGGGGCAAACGTCAGCTCAGCACCGGCCCGATCAAGGCGCTGTTGGCGCTGGCCTGTCGCGGCTTGCCAGACCAGCAAATCCTGATAACCGGTAGTGGCGCCAAGAAGGCTGCCATCCGAGTTAAACACCAGCGAGTTGATGTAGCCGCGTCCAGGACCGCTGACTGCTGCTGGCTTGCCGGCGACCGGGCGCTCCGGCTCGTTGAGCATGTAAAGGAGCTCACCCTCTTCTGTGTCGATGACGGCGAAACTGATGCCATGCGCAGCGCTGACGGCGAGCAGGCTGCCATCCGGTGCCAGCGCCAGCTTGCCATTCATTGGCAGCTCGTCGGGCACTGGCCAGGTTTGCAGGAGCTGGAAACCGGCCGATCCCCATTGATAAAGGCGTACTTCAGCTTCGTTAAATAGGCTGGCGGCAAAGGTAAATTGTGACGAGATACCGGTCATCTCATCGACTTCGCCAAGGGTGCCGAGGTGGGTCAGGGTGGCTGCATCCCAGGCCGCTAACTGGCCTGGCTGGCGTGAACCCCGGGCAACCCAACTCCAGGAGGCTACGAAAAGGGTCTGGGAATCCGGGCCAAAATGGAGTTCACGCAGCTCCCGCTGGACATTGGGGAATGGGTAGAAAGCGGCCAAAAAGCGGAAATCGGCGGCGGCCCGGAGTTCCACAAAGGGAACCTCGCTAGCGGCTAACAGGGCGAGCATGGCGCCATCCGGTGAGAGCGCCATCGCCTGCATGGCGCTGCCGGCAAAGGGCCAGAAAGTGAGCTGGGTTGCTGTGGCCGTCTCGTAAAGATAGAGTCCTTGCTCGGTCAGTACGTAGAGGCTGGCCCCATCCGGGCTGTAAATGGCTTGCAGGATGCGGCCTTTGCCCCACCGGCCGGTTTCCGCCAACAGGCTGACGTTTGCCGCCGTGATAGGCTGCGTCTGCGGCGGCAACGGCGTACCGATGGCTGCGCCAAATGGGATAGGTGTTTCGAGGCCGGTCGGTAGGGGTGGCAGTGGGATGGGACCGGGCGTGGGGGTGCGGGTGAAGGCTGGCTGCGACGTTGCGGTGGGCAAAGCGGTAGATGTGGCGGCAGCGGTGATGCTAATTGATGTTGCTGAAACGGTCGTTGGCAGCGGGGTGGCTGTTGCGGCAATAGTGGTTGTGGCCGTTGGCGTGAATATCAACTCGGCGCCAGTTGTGGGTAGTGGCGAGGCCGTTGGGGTGACGGCGGGGGTAGGGGGCTGGCAGGCAGCCAGAAGCAGGAGTAGAAACAGGAGCAGGCGGGGGCTGGCTTTGGCACGGAACATTGGGCAAGTCCGATATCTGTACTGTCAAGAGCTGACGGAAGGCGGGTCCGCTATCTGGAAACGAAAGTGCGTACTGATGCCAAGTATAGCTTGCTCGTGGCAATCTACTGTACGAATGACAGCCAGACAGGCGACGCTTTGCCGACGCTGCCCGGCTTCAGAGCGCCTGCTCCAGAATGTGGATCATCGGCCAGAGCTGTTCACGGCGCACCGGGCTGAAGAAGCAGAGCTGGATGACGTTGCGGGCGATCAGGTAGCGGCTGGCGAAGCTGATCTGGTAGCCCCGGTCGAGCAAGGCGCGGCCGAGCTGGTAGGAATCCAGGTGGGCCGGCAGCACCAGGCTGAGGACGGCGGGAGCCCCGTGACCGGCCGGTGCCAGCACGCCGATGCCCCGTTCCGCCAGCCGCTCGCGGCACCAGCCGGAGACCGCTCCTATCTGCTCGTAGCGCGCCGGCAGCTCAACCAGGGCCAGGGCGGACTTTAGCGCGTAGAGCAGGTTGGAGGAAAGCGTGAAGGGGACGCCGGCGCTGGCTGCATAGAGCCCGATATCCAGGTAGCTGGGCAGCCGTTCCGGATGTGGCACGATGGGCTGGTTGTAGTAAACCATGGCGATGCCCGGCACAGAGCCCAGCCCCTTGCCGCTGACGCCCGAGGCCAGGTAGACGCCAGAGAGGTCGACGGGCGCCAGGCCAATGGAGCTGATGGCATCGACGACCAGCCGGGTACCGGATTGCTGGCAAAGCGCTTGCAGGCGGGGCAGATCATTCAGGACGCCGGTGGAGGTTTCACAATGGTTGGTCCAGAGCCAGCCAACCGGCCGGTTGGCCAGCGCCTCGGCCACGCGTTCGTAGTCAAAGGGTTGCCCCCAGTCGAACGATAATGTCTCAAATTGGAGGCCGGCCCGCCGGGCATGGTCGGTTAGCCGGCTGCCAAATTCGCCATTCGCCAGCATCAGGCCCGGCTCATCCAGAAGAGCCAGGTGGGCGGCGATGGCATCATTGGCCAGGGTGCCGCTGCCCATCAGCAGTTCCACGAAGGTAGCGCCGGTGAGCAGACATAATATTTGTTGGGTGGTTTTTACATCTGTTACAAATTCTTTCAGTCTATGCGAAACAGGTGTGGCGGCCATGGCAGCCTGGACGGTGGGGTGGAGGGTGACGGGTCCAGGCAGCAAATTAACGACATTATGAATCGGACGTTCGTCGGGAACTGGCGCGCCTTTTTCCAGGCGCGGCACAGCCAATTGTACCTGTTCCAATGTCCAGAACATCGGCTGGTATTGGGCCGCCGCCGTGCCGACGAGGGGGCCAAACGGTACCCAACCCATCCGTTCATAAAGGGCCAGCTCCCGCACTGTGCCGGACATGACGGCCAGATCATGACCCTGCGCCCGAGCGAATTCAAAAGCCGTCCGCAACAAGCCGCCAAAAACCCCCGCCCGCCGGTGCGCCGGCTCAACCGCCAGCAATCGCACCTCGCATAGTGATCGGTATGGCGGCAGATAGCTGTCCAGGTCTGCCAATTTGCCATCCAGGGAAAACGGGCGCTGGCTGCGCAGCGCCAACATGCCAATGAGCTGGTCGCCCAGCAGACAAATGATGTAGCTGTTTTCGTCGTGGAACTTGTCGATCAGGCGGCGTTCCGGGTTGGGGGGATGCTGCGGGATCTCCTCGACGAAGGCACGGTAGTTCAGGGCGTGGATCTGGGCGAACTCATCGTCTTCGCTGGCTAGTTTGAAGCGGTACTCATCTGTCATAGCGGAATTTCCAACGCGGCGCTGCCTGTCGGTCCAGCTCTTGTGAGGCTGATGGTTAGCGGATCACTATGAACTATTGTACCTGAGCTGGCATGCACTCCCATCGCTCTGTTTTTTGCAGGAGTAAGGCACGTGCTGGCTTTACCGGCCGAAAAACTCGGCGAAGCTCATCTCCTCATAAAGTAATGCGTACGCTTCATAGAGATAAGGCGCGTCGTCTATGCCATGCTTCATTGCCCTGGTCAGTAACTGCTCAGCTTCCCGTTCCCGTTTCAGGAAAAGGAGGGTGATACTCAAAAGCGCTTCCAGAATGGCTTGGTCTCTTGGCAGACCGGACTGTTTTCTTGCTTCGGTGAGGTATTTGAGGGCCAGCTCCGGCTCTTGATCAAAAAGCTTTTGCACGCCCATTACTTGCCGGCAGCCCCAGGGCGCATAGGCAAATGCCTCTCGCACATAGGGGCGCGCACTATCAGGCTGCTTTTGGTAGAGAAAGCTCTGGCCAATGATCATCAGACAAATAGCCGTGTTCATATCACTCCGGGTGTTTTCCCATAGGATTGCTTTTGCCTGTGTGATTGCCTGTTGGAAATCATCATCATAAAGAGAAATATAGGCCGCTAACTGCCTGGTATCGATCGCATTTGCATCCAGAGATACAGCTTCTTGATGCAGGTACGTAGCCAGGGCTCGGAAATCCCAGAGTAGCATCGAATAGGCAGCGTTAATGTGCATACTCCAGAAGGTTTTTCTTTCCTCGAACCTTTGGGTGTAGATATGCCGCAGCTTTTTGCGCCAGCCAGATGCGTACGGTTCCACGATGAAGGCAAATGTCAGGTGGAGCGCACACATTATTACCATGATCTCCAGGGGTGCCAGCTGCGACGACTGCCGCGACCACGAAAAGCTGGGTCCGAAAAGGCCGAGCAAGATGACCACGAGCGCAGTTGGCAAGAGATGTACTATGAGCAATTTGATGGCTATTTTCTCCGCTTTGGCAGGCACAATATGCCACCAGCCGCCGATGGGAGAAAGTCTCCAGACCAGGCCGCAACGCCCAATCTGGGTTCGGAGCAAAATATGTCCCGTGCCCAGAACAAGGAGTAGGGCTTTGCAGCCCAACATTAGCGCAGCCAACGCTTGAAGAATGGTCGCAACATAAGTCCAAATTGAATAAAGTAGAAAAGCGGCTATTACGTTCGCAAATAGCCAGCCAAGGTTGACAATGGCGATACCTAAACGGTCCAAAAGTGGTATTGCCATTAGGATGCCCAGGCCGACAAACAGCCACGACCAAAGTGGTGGCAAGCTTTTGGCACGTTGGCAGCGGGGACAGAGGCGCTTTCCTTTGCGCAATACGAACGGGGTGGTGATATAGGCGGATTCGCCGCAGATGGCACAGGTAACTGCTTGGCGAGGTTGACTTAACTGCGCGCTATTCATGAGTTTCTCCCTGTAAACTGCTCAGCGTTGCACCCCCCGGCCAGCCCTGGCATTCACCGTCCGCCGGCTCAGGTACCAGCCCAGCACGGCGCCCAGGAAGGCGCCCAGGTGACCCGGCCCGGCCACGGGGCTGAAAATGCGGGGATAGGTGCTGCTGAAGGAGATCATGCCAAAGATGGCGCCGGCGCTGGCAGCCAGTAGCCAGATGGTGGCCGCAGCCCTGGCCGTCTGGCCATTTACCGCACCAGGCACACTGATGAAGACCTGCATGATGACGCTCCCAAGTGCAGCCAGCAGGACGCTGCCGACCAACACACCAACGAGGGCGCCGCCCAGCAGCCCGACGATGGGGGCCAGCGCGGTGCCCAGCAGGTAGCCCAGCGCCAGACCAATCAGGGCGCCGCCAGTGGCGCCCGCCAGTAGCGCGACCAGCCCGGAGCGCGCCAGCGACCGCCGAAACAGAAACAGGACCAGGGCAGCCCAGCCCAGACCCGCCAGGGCCATGACCGTGCCCGCATTGGACAGGCCCAGCGTCAAAATGACGACGCCGATGTAAAGCAAACCAAACATCATCGCCAGGCTGATAATGTTGGCACTGGCTGGCGGTGCTGCTGTGTCCGGCTGGTTGCCTGCCTCCGGCGGCGCCGGCGAAGTGGCGACCACTGGCAGTTCTGCCACGTGAGTCGCCTCTATTGGGCCGGTCAGCGACAGAGAACCGATACCGAGTTCGGTAACGCTCTCCTGCCAGGATTGGGCCGACATCTGTCCCTGGGCGACAGCGGCAACAAACTCAAAGGGCTGGATGACCTGGTCGCCAGAAGTCAGGTGGGGCGTTTCACCCATGTTCTTGTGTGCCTGCCAGCCGTGCTGAACCAGGATGTAGGCCAGGACAGTGCCCAGAAAGCGATGGATCAGGGCTGGCCAATCTTTTTCAGCGATACCGAGATTTGTGCGCTGGCGGTAAATGGTGGCGAAACTGTTCCGCTGCTGGCGCAGCCGGGGTAGATCGGCGATGGTGAGTCCCTGCAGCAGATGGCCATACGGTTGGATGGCGCCGGCCCAGCGTGGCACCAGAACCCTGGCGCCGATTTCGTCCCAGCTGAATGGGGTTAGCTGACTCATCTGAGCAGCGCCGAAGATGAACTGGAACCAGGCAGCCTCGAGCCGGGGCAGCTCCTGTAGCAGAGTGACAGCGGGTTGTTCATTGAGCTGGTCACCTGGCGCCAGGTGCGCGACAGCCGCCAGCCGCTCGGGTAGGGCGGGATGGGTGTCGTAGGGATCAGCAACCTGCTGCTGCAAGCGGGCGTTCACGGCCTGAGTCATGGCGGTGTTGTTCTGTTCGCCGGCCATGAAGCGGGCAAAGCCGTCGGCCAGATCCGGCCGGTACCCCAGCTGCAGCAACGGCATGACCTCTGCCTGCCAGTAAGCCTGGAACGCGGGCGCGGCCCCATTAATTTTCTTCAGCCCCGTTTGCAATGGCATGGAGCCGACAAGTGTCGCCGCCAGGGCGTCGGCCGCAAATTCCTGTTGGCGGGAAATGCCGTTTGTTATGCGCAGAAAAAGCCGGGCATAACCAATAAAGGGAGCACTCAGGATGCGGCTTTCCCGGGTATTGGCGGCCGCGCGGATGACGGCATGGCGCAGCCGGTAAATCCAGCGGCCAAAGCGGGTGTCGCCGCCGGCGTAATGGGCAAATTCGTGGGCCAGGACGGCATCCAGTTCGGCGACGCTTAGCGCCTGCAGCAACGGCAACCCCAGTCCCATCACCCGCTTGCTGCCCAGGCCAAGCAGGCCGCCGCGCTGCGCCACAAAGGCGTTAACGTCGCCCACCAGGTAGACCTCGGCGGGCATCGCCTGGTCGGTCAGGGCCGCGACCTGGCGGATGTTGCGGAAGAGGGTTGGCTGGCTGGCCTCAGCCAGCGCCGGACCGGGCGGCACAAAAACATCCCGGCGCGGCCAGATGGCGCTGAGCACGGCAACGGCGCCGGCGAAGCAGCCCAGCAGGATACGCACATCAACCCGATTCGCATAGACCGCCATCCCATAGGGGATGTAGAGCAACAGCAGGACGACGGCGACGGCCAGCAGATAAAAGCCTATGGTCAACAGGATGGCGATGATAGCGCGCCCGGCGAGTGAGGGAGATTGCTTGGACATAATGGCCTGCCCGAGATTACTTTGCCTTGGTGGTGGTTGTACTGGTGGGCTGATTCTGCCAGATATTTGGCCGGCGTCAAGCAGCTGGATGGGGGAGCCGGGTAGTTACCAAAGCAAGCGGCCGCAAGGCCCGGCAACAAAACTGCAGGGCTGAGGTAGACCTACAGCCTTCAGGCACTTTTTTGTTCTGGCTTTGGCCCTGGCTAAGTGACAAATTGGACAGGAGAGTGGCAAACCGGCCGGAGCGCTCCTGTTACTCTTCCTCCGAACTGAACTGCTCCGCCTCCTCCCGTAACACCACCATCACTTCTGTCACTGCCTGGCCCAAGGCTGCCGCCAGCTCGTTGAAGCTGCCGGCTAGCTCAGCGTCCCGCCGGGCCTGATTGGCCTGGTAATCCTGGCGGACCTGGTTCTTCAGCTCGTGCATCGCGGCGGGCAATTCGATACCCTGGGCAGTCAGGAAATCCTGGAAGGCGCTGATCTCTTCATCGGCCAGGGCTGAAGCAGCTTCGTCGCCGGTGAGGCCGGCCAGGACAGTTTTGAGGCCGCTGAAGAATTGGCCCAGGGGGTCGGTGATCAAGGCCGGGTCGGCGGCGACCTCCTCGGCGGTGTGGCCGAGCAGGGTGGCAGCGGCCGGGGGCGGCTCCATCTCGGCCAGGGCGCTTTCCAGCTGGGCGCGCAGCCCTTGCAGCCAGTCGTCGATCTGGTCGCCAGGTTCCGGCGAGTTGTTGTCCATGGTCTGTTTCATGTGGCCATAGCGCTCATAGGTGGCAAGACCCGCTCATTCTTCTTCATCGCCTGGTGGCGCGGGCTCGTCAGCGGGATATTCGTCGTAAAGGGCGCCGTATTGCGCGCGCAGCTGGCTCAGCCAGGCCAGGTAATCGGCCTGGTTATAAGGTTGCTCTTCCCCGTTCTCATCCATCTCGTGATAGAGCATGATCCAGCCTTCCTCGGCCAGGATGTCGCCCAGATTGTCCGGGGGATCAGCGATGACCAGATCCAGGCAATGGAGGACGTCGCTGGCATACCAGGGGAAATGGGCGACCTTGAGCTGCCAAAGATACAGGGCCTCTTCCGGCTGGTTATCCTTCCAGATATCGTTCAGAAACTGCTTGAAGCAGGCCACTGGATCTGCGCGCCGGCGCTCGGATTCGCGGCGAATCTGCGCCAGCATGTTTTCTGAATCGGGCAGATGGTCTTCATTCATGAGGCATCACTCTGGCCAGGCGCTGTTGACATACCAGCCGCCGGGCGCACTCGGGTCGACAACAAAGCGAACGTAAACTTCTGACGGGGCTTCGTATTGAGTCATCGGATTGGCCCGATCCACATCCGCTTCGGCGACATGGGCATTAATTTCTGTATCCCCGGGGTAGAGGGGACGGACACCTGTGCCCAGCGCATGGTGCGCGCGGGGCAGGGCCACCGCCTGGTATTTCTGATTGGCCGGCGGGTCGGTTTTGATCAACGCGGTCCCGCGCCCACTCAGGGAGGCGCGCAGGTGGAGCGTGCCGGAACCGGCAGCGACGGTCTGGCGCACATCTTCCCAATTGTCGATCACATTGTTCTTGATCGCTTTCTGGACTGAAACGTCAGCGTCGCCCAACGATTCGAAGGCGCCGGCTTTGCCTGGACAGGCGGCCGGGGTGTGGCGGGCAACACGCATGGCCAGTTTGCTGACATCGGTGACGATCCCCATGCCGAAAACGTGCCGTTCGGTTGTATGGGCAGCCGGATGGGCATCTTCGGTGCTGACACTGACAAACGGGCGCGGCTTCTGGCCGCGTTCATGCGCCAGGATCGCCTGGATGGCAGCACTGTTGCCGAGCTTGGCGGTTAATGTCGCTTCAGCCAGGCGGACGCGTTCAACTTTGTCCGCCGGACTTTCGCCCGCCAGAGTGGTATCAGCCGAACAATCCTTCCAGAGCTGGGTGATGGTTCGGGTGGTCGGATCTTCGCCCGTCGGATATTTGCCGCTGGTATCGACGGTGGCGTCGCCCACGTCGGTCGGCGGGCTGGCGGTGGCGATGACATCAAATTTGCCGGGCTGCCCTTCTTTGGGATCGAGCTGGAGCGCTTTGAGCCCTTCCGGCGCCAGCTCCTGCCGGATCTCGTTAATCACCTGATCCAGCTCTTCCCGTTTCTGGAACGGTTGTTTGGTCCGTTCGGCCACTTTCTGACGCGCCTTCTCCTTGACGTCGAGGCTTTGCTCGCTATCAGCTGCGTCGCCTGCGGTACCGGCCGGTGCGCTGCCCGGCGCTGCTGCCCCTGGCCCGGCGGCGGCCGGCTCATCATCATCAGCATTGCTCCCGCCGCCAAAGGCGTTGGCCACCGCTTCCTTGCCCCGCTCCACCAGCTGGCCCATTTTGGCGATGATGGTGCGGATAAAGCCGGCGACGGCCTGAACCGGCCGGCTGTTCAAAACGGCGTCCAGGGCGCGGTCGACCATCCCCCGGACCTTCTCGATGATCTCGCGCACCTTGTCGCTGATGCCGCCCAGCCCCAGCAGGGAGGCCAGGAAGCTGATGGCGACGGGGATGGCCCGGGCCAGCGCGTTTTCCACCGCCTGGGCCATGGCGCCGATGCTGCCGGAGACAATCGACGAGACGGCGCCGATGATCGCTTCGACCAGCGACATGATCTGGCTGCCCCGTTCGATGAAGAACATGACGATGTCGTAAATTGCCTTGCAGGCGCGGATGAAGGCACCGGCCGGATTCAACATGCTGATGATCCACATGATGCCGGCCTTGATCACCTTGGTGATCAGGAAATCCTGGATCTGGTCAAATATCAGCTCTTTTAGCCCGGCCAGATGGGTCTGGACCAGATCCCAGAGCGCGGCCAGGTTGCCCTCCATCGCCATCTTGATGATGTTGACGACCTGGATGAGCGCGGCCACATTTTCCTCGCCGATCACCTGCTCGAGGCCGTAACGCGCCAGACCGGGCAGCCCCTCCGTCTGGTAGATCTCGATGATCTGCTGAATCTTGTCCCAAATCGACATGATGTCGATGCCCAGGACTTCGCTGACCCGGCCGATGATCTTCTCAAAGGAGATGCCCAGGACCTGCATGACCAGGCTGAAGATGCCGGCCATATCAAACGTCTCCGGCAGCTCGATGCCCGCCTCCGCCAGCGACCCGGTCAGCCAGCCGATAAACCCTTTCTGCAGATGGTCGCCAATGTTGCTGATGAACTGGTTCAGACCCGCTTTGATGCCGTTGATCAGGTTGGCGAGGAAACCAATCGGGTCGGCCAGGATCGCCTTGATGACGCTGGCCGCCCGGGCCAGCACATTCAGCAGCATATCCTTGAGCTCATTGATGGTGCGGATGACGCCGGCGATCTTGTTGAATGCCTGCTGCACCAGCCCCTCATTGGCTGCTTTCAACTCCTCGATACGGGCATCCAGTGCCTGGACCTGCTCGGTGTATTGGCGGGCCAGGGATTCGATCAGCTCGCCCTGTTTGTCGTCGATCTGCTGTTCCAGCTCGTCAAAGCGCCCCTGGACTTCCTGGGCCGCTTCGGCGCCGATCTCCTGCAGCTCCTGCGGCAAGCCGGCGACATAGTCGTTGATCTGCTGCCGCCCTTCGGCGACAGCGGCCTTGGCCTCGGTCAGGGCGGCGCTGATGAGCTGGACGATATTGTCCAGGACGGCATCCATCTTCTGGAGGAAGAGCGTCCGCCCCTCGCTGTAGAAGGCGTTGACCTCAGACGGCATGCCCAGCAGTTTGTCCTTGGCCCATTTGGCCCAGCCAAACATGCCGCCATAACGCTCTTCCTTGTACGCCTCCATTTTGGCGTCGACAAAATTCTCGAAGGCGCTTTTGGCGGCTTCGGCACCGGCACTAAAGGTGCTGGCGACCTCTTCATCCAGGGTGCTGAGGATGCCGTCCACCCTGGTCTTGGTCTCTTCGTAAATGGTGTTGATCTGGGCGGCGATCTCAGCCCGTTTCTGCTCGTCGGCGCTGACAGTTTCATTCTGCTGACCGGCCACCTGGTCAAAGAGCCCGGTCCGGCTGTCATGCATCCCCTGGAGCTGTGTGGCCGCCTCGTTTTCGGCCGCCAGCTGGGCCGTTTGCAGTTGGGTTTGCTCCGCCTGGCGATATTCCGGCGGCGAGCTGGCGGCTGATTCTTTGGCTTCTTGCTTGCTGGCCAGCGCCTCGTTGAAGCTGGGCTCATTGCTGTTGGCGAGCTGTTCCTCGGTGACTTCAGCTTCGGCCATCTGCTCGTCGAGCGACTGGGCCTCTTCCTGAATAGGTTCCTCGATCTCGCCGCTGGTTTTCGGCTTGGGCGCGGCCTGGGCGGCGTTGATCTCGGTTGTCACGTCGCCGGGTTGGGCCGGTTCCAGCGGCGTGACCGGCTTTTCCGGGACGGCGCCGGTGTCCGGTGGGGCGTCTTTGGCCTGCTCCAGGGGGGCCTGGCTGGCTTCCTGTTGCTGGGCCGCTTCGCCCTGCAATTCACTCTGGACCGCATCCAGTTTGCTGCTTTCCTTGAACTGGTCCGCCTCCTGGGCGGTGCGCGGCGACATCGCCTCGATGCGGGCCATCAACTTGGCCTTGAAGGCGGCGGCATCAAAGGTGGGGGTCTCGGCCGCTTCCATCTCGCCGGCCTGGTTCGCCTCGGCGTGGGCGGCTGTCTCCTCGGGCGGCATCTGGGCGGCGGCCTGGGCCTGGCTTGCTTTCTGCTCAGCCGGTTCGTGCGTCTGTTCCTGCTCGGCGACACCCTGGGCATTGCGAATGACGTTCTGGAAGGCGGGGTCTTCCTCAGAGGTGGCGGGGGCGTGATCGGTAGCCGGCCCGGGTGAACCGGCCGGTCCCGGCCCGGCGCCATTTGGCCCGCCGCCCTTCGTTTTGGCGGCTGCCCCGGCCGGTGCGCCCTTGCCATTTTTACCAGCCGGTCCGGCGCCATTTTTGGCCGCCGTTTTCTTTTGCTGGGCCTGCTCCTTTTCCCCTTTTTTGACCTCAGCCTGTTCCTGGGAGACAGCAACTTCCTGCTGGGCGACCCCCTTTTCCTGGTTCGCCTGCGCCTCGGCCGCCCGGGCATTGGCCAGGGCCTGCTCCTTCTCGGCGTCGGAGGGCGCGTCGCTGGGGGGATCCTCTTCGCGCTGGATGGGGGGTGGTTCAGGTGGGGCGAAGGCACGCGGCCCGTCGCCGTTCTCGTCGCCGAGTTGCTCTTCGAAGGGGAGGTCGGTGAGACCGGCCGGTTCGCTCGTCCGGCTACCATTGTGGCCAGGGCGATTGGCCAGGTAGCGCTGCACAAACTGGTTGCCATGCTGCCGCTGCATCTGCAGCAGCGCCGCTTGCTTCAGCCCCGTGTCACCGCCATTGGCCAACTGTCCCGCCATTGTTGCCGGCGTCAACACCTGCTCCATGACCGGTGTGGCGGCCTCGGTTGTAGGCAGCGGGCTACGGCTGGCGGGCTTGGTCTGCGGCTTTGTGGTCTGGTCTTTGGCCATGGCGGCAGATTCTAAGGGTTAGAACAGGCAATCGTAAAGGACAGTCATGACCTGGAAAGCATAACATTTATGACGGGGTGAGGGCAAGGGGGGGCGCTTGTTCTTTCTCGATAGCTGAGATTTATGGTGAGCCGAGATTTGGGATGCTCGCAGAGCTGAGAGACGGACCTTGCCAGTGGCCGGGCGTAGGGCGCAAAGCGCCCAAACGTTACAACCTGGGGCAGAGCCCCGTAACGAGAGCAGAAAAACGGTATCATTGGGGGCACCAGTGGGCGCCGTTGGTTCTGAAGACCAGGAGGTAATCTTGAAATCGACTGCTCAGATCGCAACCCTCATCATCACTGTATTGCTCCTGGCTGGTTGCCGCGCGGACGGTTGGCGTCAAGTTGTGTCAGAGGAACTTGACCTCTCACAGACCGCCTATTGTTGCCAACTGAAACTGGTGCAAACTGAAAATGAGGTCTTCCTGGCGCTCGATCACAGCGAGGCTGATGCGGAACCTGGCTCCCTTATTAATTTGAATGGGCGCACAACCCCCTCAATGGGTGACATGGCCATGTTCATCATGGAGGATGTTGCAGTCACTCCCAATGAGCGCTGGTACGTGGTGTCGACAGAAGGGACTATATGGGTTTTGGATGACCAGGTGTGGCAATTGGGGCCACAGCCTGACTATGGTGGCACGCTCCTGGGCCGATACTATCGTTTACTGGCTGACCCTATGGAGGAGCGACTTTATCTTTTCTGGGAAGCCAGGCCGGACCTGGATGAACCATACAATATCTATGGCGTACAGTTGATAGATGATGTTTGGCAGCCTATAGGCGTGAACTCAAACTCACAGTCAGGATTATCGAATCCAGAAAAGCACTCGATGAATGTCGCGGTCACGTCTTCATCAGTTGGGCACCTTTATGTTGCCTATGTTGAATATGAAACAAGCCTAACCCTGGGGGATCCCAAGAATAGTGACATTATGGTCAAACGATGGGACGGCAGCCTCTGGGAACCAGTTGGTCGAGATGGGGATGTGACGGGCAATGTGAGTCAATCGATTGGCGAAGTGCATGATCCTCGCATCGTGGTTGCTGAAACCGGCGTTGTCTACTTGAGTTGGCTCGATAATAGCAACGGTAATCGTTCTGAAATTTTCATGCTGCGGCTGGTAGAGAATCATTGGGAGGAGCTGTATCCGGGATCGGCCGGTCTGGCTCCAGTTGATATGGGACACTCGACCAGTTGGGTCTTTACTGGAGGTTATGACCTGGCCATGAGCCCGGATGGTACGCCGTATTTGGCCTGGGAATCCCAGACGGATGCTGATGACGCGACGCCCATTATCTATCTGCGTCGTTTCACGGGGGCGACGTGGGAAACGGTCTACAAAGATTTGGAGGCTGGTCAGGAGTTTGCCGCGAACTCCTTTTCAGCTTCGAGAATTGGCCTGGTGATTGCCCCTGACGAGACGGTATACCTGACCTGGCAGTCGCTGGAATTTCATCGTCGGATTATGTGGGAAACAGTAGAGGTTATCTTTCCGGAGCTGCTGCACCCCGTATTCTTTTACGATACGGAGACTTTCCACAATATAAGGATTGAGGTTCGCAGCTATCAGCCATAAGGTGACGGATTACTTCGTGCGGACCACCTGAAGTATCGGACGGGTTGGCTGCCGGCCGGTATTGCTTGCTTCGGTGAAAGGGGCCCTTCATCTTCTCGCGCTGGCCGCTCGCCGCGGAGCGACACGCCGGCAAGCCATTGTCTCACCAAACATCTGGAAGGTGACATCGCCAGAGACTGCGGAGCCGAACCGGCCGGTTGGCATGTTGTTGGGCATACGCCCAACTGCGCTGCGAATCAGCAGCAGAGATGAGAGGCTACAGTTTTGCTGCAGCCTGTCCACCGGCCAATGAAACCGGCCGGCTTTCCCGGGCTAACAGAAACAGGACCGCGACAAAGCCAAAGGGGACAAGAAAGAGAAGCTGCCACCAGGGACTCTGCCCACTATCATTCAGGCGGCGACTGCCAGCGGCCAGAAAGGGTAGCAGCAACAGGACTGCGGCAATCTCGGCGATCGTGTTGTGAATCAGGGTCGCTACCGCCAGGACCAGCAATGTGAAGAGGAAAAACCAGCCGTACTCGTAGCGCGTCATCGTGCCAGAAAAATCGGCGAATTGGCGGAAGCTGTCCAGGATCACCTGGTATGGGGTTAATGGGGTTGCCTTTGCGGGCTGGCTCAGGCTGTCGGGGTCCACGGCGAAGAGATCGGCCAGGATGCGCACGGACTCGATGGAGGTCCGGCCGCTGCTTTCGAGCCGTTGAATGGTCCTGAGGCTCAGGCCGGACGCTTCGCTCAGCTTTTCCTGTGACCAGCCCCGCTTCAGGCGCAAGGTTTTGATGAGTTCCGAATCGATGTTCATGCCAATTGTCTCCACTGGATCTGGACGAAAAGTCAGCCAGCCGGTTTAAGTGGGGTCTGTTTTGGTAACCCTGGCCCAGTTTAGCGGAGAAATCGCGGTGATGTCTACGACAAATAGACGACAGTAGGCCGCCAGCGGCGGTGGCTAAGAGTCATATTGCCATGGCCGGGGGCAAATTGGCATAATAGGAACTATTCCCACTGAGTCCGGCCGGTTGCTGGCGTGACCGGCCGGTGTTCGTTGACAGATGCCCGCCCCGGCGTGGCCTAGCAGGATCCCAAAGGTGAATCATGTCCCACAGAACGATTGAGCTTCAGCAAGATTACGCGGCCCGCCTGGCCCAGGCACTTGTCTACGAGGCTGGTGAGCGGGAAAGCGCCCAGGCCGCCTTCGATCGCAGCCACGGCAGGGGGCCTGCTTTCGCCGGCCTGGCCGCCCTGCGCCGGCAGGAGTATGGCCGGCTCGATGCGCGCGCTCAGGTTTACCTTGATTACACCGGTGGCGGCCTCTACGCCCAATCGCAGCTGGACGCCCACATGGCCCAGCTGGCGACCAATGTCTACGGCAACCCCCATTCCAGCAACCCGACCTCGATGGCCGCCACGAAGCTGGTCGACCAGGCCCGGGATTATGTGCGCCACTATTTCAACGCTGATCCGGCCGAATATGCCGTCATTTTTACGGCCAATGCCAGCGGCGCCCTGAAGCTGCTGGGCGAGAGTTACCCCTTTGAGCAGGACGGCCAATACCTGCTCACTTTCGACAACCACAATTCGGTCAACGGCATTCGCGAATATGCCGTGCATCACAACGCCCGGGTTCAGTACGCGCCGATCTCGCTGCCAGATCTGGGCCTGAATGAAGCGACTATGCGAGCCTTGCTGACGGAGCCGGCGACCGGGCCCAATCGGCTCTTCGCCTTCCCGGCCCAGAGTAACTTCAGTGGGGTGCAGCATGATTTGGCCTGGGTCAACTTTGCCCGCGAACAGGGTTGGGACGTCCTGCTGGACTGTGCCGCTTACGTGCCGACCAATCGACTGGACCTGGCTGAATTGAAGCCAGACTTTGTCCCGCTCTCTTTCTACAAGATGTTTGGCTACCCGACGGGGCTGGGCGCCCTGCTGGCGCGGCGCGAAACCCTGCGCAAGTTGCGCCGGCCCTGGTTTGCCGGCGGCACTGTCGAAATGGTCTCAGCGATGGCCTCGATTTTTGCCCGGGCCAGCGACGAAGCGGCTTTTGAGGATGGGACGATCAGTTATCTGCAGATCCCGGCCGTCGAGATCGGGCTGCGGCACCTGGAAAAGGTGGGCATTGATCAGGTTCACGAACGAGTGGCCGGGTTGACTGGATACATGCTTGAAGGGCTGCATGAGATCCGGCACAGCAATGGCGAGCCGGTGGTGCTGGTTTACGGGCCGCAGGATATGACGGCCCGGGGCGGCACCATCGCCTTCAACCTGTTGGACCCGCAGGGCAACACGTTTGATGTGTTGCTGGTGGAAACGCTGGCCAACCAGGCACAGATTTCGCTGCGCACCGGCTGTTTCTGTAATCCGGGTGCGGGCGAGAATGTGTTTAATCTGACCATCGACGATGTGACGGCCTGTTCCAGCGATCTCTCCTCGCTGACCTTTGACCGGTATATTGCGGCGTTGACGGAGCGAACCGGCCGGAACATCACCGGCGCGGTCCGTGTCAGCCTGGGCATCGCCAGCAATGCGGCTGACGTCTACCATTTCCTGAAATTCCTGCGCACTTTTGTGGACCTGAAGTCGCCCGGCTTTATGCACGCCGTGGCCGACCACGGCTAAAACGGCGGTAGCCGGCGGCGGGCCCGCTGTATTTGCAGCCCCAGCCAGGGTAATTTAAGTTCGTCAGCGGCGGTCAGGCCGGCCAACCAGGTTCGGTCCGCCTTTGTGTATTCCCGGTTCTGGGCCAGCCATTCGCCTTCGTAGAGCAGGCTGATGGGCCTGCCGATCGGGAAGACTCGGGCGAAGCGGGCCAGCTGGCGCAGGGTGTAACGGCACAGCTTGTCCAGGTCGCCGTGTGCGGCCTCATCGACCCCATAATGCGCCCGCAAATCCAGGGCCAGCTCGGCCGCGGTCACGTAGCCATACAGCATGTAGAAGCTGCTAACCAGCAACCCTTCCCTGAAAGTTGGTATTTTGCCCAGATACCCTTCCGCTTCAGTAATGCGGCCGAGGCGAAAAGCGATCAGGCCGCGTAGGGCAGTGTAGTTAAATTGCATCTGCTTATCTTCGAGGCTCGCATCCAGCGGCACCAGCTCGTCCAGGATGGCGTCGGCGGCGCCAAAATCACCTGTGGCAAAGTGGCAATAAGCCTGGGAGAAGCGGGCGATGAAGATGAAACGCCCGGCCTGATGCCGCTCGGCCACCGCTTCCAGCTGGCCAGCGACGGCCAGGCTGGCCTGGAACTCACCCAGATGGTGCAGCAGGAGGATACGGAGCTGCAAGCCATCCTGCAGCCGGCGCCAGCTGCCCGACTTCTCGGCGATCTGGATAAGCTGGCTGATGGTGTCATCGGCCATAGTCCAGCCGCCGCGGCTGATCTCATACGTGGCGCTGACAAGCAACACGTAGGCCCGGGCGCTGCGATTGCCTTTTTGCTGGCTAATCTGATCGGCACGGGCAAACTGCCGCTGGGCCAATGTCTGGAAGTTCAGGAAATAATTCATACTGCCGACGGCGACCAGCGCCTCAGCCAGTTCAGCTGATTCCATGCCTTGCTCGGCGGCATGAAGCGCCAGCAGCGTGTAGGCGGTTGCCTGGGTGATCTGGAAATGGTGATAGGAGATTTCTACCAGGCGACCGTAGGCGCGACTGAGTAACTGTTTGTCCGGCTGGGGCAGTAGCCAGTGGCGGCTGACTTTCTTTTGCAGGTGCAGCCAGGAAAGGCCGGCCAGCGCCCCAATGATGGCCAGGGTAGCCTGGACATTGTTTTGTAATGGCCGGCGCCGTAAGAAATGCAAACCCCGTACCAGAAACTCCCGGCCTTCGTGATAGCGCGTCCAGAGGACAAAGGCCTCGCCCAGGTGGATCTGGCGGCGGGCGGCGTCCGGGGTGGGCGCGTTGGCGCTGAGCTGGCGCCGGGCGGGCGGGCTCTGCTCGATACTGGCAAAAAGCTCCGCCACAAACGTCTGGTTGTCGTTGGGATTGTCCTGGCTATGAATGAGCGCCTGGCGGCAAACAGCCTGCTTTTCCATTTCGGCGTAGCGGTTGGCCAGCAGCGCCTGAAACTGGACATCCTTGACCCGGACGTGGGCCAGTTCGTTGGCAACGAGGATGCCAGCTTTCTCCAGCGACAGGAGGCCGGCCAACCCATCCACAGATGGCCCCGGGCTGGCCATTTCCTGAGTGATGGCGACGATCAGGGCGGCCGGGCAGGGGACGGGAAGGTAACTCAGCACCGTCAGCACCGCTTGCTCCTGTGGTTCCAGCAGCGACCAGAGATAATCGTCCAGATAGCTCGCAAAGGGCGGGCCCAGCCGTTCCCGGCCGGCGGCGGCGATGGTCTGGAAGGCGTCGGTGCAGGTGAAGGGGAGATCACCGGCCGGTGGGGATAAATCAGCCAGGACCTGGTCCAATAACTTCAGCTCTCGCGGTCCAAGGCTTTGGGCCAGCAGGTCGATGGCCGGGTATTCCATGAGGCGGCAAATCAGATCCAGCTGAGAACGGGAAAGGCCCAGCCGGCTGAAGATGTACAGCACATCAAGCTGGGCGTTGGGACGGTCCGTGCTACCGCGCCACCAATTGTGGACATGGTTGCGATACGGCTCGGCGACAAGCCTTTTAATCTGTTCGCGGCCCAGCCCCTGGCGGGCCGCAAATTGCTGCAGCAAAAGCTGTGCGCGTGGCACAAGATCACGTGAAGTCACTGGCATTACCTCACTTTACCCTCATATTACCCTTACCAGACTACCAGAAATCAGCCATAGTGGGTATTCGCGTTTTATGCCAGAGTGGCATTTCCAGGGTCAACCGCTTTTACCATCGGGTAGCACCTGATGATTGGCCGGGCGGGGTGAATGAGGGGCGCTAAGTTCCGCCAGTCGGTTCTTCCCGGACTAAAAGGATTGGATTTTCCCTGGAAATGCCACTGCCCGCGGCTGGCTGGTTACCAATGGGCCTGTTCAGACTATCTTATAGCGCCGGGCCTACGGGATCCTGGCTCGCCATATCAGGCAGAGCATTAGAATCAGCGGCGAGAACAGGCCGGCCAGAAAGGCCAGCAGTAGCAGTCCCAAAATTAAAGCCAGGTCACCAGTCAACATGGTTGCATCTCCTCACTGGCTAGCGCCGCCCGGCGCGCAGAGCCAGATAAATAAAAGCCATCAGAATCATGCCTAACAAGAAAGCGATCAATAACCCACCCAGATCCAGCATCGAAAACCTCCCTCAGCGCCGATATTCTGGCGGTTGAAACATGAGAATAAGAATCATCATCGTCACCATACCGAACAAGAAGGCGATAAAGTAATGTTCTACGGTCGTCATAGCACGCTCCTTCTGTGCCGGGCTCCTGTAGCTGTACCCGGATATCGTGTCGATAACCTGGACTTCTGCTGCCGGCCGTTGGTTGTTGACTGAATCTTAAGTGGAATCGACCGCGAAATCGCTGGCAACAGGCGCACAATACCCTTGGAAAATGCTGATAACTTGCTGACAACCAGGGTGGTAGGAGGTTTGTTGGGGAAGCGGGCAGGGGAGCACAAGGCTCTAGCCAGCCAGGTGGCACCCAAGATGAGGGGAAGGGGGCGGGTAGGGAGCTACTCGATGTACTTGTAACCGATACCGCGGATATTCGCGATTGGGGCTTCGCTGTCAAAGCCAAACCGACGGCGGACACGGTTAACGATGGTATGCATGTTACTGCGAATCGTTTCCACTTGAAACTCGTTGACGGTTTCAGGCGCGCTGCCTTGGGCCTGAGCGATATATTCAGCGATATCCTCAAACGGGCAGACTTGATTTCGGTTGACCCAGAGATATTCGAAGAAGCTGAAATCAGTGGGCGACAGGTGGTGCCACTGGCCTGCCAGGCGAACGGAGAGCTCTTCAGGCTTAATTTCGATAGCTGACTTTTCCGGTCTGGCGGACAGGGTGCTAATCAACATGAGGAGCTGCAAATAATATTGCAGCTCGCGTTTTTTGAGAAAAACCTCGGGTTGGATGCGCAGCAAAGGCTCGATAGCCAGGCTGCGCAGGCAGAGCTCGTATTGCCCTGGATCACAACCCTGTGCTGCCGCCAGACGGCGCAGGCTGGCGAGGATGCGCAGCGAATCGGCAAGCGGCCCAGGCAGTTGGGCGGGTAGCTCAAGATCGGCCTCCTCGTTGCCGGTTTGAGCCAGCCAAAGTTCCACTGACAAATGGTGCGGGCTATCGGGGAAGGCGGGCCACCGGCTGCGCAGTGACAGCTCCAGAGAAGCATAATCGTGGGCCTGTGGGGCGGGGCTGCCGTCGCTGTAGCGAGTCAGATGGGGGTGCAACTCATTGGTTACGATGATTGTGTGTAGATTTAGCTGTCCGTGAGCCAGGTTCCAGCGTGCCAGCCCATTGGGCAGGGATGCCGGCCAGAGGCGCAGAGCGTGGGGGAGCCGTTCAGATCGGCCGGTCTCGTCGACCCGTACTAGCGTATCGCCGTCTACCGCCAACCGGGCCAGGCCGGTGACGGTCAGTTTGTCACAGAGGGCGGCAACCCTGGCCTGGAAAACGGCTTCCAAATCGCTATCTGTCAATTGAGCCAGCCGTGCTTCATAGAAGTCGACGACCGCCTGGCTGTCCCGCTGGGCAAAGCTGCGGCTGTGCAGACGGCTTAACTTGTCGGTACATAGCGCGGTCAGAACCGTTTCGACGTCGGCGCGACGATGCTGCTGAATGAAGCGGGATAAGGTGCGGACGTTCTCTGGGTCATGTGTGGAAAAGCGATAAGAGACTGCCGCCAGCTCACCGATCACCTCCAGTTCCGAGGGCAAGCCCAAAAACGTGTTCTGTTGCGCCCCTTGCAGGAGCTCCCCAGGAAAGCCACGCACATCAGCTCGGACCACGTCTGCCCGGCCGATGACGACGATATTGGGAACAGGGGTGATTATCGGTCCGTCGCTGTAGGTATAGACGCTGAGCGTGACCGTTTCCGAATCCAGACAGAAGAGGCGGTCTATGGTGACCTGGAGATGTCCCCGAAATAGCCGGCGCAACAGCGCTTCCAGCATCGTGGCCAGGACCTCGATCTGGTCCGCCTGGCGCTCATTAAACTGGAAAGCAGCCAGGTGACGGAAAGAGACGACATCACGGGAGCTGAAATGGATGCGCAAGGCAAAATCGTCCCGGATCTGCCTGAAGACATTTTGCAGCGTGCGTCGTCGATTTTCCTGGGGATCGAGTTTGCCCATGTAGTAGATGTCAGCGCGATTGGTGATTTCGGAGCCCCATTCATCCTTAAACGCACTCTCACGATAGCTGGTCGAGATGATTTTTGGTAGATGCTCATAGGCCGGATCCTGGATGATTTCAAAGCCTGAGTAATCATCCGGGCTACTATCGTCACGCATGCGCATATCGATGGTTACGGCGTGGTAATAGTCGCGCGCCAGCAGCTCACGTGCTTCCGGGATAGAGCCGCAGAGTGTAGGTGAGTAGCCCAACTGGGTGAGCCAGCGCCCCAGACTTTCCCGATCTTTGGCATGGTTATCGATGACCAGAATACGTTTTTGCATAAGCGCCTCAGAGGCTGGTTGCCAGACCTGGTGGGACTGGTTTTAGTGACCGGCCGGTACAACCGGCAGTGTAATGATCATTTCACAGCCGCCATTCTCTGGCGAATTGTGGGTGATGCTGCCGCCAATGGCTTTCAGAAAGCCGTCCGCCTGCCACAGCCCGATGCCTTTGCCCTGACTGTGCTCAATCGGCTTCCGAAAAAGGTAGGAGGTGATGGCAGCCGGCACGCCGGGACCAAAATCGCGAATGCTTATCTGAACCCGGTCGCCGATCATACTGGTGCGAATAATGATACGAGGATCAGCGTCATTCTGCTGCCGTAGGGCTCGGGCAGAATTTTCCATCACCGTATTGAGGACTTCACGAAACAAGTCGTTGACCTGAACACCGGCAAGCTCATCCAAATCTGCCTGGAGGTCCAGCTCAATGTCCAGGTGCCGGAAACGGGTCCGCTTTTCAAAGTGGTTGAAATAGTGTCGCAGTTGCTCATTCAGCCTGACGGTCCGAGGATTGGTCGAGTATTCCAGGGGTAACAGATGGTTTAGCTCTTCAATCTCGCTTTCCAGGATGTGCATCTGTTCCAACCAGCGCTCCTCGGTTCCCGCTTCCAATAAACAGCTTTTTAGGGTGTCCAGTTCCTGACGAATACGGCTGACATCGCTGGAGATGCGATGGCCCATTCGGTCCTTGATAACCGTCCACCAGGTTGAGAAGTTATGCGGGCCCAGAAGCTGTAAATCATTCATGGTAGCGATTCGTTCCAGGGCAATTTCGGTCTGGCTGAACAAGGCAAACAGAAGGTTATTCAGCTTGGCAGTGAACTGAGCCTGGTTCTTGCTGCAAAGGGTGACCACGGCCACAGCCCGGCGCAAGGTGAGCGGGATCAGAATCATTGAGCGCCACCCTTCCTGGCGCAATGTTTCACTTGCGCGACTATCGGTGCTTATATCGTCTATGACGAGTGGCAGGCCCGTCTCGGCGACCTGTCGCGTATAGCCATCGTGCAGACGCGCCCTGGTGCTGTAGGATTCTAGCGTGGCGGCTGGACCCGCCAGACGGTAAGCCTCCAGAAATGTGGCGGCAACCGGATCCCAAAACTTGATGCTGGCTAATTCAGCCTGGGCCAGCTTAAGTGCCCCTTGCAGGCTGTGGCGCAGCAACTCCTCGCGTTCGGTCGTCTGCGTCAACTTTTCAGCGACACGGCGCAGTTCGTTGGTCTCTTCATGCTCCTGGGCTTTGCGGATGGCGATGGCTGCATGAGTGGCAAACAGGTTCAGAATCTGCTGATGATAGAGATCAAATGCGCCGGTGTCAGCATGCTCAACGGTGATGACCCCGACAACTTTGTCGTCGATTTTGATGGGCATGCCAAGGCTGCAGCGAATCCCATCATCATAAGGGATGTAAATATCATGCCATTCCGGCGCACGCACGTCCGATGCCAAAACGGGTTCCCCTTTCAGGGCGACCAGGCCATTGATCCCGAGCGGACCTTTTACCAGATCGAGTTCCGCATATTTGCTTTTGAGATCGGCAAAACGTTCGCGTGGATGGAAAGCTTCAAAAACCAGTCGCTTGCCCTTCAGCAACGATACATAACAGAGTGAAGCCGGGCGCCCACTGGCGCTGGTGAGCTCGTAAACTTTCTCGGCAATAAGGGGCAAAAGTCGGTGCAGCTGGGATTCCTGGGCCAGGGACTGACCGGTGTCATTTAGGGCGGAGCGGATCTGCGCCCCGATGATCGCATCGGCGGCGCTGCGGGCAAATGATTTCAGGGTTTCGAGATCGACGTCGTCGAAAGCCTGCTCCTGGGCATGTTCGGCATTAATCGCGCCAATTACGGAATTATGGAAAAGTATGGGGACCACCAATTCTGAGCGCGTCTGCGGGAAAGATTTGATGTAATCTCCATTTTCCTCCAGATTAAATTCTACCTTGGCTTCGCCAGAGACGATGCAGCGACCAACCATCCCGATTGGCCCCTGATCACCTGTGAGGTCGATGATGCCGTCATTGATGCCATTGATATAGCGGATCGATTCGCGGGGAAAGGCGGCCTGGACCCGGGCCTGTTGCCGTTTGGCATCGCAGAGCCAGATACTGGCATAACTGATCTGGTCCTCCCGTTTGCGCAATAGCTGGTGGACCTGTTCAGCGATCTCCTGGAGAAGCATCTCGATGTTAAGCGACTGGCTCATGGACGACAGCGCGGTCATGGCCGTCGAATAGCGCCGTTCGCGGGCAAACATCGGGGCAATTTGCAGCGCTGTTGAGGCATGATTAGCCAGGTTTATCAGGAGACGAAGCTCACGCTCACCAAAAGCCTCCAGGTCAGGATGCTCTACATTGATGACCGCATAGACGTCAGTGCCGTGAAAGATCGGTACGGCGATTTCCGACTGGGTTTTTTGATGAAAGGCAATGTAGTTGGGATTGTTTCTAACATCAGGCACGATAAACGGTTTCTTGTGCAGGGCGGCCAATCCGATGATCCCTATAGCCTGATCATTGGACTGGAGGTCAACATCATCCAGGACCTGTTGAATGGCAGCGGTATCCAACGCCGGGTGGGCGGAGCCAATTTGCAGGTGGCGTTGGTTTTGAATACGAACGATGTGGCAATGATGGGCGCGCCGGCCGGCAAAGGAGGTAACTTGCAGCGCCTGCCGGGCGATAAGCTGAAGCAGTTCGGTCTCGTCACGACCGCTCTTGGCCGCCTGAACCATGGCGTCAAGTGCGTCGAGATGGTCAAGGGCATGTTCTTTCTCTTCAAGGATATGGATCAGATCAGAAGCCTGACTCAACAAGGTCGCGATGATGTCGATTTTCCAGTCGGGCAGCGTGAACGCCGTCTTGTAGTACAGCCAGAGCACGCCACAGGCCTCGCCGGTATCACGATGTTTGACCGGAAAACCCACAGCCGCCTTGATGTTGCGGCGAATGTAGGAGTGATTGGCCAGTTCAGGCTGGCTGGCCACATTCGGGATGATGCGAATCTCGTTGCTGCGCACGATTTCATGTGTCATGCCATCGGGGGCAACCGGTTCGGCCAGGGAGAGCGAGTCATCGCCCGTGGCGATAATTGGATAGAGTGAGATGTGCGGTTCGGCCAGGAAGAGAATGCGACCGGCGCGTCCGTCGGCCAGATCGACGGCAGATTGCAGCACATGCTGCCAGGCCTGTTCGGCGGTTGTAAAGGCATAAAGGGAGCGCAGCAGGGAAGCGGAAGCCTGCTGCGCGGCGGCCAATTGTTCCTGGGCTGCCAGTTGAGGCCGGCGATCTTCAAAAAAGCCAACAATCAGATTGTCGGTCACTGTCTGTACCATGGCCACGGTGAGCTGAGCGGGGATGCGAGCGCCGTTTCGGCTCAGAAGTGTGACTGCCCGGCGAAAGACATTGTTCTTGGTCAATTGACGCAGGGCCCGGCCGACTGCAACGGCTTCCTCGGCGTCAGCATAGATAGCGGTCACGGCGATGCCAGCCAGCCCCTCCGCCTCGTAATCCAGCAGGGCAGTTGCCTTCTGGTTGGCGAACTGGATACGACCTTCGCTGTCGTTGAGGATGACGCCGGTGGGGGCAGCGTTCAGGATAAGCTCAAGCCGAACTCGCTCGGTCTCAATGTCTGAGATTCGGTCCGATTCATTGAGCAGCAGACGGGTGACATGAACGGCTATCGCGGCCAGGGGCGCAAACGCCTTCAGTCTTTCAGCGTGAAAAGGGCCAAGCGGCCGCTGACTGTATTTGTTGTCAGCAATCAGACACCCGATCAGCTGGCCGTCAATCACCAGGGGCATTGTGGCCCACGCATTGACATCATTGCGATCAAGGACATCATCGTAGAAATAGTTGTGTCTGGATTGGCGAGTTTCAATAGAGACTTCAAATGTCTGGGAAAGCTGGGTCAGATAGCTGCTGCGCTGGGAGTCCAAAACCAGGCCGCGAAAAGGGACCGTCATGCCGATATGGGCTGCGCCAACCAGCATCCGGCCGGATTTAACATACAACCTGATCCGATCAAAGGAAAGGTCGGCCTGGATGGCTGCCAGGACGCCCTGCACAAGAGATTCCAGTTGATAGGGGCTACGTTCCAGATTCGCCACGATAGAGTGGACGGAAGAGGCGCTTAGCGGCTGATTGGTCTGAGCCATATGATCTGTCCTTGGCTGAAGCGAAAACGATGGATCGTCAACCAAGTATAAGGTATCCAGACCAAATGGAGTCTAACAGCTTCCTCTCAATTTCCTTGTAACGCTAGTTTGCAACCAGGTTGCTGGCCGCGATAGTTGCCTGGTTTGGTGTTTACGCTTTCTTGAAAACCTGCCAGGAACGGAAGTGGCCAATCGAATTGGATTCGGCCCAGGTGACGTGGTAATTCTTGCCCTCGTCGCCGGGGTCGTCCAGGGTGACGCCGCTGTCGTCGATCGATTGCAGACGCAGGTAATGGCCCGGCCGGTTCACGACGATCTGGCCCCCCTGGTTGATCCAGGGAGTGACATCGCGCATGACGTCTGCCTTGAAGGTCTCCGTCTTGAACGATTCAGGATCTAGCTGTTTGTCAGCCGGTAAATCTTCGTTCTTCCGTTTGGCGGTGCCCTTACTATCGATCTCGCCGGAGTGGACCCGATTGACGCCAAAGTATTTGACAATGGCAGTGAAGATGTTCAGGGTCGTGGAGACCTTGGGCGCGACGGTGTCACGCGCGGCGTCAACCCGTGTGCCAAATCCTTCGTCCGGACCATCCTTATATTCCGTCAGGACGGCAACAAACTGAACAAAGTCAGGCATCCGCAAGGCCATCAGGTTGTCCCAGCTGTTGATGCTCGGCTCCAGGTGATTGGCAATCTTGACCAGTAAATCCTTGTCGCCATTGAAGGCGTCAGCGCCGACACCCAGGCTGAGCAGGACCATGGAGAGGCTGGTGACGTTGCAGGTCCGTCGCCAGGCGTCGCTTTTGCCCTTGTGCAGGATATTCATATTGGCCATCTGCGTGAAGAAGGGCGTCAGTGTATTCAGCTGCTGGTGGTAATAGCCGATGATCTGGGCTGTCTGCGTATCACTGATTTCCGGGACGATGGCCTGGAGGGCAGCCGTCGTCAAGCCGCTGACCAGCTCACGAGCACTGCCCAACAGAGCCGTCATCTCATCATATTGGGCATCACTGCCTTCTTTATACAGTTTGTGCAGCGAGGTGTCCGGGATAGCTTCCCACAGCTTCTTGCTCCACTTGGAGGTGTCTGCGCCGGGACTGTCAACATTGGCCTGAATCTCGGTCAGGCTGGTGACGATGTCTTCGATAGCCTTGACCGGCTCCTGGCCTTTGAGCTGGTCCAGCAGCGGAGCCAGGGCGCCGGCATCGGGTTGGGCGCCTACGGGGGCGGCGACCGGGGTTTCAGCGGCCGGTCCCTCCGGCACTGGCCCAGCCAGGGCCGGCTTGACCTCACTGTTCAAAATCCCGCGCCAGGTAGCCACGACATCTTTTTCAGTCTTCGGGTCGATTGGTTTACCCTGCCGGTCCGGGTAGCGGGCATAGAAGACGATGTCGGTCAATTTGTACTGGTCGCGTTCGCCCTGGGCCAGGGCGGCCTGGAGCGCGGCGGCGCCGGCCTCGACCGGTTCACTTTCAACCGGCTCTGCCTCGACCGGCGTCTCCTCGGCCACGGTCTCTTCCTCTGACCAGAAGCCGCCGATCATCTCGCTAAATGTGTCTGCCGCGCTGTCGATGACGGCCATCACGCCATCCAGGGCTGCCGCGCCGCCGTTGAAGACGGACTCCAGCCAGCCTTCAGCTTCATCAGAAGCCGGCGCCTGGTCGCTTTCGCTGGTGGTTGTCGTGGCCGTGTCATCGGGTTCGCGCTGGAGCGTGCGTTGCAGGAGCCGTTGCACATGGTGGTTGCCGTAATCCCGTTGCAGTTGCAGCAGGGCGGCCTGGCGCTGGAGGCCGGAGCCGGCAGCAGGCAATTGGGTAAGGAGCGTGGGGACCGGCCGGTTCAGCGCAGCACCGGGCGCGGGTTGGGTGGCTCGGGCCAGGCGGGTAGGGTGACCCGGTTTCCGGCTGGTTTGTTTGGTGGTGGATTGCGTCTGCTTACTCATACGACCTCAAATTATACAGCGGGCCAAAAGGACAGCGAAAAGGGCTAATGATAAAAGGGTAATGAGCAAGCGTGTGGGTAAACGTGTGGGTGAGGGGTGGGTGGGAACCCGTCGGGTTGCCGCCAACCCGACGGGTTCCCACCCACCCTCAAATCAGTTGAACATGGCGTGGAACGGGATGAACTCGGTCTCGCCGCCGCGGACCAGGCGGATGCCAAGCTGTTCGTTCTCCCAGGCGAGCCGGACAAAGAGGTTGAAGTTGTTCATGATCGCCTCCAGCGGTATCTCGTCTGTGCCCAGGCCGGGCAGGCTGAAGAACGGATCGGGGTCGTCGGGCGGCGGCGGCGGCGCTTCCAACGTTAGCTGGGGGATAAAGCCATCGTAGCTCAGGTAGACATCAATGCCCTCTTCCATGTCGATGACGGGCACCGGGATGGTGAAATCGCCAAAGGGGAGGAAGTTGACGCTGGCGATGTAGAGCAGTTCGCGCAAGGTGCCGCTGGCGCCCACGTTGTATTTGTTGACTTCCTTCTGCTGGCTGGCCAATGGCAATATCTGCTTTTGCTGGCCAGGGAAGCGGGCGGCGAGGGTCCAGTCAACTTTGAGGTTCACTCTTTTGAGCCCGTCGGCGGCCGTCAATTCGAAGCTGCCACTCAGATCGATGGTGAAGTAGAGGGAGGCGAGGTTGATGTCGCCGAACAGATCGGCCGGGGTCAGGTCCAGGGCAAAGGTGGTACGGCCGCTGATGGTTAGCCGCTCGTTATGCAATTCGATCCGGCCGGCCAGCCAATCCCGCCCCTGCCATTGCAGGGCGCCTTCCAGGGCCAGCAGGCGTTCACCCGGCCCGATCGCCAGTTCAACTGCGCCGCCGACCGTGGCGCCCAGGGCGGTCAGCTGGCCGCGCCCCGCCATTGCCAGCCGGGGGCCGCTTTTGGCCGTGGCGAACTGGAGCTGGCCCTGCAGAGTCAGATCAACGCCGGTCAGGTTTAGCCCGGCCAGGAGCCATTCGTTTTTGCCGCCAACCTGCAAGCGGCCGCTCAATGCCAGCGCCCGTTCGGTTAACTCGCCGCTCACAGCGCTCAAGGGCTGACCCAGCAGCATGAGGTCGCCGCCGCCGCCCAGGCTGAAGGTACGCTCCGGGCCAATGCGGCCGCGGCTGGCCAGCGTCAGGCTGATGAGTGGCGGTTCGTCGGCCACCGGCCGGTATTCATAGCTCAGGCTCCCCTTCACAAAACAATGGGTGTGGTCGATGCGCACGGCGCCATTCAGCACGACCTGTTCGTCGAAGAAGAGTAGCCGGCCGTTTCCCTGCAGGGCAAAGCGGCCGTCACTGTATAGCGTGAAACTGGCCGGCTCCGCGGCTGAGGCTAGCTCCAGCCGGACCAGGTTGAGGGGCAGGATAGGCCAGCTGCCCCAGGTCTGGGCGCTCACCTGGGCCCAGGAATCAGCGCCGGCGGCCCGGCCGCGCAGCAACAGCCGGCCGCTGAATTGCACGGGCAACGGCACTGCTATGCCGGCCACGGTCAGGGTAAGCGGCTCCAAATCGGCCCGGCTGAGCAGGCTAAAATGCCCCTCCTCGTCCAGGAAACCAAGAAAGGCGAAACGCTGCCCGGGTAGCAACTGGACGGCGGCGCCGGTCAGGATGGCCAGGCTATCTGACTCAGCCAGGTTGGCCAGGGCGGCAAAATCGGCGTCGTCAAACTCGCTCATGAGCGGGGCGCCCGCCAGCAGGTTGTTGGCGGGGTCGTCCGGTTGGAAGAGGGGTTTGTCGCCGAGGCTGGGCTGCCAGTTGGCGACCGCGGTGGCGGCGGTGGGTTGGCCGATGGCGAGTTGACCGGCCGGTTCGCCATATACCCGCAAGCTGTAGAAGCGGGCATCCTTGTTCCACCAGCAGGAGAAGCCGATGTGACCGCTGAGCAGATGGGAGCGGCTGTCGACAATCTGGCACCAGCGCCGGCCATCGACCAGGATCTCGATCGCCACCAGTTGCTGGGGGATGGGGCCGCTCGCCCGCTGGTTGTGGCAGCGCACGGTGACCTGGTAGGGGCGACCGCGCTGGTAGCGGCCCGGCCGGCTGAACAGCTCTTCGGCGTGGCCATCGCGCAGGCGGACCAGGCTCCAGCGCTCCTGCTGCTGGGTCAGGCGGAAACGATAATAGTTTTGCGGGTCCTGGTAGCGGAAAACAACGCCGATGCCGTCGTCATCAAGGGAGGCGAGGCTGACGGTGAAGTCAGCCTCGGCGAAGCGCTGGCCCCGGTACACCAGCAGCGGCCCGTACTGGGGCAGATCGTTGTGGCCGGTGTTGCTGGTCTGCTGGACGTAGGCGCCCTGATTAACCCATTGGCCGGGCTGGAGGGGGACCCCCTGATTGACCTGCTCCCAGGCTGATAAATCGTCCTGCTGGAAGTTGGCTTCGTATAGTAGGGCGCTGTCAGCAGCGGCGCCGGGGTCGGTCAGGCGGGCGTATTCGCGCTGGGCTTCGGCCGGGGTGAGCAGGAAAAGCCAGGCGGAGGCATGAAAGCCGACAAAGGAGCCATTGAGCTGGTAACGGCGCAGCTCAGGCGGCAGTTCGCGCAGTAACGTCGTCAGGTCAAGCTCGGGCGGGTGGGCCTGTAGCTCAGCGACCAGGGCAGCCATATCTCCTGCCGCCGTGACCGTGGCGTCGGCGACCTGGCTCAGCCAGCCGGTCAGTTGCTGGACCAGGGTGATAATGCTGCTCAGATTGAGGGTGTAATTAAGCTCCCGATCCAGGTAGGGGCCTAGCTCCGGGAAGAGACGGACAACGGCGGGCGGCAGGCTGACGATGGCGTTCTGAATGGTGGCCCGGGCCATGTTGGCCAGCTGGCCCTCCGGGTCTACCGGCATTGTCGGGTCCGATAGTAGCCCCAGCAGTTCAAAGATGGCCAGCGGTGACATGCTGGGGAAGGGGCGCTGCAGATTGAATTTGATGCGGAAGCCGGCGAAGTTCAGATTGACACAGAGATTGTCAAAAAACGGGGTGATGGCGTCGGCAAATAAGGGGATCGGATAAGCGCCCAGGATGCCGTTGATCTGCAGATAATTGTCGCAAATCAGGGTGAAGCCCCGGCTTTCATTGCCCAGCTGAATGTCGTAGCTGTAGGTGATGTTTGGCGCGGGTAAGGGTCCAAAGAAGGGGTTGAAGCGATAGCGCTTTATTGCTATGCGCAACAGTTCGGGCAGGATGAGTTGTAACCCATCCCAGGCCGGCGTACAGCGATTGGCGTCTAGCAGGCCCGGGGTGGCAGGCTGGCGCAGGTCGATATCAAATTCCAGCAAGGGGACGACGAAGTTGACCTCGCCGAAGGAAACCGGGATCAGGTCCAGCTTAAACGCCAGCGCATTCTGAACCGGCAGCCGGATACCGGCGCCAATTAAATCAGAGGTGTCCAGATCATCGACCAGGGCGGGGGGAATGCGCAGCTCGCCGGCAAAGTCGATCATAAAGGAGTTCTTGTTATAGCCGTAGCCGAGGTTGAGCCGCTGCAGATTAATGGCGCCGCCCTCGTAACGGCCTACCGCTGGCAAGGGGATTTCGCCGCCCCCCTCAACGCTGAAGTAAATGGCATCGGCTGACAGCCCCAGCTTGAAACCAAGCTCGCCCAACAGGCGCAGCGGGTCGTCGTCGGCAAAGCCGGCCAGGCGGGCGCCCCCCTCGACGCGGATGTCGCTGGGGTCGTTAAAGGGCAGGACAAAGCGGGCATCATAAATGACAAAGCTGAGCTCGGTGTCCAGGTAGATCCGGCCGATCGTCTGGTCCATGATGCCCTGGTACGCCGTGACCATCGCCTGGAAGGCAGCCTGGTTGGCCGGCGTCGCCAGGATGTTGTGCACGGCAAAGATGGCGTCGATAAGGAAGCGTTTGCCAGTGAGATGGAAAATCTCCTTTTGCAGCGCCGGCATATCCCGATCCCGTAGCTGGCGCAGTTCGGCCCGGCCGGCGCGTAGGGCCGCCTGGTCAACAATGTCGATCAGATTGTGCTCCAACGCTTGAATTTGACTCCGCAGGGCGCTGAGCGCGCCATTTTTGCTGCTGATAGCGCTGGTCAGGGCCGGTTCCTGCTGGGTGAGCCAGAGGCCCGCATAATCCCAGCGGCCGTCGGCCCCTTCCAGGGCCAGGAGGTCGTCCAGCTTGAGCGGCATTTGCGGCAGGGCGATGGGGATCGGCAGCTCGCTGAAGCCGAAGGTGAACTGTTCATCAGACAGGGCCAGCACCAGATCGGTGCTGGCGCCGCCAAAGGCCAGGCCAAAGGTGATACTCAGGCTAAATTGAGGTTGATCGGGCTCGAGGCTGCCCAACTGTAGATCAATCTGCTTGAGTTCGAAACGCACTTCAATATCCAGATCGATGGCGTTGGTGGTGTTGTCGAGACCGGCCGGTCCCGCCAACCCGCCGGCCAGGGAAGCGAACATATCAAAAAGATCGACTTCCAGCGCCGCTTCGCTAAAGGTGCAATTCATGCTGAAAGCGGCCTGGTCGCCCCGGAAACGGACCGCCTGCTCGGTGGTGCCGGCCAGGGGCAAAAGGCCCACACTGCCCAGCAGCTGCTCCAGCTGCACGGCGATGGCCGGCGGCACCGGCAGTCCCATCTGGCTGGGCAACAGCGGCCGCAGGGCGAAATCCCCGGTGAGGACCAGGCCGCCGGCAAAATCGCCGTTGGCGTCGGTGCTGAGATCAAACGCGATCTGGTTAAGGCTGGTGTGGATGGGCGGTGTCGGCTGGCTGAGGCCGGGGAAGTTGACGTCGACAGTCAGGGCGTTGTCGATGGTGGCGTTCATGTAGGGGGTGATTGCCCCGTTGTTGTCCGTAAAGCCGCCGCTGACCGTCAGATCGATGAGGCCATTCTCGTCGCCCGTCGTGATCTGGAACAGCGAAAGGCCGGGCAGATCCGGCAGGTCGGGCAGCCCCATTTTGAGCGCAATGTTGCCGCTGCCAGTGAATTTGTCCGCCGCCGCGTCGTAGGCCATCGTCAGCGTCAGGGCCGCTTGCGGGACGTGCGGGTTGATGTTGGCCGGCAGGAAGGCCCAGAGGGCGTCCACTTCGGTCAGGGCGGCGGCAAAGCGGAAGCGCCAGTCGCCGTTGTCGTAAAAAATGGTGACATCGACGGTGGCATCGTCGGGCGGCAGGGGGAAATTGTCCGGTAACGCCGCAAATTCCAGCCGCTCATGCAGATCCGCCCAGACGAGGGTGGCCTCGAACTGGACCTTGAGCCCGGCCCCCGTCGTGTCCGCCTCAATCAGAAGCAGCGCGCTCTCGACGGTGCCCAGCGGCCCGAGTTCAACCTGGCTGAGTTGCAGCTGCAGCCTGACCTGTTCGCTGTTGCGGGCCAGCGCCAGCTGAATGGTGCCGGCGTCGATCTGGAAGGGGTCCAGGTCGATCTGCAGGCCGGCGATGAGGCCGCTCAGGGCAGCGTCGGTGCCGGCCAGGCTGCCATTGAGCTGGGCTGCACTGTAGCTGAGGGTACCGGCCGGTGTGTCGATCACCCCTGGCGCCAGGCTCTGCAAGCCGGCGTAATAGCCCCAACTATCAGTCTCATCCTGCTGCATGCCGATGGTCAGTTGAAACAGCAGATCAAACAGGGGCAGCCGCATAAAGCCTTCGGCGGCGAACGAACGGGGCTCATTTTGCTGGATGGAAGTTTGTAACCAGTTGAGGACAAAGGGAAAGCCGCCATCGGCCAACCCCCCAACAATTTCCGATTCAGTCAGCGGATCGCCGCCGGGGGCTGCCGGGGTGAACTGCATCAGGATTTCGCAGGAGAGCCCCTGCGGCCCCAGCAAAATTTCGTTGCCGTTGATGGTCAGCCCCGCCTGCCCGCCGAACAGCAGGTTGGGCATAAACTCCAGGGTGGCGTTGGCCGCATACAGACCGCGGAAATTCTCGTCCTCACCGTAATACCAGGCGATATCCGGCACATTGCCTTCGGCCAGGACCGGGATCAGCTCGTCCAGACTGACGATGATGCCGGTCTGGCCCAATTCGCTGCGTGGCACGCTCAGGCTCACTTCCGGGTCCAAAAGCTCCAGCGACGTCGCGCTGATGTGGAGCCCGGATTCCAGCTGGATGAGCAGCGGCGCGTTTGGATTATCGACCGGGCGCAGGAAGGGGAGAGTCAGCTCCAGGGCGAGGGCGGCCTGGGCGACCTCGACATACCAGGCTTCTTCCAGCAAAGCGGTCAAGATCACCGGATTATCTTCATCATTAGCGCCCACAATCAGGGTCAGCGGCAGGGCCAGGATGGGGAGCCGCAGCGGCTCCTTGATGATGAGGTTGGTGGTGGCGACGGTGCCGAGCGGGGTCTGGTAGATGGCCGGGACGGTCAGATCCACCCGCTGGCTCACGCTTTCCAGGGCGGCATCAAAGGGGGTTGGCGGCAGATCGAGACCATCCAGGTAGTCGGTCGCGGATTCGAAGAGGGTTGCTTCGCTCATGGCGGGCTCCAGGCAGGTTCAGCTGGTCGGCAACAGGTGGCAGACGCTTTTAGTTGAGGTCAAAGTCGGCAAATTTCCAGCGGCGGTAGCTGTTTTCGTAGGCGTTGGTGGGCAGGTTTTCAATTTCCTCGGTCCGTGCGCTGGGCACCGGCCGGTTGCTCAACGGCAACGAGCCGCTCTGCACATTGCAGGTGAAGCCGCCCAGATCGCGGGTCACAACCAGACTGTGCCAGACCCAGAGGTCCACGTCGGACCGATCCAGAATGATCAGGTCACCCACACGCCGGTCGGAGGTCAGAATCGCCTCAGTGTTGAGCATGCCAATCATCTTAGATGTCACCGTGCTTTTGGTCCGCCGGTAAAAATGGCTCCGGGAATCAAAAGCGCCGCTGTGGGAATCGTGGATATGGATGGGGCTCATATCCGGATCTTTGGTGGGGCGCCAGTAGCGCAGCCGGAGGCGCAAACTGTGGGCCGCGGCATACTCAATCAACAGCCGCAGCGGATACCAGTTGCAGGCCATCACCTCATCGTTGAAGCGATCCAGATTGGCCTGAATCCAGGTGTGGTAATACTCTGCATAGCTCTTGTTGCTACCGGTAACTTTCTCGTCCCAGCTGTGGAGCAGCGGCCACATCTTGTCGCCGGCGACCGAATGGTAATTGTGGGTGCGCCAATGCCGCATTTCCGTCAGGGTGCTGGCATCGGCCGTTCCATTAACCGCCCCGGTCCAGGGCGTGACTGAGCTGGGGGTGACGGTGCCGTTTTCGTCCAGACGCTCCCGGGTTTGGGCCTGTTCCTGGAAGCCGCGGACGGCGCTGCCGGTGCGGCGTCCGTAAAGGCCAATCACCGGGGGCGCCCAGCCAAATTGATGCAACTCCTGCTGCAAGGGACGGATCAGCTCCTGTTCGGCGATAACCAGCCTCCGGCGGCGGTCGACGGTCAGCCCGTGCGCATCGCGCAGGCCGCGATACAGTTCGATGGGCGGGTCCAGGCTGAGCGGGTCGCCATGCAGATCCAGGAAGGCGGTCAGATCGAGCTGGTTCGTGCTGGCCGGCCAGGGAATGGTGATATCCGGATTGGCGGCGGCCGGGTCGGCCGCCAGGGGGATGCTGGAGCCGGCGACGGTGGCGCTGAGGAGGAGATCTTCACCGGCCGGTCGGGCAATAAAATGATCCCCCAGCCGGTTAACGGCGATAGTCCAGGCAGTTGACCCATCCGGGCGGTCTGCCTTTAGGGTGAGCTGGTCGAAGGCGGCCAGGTGGCGGCTGCTGGCTTCGCGCGGGCCAGGCGGGAAGAGGCGTAATCGGTGATAGGCGGGCAGGGCGTCACAAGCTGCCCAGAAGGGATGGTCGGCAAAATCGTCATGGACGATATCCGGCCAGGTGGGCAGCGCCTGCAGCCGGCTGCCCAGGTAGCTGAGCGGGAGCGGGACAAAGCTGGTTGGGTCGTACAGGCTATCCGGGGCGAGGCTACTCAGGCGAGGCGGTTGCTGGTACGGGTTGAGATGGGTGCGGATGCCGAGCGTGAGATCGATGGAGCGTTCATTGGGCGAAGCACCGGCCGGCATATGCGGGAAAGTATGCTCTTTCGTGCCATAGAGCATGATGGAGAGGGCGCCGCTGGCAAAGGCATGGCAAATTTCGGCCGCGCTGTTCAGCCGCTGCCCATTCAGCTTGATTTTTTTGAAGCTACTGCTGCCGGGGCGGCGCACCGCCGTCAGGACTGTCCCCTGAAAGAAGGCGGTGTCCAGCGCGACATCGTGATAGACCAGCAGCAACGGGTAGTTGAGGCTGGCTTCCTGCCGCTTCAGGGCGTGCTGGCGCTGCGAAGAGATTTGTAGAAAAAGGTGGCCGGGAATAGGGGCGGCGCCGGAAGCGGCGGGATCCAGAGGGACGGTGGCGTTGGCGGCCGGTTTAAACGCGAGCTGGCCGGCGAACAGCGGGTTCAAACGCAAGCCGGCGGCCTCATCGCCTATGTAGCGCACGCGTTGTGAGCCATCGTTGTCAAAATGGTCTTCAATTTCCAATTGACCATTGGCTGGCTGAGCCAGCGGGACGAGAGGGGCACGTAATGAGACAGACACGTCTTGGGGCTCCTTCAGGTTGGTTATGGAAATGAACGGACAGGGGGCCGGAATTCCCGGACCGGCCAACATTGCTGGGGTCATTTCTATCATGCCCCAGGCCAGGGCGCAAAGGGGTGGGCGGAATGCCTGCCTGGCAGGGGCGTTTGCCGTTTGTAGTTTAGCTGGAAGGTCGTTATAACAGAGACGTTCTCTGCGCCAGACATCAAACCATACATGACAGCGCTCATCTCTAGCCTGGTGAGCCGCCGCTAGGCGGTTTGCCTCTCATAAAAGGTCCTTTGGTGGACCGGCCGGTGATCCTATGTCTGATGATACGTCTCTGACCCTACAACAGGTGGCCGAGCGGCTCAAGGTTAGCCAGAACGGCGTCCAGATTTTGATTGATCGGGGCGACTTGCCCAATGCGTATCGCCAGGGCGGCGAGTGGCGGATACCGGCCGGTGATCTTGAGGCGTGGGAGGCGGGTGAGATCGCGCCCCACGTGGGCGGGGTGCGGCAGCGGCCCACCAGTGCCCGTGGGCGCCGCTGGTTGCTCCCGGTCGTGGGGCTGCTATTGGGGCTCGGGCTTCTCTACTATCTGACGGCTGGGCGATCCGTGCTGAGGGAGGTTCAGCGCGAAGGGGCGGCGGCGGCCATCGAACCAGCCGCGCCCGGGGAGGCCCTCATCCTGATTGCTCCCTTTGCCGGCAGCACCGGCTTCCTGGAACAGCCGGCCGAGGAACGGATGATGCGGCTGTTGGAGCAGCATATTCAGGAACATGAGCTGACTAATGTGCGGCTGGCGTTACTGGCGGACGCGGTTGAGGAGACGGGTGGATTTGCGCCGCGATATCTGCTGGCGCAACCTTTTGGGGCGGCGCTGCTAATCTGGGGCGAGAGTGACGATGAAGAGAATCACGTCGGCTACCTCTATCCGGACGCGGATCAATTTGCGGAAAACAGGTCGACCACCATGGTTCAGGAAGTGCCTGCCGGGGGTTGGCTCTTTGTCAATCGCACCCTGGAATCGGCGGCGCTGGCTGATATCCTGTTGAGTCAGGCGGTTTTTCACCAGGGCGACATTGCCGGGGCGGAGGCCTTAATCGGCGCGTCGATCGAGCTGATGGAAGCTGATCCGGGTGATTATGCCCGTCATTTGCGGGCCGAGGCGTATGCCTACCGGGCCTGGTATCGGGCGGCTGATGACCGCCTGGCTGAAACTCTCGCCGATTATGACCTCGCGTTGGCGATATCACCCGATCTGGGCGACATTCGCATCAGACGCGCCGGCACCCACCTGGAAATGGGCAACCTCGAGGCGGCCCTGGCTGACTTTGACGCGGCGGTGACCAGCGAGCCGCCCTTCCTGCCGGCCTACTATCTGCGGGCAGCCCTGTACCTGCAGATGGGCGAACGTGAGCTGGCGCGGCAGGATTATGAACGTTACCTGGAGTTGGAACCGGACTCGATTTATCGCGCGGAGATTGAAACGGCCCTGGCCCGGTTACCAGCTGCGGATGAGTAGCCGGCGGTCATGCCAGCAACTTGGCCATTGACCAGCCAGGGCGCTGAGCGCTCCAGATTTGCCTGCATAATGGAGCCTTCGTCATTAGCACTTTGCCTGGAATGACGCCTTTGCGTCACAGGTCAGGGGGAACCCGTCGGGTTGGTACTAACCCGACGGGTTCCCCCTGACCCCTCATTTCTATTTCGCTTCGTTGACGCTGGGGATGTGGTAGGGGACGTCAATGATGATGACGTCCTCGAAGCCCCGCAGACGGTTGCGCAGCAGGTTGGCCGTCTGGTTGTGCAGGACGCGGGCAAAAGCATCATCCGGTACAAACTCCGGCACCACGACAGTGATCAGCTGGCCCGGAAACTCTTTCTGACTGGCTTGCGCGATGTAATCGGTCAATGGCGTCAGGATGTCGCGGTAATCATAATCGATGATGACCAGTTCGATCCCCTCGGTCAGGATGGGGAAACGATTCCAGCGCCGTTCCAGCCGCTCGTGAACCTCTGGCGTTGTGGCGATACAGAGCGCCCGCACGTCGCCCGCCAGGCGGTTGGCGTATTGCAGTGCGCGCAGCGTGCCCCGGTGCACATCGGCAATCGGTACGATGACAACATCAGCCACATCCATCAACTGATCTTCGCCAAACATCTTGGTGCTCAGAGTCTGTGAGACTAATTTGTAATGCCGGTTGATCTGGTCAAAGATCAGCACGATCACGGGGATGGCCAGCGCCACAAGCCAGGCGCCATCCAAAAATTTTGTCGCCGTCAGGATAATGAAGACAACGCCGGTGGTGATGGAGCCAACAATGTTGACGGCCTTTTTCCAGCGCCAGCCTTTCTCGTGGTGAATGGTCGTGACCCCGGTGAAGGTTGATTCGCCCGGCTGCAGTTGGCCTACCTTGCTCATCAGGCGCGACATACCGGCCTGGGAAAGGGTGAAACTCAACATCACGCCGAGCGCATAGAGTGGCAGCATGGCGATTTCGTCCGCCTGGAAAATCACGACGATGATGGAAGAAATGAGCGCCAGCACCAGGATGCCCGAGCTGAAGACGAGCCGGTCACCCCGATTCTGCATCCAGCGCGGTAAAAAGCCATCCTTGGCCAGGAAAGAACTCAGGCGCGGGAAATCCTGGTAGCCGGTATTGGCGGCCAGGAACAGGATCAGAGCCGTAAAGATCTGAACCCAGAAGTAGAGAATGCCGCGGCCAGCGATGTGGCGGGTCATCTGCGACAGGATGCTTTCGCCTTCCTCGACCGGGACCAGATGCATGTGGGTTGACAGGTAGGTGATGCCGACAAAGAGGGACATGGCGATGATACCCATGGCAATCATCGTCTTGACCGCGTTTTCTGACTCGGGTTTTTTGAAAGCACCCACGCCATTGCTGATCGCCTCGATACCCGTCAGGGCGGTACAGCCGCCGGCGAAAGCGCGCAAAAGCAGCCAGATGTAGGCAAAGCCGGTCAACGAGACCGTGGCCGGCACGGTGTCATGGAAGGAGGGCAGGGGCTGCATGCCGAACAGGCCTACAGAGCGGGCCAGGCCAATGGCGACCGTCAGTAAAACGCCACCCACAAACGCATAGGTCGGGACGGCAAAGATGGTGCCGCTCTCCCGCACGCCGCGCAGGTTGACCCAGGTGATCAGGGCGATGGCGACCAGCGCGATAATGACCCGGTATTGATGCAACTCCGGCACAGCCGAGGTGACTGCGCGTACACCGGCGGCCGTGGAGACGGAGACGGTCAGGACGTAGTCGATCAGGAGAGCAGAGCCCGCCAGCAGGGAGGGATATTTGCCCAGGTTATCCTTGGCCACAGTGTAGGCGCCGCCACCATCCGGGTAATGGAGGATGGTCTGGATGTAGCTGAAGACCACCATCAGCACCAGGGCGGCCACACCCATCGCCAGCGGCAGCGTCATCGCCAGGGCGCCACTGCCGAGGGCGATCAGGACGCTCATGATCGCCTCGGTGGCATAAGCGTTACTACTAATCGGGTCAGAGGCAAAAACTGCCAGGGCCCGTAACTTATCTAAACGTTCGTGAACTTCATGGCTGGTCGGAAAGGGTTCGCCAATAAGAGTTCGTTTTATCTCGGGAAAAGCCATGCAAACTTGCTCCAACTCAGGCTAAACACCCGCCTGATGGGGTATTTTCAACCTGTATACGGTATCAACTTTTCCATCAAGAAAGAGTTAAGAATAGGAGGGCCGGTGTCAAGAAAATGTCAAGAGAGGCCAGGGCCGTCGGGGCGCAACCCGTTGGGTGCCCCTCCCGCCGGGTAGCCCGCCGCCCAAATCCAACAAGCTGTACCAGATTGAACTGAGATCTGGTGACGGCCTTGTTGACAGTCAGGCTGTGATCGTTCGAATTTATGTGCGCTCGCACGGCGGGGAGAGTCTGGCGGAGATTGTGCGGCAGGATCCGGCCGGTCTGGAATATCAACCTTCACACTTGCTCTCCACCCAGGAAGCGGTCATTGGCCAGGGGGATTATCCAGCCATCGTTCAGGACTATTTCACTGGTGATCTGGCTAAAGTGCAGCTCGTCTATCTTATTCGGGAGGACGAGGTGATCATCGTCGATATTTGGGCTGTTAACTCGGCCACATTTACTGAATCTGAAGGGGAGTTGGCGGCGCTGCTGGCTAGCTTGCGCCTTGAGGATATGCGGTAAGAATCTGAGCTAGAGTGAGAGTGTCTGGTCCTGGGGTGTGGATGGCATGCAAGAGTAGGGCGCAGAGCGCCCGGGGGAGACAACCTGGGGCAGAGCCCCAGAACGAGTGCGAACAAGTGCGAACCAGCACGCAACCCCAAACCCAGGCATAATAGACCCTGATGAGCGATCCTGCAGACAGCCAATCCACCCCCGGCCGGCGCGGCCGGCTGAAGATCTTTCTTGGTTATGCCACCGGTGTCGGTAAGACATATGCCATGTTGCTGGCAGCCCGGCAGCGGCTGGCCGAGGGTGTGGCCGTGGTGGTGGGGCAGGTTGAGAGCCATGGGGCGCCGGCGACTGAAGCGCTCCTGGCTGAGTTTGATGCCCTGAGTATGGCGGGAGGGGCGAACCGGCCGGAAATCGACACTGACGCCATCCGCCGCCTCCACCCTGACCTTGTCCTCGTCGATGACCTTGCTCATCTCAATGCGCCCGGCTGCCGCCATGTCCATCGCTATCAAGATGTCCTTGAGCTTTTGGGTAGCGGCATTGATGTCTATGCGACGGTCAACATCCAGCACCTGGAAAGTCTGAACGATGTTGTCTCTCGGGTCACCGGCTACGTCGTCCAGGCCACCGTGCCGGACCATATTTTTGACGAGGCGGACGAGGTCGAGCTGGTTGATTTGCCGGTGGCCGAGTTGCTGGCTCGTTTTGAGGCCGGGCAGGTGCCCATCCCGCCGGAAGCGGAGATGGCCCTGCGCCAATTTTACCGGCCGGGCAACCTGACTGCCCTGCGTGAGCTGGCGCTGCGGCGGGCGGCGGAGCGGGTCGACGAGCAGATGCGCGCCTACATGCAGGCACACGCCATCTCCGGCCCCTGGCCGGCCGGGGACCGGCTGCTGGTCTGCGTCGGTCCCAGCCCGCTGAGCGAACGGCTGGTGCGCACGACGCGCCGGCTGGCCCGCCGGCTGGATGCGGAGTGGATCGCCGCCTACGTGGAGGTCCCGGATGCCCGGCCGCTCTCGGCCGACGATGCTGACCGAGTGGCGGCCACCTTGCAGCTGGCCGAAGCACTGGGCGCCCGTTCGGTGCGGCTCACCGGTCCCAATGTGGCGGCCACGCTGGTCGATTTTGCCCGCAGCCGCAACGTCACCAAGATTGTGGCCGGTAAACCCCTGCGACCCCGCTGGCGCGACTGGCGGCGTGGCTCCATCATCGACCAGATCCTGGCGCGCAGCCAGGGGCTGGATGTCTACGTCATCAGTGGTGAAACGACGGTAGCGGCGCCACCTCTTACCCGGGTCATCGAACGCCGTCCCATGGCCTGGCGCGGTTATCTGGTCGGGCTTCTGTTGGTCTTGCTGGCGACTCTCGTCGGGTTGCCGCTGCGGGCCTCGGTCAATCCGACCAATCTGGTGATGCTTTACCTGGTCGTCGTGATGTTGACGGCGATCTGGCTGGGGCGGCGGGCGGCGTTTCTGGTCTCGTTGTCCAGTGTGCTGGTCTTTGATTTTATGTTTGTGCCGCCCTATTACGAGCTGGGGGTGGCGGACGCGGAGTATTTGCTGACCTTCGCCGGCTTGCTGGCAATGGGGCTGGTGATCAGCACCCTGGCGACGCGGGCCCGGCGCGAGGCGGTGGCGGCCCGGCGGCGCGAGGCGCAGACCGCCGTTCTTTTTGAACTGAGCCAGAGCCTGGCGGCGGCGGCTGGCCTGCCGGAGATTGCGCAGGCGGTGGTGGTGCAGGTGGGTAATGCCTTTAACAGCCCCGCGGCGTTGCTGCTACCGGCCGGTGACGATGGCGCCCTGCGTATCCAGGCCAGCAGTCCCGACTTCTACGCCGCGCCGGCTGAGTTGGGGGTGGCGGACTGGGTCTGGCAACATGGGGGACCGGCCGGTAAACATACCGACACCCACGCTGAGGCCAACGGCTACTATCTGCCGCTGCAAACCAGCGGTGAGACAATCGGTGTTCTGGCGGTGGCTCTGCCGGCGGATTATTATCCTCGCCTGACCGCGGAACAGCGCCGCTTCCTGGCCTCCTTCGCCAACCAGGTCGCCCTGGCCCTGGAAAATGCCCAGCTGGCCGAACAGGCTCGGCGCACTCGCCTGCTGGAGGAGACCGAGAAGCTGCAAACAACCCTGCTCAATTCCATCTCCCACGATCTGCGCACACCGCTGGCGACCATCACCGGCGCCCTCAGCAGCCTGCTGGACGATGAGGCCCTGCTCAGCGCCGCCGCCCGCCGTGAGCTGGCGCTGACCGCCTTTGATGAAGCGCTGCGCCTCAATCGCCTGGTTGGCAACTTGCTGGACATGACCCGGCTGGAATCTGGTGCGATGAAGGTGGTTTGCCAACCCTACGATGTCCAGGAGCTGGTCGGCGCGACCCTGGCCCAGATGCGTAACCGGCTGCAGGGCTACACGGTGCAGCGCCAGATCCCATTTGACTTGCCGCCGGTCAATATCGACCTGACGCTCATGGTGCAGGCGTTGCTCAACCTCATTGACAACGTCGTCAAATACGCTCCCCCAGACGAACCGATTGAGATCGAGGCGACGTTGGCCGGTTCGGAGGTGGTGCTGGCCGTGAAGGATCGCGGGCCGGGTCTGCCGGAGGCGGATCTGCCCCATATTTTCAACAAGTTTTTCCGGTTGGATGGCAGCAGCAGCGGCGGTACCGGGCTGGGTTTGTCAATTGCCCGGGGGATTGTGGAGGCGCATGGCGGCCAGATTCAGGCCGAGAACCGGCCGGATGGCGGCGCCGTCTTCAGCTTCACCATGCCGGTTGCCCAGGTCGATTTGCCAGTGGATGCCTGATGCTTACAGCATAGGGCCTACTGATAACGCCGCCCTTCCTGAATGAAGTCGATGATTTCCTCTCGGCTCAACCCAACATCGATGCCAGGCACATCCAGGGGCGACCCGATCGTCGCCGCTGGTTGGATGACAAAGGCCTGCCCATCCTTTCTTCTAATGGTGACTTCCCCCTCTTTCAAGGCTCGTTCTAGCAAGGAAGCCAATTTCTGACGCGCTTCTGAATAAGTATATTCCCTTGCCATTCTCATATCTCCACAACGCGAATACCAGCTTCTTGTGCTGTCGCCATCAGGCGCCTGTCCAATGTTAACAGGGTTGTTTGATATTTTTGGGCGCATCGAATCAAGTATGCGTCATAGGCATAGATCTTGAATAGGTCAGCGATATCGAGCGCCCGATCTATCTCGATATCAACATATCGGATTGGGATCTGCTCGTATGCAGCCAAAGCGTTTTGTGCCTGAGACAGCGTGATGCGGTCTCGCTTTAGCATTGCTGAGAAAGCGTTGCCAATTTCCCAGTGCACAGAGTGTGGGGCAATTAACGTTGTGCCCAATGTTAGCTCAATTAATCGATCCCGATCCGGCTCGTTTGTGATGACTGCGATAAGAACTGATGCATCCACGACGACATTCGACACGACTAACGCCCCCTGATTGTACTATTGTACAAATGGTACACCCTTCACGCGGCTGATGTCAAGTGTTGTCCAATGACAGAGAGAGTTGCCCTGGTATTCTTATAGTCATCCTGACAATTTCACGCATCCACCCGCAACCTGTACCCGACGCCAGGTTCGGTCAGGATGTATTGGGGATTGGCCGGGTCTGCCTCGATTTTGCGGCGTAGATTGCTCATGTGGACCCGTAGCAAGTGGGTCTCCGTCTGGTAGCCGGCGCCGCGCACCTCTTTGAGCAGCAATTGATGGGTCAGGACGCGACCGGCGTGGCGGATGAGCACGCGCAACAGGTCGTATTCGGTGGGGGTGAGCTGCAACTCTTCGCCGTCACAGGTGACGACCCGAGCTGTCAGATCGACGCGCAGCTTGCCGCTGACAAAGACTGGCTCCGCCGCGACCTTGTGGACGTGGCGCATGGCCACGCGCAGCCGCGCGGTCAGCTCACCGACGCTGAATGGCTTGGTCAGGTAATCGTCTGCGCCGGCATCCAGCGCCTGGATTTTGTCGGCATCCTGGTTTTGCACGGAGAGGATGACGATGGGGGTCTGGGTCCATTCGCGGATGCGCCGGGTCACTTCGATACCGTCGATGCCGGGCAGCCCCAGGTCGAGAATGATCAGATCCGGCCGGGCGTTGATCGCCTGCATGATGGCGTCTTCACCATTGGCCGCCTCGTGGACCTCATAGCCATGGGCGCTGAGCGAGGTGCGCAGGAAGCGCCGAATGGCCTGCTCATCATCCACTATCAATACTTTGGTTGGCGGCGCCGCGGCCGCGTCGTCTGTCTTCACCACAATGTTCTCGTCCAGCATCATTATACCTAATAGCCGCGCCAACCGGAGGCGTCATCATCCTGCCACCATTCCGAGCCATCGGCATGCCGATTGGCGTAGCTCCAGAGCGCCATAGCGGTGAACAGAAGAGCGAGAACCACCACGAGGATAATGGTCACAGTCACCGACAGGTGCAGGGGATGACTCAGGATAAGGAGCAGGAGCAGGGCGCCGCCCACCAGGATGTGCGGCCAGTAGCTGCGCCAATACGTTCTTGCTTTCATAGGCAGTTCCTTTTTGGCTGGCTTTTTCTGAGTGTAACGGGAAAAGCGTTAAGAGAGTGACAAGAAACCGGCCAAACAGGTCAAGAAGATGTCAAGACGGCGACGGGTTCCCCCCAACCCGACGGGTTCCCCCAACCCGACGGGTTCCCCAACCCGACGGGTCCCCACCCGACGGGTTCTCCCCAACCCGACGGGTTCCCCCAACCCGACGGGTCCACCACCCGACGGGTCCACCACCCGACGGGTCCACCACCCGACGGTCCCCCACCCGACGGGTCCACTACCCGACGGGTTCTCCCAACCCGACGGGTCCACCACCCGATTTGGTCCACCACCCGACGGGTCCACTACCGACGGGTCCACTACCCGACGGGTCCACTACCCGACGGGTCCACTACCCGACGGGTCCACCACCCGACGGGTCCACTACCCGACGGGTCCACTACCCGACGGGTCCGCTACCCCTCGCCAGGCGTGTAAACAGGTTTCACACAGCACTTCACACGACAGCCCGCTAGGGTAGCGGTATCGCTGTTTGTCAACCGGCCGGTCCCTTCACCCGGCTCCGTCCCTGAGGTGTTCCATGAAACCTGCGCGCCTGTTACTTCTGCTCACCGTTCTCTATCTGCTCCTCACGCTCAGTCTGCTCAGCTTCAACTCCAATGCCGCCGGCGGCGTTACCTTCACCGACAGCGGCCAGCTCCTGGGCGAGGCCGATAGCCTTGACGTGGCCCTGGGGGATGTGGATGGCGATGGCGACCTGGATGCCGTCGTCGCTAACAATGGCTTTGGCTTTGGCCAGCCCAGCCAGCTCTGGCGCAACGATGGCGCCGGTCAGTTCAGCTTTGACCAATCGTTTGGCAGCCGTTTCACCTACAGCGTCGCCCTCGGCGATCTGGACGGCGACACCGATCTCGATATCTTCTTCGGTGACAGCGGCGGCAATACCGTCTGGTTCAACGATGGCACGGGCGCCTTCACCGATAGCGGTCAGCTGTTTAGCAACGGCACCGTGCGCCGCATCGCCCTGGGTGACCTGGATGGAGATGGCGACCAGGACGCGGTGACGGCCACAAGTGGACCGGTGCAGTGGAATAGCATCTGGATTAACCAGGGTGGCGCCCAAAGTGGTCAGCCCGGCACTTTCCTGGCCGGCCAGAATCTGAATCTCCATCGATCCAACGACGTCGGTCTGGCCGACCTGGATGGTGACAACGACCTTGATATCTTCCTGGCCAACAACTTCGATCCCTGGGGCCACACAGTCTGGCTCAACGATGGCAACGCGACCTTTAGCGACAGTGGCCAGACGCTGGGTCAAAATGAAACCTATGGCCTGGCCCTGGCTGACCTGGATGCTGACGGCGATATCGATGCGCTGGCCGTCAACCAGAACAATGGCGCCAACCAGGTCTGGTTAAACGACGGCGCAGCCGGCTTTACGGCCGGGAGCAGCTTTGGCACCGGCTACAACCTGGATCTGGCCGACCTGGATAACGATGGCGACCAGGATGCCTTCATCGTGACGGATGGGGCCAATCAGGTCTGGTTGAATGACGGCGCTGGCAGCTTCACGACCACCGGCCAGCAGCTGGGCAGCGCCCGCTCCTTCGCCGTCGCCCTTGGCGACCTGGACGGCGATGGGGACCGGGACGCTTTTGTGGCCAATGGAGCCGTGATTCCCGGCGGTGGCGAAGCCAACCGGGTCTGGTTGAATGGCTCTGGCGGCGGCGTGACGCCGACCCCGACGGCCACCGTGCCGCTGCCAACACCGGCACCGGCCGGTCAGACCGGCTGGCAAATTGAGCGGGTGCGCAACTTCGGCCCGGACGATGCCCAGACGTTGCTGGTTCAGGATCCGGCCGGTCGTCCCTTGCTCGCCTATCTTGATTCGGCCCAGACTTACTTCAGCTTCTGGAATGGCCTGAACTGGGCCAGCGCCCGGGGGGACAATCAGCCCCGGGACGAGTACGCCGCCAGGCTCTACTCGTTGTATGCCCTGCCTGAGGGCGGCTTTGATGTGCTGGCCGGTTTTGAGTTTGTGGGCAGCCGGGGCGGTGGTTCGTTTTTCTTCAACCTGTATTGGGATGGCGAACGGGTGCAACGCTCCCCGTTGGGGCTGAATCTGTCCGATATCACGGCTGTGCGCCATGTGACGCCGTTGCGCGCGCCTCTGTTGCGCCAGTTTGTCTACACGCGACCGGACGAAGTGGCTTACGGGCGGTCTGATACGCTTGTGCGCACAATTATCGACGCCGGGGCCAGCGATCCTCGGGATTTGGATCTAGAACGGGATTCGGCCGGCGATCTCTATGTGTCGTATGTCTCGGCTGGCGCCCAGGACGAGCTACGGTATGCGCGCGAGACAGGCGGTAACTGGACGGTTCAGGTGGTGGCTGCGGCCGGCGCCATCCAACACGCGCAGCTCCTGCTGGATAGCCAGGCGCGGCCTCATCTGGTGTATTACCGGCCGGACCAGAACACCATCGAACATCTGCGGCTGGATGGCGCCAGCTGGACCACGCTGCCGGCCCCGGCGCCTGTTGCCGGCCTGACAAAGATGGTAGCCGCCCTGGACAGCCAGGATGAACTCCACCTGGCGCTGCTGGCGCCGGATAATGGGGCGCCGGCGCTGTTTTATGGGCCACCGGCCGGTTCGGCCTGGACCCCTGGTGTGGTTGTTACCGGCGACGCCATTGGATATACGAATCTCGGCTTTACCATCACGCCGGACGATGTACTGCAGCTGACCTGGCAGGCGGGCAGCGATCAGGATATCTACCTGGCTCGCTACCAGGCGGCCTGGGGTTTTACTGTTGCCGACAGCAATCCGGCGGCAGCCCTTCCTTCACTTTACACGGCGCCGGGCAATGATCGGGTCCACCTCAGCTACCAGCCGGCCCCGCTGAACCCGCTTCAGTATGCCGCGTTCGATGGCGCCTGGCTGAGCGAGACAATTGGGGCGGCCGGCGGATCATTTGCCCAGAGTAGCTTGCGCCGGGACGGCCTCGGTCTGGCTCATGTTAGCTTCTATGAACCGGGCAACCGTGATTTGTACTATGCCAGGCAAACAGCGACGGGCTGGCAGGTCGAGCTGGTGGATTCGGCTGGGGATGTCGGCCGGCACAATGAGCTGTATTTCAGTAATCAGGGGGCGGTGATCGCCTATTGGGATGCGACTAACCAGCAGATCAAAATGGCCCAACAGGTCGGCGGCGCCTGGCAGCTGTCGGCCAACACCCTGGCGCCATCCCTGGATGCGGCCAGTGGCGCTCTGTCCGGCGGCTGGGCGGGCGGCAATGAATATTTCGTGACCTATTTCGATGGCTTGAATGAGGATCTGCGCCTGGCGCATTGGGCCGGCGGCTGGCAGAGCGATGTCGTCCTCGCCGGTCAGAATGCCGCCATGGGCCGGCTCAACTCCCTGGAGATCATCAGCGGCGGCTATTTCGCCGCCGTCGCCTACGTCAACGATGACGACGACACCATCTGGTTTGCCTACGAGGACGAAAGCGGCTGGCACCATCAGCCTGCCGCCGCGGCGCCTGGCCGGGTTAACAGCCTGCACCTGGAGTTGGGCCTCGGCTCGCCGCTGCACCCGCGCATCGCCTTCGCCACGGGCGGCGCCGACGATGCGCTCTACCTGGCGGCTCTGGTCGATGGCCAATGGCAGCTGGAGACCATCCGGGGCGCGACGCCGCCATTCATCGGCGATGTCGCCCTGGCGTTGTCCACCAACAATGGCGGCGGTACCAGCCGGCCGCTGGTCGCCTTTGTCGACAATCTCGACGGGTTGCAGCTCGCCTATCGCGCCAGCCCGCTGACCGAGCTGCCACCCTACAACCCGCTCAATCCCGCCCAGGACACGGATGATGACAATGGTTACGACAACCGGATACCCTTTGGCTGGTGTCTGGAGATCAACCAGACAAGAGGTGAAGCACCGTCGATTCCCGCCCCCCTGGACGGAGACTTTGCCACCTTCGCCCGGCTCACCCCGCTGTTCGACACCTCGCCAACAGGGCATGAGCTGGCCCAGCTCTACCGGCAGCACGCCATGGAGATGGGGGCGTTGGCCCTGGCGGACACCGATTTGCTCTGGGATAGTTACCGCTCCTTACAGCAGTTTATGCCTGGGCTAACCGCCTTCGTCGAGGGGCGTGGCGACACCATCAGCCTTACCCAGCCGATGCTGGCCGACGCTCTGGACATCTGGCAGCGGCTGGCTGCCGCCGGCAGCCCGGAACTCGCCGCCGCCATCCAGCAGAAGCTAACCGAAACCAACAACCTGCAAGCCTACGCCGGGATGACCTTTGACGATTGGGCGATATCGCTGGGCGTTACGCCGCCCCATCACCGTGTTTATCTGCCGATTGTGGTGGGGCCGGTTGTGGCGGCGCCACCGGTGGCGGATACGCCGCGCCGTGAGGAGTAGGGGAGGGTGAGGGGTAGGCCCCAACCCGTCGGGTTGGGGCCTACCCCTCTAGCTAGTTATTAAAGAAGTTACGAACATCATCGAACGCATCTGAGAAGATTGGTGCAATGAAGGTGCCAATGGGATCCTGCCCTGCCGGTCTGACCGCACTATCCAGATTGCCGATAGTTTCAAAGAAGCCATTTTGTTCAACAGAGTCTACGAACATCTGAGGTAACTCGCTAACGTCATTGAGCCAACCGTAGCCCATTTCGTCAAGAGCTACATCACGTGAGGTGATGGTTTCGCCCTGCGCATTGGTTTGTCCGGTATCAGTGGGCCAGAGAACGGTGGTCCAGATTGCGGTTGACTGTGCGATGGTCTCTTCCGAAGGGTAGTAAATGCCAAGAGCCTCGTTATACACATCAAACAGCCCAGGTCCTACAGGGTGAACTTTGAGAGTATAAAATGAGGCAAATGACGTGACACCTTCAGCGAAGACCTGTGCGTGAGCGTAGTCACTCAGAATTGCACTTTGCGCTGGCGAGATATCGCCAGCTGTGAGAGCTTGCTGGATATTGGCCTGGTCATAAGCATCTATGACAATGGCAACGGCCATGTCAGCGCCTTCAGCAACCCCGGCAACCGCTCGATGGTGCCATTTCGTGCCCCCACTAGATGCAACAACTTTGATAGATGCTTGAACAAACTTCCTGATGACGTCGATGACATCCACGACATCGTCGACATCCTTCTTGCTGGATGCTGCCGGGGCGTGGCCCGTAGGATCGGCCAGAGAAACTGGTGAATTAGTGACATACGAATAGCGATTATAGGAAGCAGGTGCTTCAGGCCCTGGCACAATCGTGTCCGCGCTGATGAAGCGGCGCAGGGCGGGGTCGTAGTAGCGGGCGTTCATGTAGATGAGGCCGAGGTCGTCATTGTGCTCGTGGTCGGTGTAGCCGCGGCTGCTGATGTCGACGGTTGCCGCCTCGCGGTAGCCGCCAAAGGGCAGGTACCGGTTGCGGCTGCCGCTGACAACGGCGCCGGCCGCATCGCTTTGCAGCACCACGCTGCCCAGGTGATCCCGGTGCAGGTAGTACAACCCTTCCTCAGCACTGCTGCCGATCAGGCGCAGGGCGACAGCCTGGCCGCCGAAGCTGTAGCTGACCCGGACGGTGCTGGCCGGTGCGGCCTGCAGCTGCCCGTCGCCGGCGATAGCCAGCCAGGCCACGTTTTCCGTGGTGTGGTCTATCTCACTGTCTTCGGTTGTGTCCTCCTCGATCTCCAGCTCCACGCTGCCGGCCCCCAGATTGCGATAGCGCAGATGGGCGCTGTCGCCGCCGTCAGTCGTTTGCATACTGGCCAGCAGCCGCGGAGCTGATGTGAACTGGCCACCGCTGAAGTTGATGGTGTACCAGACGTGGGTGACGGCATCGCCGGTGAAGCCGACGCTCAGGTTGCGCCCGCTCCAGGCGCCGGCCCCGGTCTCGATGGCCAGCCAGCCGATCGTTTCCAGCCCGTGCGGCTGAGCCTGGGCATCATCTTCCTGCAGCGCGACTTCAAAGCCGCTGCCGCCGCTGTTCTGCTGGCGGGTCGTGACCCAATGAGGATCGTTGTTGCTCTGGACCTGGGTGAAGAGCGCCGGCGTGCCGGCGAAGGGCAGGCTGTATTGGATCGCCTGCCAACCGGCCGGTACCGCCCCCAACGTCGCCCCGCTCCAGGCCAGCCCCGCCTCCAGCCAACGGCCATCGGCCAGCTGCCAGCGCCCCGCCTCCACAACCAGGTAACTCACCGTTTCTGTGGTATGGCTGCCATCCTTATCCGGCGCCTCGTGGACAAACATCGTGAAGCTATTGGCCGTCACATTGGTGATGCGGATCAGCGAATCCTCGCCATTGTGGGAATGAGGCTGGGCCAGGACCACCGGGTTCTGGTAACTACGGCTGAGCGTGATGGTCTGGGGAACATGAGTCAGGTCGGTCACCCGGCCGGTTTCACCCATCACCTCCGCCGGGACACTGGCCAGGAGCGCCGGCATTGCCGGGACGGCTTCGGGCGCAGTGGCCTGTTCCGGCCGGTCGTCCAGAATGGGCAGGCCCGGGCTGCTGCAATTGCGCCCACAACCGCCGCCCAGGGTGGTCGCCTCCGCGATGTTGGATGGCGCACTTTCACCATTGGCATTGAGCGCGGTGACGTAATAGAACTCACCCACTACGCCGCCATTGTCCGTCGCCGCCGTTGCTGTCAGCCCACTCTGGAGCAAAGCAAACGGGCCGCCGGCGCTGCTGCCTTTATAGATGTTGTAACTTGTGGCCCCGGCTACTGCATCCCACCGCAGCCGGTTCTGGCCCGTGACGCTGATGGCGGACAGGTTAGTCGGCGCCGCCGGACCGCCACCGCCGCCGCCCGGTGTGGCGGTCGCTGTGGCTGTGGCTGTACTGGTCGGCGTAGCCGTTGCTGTCGCTGTGCTGGTCGCGGTGCCCGTTGGCGTTGGCGTAAAGGTCGGGGTGATGGTCGGCTCCGCGACGGTGCCTGACGTTACCTCAACTTCGTAGCCGGCGAAGGGGGTGAAGGTGCGCGAGCCGTCCCCATGCAGGGTGAGAACGCGCTGCCCGGCGGCATCGTAGGCGAAGTAGGTGGTTTCGCCGCCCACTTCAGCTACCGACGAGAGATTCCCGAAGGCATCAAAGGCCTGGTTGAAGCTACCGGCCGGTCCTTCCCGATGGGTCATCTGCCCCACAGGGTCGTAACCAAACTGGTACGTGTTCCCGGCCATGGTCATGGTACCCACGGCATGGGGGTAACCCGGCTCAGCCGTGTAGCTGATGCTGCCGAGGAAGCCGGTCACCGAGACCAGGTTGCTCAGATTGTCGTAGCTGAAGGTCAGACTACCTGATGTATCCCCCGGGTTGGCTGTGCGTAACCGGCCCAGCGAGTCATAGCTGTAAGTCCAGGAATCGTTGGCGCCATTTACCGTCGCATTCAGGACATTGATTCGGCCAACGGCATCGTAATCGTAGTAGTAATCCTGGATCTGGCTGCCATTGCCCAGGTAACTGTCGGCATTCTGCAGTTGGTAGCGGCGGCCGCTGCCCCAGTAGCCGTAGGTGGTGTAGCTGCCGTTGCCCCGGTCAAGCCGGCTGGGCTGGCCACGGTAGTTGTGGGTGGTCCCGGTCACCAGCGCCTGGCCGTTGACCGACAGCGTGTCACTGCCAAAGAAATCGTAGCTTTCGGTGACGATTTCGCCACCCGGGTTGCGCAGGCTTAGCGGCCGATTCAGCCGGTCAAAGGCCAGGATTTCGCTGACGAACTGCTGCCCGTTGAGGGTGCGGATCTGCCGGACCATCCGGTTGCGGCTGTCGTACAGGAACTGGTCGGAGAATTCACCGTTGATGCCCTGTGCTTGCAGCCCCGGGTTCCAGCTGACGCTGGCGACCTGGCCCAGGCCGTTGCCGTCCAGAACATACTCATAGTGGGCATGGAAGTTGCTGGCGGTCTGGGCCGGGATGGCGCCGCAGCTGCCGCTGCTGACCTGCCACTCGTCCGTCAGCCGGCCGAGATTATCAAAGGCGGCGCAGGTGATGGCGGCGGCGTCCTTGACCTGGCGGGTGATGTGACCGGCCGGATCATACTCATATTGCCACACGCCCATATCCGGGTCGTTCAGGCTGAGGCGGCGGCCGGCGCTGTCATAGCTCAGGCTGGTGCTGATCTGGCTGCCGGTGCTGTAGCTGCTGCCGCAGAGCGTCGCCCCCCGGCGCACCAGGGTCACGTTGCCAATTGTGTCATAGGTGAAGCGGGTAATGTGGAGACGGGCATTGTTGCTGCAACTGCTGTCACTCTCCACTTCGCCAATCCAGACCAATTGTCCCTCAACATCATAGGTGCGATAGGTGATGCTGCCATCCGCGGCGGTTATTTTCTCCTGGCGGACCCCATTCAGTGAACTGTGACTGACCCAACTGGGCAGCCCCTCCGTCAGGTATTGGATGGTGGTGACTCTATTATCTACGCCGGTGATGGTCACCGGCCGGCCCAGGGCGTCATAGCTGGTGCTGGAATGGACATTCGTGGCACAGGCAGCGGGGTTGACGGTATCGCCGCTCGTGCGGATCAGGGGGATGCTTTCGCAGATGGTGCGGCCCAGACCGTCGTAATCCAGCACCGTCACGAGTTTGTCAGCTGTCGTGGTCTGGTCGCTGACCACGCCGATCTGGCGCTGGTTAATGGGCTGGCCAAAGCCATCATAGTCAGCCCGGACATGGTTTCTGATCCCGTTACTGACATAATCCTGGCCACCGGCAAAGGTCGGGTTGGCGATCTGGACAACCTGTGTGGCTGCGGTTGCGCCGCTGAAGAAGTTATAGCGGTACTCGCTGGAAGGATCGGTACTGTAGTTGGTCTCTGGACCAAAGGTGTAGCGTAAACGGCCCAGTGAATCATACTGGTAGGTGACAAGTTGGCCGGTAGCATCCGTCATACTGGTGAGTTGCCAGGGATAGAGCGCCGTTGTCCCACCATAGTTGAACGTGGTACGGTCATTATTGTCGTTTTCGATCCAGCTCACCAGCAGGCCGCTGTCCCGATATTCCGTATGGTTGACCTGGCTGGCCCGGCTGGGCGACAGATCAGTGCTGCTCATTGGCAGCCAATCTGTATCGACGACGATGTCGTGATGGCCGTAGTTCAGATAGGTATAGCTGTCTTTGGGCAAGCCCCAGGTGCCATAGGTCTGGCGGGTGTCAATTGTTTCGTAGGTGAAGCTGCCGCTGGCCGGGGTGTCCTGGACATTGACAACCTGGCGGGTCCAGGTCAACTGGTCACTACGGCCCACTGTTTGCGCGTTGGGGTCTGTGTTGCTGCCCCAAAGGTAAACCACATCATAGTAGATGTCGCCCCAGTCACGCCAGACAACGTCGGCGCGTTTGCGCACGACCCAGTTGGCCTGGCTCGTATTGCCGACATAGAAATGGCCGTCCCGTTGCAGCAGATTGCCGTCCCATTCCTTATCATAATATTCGACCCGGCTCAGAACGCCCCATTGGCGACCGCCGGTCCAGCCCGTTTCACGACGGTAGAAGGTCTGGGTACTATGGCTGAAGATGGATTGATTCCCTTCAACTTCATAATAGCGATGGCGCTCAAAACCCATACAGGCCCAATTGGCCGTAAATTGGGTACGAGGGCAGACCACATAACCGGTGTCCGCCCATTGCCAATCATTGTAGAACCAGTCATAAGAGACGCTGTGCAAGGGGAGCGTGGCGGCTTCGTCGCTGAAGGTTGAGTGCCAGCTCATTTTGCCGTTCAGCAGGGGTAGCCCGGTACGCCAGCCGTAATGATCCTGGCTTAACAGCACCTTGGTGGCGCCATTGTATTCGTAGGTCTTGACATAGGTGTTGCTATGACCGACCAGGATGAAGCTTTCGCTGCCCGAACCGGAATAACAGCCGCTGGAATATTGGTGGAAGCAGGTTGTGCCATAACTGAATTCCTGGCGGCGTGTCGGGTTATCCACGCCGTAGACTTCATCCACGCCATCCCAGCTTTTCAGGGCTGTGACGCGCCAGCTGGTACGCCCCTGGCTGCCGCCGACACTGGCGTAGTCAAATTCAAAGACGCCACCATAGCCATTGCGCACCCGTTTCAGATGCGGATATTGGTAAACGTAATAGTTGGGGTCGGTCTGGCTGCAGATCTGGCAGCCGACGCCATGGTCCACGTACTCGAAGGTAACAGCGGGCCAGGCGGCGCCGGTACTCTCAACCCGCTGAATACTGTCGATGACACGGCGAACAGCAGTGTTGGAACAGTAGACGCCAACACCGGGCGGGCAGGGGATTTCGCGCTGGGTGACATTGTAATGCCATTTGTCCCACCAGACGCCGGCCTCGTTACGGGTGCGAATGGCGATGCCGGTGAGGGCCCGGCGGGTGCGGAAGATCGGCGCCCCGCCGCTGACGGTGTTGCCAACCGACTGCCAGCTGAAGTTCACTTCCGCTTTCCAGTGGCTTGCATTCTGGCGATCCGGATTGGCGATGGTGTTGTTGTAACGGATGGTGACGGGCCAATGATCAACTTCGCGGCAGCTGCCGTTGAGACAGGCATCGGCGCCACTGGCCTCGTCGTCCGCGTACAGGATGATCATTTCATTGCTGTGCGGATCGACCAGGCGATCCAGGGACCATTTGTAGACCGCGAATTTCTTGGGATCATTGTTGACATGGCGGGCCCGGTACAAAATTTGCTGAGAATCTTCGTAATAGCCAAAGCGATAAATATTGCCATCAGCCGTACGGACAATCCAGTAATCTGTGGTCCGATAATGTTCCAGCCGCATGCCGGGCTGATTGTCCGCCTCAAACAGGTCGCAATCCGTGCCGCAGCCATTTGTTGCGGTCTTTTTGAGGTCGAAGCTGCCATTCAGATTCAGGGTAAAATCTTCAGCCATATCAAACAGGTTGACATCGCCGGCACAGAGCCATTGGTAATTCCCGCCCCAACAATAATGGACATTGTTGCGCACGATGGCCGGGATACCAGACAGTGACCAGCCTTCCCCATACTTGTTGGAATCCACATATTGGATGACGCCGTCGCTGGTGCGGGAATCGTAGCTAAGGGCAAGGTTGGGGCCGATGCCGGCCCGGGCCGGGGGCGTTTCAAAGGGGAAGGAATAGGTGGCGGCGCCGGAGAAGAGCGAGGGGACCGGTTCCGAGGGGCGTGGCGCCCAGCCACCCACGCCTTCGTCCGGCGTTGCCTCCGGGGCGGCGACAGTGATGGGCTCTTCGCCCCGCAGCCAGATGAGGCCAAAGGCGCTGACCGGCCGGTTCACCCCTTCCAGCCGCAACTCCACCGGTTCCGTCGCCTCTGCGGCCACCTGGACCGTGGTGGTGAAGCGGTAATCAGCCCCGGCCGGTATCACCACCGCTTCGCTGCTCACCCGCTGATTATCCAGTAGCTCCACCGCAGTACTCAGCGCTTCAGGCACGATCCGGCCGGTGGCCGCATCGGCCACGACCAGCTGGAACTGATCGGCCGGGGCCGGGAGATCGCCCCAATTGTGAATAATGGCGGTGACCTGAACCGTCTCGCCCGGCACGGCGCTGGCCGGCGCGATTTCCAGGCGGGCCTCCAGTTGGGCGGCGCCCGTTGTGATCACCTTCTCAGCGGCCAGCGCCCGATCCAGCGACGTGGTCAGCACAAGGGCCAGGAGCAGGATCGCGAGCCAGGTTATCCGCTGGCGCCACGATCGGCGGTGGGTCTGAAATGGGAGCCGGAACATAGAAGTCCTCCTTCCAAGCATCTTGCTTGCGTTGGGTTTGACAGGTTGTTTACTCAATGGAGCCAGGGCCAAAATTGGGACAGATGGCGCGGTTACAGACCCCAGTTGACCCCCGCACACGATGGCAACACCGGCTGATGCTGCCACCGTGTTTGGAGGAACAATCGGCCGGTAATGTTGGCGCCCGGCCCACTGTTATTTACTCAATGTTCGCGTTTCCAAAATTGGGACAAAACAAAAAGCGCCATTTTTCAATTTGAAAAATGGCGCCCGGGTTCACCTTATTTGGGGGTGAAGATCAGGGTGTTGTCAGATTTGACCAGATGCAGGAAATCCCTGAGTCACACCTGTCTTGCAGCGGCGGTGTGCCATCGATGGTCAGGGTGGGGGCGTTGCTGCCTTCGCGGCTGCTAAAAACTGTTTGCTGCGTATTGTCCGGGTCGGCCAGGGCAAAGCTATAAACCCCATTGCCCGTCACGTAGGCGGAGACGTCAATAAATACCCAACTGGGACCAGTGACAGCCGTAACCGAATCGAGCAATTGGCCGAGGGCTGGCTGATTGTTATAGGTGAGCCCACTCTCGGTCCAGCTGTTGTCGGCGACGGCGTAGAGGTCAAACTCCGTGGTCGTCGTGGCTTCGACGTAGACACCCAGGATAACCTGGGTTGGCGCTTCAGCCAGGTCGGTGACGGTGAATTGCAGGAAACTCAGGGCACTGCCCAGGTTGCGGGTATGCAGCGTCGGCCCGGTGCCATAGTTCTGATTCGGTGCGCCGAGGGTAACGTGGGCGTCTGCTGTGGGGGTGAATTCGGCGGCGCCGGTGGCCCGGACCGGCCGGTTGCCGGACTGCCATGCCAGCACCAGGATGCCGATCAGCAGGATAGGCCACCAGCCGCGCCGAATTGTAGCGAAAAGTTTGCGCATGATTGTTCCTCCAGGAGAAATCAAACTCCATTATGCCCCTCAATGATTACGGCCGCACTTAACCGGCCGCGTTGAGGCGATGTGCAGGCTAGCCCTGGCCGCGCCAGACCCGGTTCAGCCCACCTTGTTATGCCTTACTCAATGTTCCCGGCATGGTTTTTGGGACAAATGGGGTTTGCTTTATTGGGTCAGCAGATAACCTGACCAGTAAAAGGGGTGCCGGCCGCTGGCGGCCATGGCTTGCTGCGCACCGGCCAGCGCCTGGGCCGGCGGCTGGCCGGTGGCCAGCGCGTCATAAAAATGGGCCATCAGTTCCGCGTTGGCCAGGTCCTCCGTCCGCCACTGGCTCACGATCAGGGCCGAGGCGCCCGCCTGACGCAGCGTGCGTGCCAGACCCTGCAACCCGCCGCCGCGCGGCCGGCCGCGCCCTGTTTCGCAGGCGCTCAGCACCACCAGCGGCTGCCCGGCTAACTCAAATTGAGCCAGCGCCTGGATAGTCAGACGCTGATCAGCCAGGCGCAGCCAGGAGAACAATGGATTATCCGGGCGGAAGAGGGCATGGGTGGCAATGTGCAGCAGCCGGCAAGTGGGCAAATGGGCCTGCAGCGCTGCAACAGTCGCCTCGGTTTCGCTGAGAACGGTGGTATCCGGCCGGTTCAGACATCGGGCAATGGCCTTCAGCTCCACAGCAACATGCGGTAAACGGCCGCCGTCACTGTGCCCAACCAGCAGAGCCGGACCGGTTAAGGCCCCGCCGGCGAACGGCGGCACCGGCTGCAGCGATTGCCCATAACAAAGCACGTGCCTTTCACAGAGATACTGATCGCCGTCAAAGGCCGCCGCCAGGGGTAAATCATGCCATTCAGGCGGCAGAACCAGTTGCCAGCGCGCCATGTCAGGCTGGGCAGCCAGGATAGGCGCCAGGAGCCTGTCGTGGAGCATCTGCAGGTAGGCTGTGGCGCTGGCTCGTTCTGCTGGTCCGTCCCCAAACTGGCTGATCTGGTCCAGGTGGAGCCGCCAGGCTCGCTGCCACTGGCTGATGAAACGGGTGCTGGCCAACCCTGAAAAGAGCTGCGAGCCGGTTGCGCTGATCAGCAGCGCCTGGCATTGGTCGTCCACCTGATAAAAATGAAGGACAGCCGTACCCGGGTCGGGCCGTTCTGGCGCCGGCGTCGGAGCTGAGGTGGCCCTGGCTGGCGTGTTGACCAGCGTGCCGGCCTGCTGGCGACGATGCAGTTCAGCCAGTTCCATCTCCACTTGGCGTAGTTCCTGCCGCAACTGCTCGGGATCCAGCTCGCGCCGGGCCGTATCATCCAGCAGGGTGAAGGGCGACTCAAGGCGATTCTGCAGCCAATGCCAGCGCTGCTGCAGGGCCACCATCTGGCCATTGGGTTGAGCGGGCGACGATGGCGACGAGGCGGCAGCCGGCAGTTCCAGGGCCAGCTCCAGCTTGGTGGCCAGTTGCGTCAGGCTGAACCGGCCGGTTGTGGCCAGCATGTGGCTGCAGCGCCGCATACCAGCGAGGATCCCGGTCTTATCCGCCAGAAAATCCAGCCCCGTTTCGTCGCTGATAAGCTGCTCGTGTTGCCAGAGCAACTGTTGGGCGGCATTTTCGTAGGCGGCCAGCGCCTCGACATAGGCGGCCTGGCTTGTCTGGAGTTCGGCTTGCAGCCATGCCAGTTGCAGACGGAGGGCCGGGGTCAGGGCGGTTGGCGCTGCTTGCGTGATGGTTTGCAGCGCCTGGCTGGCTCGCTGCCAGCGGCCGCTCATCAGGTCGCTCTGGGCCTCAATCAGCCTGAGGTCAAGGGCCAACGTGGGTTGTTCCAGGGGTTTCAGCCGTTTCAGGACCTGTCTGGCAATCCGCCGGGCGCGTCCGGGTAACCGTTGGTCCAGCGCCAGCCGGGCCCGTTCCGTATCGATCTCATTCAGCGTTGGGGCGGCCGCCAGACGGCGCGCCAGCCGCCTGGCGCGGTTCAGATAATCATGGGCCGTGGTGAGCTGGCCCAGTTGCCGGTAACCGCTGGCCAGGTTCAGGTGGCTGAGCAGGAGCATCCCCGCCCGCCGGTCCCGCTTGAAGCTCTGGCGCGCCTGGTGGGCCAGCCGGATCGCTTCCTGGGCCAGGTTAAGCTGCAAACAGACCTGGGCGCGATAATGATTGACCGTAGGCCACGGCATGGGCCAGCTGCTGGCTTTCCAGCTCATGGTAAGCCAGCTCCAGGTGATGGAGGGCGGCCTGCAACCAGCCGGTCTTAAACGCCAGAATGCCGAGATTCAGATCAACATGGGCCCGCTCATTGGCCAGATCCTCGGCGGCCAGAATGGCTCTGGCCTGACCCAGTAAATCCTCTGCCGTCGCGAAGCAGGCCTGCTCTTCTGCCAGAATGGCCCGGTCCATGTAGGTGACGGCGGCGGCCCATTGCTGCCCCCAGCGCCTCGTAGGTCTGGCCAGCTCGTTCATAACATCCAGCCGCCGCGCCGATGTCGCCTGTTTGCCACAACGCAGCACCAGCGACGTTGACCTCGAGGTTGGCCAAATCGGGCGGGGATCGCCCAGGGCCTGATATTCGGCCCTGGCCTCAGCCACCAGGTCAATGGCCTCGGCATAACGTCCCATGTTACGCAAATGTGGCGACCCGATTGATCTTGACGCTGGTTACCCGCAGGGGCTGCTGACATACTTGAAAAGCAGCCTCGGCCTGGTGGGAGAGCGCCAGCGCCTGGGGCAGATCGCCGCTGTGATTGTGGGCCGCGGCCAGAAAATTGAGGGCCATGGCCTGGGCAAAAGGATCCCCAGTCGCTCAGCGACCGCCTGGAGCAACCTGGGCTAGGATGAGGGCCTGACCCGGTTTCCGGCTCAGGGCCCGGCTGATGCGGTCTGCCAGCTCGCGCAATACCTCAAGCGATAACTGATCGGCATAAGCCGCCAGCGTGGCCGGAAAAATCAGCTGAACTAAACTGACTGATGAGGTCAGTGGCGATGGCGGCAGGGGGTCATGGCACGGTGAGTTGCTCAATGACGATGGTGGCGTCCGCGTATTCATGATCGCCCATAAACACCAGCCGGCACCGCGCTAAAAGGCGAAACTGCCCAACGCATCCAGCGCTGTTTCCTGTATTTTCTCTTCGCCAGCCATCAGACTGACGGGTGACGGCTGCCGCCAGGACGGCCTGTCCTGCCTGCAACAGCTGCCCTTCGACCTCCCCAGCCTGAAAGCCCATCGTCTGCTGCCCCTGTGCTGATGGCGATGGTAAAGGGCGGCGCCTGGTAGCGGGTAACCTGGCTGCGCCGGCCCCGCAGGGTCAGGAGCAGGTTGACCGGCCGGTTCTAACCAGGCCAGCAGCAGCGTCTCGACCTGCTGCTGCAGACGGACCAGCCAGCCTGGCTGCGCCCGTTCACCGCTCAGGCGGGCCAGCGCCTGCCACTCAGCTTTGCAGGGCCGGATTTTGCGCCAGGATTGCCTCCAGTCGCTGTTTCTCCTCCGCCGGTGTGGCCAAACCGGCAGCCACCGAACCCACTCGTCGTAGTCTGGTTGGCCTCGAGCTGTTCACTTTCGTTCAGGAGGAACTCAGGCGAGACGCAGGTCGGCCAGCGCCGCCCGCAAATCCGCATCTTCGGGCAGCGGTTGTTCGCCAGCCAGGTAAGCAGCCAGGGTCTCGTCACTGAACTCAGCAGCGGACTTATTCTTTTTACTCATGCACTAACTCCCTGTACATCTGCTTACTCAATGCTCTGGCGCCGGTTTTGGGACAGCTAATCCCGCAAAGCCCGGCGGGCCCGCTTCAGAATGCGGGTTTGAGGCGATAAACGTCGGCAGCAGTGGCGAAATGCTCAGGATGCCGGGCCGCGATCTCCGCCGGTTTCAGATTCTCGGAAAAGGAAAGTTGGTAGACCAGTCGCTCTACCTCATCCGTTAGCGAAGCTGTGATAAAGCGCGGATTTTGGGTCAGCCTGGCATTGGCCAGTTGGCTTGGCGGAAAGGTCGACTGCCTGATCCATATGGTTCCTCAGCCGCCAGCGCCGCTGTCAGCCGGCGCTGCCGTTCTAACTGACGCTGCTGCTCGGTGGATGGAGGCCGCACAGCGGCGCAGGTAATGCAAAACCGCGCCGATGTGGGCAAACCTGCCGGCGGATGGTTTGGGGTCTCGCGTCAGGGGTTCGCCAGAGACGAATGAAGGTGTTCTGCACGAGATCGTCCAGCTCTGTCTGACCCAGCGGTCGGCCAGCGAACTGGCTGAACCAACTGATGAGGAGCTGCCGATACTGGGTTTGAACAAAATGCCAGGCCGCCTCATCCTGCTCATCGAGCGCCCGCCGAAACAGCTCCAGGCAATGGCCTGTTTCATGGCTCCGTTCAGCCACGGCCTCGGCCTGACAGCCCGCCATGATCTGGTCTGTTGCTGCGTTTTTGAAGCGGTAGGTGTGGCGGCTCATGGCGCCAAAGTATACCCCGGTGAGGGTTGGTGGGGAACCCGTCGGGTTGGTACCAACCCGACGGGTCCCCTGAGCGAGAGGTGGCCGGTTCAGAAGGGGGCGAACCGGCCGGTAAGGAAAACAGAATAAAAACCAGGATCAGTCGCCCCAGCGACCAATGATAAAAACCCAACCCGCTGATGACCAGGAACGCCAGCCAGATCTTGCCCCAATCCATCTCAAACAGGAACACCAGCATCAGCAGGAACATGAACATGGCGCCAACCAGCGTGGCCCGGGCGCCCCGATCCAGAAGTAACCGACCTCGCTCCGCGATCGCAGGGGCGTTCGCGACAATAAAGGCGATCGGCACCACGAAGAAAGCGCCCACCAGTTCGCCAGGCTTTGCTGGGTAAAATTGATGACCAGAAACACAATGCCCAGGACCATCATCAGGGATGCCGACATATAAGCTCTTGGACATCCCACCGGACTGAGCCTGCTCCGCTGCCTTCAGCTCTGAATAATCTTTACTCATCCTAAACCTCCAATTCGATTGCCTAACTTCATTGCCGGCTGCTCAGCTAAGCTAAACCGCATCGCCGCACAGGCGACACGGCCGTCGCGGCCGGCCCGCACAGTCTCATAACGCAGGCGTTCGCCCACGCTCTTGCCCAACAGCCGCATGAACAGGTAAAGGGCGCTGGCGCCGCAAACCTGATCGCGGTTGGCCGTCGCCGCCAGGTGGTCACGCCAGCCGGCCGCGTCCACCTGTTGCAGCAGGCCCAGGCGCTCCGCTTCCCGGTCGCGCCATGCCGCATCCTCGACTGCCACCTCGCCGAAGGCCGGTCCCACATGGGCCAGGTCGACCGAAGCGACATACAGGACGCGCTGCCCCGCCACCAATGTCCGCAGGTGCGTGGCAAAGCTGTCCAGTTGGGCTAGCTGCTTGTCATCGGCCCAATCAACCGGCCCGCACAGCACCGGCAGGAGGGCGGCCCACCCTGGCCGGCCAGGTAACCCAGCCAATTGCTGTTGAGCTCAATCGCATGTTCATAGCGATGATGCAGCTCGTCCGCCCGCAACGCCGGCCCCAAAGGCGGCCGCCAGATCCGAGACTAACTCCAGGCGCTGCCGGGAGCTGGCCAAAAGGTGTCGCAAAGGGCAGGCTGGTCAGGGAGTGATCCCGCCGGGCCGGCCCCAATGGTCAGTGCCCAGTATCACGACGAGGATCGGCTGTGGCCAGTGCTGACCGGCCGGTTTGCCAGGCCGCCGCATACACCGCGCCGCCCCGCTCATAATCCAGATGCGGGCTCAGCAAGCCGCGGCAGGGCTGGTCGCTGGCCGTGTCCCCGGCGGCGGCCAGCCGCCGGGCAAACAGATCGGCCAGCAGGTTGGCTTTGGCTGGATAAAGCCGGCCGGCATGCGCCAGAGGGCGGGCCGGCAGTTGCCTGAAGGCAGCCGTCTGGGTCGCGTGGGCCTGCGCTGCTCGCTTGTTGGCCAGCAGGTGGGCACCGTCGAGTTGATCCAGCAGATCATCTACGGCTGGCGGCCCCAGGTCGTCTGGCCAGCACTCAGCTAATTGCGCGGCTGGTACACCGCGCTGGCAGGCGGCCAAAACCGGCGCCAGCGCCTGGGGCAGCAACAGCCGCTGCTCGCTGAGCTGCAACGGGTCCCGCAGCAGCAGCAACGCCTCCGACCCGCGCCGGAGCGGCTGGAATTCCAGGGGACGCAGCTGCACAGCCCTTAGTCAGCGGCCTGGCCGTTGAGACCGGCCGGTACCACCCCTTCCATCTCGCATAACGCCACAATCTGTTCAACGCCGGCGGTGAAAGGATGGTCCGGATGCTCCAGGCAGAAGAGCGAGCTACTGGCGTTCTCCGCCAGGTCCGTTGACAGGGCCAGCAGCGCCGCCACATCGCAATCATAGGTCTCCTCAACCTGCCGCTGCACATCCGCAAAATTAAACTCTGGCGGGATTTTGTTGATCACCAGGCTGATATGCGGCACCCGCAGCCGCCGGGCCACATCCACCGTCACACTGGTTCCCTGGAAATCCTGCCGGTCTGGCCGCAACACGATGATCAGCTTGTCTGAAATGGCGATCGACAGCAACGTCTCTTCGTTGAGGCCCGGGTGGGTGTCGATAAGCAGGTAATCCAGCCGAAAAGCACTGATCAGGCTGCGGAACGCATCATGCATATCGTTGGCGTCATATTTCTCCCGCAGGACGCGGGCGATGTCGTTGGCCTTGATGCTGGAGGGTACTAGAAAAACCGCCCCGCCATTTTCGCTCTGGACCTGATAGGTTGCCTCTTCGATGGAACAATTGCCCCAAAGATAATCATTCAGCGTCAGCTTGATCTCGTCCTCAGCCAGGTTGAAGATGACATGGATGCCGGGCGACTGAATGTCTGTGTCAAAAACGCCGACCCGATGGCCGCGCCGCGCCAGCAGCGCCGCCAGGTTGGCTGTGATGTTGGATTTGCCGGTTCCCCCCCGGAACGAATGAGTTGAAATGATCTGTGTCATGTCTGTTCTCCCTAAATCAAACTCTAGCTTCTCTACTGCGATGGGCTGGCGCTGTGCTGGTCCTAAACCAGGACCAACTGGTTGTCGATATCCAGGGCGACCGCTTCCTGGCCCATCTCTCTCTTGATGATCTTGGCAAATTCCAGCACCTCATCCAGATGGGTGTTCAGGGCGCTCTGTGAGACAAAGGTGCGCACGATGGTGACCTGCTCAGTGACCAGACTGCCTTCGTTGCTCTGCCACACACCCTCGGCGTTGCTGCTTGTCGCCCCGCCAAACACTTTGCCCAGAAAGGCCAGCGCGGATTGCACCTGCTCGCCATTGTCCACGGTCACATTAACGTCCAGGGTGGACGGAATAAATATGCCGATGGAGTGGGTCAGCGAGAGGCGCCGGTACAACTCGGCCAGCGCTTCGCCAATGGGGGTCTTGCCGGCTGATTCGATAAAGAAATGGCCCCCATTCAGCGCTTGCGGCAGCTCCGCCTCATACGGCAGCACCATGTGGAAGTTGGTCGCCTGCTGGCTATCAGCCTCCGCCTGATTCAGCACCAGGAAACGTTGCTGGCCGGCCGACGTAAACTGTTTGAGCTGCTGCCAGCGCTCCCGCACCTGCTGGGAGCCTTCCTCGTCACAGGTGATGGTGATTAGCACATCCGCCTGGCCGCGCAGCCGCAACATCAGCTCCGCATCCAGCTCTGTGCCCGTATCGGCAATGATGTAATCATATTGCCGGCGCAGCCGGTTCAGCAGCAGCTCCAGCTGTACCGGCGGTGGCAGATCGCCGTCGCCAGTCTGTAATAACAGGTCTGGCCCATTTCTGAGCTGAAGCAGCAACTCCTGGCCTTGCTCAGATTGGCGCAGCCGGTTGGCATCGACATTAAAATAGGCCAGCATATCGCTGGGGGTGCCGTTGGCGTGCCAGAGGATGACGCGCGTGTTGGCCGTGACCGTGTCCATGGCCACCAGTTGCGAAAGCCGGTTGGCGATGGTGGTCACCCCGACCTGCCGCTGGATACCGTCGACCACCCACAGCCGGCTGTTGCCATGCCGGGAGAAGTGACGCTGCTCCACCAGCTCCTGGCCCAGCAACCGGCCGATCGCGATCCCCAATCGGGGCATTTTCTCCAACAGGCGCATAAAATCGCGCCGCCGCCAGAGTAGTAGCTCCGTATCGGCGGCTGCGGTCAACGTTTCATGGCAGGCGGCGTTGCCCAGCATCTCCACCAGCCCCAGCCATTCGCAGCGGTTGATGAAGCCCAATGTCTGGTCGCCCAGGTTGTTGCTCTGCAGATCGGTGCGCCGCAGCAGGCCGGTTTTGACTACGCCGACGTAGTTGAGCTCCTTGCCCTGCCAGGCAAAAATCTCATCGATCAGCAGCTTTTTCTCTCTTGCCGCGGCCAACAACTCCTGGCGCTCTTCGGCGCTTAAGCTCGCTGTTGCCGGCACCTCTTCCAGAAACGTTTCCGGCGCCTCGGCGAAGATCGCCATCAGCGCGTCCGGCATATTGCGCACCTGGGTGCGCGCGGCCTGGCCAAAGCGAACAGAAAAGACGCGGCGCCCAGCCTGCAACTGTTCCACGACGCGGCCATCTTCCAGCAATTGGTCCAGGGCGACGGCCACTTCCGGCTGCCCCAGCTTGGTCGCGGCGGCAATTTCCGGAATGGTCTGTCCTGGCTGTTTGTTCAGGCTACGCAGGACAAGCTGCTCATCGGTCGAGACAGTCAGCAAGTCAAGAGGTGAAAATGTTGTCATGCCTAACTCCTGCTTTGGTCCTAGAAAAACAGGGACCATTCATTCAGTTCAGCTTCGCTTTTGGCGGCCGGCAGCCAGCCGAGCTGGACCGGCACATCGTAAAGGCGGCCGGCGCCCAGCCGGCGCCAGAAATGGCGCAGCCCCGGTACAACCACGCGGCAGACATTGAGCTCGATATCCGGCCGGGTCAGATCCTGGACGATGGTTTCCAGCCCGAGCTTGCTCATCTGCGCGACGCAAACGTGGATGTCATCGCGCACATCAGTTGTCGCCAGGTTGGCAAACTGGTCGGCCCGGCGGGCAGGGGCGCTGCTGTCCGGCAGCAGGAACGGTTTGGCCGCCACGGTGACCTCGCGCCACCATTGGGCGGCGTCCGGGGTAGGCCATTCGTAGGCGCGCTCCCCACGAGCGTTGAGCTTGGAGACAGCCGGCAGGAACTGGTTCAGCTCGGTAACCGCGCCCATCAGCGCCGCCTCAGCCGTCAGCCCGGAGCCAAAGCCCACCAGGATATCCTCCGGCCCTTCATCCACCCGCCTGGAGACGGCGGCGAAGGTGGTGATGCCGGTGTCATTGGTGATGTCCAGCACCCAGAATTCCCGGTTCAGCTCGCCATAATGGGCACGCAATGCGTTCAGGTAGGGCAGGTCAAAGGAGTCAACGGCCACGGCCGGCCGCTGCAGCTCATTGAACCACCAGATGCCAACGGCATCCCGCTCAATCAGCTCCATAAACCCTTGCAGGATCGCCTCTTCGCGCGTGCTGCCGGCGGCAACGCCGTTGCTGTCACTGGAGCAGAAGAAATGGTTGTTGATGTCAGGATGGCCGAAGTAGCAGTAAGCGGCCGGTAACAACCGTTGCCGGTTGGCACTCAGCGACCAGGCCGGCGCCCAATCGATGCGCAGGTCAGGGTCGAACGGGTTAGGAACAAGGTGAATCGGGTTCACCAGGTTGTTGTTCCAGCGCCAGCGGTCAGCGTATTGGCTCGGGCTGAAATGGAGGTTGCTGCGAATATCCAGCGCCTCGTCGCCCAGGCTATTCAGGCTGCCCTTGACGATCGGCTCGTCGCCCCGATAAACAGAGGCATAGCGCTCAATCGCCTCGCCCATGGCGCTCATCTTGGCCTGGGCCAGCGTGCGCCCCTTGCCGCCGGTGTGGGAGCGTAAATTGCGCTGCAGCCAGCGCAGGTTGTTCTGGATCAACGGGAAGCTGTGACCGGCCACGGTGGTGTAGCTCAGCCCATTTTCTTTCTCGGTTGTATCCTCCAGCCAGGTCACCACGCCGGAAATCGGGCTGATGTGGTGGTCCAGTTTGGCCAGCGCTTCTTCAGCAGTCAGGCTCTGGTGGACGGCGCCACTCCGGCTTGCCTTGGGCCGCGTCGTCAGTTCAATGGGGCCGGCCTCGAGGGCCAGCGTCGGGTCGCCGCAGACCGGGCATTGCGGCCGCTGGCTGACCTGGTGGCGGACGATCTCATTGCTCTTGCTGTTCCAGGTCATGATAAGGCCGCTCAGGGCGCTCATTTGCCCGGTCACGATCCAGCGCATGATCTCGGTGGCGGCCAGGTTGGCCGCGAACCCCTGGCTGGTCGCCAGCGCACCCCGCGAGGTGATGATTGGCTCGTCGCTTTCCCGGTTTTGCTGCAGGTACGCTTCCACCTGGCGATTGCCGGCCAGCCGCTGCTCCAGGCAGGCCCAGCAGGCGGTCTCACCCGGCCGGAAATAGGGCCCAATCCAGGGGGTCATACCGACCAGCTTGACCAGCAGCCACGGCTTGCCCGCTGCCAGCATTTCCTGGTTGAGCATTGCCAGTTCCGGCCGCAAATAATCATCCACTACCACGACCTGCAGATCGCCTTCGTCGGCGACCTGGATGCCCTGCTGCGCCAGGGCATCCAGCAGCGGCGCCAGCGTTACGTCGCCAATGGCGCGCAGGCTGACTTGCTGTTGCCGTCGCCGGCTAACGGCGTAACCGGAAGTGGCGCCATACTGTTGCCAGTAAGCCGCCTCATGGACCGGTAAGCCATTGGAGGAGTCAGTCAGATACCCTTTTTTGCCCAGCCGATTGAGGGCAAAGTAAACCTGGGCCGGGTTGATCTTGTCGGACAGCTTGCCGACGATCTCCGGCACCGTATGCTGGCCGTTGAGCAGCGGGATAAGCTGGCTATAAAGTTGGCCGGTCAGCACATTGTGCCGGTCTTCGGTCAGGAGGAAGACATGGTCCGGCTCGATGATCTCGACATGGTAAAAATCTTTGAGACGTGGCTTTTCAATCACGGTACTTTCCTTATTCGGCGGCGGGGCGACCCAGGAGGAACTCGCCCACGGTGCTTTCGCTGTAGTAATCAAGGCCGGCCGCTTTGGCGAACAGGTCGCTGTGGCCGCCGCCCAGGGCGCAGGGGGCCAGCCCCATATCGGCCGCCACCAGGTACATCGTCTGCATCAACACGCCGACGTTTTTCAGGATCAGGGCGTAGGCCATCGATTCATATTTCCACTGCAGCCGCTGGAAGCGGGCCGTGATGGCCAGGCAGACCTGGGGCGGGGATTGGCGGCTGCCGGTAAACCAGCTCAGTTGCAGTAAGGTCTTAACCTCGGCGCTCTCGCCAGCCAGTTTGTGCAGCGCGTGCTGTAGCGGGTCGTAATGGTATAGGCCGTTCTCCAGCCCCTCACAATGGCCGATGACCGGGTAAATCTCCAGTTCGTAGATGGAGCCACCGGCCGGATACGGCCGCTGACTCAATTCTTCTTCACCCGGGCCGCCGCCAAAAATTGTCTTGACCCGGGCCACCCGGTATAGAAACTCGCCCAACTGCGCCGCAGCAATCGGCGTCTCGCTGTAGCTGCGAATGGAGCGCCGCTCGGCCATGACGGTGGCCAATGGTTTGGATGGGGTGTCGTCGGCCGGCTTGTAAAGAGGGATAGGCTGCGCTGTGGCGGCCGGCTTGACGGCGGGCAGCGGCTCGAAGATCCCCTGGGACCGGCCGGTCCCCCCATACGGGTAATTGTGCCGGCCCAACCGGCTGCGGCTGTGGAAGAGCAGATCATGAAAATCCCACTGGGCCAGGGCCGGGTCCTCGCTTTCAGCCGGGTCTTCCAGCATGGCGCCGTTGTGGAGCAGGTTGAGGAAGGCGAGGGCGGCTGTTTCGTCCAGGCGCTCGTCCGCTTCAGCCAGCTCGGCGGCCGTGAGTGGCGCCGTCAGACCGTGGAGCAGCCGGCCGGCCAGCTCATCATGTAAAATCACCTTCGCATAGCCCCGCGGGCTCTCCAGAATGGTCATCTCACCATCGCGCCGCTGGTAGGCAAAGCGGGAGAGGCGGTAATGCGCCTGGGCTGCCGCCGCGTCCGCCTGGAAGCGATAAGGCGAGGGGAACAGCAGCGGCACGACGGTGGCCAGCGGTTGTCCCGCCAGCGTCACCGTGTGGCAGACGATGGCCGCCAGCCGGCTCAGGTATTGGTAGAGGAACATGGTAGCCATCGGGCCATCATGCTGGCTGATGAGATCTTTTAACTCCGCTTCGGTGGCGCCCGGGCCGCACATCTGGGCGATCACGGCTTGCAGGCCGGCTGAGAGCTTGCGGAAGGGGAGGTCGAATTGCTCACCCTGTAACCGGCCGGTGCCCTCACCCTCACTGGTGAACCGGATATCCGGCCGGAAGGAGAGCTTGAGTTCCGTTTGAATTCTGGTTTGGACAGCCATGGTTGCTCCTTTCTGGCACCATCAGTTCTAGAAGAACATGGAGAATGGATTCATCTCATCTTCGGCGACCGGCTTCTGCAGCCAGCCCTGAGCGACCGGCACGTCGTACAGCCGGCCCGGCCCCAGCCGCCGCCAGAAATGGCGCAGACCGGGCACAATCACCTTGCAAACCGGGAAGCCCACATCGGCCCGGGTCTGATCCAGCACAAAGACCTCAAGGCCGGCCTTCTGAGCGATAGCCACACAATGCTCGATATCATCGCGCAGGTCGGGATGATGCTGTTTGGGGAAATCGCTGGCCGCGCGCAAGGGCAGGCTGGCAGCCGGAGCCAGGTAAGGCTGCTCAGCCAGTTTGGCCCGCTGGAACCAGTCGATCGCTTCCCATTCGTCCGTCCGGTAAATCGTCTTGCCTTCGGCGTCATCGTGCAGGACGGGGAAGAGGAACTGGTTCATCTCGGTCAGCGCCCGCAGCACCGCGATCTTCGGATCCAGGTGGGCGCCGCAGCCGATGATGATGTCTTCCACGTCCCGATTGAGCCGGCGCGAAATGGCGGCAAAGGTCGGGATGTTCAGGTCGGAGGTGATGTCGATCACCCACAGCTCGCGGCCGATGGAGCCGTAAAATTCGGTCAGTTTGCGCACGTACGGCGTAATGCCGAAGCTGGTCAGGTCAACCCCCGGCCGGTCCAGCCGGTTGTACCACCAGAGCGCGATCGCATCCCGCTCTACAACTTCCAGGAAGCCCTGGAAAATCGCTTCTTCCAGCGAGTTGCCGGCGGCGCTGCCGTTGCTGTCCGCGCCGGAAAAATGATGGTGCAGCTCCGGGTGGCCGTAATAGCAGTAGGAGGTTGGGATGTACCGTTTTTCCTGGCTGGTCAGCGACCAGATGGGCGACCAATCCAGGGTGATCTTCTCATCAAAGGGATTGGGCACCATGTGGTAGAGCGTTTTCTGCTGCCGGTTCCACGGCAAGCGATTGGCGTATTGTTTTTCGCTGAAAAAGAGGATCTCATTTTGCAGATGCAGCCCCTGTCCACCAAGATCCTGGTAACTGGCGCGCAGCCGAAGCTCATCCTCGTTCCGGAAGACGGCAGAGTAGCGTTCAATGGCTTCGCCGATGGCGCTGGCCCGGGCCTGCTCGGCTGACATCCCCTTGCCACCGCTGCGGCCGCGCAAATTCTGGCGCAGGATGTTGACGTCGTTGGCCATCATGGCGAAGTTGTGGCCGGCGGTGAAGCTGTAGGCAATATCGCTGACGTCCTCGATGATGTTATAGAGCGAGGTGATCACGCCGGTGATGGGGCTGATGTGATGCTGGTTGGCCGCGACCGTCTCCGCCGGGAAGCGGGTGCGATGGCCGCCGTCGCCGGAAAAGCGTTTCGGCTGGCTCTGCAGGGTAATCGGGACAAATTCCCGCTGCCGCGCCGCCGGATCGCCGCAGGCCGGGCATTGGGGCCGGCGGGTCAGGGCGTGGCGGGTCATCTCGGCTGATTGGGTGTCAAAGGTGAGCAGCCCGTGCTGCCGTGGTTCGGTGTTCTGCCCCTGGACCAGCCATTTGAGCGCCTCGTTGGCGGCCAGGTTGGCGGCCATGGCGACGGTTGTGGCCAGGTAGGGGCGGGAGGTCGGTAGCGGCTTGTCGGAGCCGGTTTTGTTCTGGACAAAACGCTCAACCTGCCGGTTGGAACGGAGGCGGTCGGCCAGACATTCCCAGCAGCCGGTCACGCCCGGCTCAAAAATCGGCCCGATCCAGAAGACGCGCCCGACCAGTTTGACCAGCATCCAGGGCTGATTGGCGGCCACAAAGCGGGCGTTGAGTTCGGCCAGTTCCGGCTGCAAATAATCATCGGTGACGACGATAGGGAAGCCTTCTTCTGTGAAAGTTGCGCCGCCGGCAGCCAGGGCGGCGGCGAGCGGGGCGCTATCGGCGCTGCCGAGGGTGTGCAGGCTGACCGGCCGGTCAGCCAACTGCTTCTCCGCTTCGTCCGGCGCTGCGCCCAGCGCCTGCCAGTAGCTGTCCGCCGCGGACGCCTCACGCTCGGAACCTTCGGTCAGATGGCCGGCGGCATCCAGCATTTTGATGGCCGCGTAGACCTGACCTGGTGGGAGCTGGCCGGCGAGCTGGCCGACGATCGCCGGCACGCTGTGCTGGCCATTCAGCAGGGGTGCCAGTTTCGGATAGATGCGGCCGGAGAGGATGTGGTAATTGTCCTCAGCCAGCAAAAAGGCGGCCTCGCCGGTGATGTCAACCTGGTAATGGTCCTTGAATTTCGGCTTGATCATGAGTTCCCTCAAACGGTAGATTTGGCTGGGTGGCGCGGCGTGATGCGCACCGTAAATTCGCGGCTGGGGCAGGGCAGCGGGTTGGCAATGACCCGAAGCTGGTAACCGGCCGGTTCCATGGCAAAGTCAAAATGATGCAAGAGAGTCGCCAGCGTCAGCATCATCTGGGCGTCGGCCAGGCTGCCGCCGAGGCAGCTGTGCGGGCCGAGGCCGTAAGCGGCGAAGGCGCCCGGCTGGCGATGTTCCTGCCGGCCCGGGCTGTAGCGCTCGATGTCGAACGTTTCCGGGTCGGGATATAGCTCAGGCAAAAAATGGGTGACGGCGGCGGCCACGATGATGGGCTCACCGGCCGGTATCTCGTAACCGGCAAAGGTAAACGGCGCGGTCACCGTCCCCTGCAGCGCCGGCGCAATCGGGTAAAGGCGCAGGCTTTCCATGATTACTTTTTGCAGCGTTTTGAGTCCGCGTAGCCCCTGGGCCGTTACTGGTCCGGCGGCAAAGAGCGCGTCAACCTCTCGCTGGACCTGCGCCAAAATGGCCGTGTGGGCCAGCAGGGCATATAAAATGAAGCTGCAGCTGTTGGCAATGGCGTCCAGCCCGGCGATGTAGGGGCCGAGGGCGGCGATGCGCAGATCGGCCGGGGCCAACAGCTCGGACGCTTCGGCCTGAGTGGCCAGCAGGTCGTCCAGCAGATTGCGATCGGCCGGGGTGCTCTCCCGCCGGGCCGCCAACATGGCCTCGGCCAGATCCCAGCTGCGTTGCCGGGCCGCCAGGAAGCGCTCGCTCTCCAGCTGGCTCATGGGCTCGGTGCGCATCAGAGTCGTCTGGACCACGGTGCGCAGAAAATAGGCGAGGTCGTCTGTATGCTCGCCGGGTGAATAATCGAGAAAAAGGCTGCCAATCTGTTCGGCAACCAGCTTTGTCAGAAAATCATGGGCCGGCAACGGTTCGTCTGAGCGAAACTGCTGAGCAGCCTCGACGGTGAGGGCGATAGCCCGGCCAACCTGGCGCTCCAGGATCTGGCGCGAATAGCCGAACTGCTGCCGGCGGCGCAGCTCCTGGTGCTCAACGCCATCCAGGCTGACCAGCGTCTTGCTGGCGCCGTAAGCCCGATTTTGCTCCAGGCGAAAAGCGCTGGCCGAAAGATGGTGACCACCCTGCCGGTTCATAAACAGGTTGGCCTCCAGGCCGGCCATCACCGTGACAACCTCGCTGCTGCCCGGCATACGGAAGCGGAAGATCGGCCCCTCCTGCCGGTAGCAGCCCAGCAGGAAGGCCAGAATGCCACCCAGCCGGTTCACTTGCTGGTAGCTGATTCTGGGCATCCGGGCCAGAGGCGGCCGGGTTAGCGTGGGCATGGGCATGGTCGTCATTGTTCTTTCACCTGGCTTATTCATGGGCCGGGAACCGGAGCCACGGCTTGAAACGGTATAAGCCGCTCAACCGTGGCCCGGCCATCCGGTCTTTTGGGTCAAGAAAGGGTAGGCTGTCCCAAATCAACGAGATTTGGCAAGACGCTGACCAATCACAGCAAATTCATGCTATAATGTCCGCGTCAGGTGGAAGAAATTGACTTGGCAAAAGCATTAAGTCTTGGCAGAAATGCCGGAACCGGAGCACTCCAGGTGTCGCGACCAGGGGTGCTCTTTCCTTTTCACCTGTAACTGGCGGGTTATTCAACTGCCGCCGGCTTCTCTTGCGCCTGACCAGCCAACACTTAAAGAAAACGTCACTGATCCTCAAGATTTTGGTCATTGCACCAGCAGGTGCTCAGGCTAAGAAAGGCCGGTTTGAGTCTGAATACCGGTCAGCTTACTGGGCGTCAGGGGCTACCTGGTTGGTAACGGTGCCGCCGTCGCCGCCGGAACCGCTGTCGCCATCACCACCCCAGCAGCAGCAGCAGGGGCAGCAGCAGCAGCAGCAGCCAGCGCCGCCAGCCACCATTTCCAGCATCTCGTCAGAAAGTGCCAGCTCGTCAATTTCGAATCCATCAGGCCGCTCCGGGATCACCAGAACGTAGGCGCCGGTCTCATGGCCGGTCTGCCAGCGATCCAGCTGCGCGTCGGGGGAGGCTTCAGGGTCGAGTGCACGAATGTCAATATTGATGGTGGCGCCATCAATCGTTTCGATGCCCGCTTCGGCAAGCGTCGCTTTCGGGTCAGCCTGCAGCTTCGCCAAATAGCTTTCATCTTCCCAGGCACGAGCAACTACAACACCGTAGTTTTGGAGGAAATCATTGCGATCGGTCATAAGGTTTTCACTCTCCACTTAGAAGTTAATTCTGTGACAGTAATCATTTGAGAGATCGCCAAGAATTTCACACCAAACAGCCAATACCCCATTCTTGGGCCCAAAAAGGCTTCGCCTGCCAGATGGCAGGGCTGCAATCAACATCCCGGTCAAGCGTCTGCTGGGTAATCCTGAATCCCATCTCCATCCCGCCGGGATGTATCTTGCGCGGCAGGCAAAGGACTATCTCCTGTTGGAAGCGGTCGTTTGCTTGCACGATGGGGATTTTACTGACGGGGTGTGAGCAAAGTGTGAGCAGCGAGAAAAGCCGGCAAATCAACCCTCATGCTAGAATGATCCTGGCGTCCCGGGCGGGCGCAAATTCTGCTAAGGAGGGTGTCTTATGGCGAAAATTGCGCTGGCGGCGACCGCGGGGAACCTGGGTGATCTGAGTATCGCGCTGGAGATTGCCCGTGATCTGCAAGAGGATGTCGAGCATCCCTATGAGATCGATTTTATTTCCTACGGCATTCGCTACAGCAATCTCATCAGCCAGGCCGGTTTCAAGGCGCGCTACCCGCCACCCTACCGCTTCGCCCCCTTTGCCCCGGATGTGGGCCGACTGATCAAGCTGGTTGAGCATGAACTTAAATGGTGGCAGGCGCAAAAGCCGGCCGCCATCATTAATAAGCATGAGATCAGTCCCATCTTTTCGGCCCGACTGGCCGGGATACCGCTGATCTGGGTGCTGAACTATGCCTGGACGCGGCCCTGTTTTGCGACCGGCCGGATCGGCCCCAACCCGCTCGCCCTCATCTTCCACCCCGACCATATGATGTCAGCGGAAGCGTATCTGGAGCCGTTTCGCCAGGTGGCCCGCCATTTCGGGCTGCCCGAACCGGCCGATTTCCATGAGCTGTACACCGGTGAGCAAACCTGGGTGCTGGATATCCCGGCGGTCACTGGCGAGCCTTTACCGGCCGGTTACCATTACATTGGCCCCCATTTCGCCCAATTCCCCGGCGACATTCCAGCGGAACTGAGCCAGCTGGACCGCAACCGCCCCATCATTTACTTCTCGATGGGCAGTTCAACCCACCTGGATAAGCTGCTGCCCATCCTGCAAAGCTTTCGCCTGCGGCCGGATTACCAGGTGATCGCGCCTGTACGCTGGCGCCTGAGCGACCATTCACCCGAACTGCCGCCTAATGTGATCCTGACCGACCGGGTGCCGGCGCATCTGGTGAACCCGTTGGCTGATGTCGCCGTCATCCATGGCGGCAGCGGCACCATCGGCACCGCCTGTTACAGCGGCACACCCTTTGTCGGCTTTGCCAACTTTCTGGAACAGGCAGTCAATATCGATCTGATTGTGGCCAGAGGTGCGGCTAAGCGGCTTTCCTTTGCTGATACCACCCCGCCCGAGGTCGTGGCGGCGGTCGATGAGCTGCTTGCATCCACAACAGCCCGGGCCCAGATGGTGGAACTGCAGGGCGAATTCCGCCGTTGGCAACACGATCGGCCCACCGCCCGGTTACTGACCCACTATCTCGCCAGCGTGCCCGCGGCGGCCTAATTTAAGGAGAAAGATGCGATGAAACCTGTCATCATGTTTACCGTTTCGTCAGGCAATTTGGGAAATACCTCGACGCTTCTGGAAATTGCCCGGGCCTGTGCGGCGGATTTTGAGCCGATTTTTCTTTGCTACAGCTTCCGCTTCAGCAATTTGATCAGCGAGGCTGGCTTCAAAACGGTTTTTCTGCCGCCTATTCGGGTCCGGCCGGTCAACCCCAGCCCGCAGAAATTTGTCCGCCAGATTGAGGCGGAAATGGCTTTGTATGAGCGGTACCGGCCGGTAGCCATCGTCAATAAACATGAGCTGGGGCCAGTCTTCTCGGCCCGGGCTGCGGGTATCCCGCTGGTCTGGGTGCTGCCCTATGCCTGGACGCGCCCCTGTCACGAAAGTGGGCTGTTAGGCGACCATCCGCTCACGGTTGCCGAGCATTTCTACCCTGGCCAACCATTGCCGGCTGAAGCGGAGTTCCTGGCGCCCTACCAGGAGACGGCCCGGCTGCTTGGCCTGCCCATCCCCACTCAGTTCCACGATCTATTTGAGGGTGATCTAACGATCGTGACCGACCTGCCGGAGCTGACCGGGCAGGCGGCGCTACCGGCCGGTTACACCTACTCTGGCCCGATCTTTGCCCGGCTGCCCGGCGAAACGCCGGCCTGGGTGGGGGCGCTGGACCAGACCCGGCCCATCATCTACTTTGCCATGGGCAGCTCCGGTGACCCGGAGTTGCTGGCCGCGATGTTGCCCCACTTTGCCCGCCGGCCGGACTGGCAGGTTATCGCCCCAATCAAGGCCCGGCTGCGCGGTCAGGAAGTGACGGCGCCGGCCAACGTCCAGCTATCAGATTGGCTGCCGGCCCACCTGGTCAATCCCGTCGCCCATGTTGCCCTGACCCATGGCGGGCTGGGCACACTCTACACCGCAGTGACAGCCGGCACACCGACCCTGGGTATTCCGATGTCGCCGGAGCAGCGGTTGAATCTGCGTTTGCTGGCGGACGCCGGTCTGGCGCGGTCGCTAGACAGTGAGGCGGCAGCCGCGGGCGGCTTCATCGAACCCCTGGCTGAGCTGTTGGCTGATGAGGCGATGCGGGCGCGGGCGGCTCAGTGGCAGGCGCGTCTGGCGGCCGTCGACGGTCCGGCCCGGGCGGCAGAGGCGTTGCGCCAGTTTGTGGCGGCGCCAACGGCCGCAGACTGATGGCGACCAAACCGGTCCTGCTGTTCACCACCTCGACCGGCAATCTGGGCGATACCACGGTCCAGATTGAGCTGGCGCGCGCCTGTGCGGCAGATTTTGAGCCGATTTTTCTCTGTTACGGCTTCAAATTTCAGCACCTGATCCAGGCGGCCGGTTTTCGTACCCTGTTCCCGCCGCCGTACCGCCGGTCACGCATCGCCCCGCGGCCCGAGAAGTTTGTGCGGCAGATCGAGGCGGAGGCGGCGATTATGCGGCGCTACCGGCCGGTCGCCGTCATCAACAAACATGAAATGGGACCACGCTTTTCCGCCCGGCTGGCCGGTGTGCCATTGGTTTGGGTGCTGCCCTACGCCTGGACACGACTATGCCAGGAAAACCAGTGGGCGGGTCGCTCGCCGCTGCTCGCGGCCCAGCATTGGTTCAACGGTCAGCCGCTGCCGGAGGAGGCTACCTTCCTCTGGCCCTACCAGGAGACAGCCCGCCGCCTGGGCCTGACACCGCCTGCTACCTTTCATGATCTATTCTCGGGCGATCTGATTCTCATACATGAGCTGCCTGAACTATTGGGCATTACCGAGATCCCGGCTCAATATCGATTAGTCGGACCTGTCTTCGCGCACTACCCCGGCGAGCTCCCGGCCGCCCTGCAGGCGCTGGATCCTAGCCGGCCAATCCTCTATTTCGCGCTGGGGAGCAGTGGTGATCCGGAGCTAATCCCCACCTTTCTGGCGCTCTTTGCAGCGCGGCCCGAATGGCAAATCATCGCGCCCATTGAGCACCTGCTGGCAGCGACCGGCCGGCCCGCCCCGGCCAACGTCATTGTCACCGGCCTTTTACCGGCGTTAGCCGCCAATCGGCTGGCAAATCTGGCCATCACCCATGGCGGCCTGGGTACATTGGCCACCGCCTGCCTGGCCGGCACCCCGATATTGGCGCTCGGCATGTTTCCCGAGCAGGAGTTGAACATTGCCCATCTGGTTCATTGGGGGAATGCCCGGGCGCTCAGCCGGGCGATGCTAAACCAGCAGCAGTTTCTGCCGCTGGTCGACCGCGCCCTGGCTGACCAGACGCTGGCGGCGCAGGCCCAGGCTATGCAGCGTCTGTTTAGCCAGCAGGATGGGGCTGCCTGTGCGGCGGCCCACCTGCGCCACTTTCTGGCAAAGCAGACTGTGTTGGGGTGAAAGTCATAGCCGGTTAACCGGCCGGTCATGTTTCGCCTGGTACTCCTCACCAGGCAAAGATAGGCGCACCGGTTCAGGTCTGAATCTGGGGCAGATGGGACAATGCTACTGGAAATACTGCTGTTCATTATCATTTCTAGAGCAAACAATGTCCCAACTAAACATCGCCTTACTCGGACAAATGCAGGTACATGTCGAGGGCAAGCCGGTCACCCGTTTTGGTTTTGATCGGGTGCGGGCGCTTCTCGCCTACCTCTCGCTGGAAGGGCACCGGCCGCTGGATCGCAACAGCCTGGCCTTTATCCTCTGGCCAGATGATCCGGCCCGCCGGGCTATGCAAAATCTGCGCCAGGCCCTGGCCACCCTGCGCAAAGCGCTGGGGGACAACGCCCGCTCACTTCCCTTTATTCAGACAGACAGTAATAGCCTGCAGTTGAATATTCAGGCCGATATCCTGGTAGATATCGTTCGCTTTAACCAATTGATCGGTCAGGTCAAGAGCCATCAACACCGGCATGTGCTGGTCTGTTCTGGTTGCCTGGCCAAGCTGGAGCAGGCGGTCAACCTGTACCGGGATGAATTTCTCGATGGGCTGCTCATTGACAGCGACATGTTTGAGGAGTGGGCGCGGGAACGGCGTGAGGAGGTTCACCGGCAGGTGGCCAATGCGCTGGCGTTGCTGACCGAAGCGCGTATGCGTCAGGGGCAGTATGAGCCGGCCCTGCGCCTGGCGCAACGGCAGCTGGCCCTGGATTCGCTCAGCACCCATGGTAATCATCAGCTGATCCATTGCCTGGGCGCCATGGGGATGCGTAACGAGGCGCTGCGGCATTATCTCCATTATCAAAATCTCCTCCAGGACGAACTGGGGCTGAAGCCGCCGCAGCGGACCGTCGCTCTGTTCCTCGATCTCAACGAGGATGATTGGCATTACCGGCTCCTTGGTGAGCGGACGCCCCATAATCTGCCGGCCGAAATCACGCCGATGATTGGCTACCAGGCTGAACTGGCCCACATTCAGGAACGGCTGGCACATAAGGATTGCCGGCTGCTGACGCTGGCGGGACCGGCCGGTTCCGGCAAAACCCGTCTCGTCACCCGCGTGGGCTGGCTGGAACTGACCAATTTTCAGGACGGCGTTTTCTATGTCGCCTGTCATGACGACCGGCCCGAGAGTATCTGGCAACGGCTGAACCAGGTCGTGGACGTCGCCCAGGACCAGGCAAACCCGCTGCCCGAACTGCTCAACTGGCTCCGTCAGCGTGAGGTGTTGTTGATTCTGGATGGCTTTGAGCACCAGCTCGACGCCGCCCCAGAGCTGGTGCGGTTGCTACGGGCCAGCGAGACAACCAACGTCCTGGTCACCTCCCGAATCTGGCTGGGCCTGGCGGGCGAGGAAGTGGTGCCCCTGTTTGGCCTGCCGGCGTCGGCGGCGGATTGTTGCCCGCAAACTGGCCAGGGGGAATCCGCGTTGACCCTGTTCAGCGAGGCGGTGCGCCGCCATCTGCCGGGTCAGGGGCCGGCGACTGGTCTGGACCATGCGGATTGTGTCCAGCTTTGTGAAGCGATGGGCGGGCTGCCGGCGGCGCTGGAGCTGTCCGCGGGTTGGTTGCGGGCCCTGTCGCCGCGCGAGATCCACCAGCGGGTGGGCGATAATTTGCGGGCCCTGCAGCCGCCGGTGACGGCCTACGCCCAGCAACATGCTGACCTGGCCAGCCATTTTGCCCGGGATTGGCAGCGGCTGAGTGAGGTGGAGAAGCGGCTGTTGGCTCACCTGGCCTGCCCAACCGGCCGGTCCGAAAAAACCCTCGCCGACGCCGCGCCCGACACGCTCCTCTCCCTGCAAGCCAAATCCTGGCTGCAATGCCACCGCGAGGAAAGCGAAGGCCACGCCCGGCCCGCCTACCGGCTCAATCCGCTGCAACGCCTCTTCGTCCAGCAGCAGCAATACGCCAACTAACCCCTCACCCTGCCCACCATAGGCCCCGTGCGCCCCGGCGTACGGGGCTTTTTTTATGCGGGGCTGGGGGGTCAGGACCGGTGGGTCGCACCGGTTTCAGCAGCTGAACCCGACCAACGCACAAAACCGGTGCGACCCACCAGCGGTTGGCCACCAGCGCCAGGGTCGGGGTTGATCAAAAAAGCGGGGGCCGTGACCCCCGCTTTTCATATGCGTTGCGCGTTACGCCGCTTTTGCCTGGGGCATCTTGGGACCCCACTGGCGCATGGCGCCGAGCTGCTGCATCAGCACCAGACGGTCGGTGACGAACCAGATTTCGGCCAGGCGGCCGGCCTCGTTGTAGCGCCAGAGGTCCATGCCGGAGAAAGAGACTTTCCGGCCGGTGGGCGGCGCCCCCATCCAGCTGCCCGTGTTGGTGCCGCTGTAGGTCCAGCGCAGCATCACCTTGTCCCCTTCGGCAATCATGTCGTCGATGATAAATTTGCCGTCCGGGAAGGCACGAATGAGCGAGAAAACATAGACCATAAAGGCGTCGCGGCTTTCGGGCACGCCCTCGCTGTGCTGCACGTAATCCGGCGCCAGCATTTCCTCAATCGTCTCCTTATCCCCCGCGTTCAGGGCAGCGATAAAAGAACGGGCTCGGGCTTTGATTGTGTCGTTATCCATCGATTTCTCCTTACAATGTGGGCCGCGACGGCGGCTATCTAGGCTATCTGGCGCCGGGCCATCTCAGCAAAGGGGCCGGGCTCTCTGATCAACGATTCATAACTGCCGGACTGAACAATCCGGCCTTTTTCAAACACATAAATACGGTCCGCATTGATGATCGTGCTCAGCCGGTGGGCGATCACAATGCGGGTTGCCTGGAGCTGTTCCAGGCTTTGGCTGACGATCGCCTGCGTCCGGTTGTCCAGGGCGCTGGTCGCCTCGTCAAAGAAGATGATGCGGGGCCGATTGACGATAGCGGCGGCGATTAGAATACGTTGCCGCTGGCCACCCGAAAGATTGCCACCCCGTTCGCTGATGATGGTGTGCATCCCCATCGGCATCTTCTCGACGTCGGCATCGAGCCCCACCTGGCGGGCCGCTTCCCACGCATCCTCAACGGTCAGGCTGGACGAGGCGCCGACGATGTTCTCGAAGATGTCACCGTTCATCAGGGTGGCGTTTTGCAGGACAACGCCCAGCTGTTGGCGCAACTCGCGCGGATCCAGATCAAGCAAATCCTGATCATCATAGAAGATGCCGCCTGTCGCGGGCGTCTCAAAGCCCAACAGCAGCCGCAGCATTGTGGACTTGCCGGAGCCGGAAGGGCCCACCAGAGCGACGAACTCCCCCTGTTCTGCTTTGATCGAGACATCATCCAGCACCAGCGGGCCATCCTCGCTGTAGCGGAAGGAGAGATGGCTCACCTCGACGTTGCCCTTGAGCTCGCCGGGGTGGACCTTGCTCTCATCCGTTTCCGGCAGCGCTGTCAGGATTGGTTGCAATCTTTCATACATCGGGATGACGCTGAGGACGGCGATCATCGTCCCGCCCAGCATCATCCAGCCGCCCATAAACTGGGCAAAAGCGAGATTAAAGGCGACAAAGTCACCAGTTGATAAGGCGATTGTGTCAGAGTAGGCGATGAGGCCGAACAGGATGATGCTGGCCAGCAGAAAGAAGCCAGTATTAAACGTCGACAGCCGGTTGGTGACCTGCCGGGATTGGGTGTACAGCTTTTTCTGCTCGGCGAAACGCTCACTCCAGAGGGCAAAGGCATGATGCTCAGCGCCGGCTACCCGGAATTTGGCGATCCCGGTGAGCAATTGCAGCACCAGGCCGGATAAATTCCCCTGGATCTCGCTCAGCTCGCGGTGATGGCGGAGGAAATAATGGGCGGCGAACAGGGTCACGCCCAGCGCCACAACCACCAGGACCAGGGCGACTGCTGCCAGGGTCGGGCTGTAGTAAAAGAGCAGAAGCAGATTAAAAATCGAAAAGAGGCCAGTCAGGATCGTGGTGATCACGTGGCCGGAGATGATCCGGTTGATCTGGGCAAAGCCCATCGCCCGGCTGCCGAGATTACCGGCCGTGTACTCCTTAAAAAAGGTCAGTGGCAATTTCAACAGCCGATCCCAGGTAGCTGCTTGCAAGCTGCTATCAACCTGGGTGAGCAGCCGGATGAGGCTCAGGCTGCGGACGGTCCGCAGTATCGCCATGGCCAATGCGGTAGCCAACAGCCCCAGACCCATCTGTAGCAGCAGATTAACCTGCGCTTCCGGGATGAGGTGGTCAAAAACCAGGCCGGTGGCGATTGGCGGCAACAGCCCCAGTAGGGCAATGAGCGCCCCCACTACCAGGTTCAGACGGAACGAGTCCCGATTGCCCTGCAGGCTGAAGCGCAAGATGTCGCGCAGGGTGACGGCGCTGTTGGGGAAGGGGCGATAAAAGCTGTAGGCCAGGGGGCCGAGCTGGACCGATGCGGCCAGGTCGACCGGCCGGTATTCATGCGTCAATGGGTCAAAAATCTGGTAGCCGCGGCCCTGGTAGATGAGGGCGACCGGCCGGTTCTCCGCCGCCGTCAAGGCCAGCAGCGGCCCGCCATCCTGCCGCCACCAGGCGCCCCGCAGCGCCACTTCCCGTGTACGCACATCCGACTGGCGGACAATCTGCTCGAGAATTTCATAAGCGGGCGTCGCGGCGGCGGGTGTGAGGTGGGGCGGGTGGAAGTTGAGCCCCAGCGCGGCGCCAATGGGTTTAAGGGCGGCCATCAGCTGGTCGGTCTGGCTGGCATCTGGCGGCGGCACCGTAGCCCGCGCCGCCAGCGGCTGCCGCAAGCGGGTCAGCGCCTGCTCCATCGTTTGCTGTTCAGCGGCGGCCCGGGCCTGCAGCCGGTCCAGCTCTTCGGCCGTATCCTGCTGCCAGTTGCTGCCCATAATCAGCTTGACCCGGCTATGGAAATAACTCAACGCCGCCTCAATTTCCTGGCTGTCCAGCAGCGCCGCCGTATCGCTGGTCAGTAACTGGGTGCGCAGCCGGGAGGCGAGCCAGCTAAAGCGAGTCAGCGGCAAATTACCGGCCGTATGGTCAAAGGCCAGTTCCGGTTGGCAGAAATAGGTCGCCTCGCCAAAGCGGATCTGGGTCCAGAGCACCGCCTCATTGGTCGAGACAATCTCGCCCGCGTCCAGGATGCGTGGTTTGACGCTGTTGAGTAGCAAATCAGGCTTGGGCGGCACCCGCCGGGCCAGGGCCCGCGTCAGCTGCAGGACCCAGTTGTCGATCATCGCCTCAATATGGGCACTAAATTCCAGCTCTGCCGCCAGGGCCCAAAAACGCTGGCGCGGGATGCGCAGCAGTTGCGTGCCTGAGCTGCCGCTGGCCAGCAGCCCAAAGCCGTTTTCGGCGCTACTCAGGCCGAACAACGCCTGCCCCGGCACGGCCTGAAACAGATGGCGCCGCGTGCCGCTGACTGCGCCCTCCTGGACAGGCACGGCGAACAGGTCGACGACACCAGCGTAGACCACCCAGACCTGGGCTTCATCATCCAGCAGTTGCGGCCGGTGCCCCTCGACATTGACCAGCCGGCCTTCCTTATAGCGCAAATTGAGCAGGAACAGCTCCAGATCGGCCAGTGGGGTTTGCGGGATGGCGGACAGCGATTCTAGCATGGGTTCACCTATAACAAGTCCCAGAAGGAGTGCGCCCCGTTCTGGCTGGCATCTTCGGCTTTAATCAGGCGGGCGTAAGGGCCATCAACCCGGATCATCTCATCATGCGTACCCCGCTGGACCACACGACCATTCTCCAGGACGATGATCTCGTCGCAGTCGCGAATGGTGCTGAGCCGGTGAGCCACGATGATGCAGGCACAGCCGCGGCGCCGCAGATTGTTGTCGATGGTTTTCTCGGTGACCGGATCCAGGGCGCTGGTGGCTTCGTCGAGGATGAGGATGGAGGGGTTGTTGGCCAGGGCGCGGGCAATTTCCAGCCGTTGCCGCTGGCCGCCGCTGAAATTGCTGCCCAGCTCGCTGATGGCGTGGTCATAGCCGTTGTGGCGGCTGCTGATCTCCTCATGGATGGCGGCATCCTTGGCGGCGCGCACCACCCAGGCATCCGGGATGGTCTCATCCCACATCGTCAGGTTCTGGCGAATGGTGCCTTCAATCAGGACGATATCCTGGTCCACCATGGCCAGCGAGTTTTTCAAGCGGGTTTTGGGGATGTCCGCCCGTGCCTGGCCATCAAACAGGATCTGGCCGGACCAGGGCTGGAAGATACCGGCGACCAGCTTGGCGATGGTCGATTTGCCGCTGCCGGAGCCGCCGACGAGGGCGACGCGGGCGCCCGGGTTGAGCGTCAGGTTGAAATTCTCGATGAGCGGCTCGTCGAGCTGGCTGTAGCCGAAGTTGAGGTCGCGGATCTCGATCCGGCCGGATAATTTCTGCCCGATCACCTCACTATCCGCTACGGCTACCGCCGTCTCCGTTTCCGCCGGGTAGCGCAAGACATCATTGACCCGGTTCATGCCGGATTCCGTCTGCTGCAGCCGGTCGCCCAGGCTGACGAGCTGGTTGACCGGCGCCAGGAAGCTGAGCACCAGTGCCTGGAAGGCGATCAGCTCACCCAAAGACAGCTCACCGGCCATGATGCGCAGGCCGCCCAGCACCAGGATGAGCGCCGTGTTGATTGACAGCAACAGGCCCGGCAGCGCCGCCAACAGCTCTGAGCTGACGGCCAGCTTCTGCTGCGCGTTGATCACCTTGGCCTGATGGCCGGCCCAGCGGGCGAAAAAGTCACCCTCGCGACCCGTCGCTTTCAGCGTCTCAATCATCTGGACGCCGTTGTAGGACACCGAAGTCAGCTTGCCCTGCTCGTTGACGACCTGGTGGCTCATATCCACCCGGCGCCGGGCGATCAGCCGCAACACCAGCATATTCAACAGGGCAATCAGCACGCCGACGCCAGTCAGCAGGAGGTCGTACTGGATCATGACCAGCACGTAAAACAGCACCAGAAACACGTTCAGCAGGTTGGTGGCCACCTGCCCGGATAGCAGCTGGGCCAGCTGGTCATTGGTGTAGACGCGCACACTGATATCGGCGGCGCGCCGCTGCAGAAAGAAATCGACCGGCAAGCGCAGCACATGCCAGAGGAATTGGCTGGAGCCGCTGATAGCCAGCTTCGTCTCCAGGCGCAGCAGGTAATGCTGGCGCAGTGCGTTGAGGACCAGGGAAAAGAGCAGCGTCACGCCCATGGCGATCAGCAACGGCAAAATCCAGCTATCAAGACCGCGCACCAGAATTCTGTCGATAAAAATCCGGGTGAAGGAGGGGATAACCAGCCCCAGGATGGTCAGGCAGAGGGTGGCCAGGAAGAGGAAGCTCAAGGCGCTGCTGGAGCCGCGCAGCCGTTGCCGCAGAGCGCCCACCAGCGATTCGCGCCGGCCGCCGGCCTGGAAATCTGACCCCGGCCGGATCGTCAGGACCACGCCGGTAAACGATTCGTCAAACTCCTCATAAGAGACAACACGCGGTCCTTTGGCCGGGTCATTGATATAAACCCGGTTGCCGGCAAACCCTTCCACGACGACAAAATGATTGAAGTTCCAGAAAATGATGACTGGTAATTCGCCGGCAGCCAGCTTTTCCGGTGAGCGGCGGTAGCCCTTGGCCTCAAAGCCGTAAGCCCGGGCGGCCCGCAGGATATTGCTCGCCTTGCTGCCGTTACGCGAGACGCCGCACGCCTGGCGCAGCTCCTCCAGCGGCACCACCCGGCCGTAATATTCCATGATCGACCCCAGCGCGGCGGCGCCACACTCGGTGGCCTCCATCTGCAATAACGTCGGGGTTTTGTGCCGGCGCCCGCCCCAAAGGCTGCGCCACAGGCGGTTGGCGGGTGACTGGATAGCGACTGTCATGGTTTAACCTGTCAGGTTGGTTCAGCTTTCGCCGCCAAAGAGCCGGCTGAAGTTGGTCAGAACAAGGTCGATGGGCTTTTCGGCGCTGACGATAATGTTGCCGGTCGAAAAAATGCCGGCTACCAGCTGCTGATCCGGCCCGCGGGCGGAGGTCCAGGCGTAGCCGGTGGGCGTTTCGTCATCGGCCAGCAGCCGTATTTCTACTTCGGCCAGCAGCCCATCGGCCAGCAACATCTGGGCCACGGAGTCGCTGCCGGTGACCTGGAGCATCCGCTCATAAGGCGCCGGTTCGGTGCTGACCGCGATCACCTCGCCTTGCAGGAGGCCAAATTCCTCCTTGCGCACGTTGGCCGGGGCGACGTGGACCGTCATGCCCGGCTCGATCTGGTAAGCGTCAAACAGCGAGACGTACAGCACGGAAGAAAGCTCGCTCCCGCTGGGGCCGGCCACCAGGGCGCCCTGGCCGCGGACGGACATCTCGATGGAGGCGACGGCGCTCCAGACGAGGGCGGCCACGATCAGGGCCAGGACGGTGCCCAGCACCAGCCAGCCCTGCGGCGAGGTGACGACCATGATCTCGTCAAGCTGCTCCGGGGAACGCAACTTGTCCAATGCTTTTTGTCGAAATAGGGCCACGATTTCCTCCAGAGATGGGCCAGGTTGGCTGCTGGCCGCAGCGGCAATGTTTTCAGACTGGTTCAGGCGAGGTCGCCAGAAGTTCAAGGGGCTGGGCGGCAAAGCTGGCCAGGAAGGGCAGTAGTTCCGGGCCGCGCCGGGCAGCGGCCGGTAACTCCCGCCAATCAGCCACCATACGCTCAGCCGCCCTCGCCACCAACCGGCGCAACAGGGCAAAGGCCGGCTCCGAAAGCGGCGACTCACCCCGGTAATGGGCCAGCCGCCCCGGCTCAGCCGTTTCCAGCCCGAGCAAATGGTTTAACCAGGGCAGCGTTGGCTGGCCGGTCACCTCGACAAGGGCGCGAAAGTCGGCCAGCAGCTCGTCAAGGGCATGGGCTCGAAGCGGCCAACCCAGCCGCTGCAGCGCGTAATGGGTGTATTCATGTTCAATGCGTAGCCGGAGCGACAGCGCCGCCCACTCTGCCGGGGTCAGCCCGAGCGTCGCGGCTGTGATCCCACTGTATGCGCCCGGTCCGACCAGCATAAAGCGGTCCTGATAAAGCCCGGGGTGGGGGGCGATGGTCTGCTTGAAGGCGGCGGCCCATTCGCTGGCGGCCAGCGCCGCGATCGGCTGGTTTTCCGCCAGCCAACTGTGCTTCAGCTCACGAATCCGGGCCCAGTTGTTGTAGCCGGAGATAAAGGCGGCGCCGATGTTGTCGGGTACGGCCACCGGCTCGTTGCGGTACCAGAGCGCCTGCAGCAGGGTGACAAAGTCGGCCCGGCAGCCGGCGACAATGACCGGCAGGCGACCGGCCGGTCCCTCATGCAGGCTGATTTGCACCTTGTCCGGTTCAGCCAGGGGCAGGCCGGGCGGCAAAGCGGCCGGTAGTTGACCCTGGCGCGTAGCCCGCAAATAGTCCGGCTGGCGGCTGATGCCGCGGCGGATGGGAAAATGGAGCTGGATCAGGACCTCGCGCAGCACGGTGGCGGCAGCACCAGGGGTTGCCTGCTCAACGTAGCCCGCCCAGGCCGCCAGGTGCGGCTCGTCCGCCAGCGGCAGAGTCGGGAGCGCCGCCGCAAACGGTTCACGCCCCTCGCTGTAGGCCAGCAGTTCCTGGGCGACGGCCAGCGAGGCGCCGGCGGCAAAAAGCGCTTCAGTGCGGGCAGCGCGGCCGGGGCTGGTCAGGGGCACAGCATTCATGGGGCTGACTCCGACATGGGGGCCGGCAGCCGGTCCCGCCAGTGGGCATCAAGCAGCCAGGCGGCCTGGTCCGGCCGCTCGAGCAGGGGCAGATGACCGGCATCGGCGACACAACGCACCTGCGCACCGGGCCAATGGGCCGCAATCTGCGGGGCGGCCTCCTTGAAGGCGGGCATGTCGTCACTGCCGACCAGGACCAGGCCCCGTGCCGTGCAGCGACCCAGGGCGGGCAGCTGTTTGGACTGCTTGTCGCTGGTCAACTTCATGTAGGCCATCGAGCGCATTTCCTGCCAGCTATGCCGCTCCACAACGGTCGCGATGGATTGAAAAAGCGCTTTGTCCCGGGCGGCGCCGCTGAAAATATCGGGCGGCGCGGACATCCAGAGCTGGGCCAGCTCCGGGCCGACCCCTTTGTGCCAGTAATGGCGGGCCAGGCGGCGGTAATGGAGCTGCGTGTGGGGATCTTCCGGCCCGCCGGTGAAGTTGGCGGCGGCCAGGGTGACTGTCTGAAACTGGTTGGGCGCTTCCAGCAGCATTTGCAGGCCGATGATGGCGCCAAAGGAGAGGGCGACCAGGTGCTGGATGTCATGGGCCAGGGCCACGTCAGCCAGCTGGCGGCCCAGTTCGGCCAGGGATTGGCCGGGGCTCAGCGGCGCGGAGCGGCCGTGGCCGGGCAGATCCAGCCCGAAATGGGACCAGCCGGGCAGCAACGACCAGAGGTCGAACCAGAGCGTGGAGTCCATGGTGTAACCATGAAGCCAGAGCACGCGCTCGGATCCGGCCGGTTGGCAATAACCCGCCAGCCCTTCAGCCAGGTCAAAGGGATACGGCTTCATGCTCCGCCTCGTAGAAGGGTTGGCAGAAAGATTGGAACGCTTCGATCGCCTTATCCTGCGCGGTGAACTGCTGCGGTGCATCCAGCGACATATGTTCCCAGATAGCGGCATCGTCATTGATGCCGGCCAGGCTGCTGGCGATGAAATGGTCGACCCAGCGCTGCTTGGGCGGGTCACCGTACACCTTGCGGGACATGCCCAGCGCCAGGCGCAGGCTGGTGGTGCCGTCCGGGTTGGGCGTAGCGCCGGTGATCAGCACATAGGGCAACTGCCCGCCGATCTGGGCGATACTGAAGCAGGGGCTGAACGCATTCAGGTCCAGCGGGACCTCATTCCGTTTGGCCACCATCTTGCCGCCCATCGGGATCTGGATGGTGACCAGGAACTGGCTGTTGACCTGCAGATTGCCGGCGGCGGTCCGATGCGCGTCGAAGTTGCCGGCGCTGACCCGGTGAACCGGCCGGAAATGAGCATTGTCAAAACCATTTTCGATAATCAGCTCACCCGGCGCTTTGAGCTGACGGGTGAAAGCCGGCACAAAGTGGTGCCGCTCATGCAATGTTTCCAGGAAATCGGGCACGCCAAAATCAAAGGTGTCAGAGAGGCGCACCAGCACCAGCCCGCCGATGACCCGCGTCGCATAGCCCCGGGTGCGGAAACCGTGGCTGGATTCCTCGCCCAGGCCCACCTTGTAATGGTGGAACGGGCAGACCACGCAGTTGCCGTCCAGCTCACCGCCGTACGCCAGGTGGGCGCCGCGATGGGGACAGTCGGCGTTGTAAGCCTGGACACCTTCCGCGTCTTTCACCAGCATCAGCCGGTTCTGACCGATGTTCAGCGGCGTGATGGGTTGTGTCAGTTCATGGGCAAAGGCGACAAAGTACCAGCCGTGATGATACTGTTTCATGGTGAATCCTCCTCTGGACAGCTTATTCCCAGCGGAATAGACGTGCGGCAACCACGAGACTCAGGGCCAGGAAGCCGGCCAAAACAGCCAGCGCTGATGTCGACCAGTTGCCATCGAACCAGACCCCTTTGATCAGCTCAACCACATGGGTCAGCGGCAGGAAATTGCCCACCGTTTTGACCGCCTCGGGGAACATCTCGCGGGGCAGGGCGGCGCCGGACAGGAACAACATCGGGAAGAAAACCGCCATACCAACCGAGAGGGCCGCCCGGCTTGAGGGCAGGACGGCAGCCAGCAGGAAGCCAAAGGCAAAAAAGCTGGCGCTGCCGATCAGGACCGCGATGAGCATGTTGATAAACGACTGGGGCAGGCTCAGGTCAAAGACCAGCAGGCCGGCGGCAAACAGCAGCGCCACGCCGATGACCAGCATCAGCAAATGGACGATG
>JACKBM010000012.1 GCA_020634575.1 Ardenticatenales bacterium | reverse complement strand
GCGAAGTCGGCCAGTGTGGCTGGTTTGCGGCCGAGCAGCAAGCGAAGGACGTTCGGGTTGCCAACGAGGCCGTGGCGGGCATAGTAGCGGAACATACGGCTAAGGGTGTCTAGGGCGTACGGGTTCAGGTTGGGGCCGGCGCTGGTCCGCCAATCAGTCAGGGGTATCTCCTGGGCCTGAACCGGCCGGTCCAGCACCACGCTTAGCTGACGGGCTACCTCAGTCTGCGTCAGCGCCGTTGTTCCGGCGAGCTCATAAATCGCCCCTTCATGCCCTGGCTCCGTCAGGACCCGGGCTGCTACTTCTGCCAGATCCGGCAAATCGATCAGGCTGATTGGCGCTGAAACCGTGTACGGGTTGGCCAATACCCCATCCAAAAGAAGGCGTTCGCGGCCGGCCAGCAGGTTTTGCATGTAGGCGGTTGGCTGCAGGATGGTGAACGGGTTGCCGCTGGCAAATAACAGCTCCTCAACGCGCAGCTTCTGCCAATGGTGCGGCATCGCCTCGGTCTGTGGATGCAGGACGGAATGATAGACGATGTGTAATTCTGGTCCTGCGGCCGCCAGGAGATGACGGGCAATGGTCAGTTCGGCCGGATGCATGTTGGGGCAAATCAGATAGATGTGGCTGACCCCTGCCAGCGCCTCGGTCCAGATGCCGGCAGCCGTCATGTCGCCCACAATGATTTCGCTGGCGCCGGCAGCCAGAGCGTGTTCTCCCGCTTGCTCGCTGCGGACCAGGGCGCGGCTGGCCATGCCTGAGCCGGCCAGTGCCGTTATTACATGTGCGCCCGTTTTTCCGGCCGCTCCGGTTACGAGTATCAATGTTTACCTCCCGTTTCAGGCAGCTTTCCGCCGCAGCTAGTATCGAATCGCTATTGAGCTAATGATTAGTATGCTCGTATATTTGATTATTATCCCTGATTAATGTAACGAAGCTTACATACGTGCTATCATTGCGCAGGGTGTAGGTCATGGCAGGAAGATATGCTTAGCTCAACTACTGATGAACAGATCCCCGGACCGCCATACAATGGCCGTACGATTGTAGGCATTTTTGGCCTGGTCCTCTTCGCCTCTATCATTTATCTGGCCATTCGCTTTCAACCAGGCGTTGCTACCGCCCCGGCCGAGCTGCGCCGGGTGCTGAATAATGGTGGCGTCTATCAGCCGGAGTGGAACAGTGAGCGCAATCCAGCCCAGGTGGAGTTGGGTGAAGCCCTGTTCTTTGACAAGATTCTCAGTGGCAATCGGGACATTTCCTGCGCCACCTGCCATCATCCGCTGTTGCATAGCGGTGATGGGTTGCCATTGTCGCTGGGGACCGGTGGCCTGGGATTGGGTACGGCACGTGAGATGGGGCTGGGGCGGGAGTTGATCCCGCGCAATGCACCAGAGATCTTTAATCGCGGCGCAACTGAGTGGGAGACAATGTTCTGGGATGGCCGGGTCAATTTCCATGAAACTTACCTGGATACGCCGGCCGAAGATCTCCTGCCGGTAGGGCTGGAGAGCCCGTTGGCGGCCCAGGCAATGTTCCCCGTCACCTCTCGCGATGAGATGCGCGGCGCCAGCGGTGATTTGAGCAGCGATGGCAGCGACAACGAGATCGCGGCGCTGGACAACAGCGATTTTACCGGGATCTGGGCTGCGCTCATGGACCGCTTGCTGGCTATTCCGGCCTATCGCACCCTGTTTAACCTGGCTTATCCTGATGTGCCGCTGGCCGAATTAGGCTTTGAGCATGCCGCCAACGCAATTGCGGCGTATGAGATCGCTACCTTTACCTTCACCGATAGCCCCTGGGATCGTTTCCTGGCCGGTAATGATGCAGCGTTGAGTAGTGAAGCGGTGCAGGGGGCGATGTTATTCTTTGGCGAGGCCAACTGCGGTCAATGCCATTCTGGCCCGTTGCTGACCGATCAGCAATTTTACAATCTGGCGGTACCGCAGATTGGGCCCGGTAAGGATACTTTGGGTACAGACCTGGGCCGTTTCCTGGAGACGGCTGATCCGGCCGACCAATTTGCCTTCCGGACGCCGCCGCTGCGCAATGTGGCGTTGACGGCGCCCTACATGCACAATGGCATTTACGGTACGCTGGAGCAAGTGATCCAGCATCATCTGGATCCGGCCGGTGCTCTGGCCCGATTTGACGCCAACACATTGGCGCCGCTCTATGCCGTGACGTATCAGCCCGAGCTGGTTTCAGCTGACATTCTGCTGGCGAACGTGACGCCAAAAGCCGCGCCCCAACGGATGTTGACCGACGAAGAAGTGGATCTGATTGTCGTCTTCCTCCACTCGCTGACTTCGCCGCGGGCCCTTGACCTGAACCATTATGTCCCGGCTACGGTGCCCAGCGGGCTGCCTGTGCGGGATTAGCCATTGGGCCGTACACAGTAAGCAAAAAAGGCGGCCATTTTTGGTCGCCTTTTTTATTGCCCGTTGAATTAGCCGTTGCCAGTCCGGATTACTTTAGGCGCTGATAGTTTGCGGCTCCATGGAACGGGTTTGCCACCAAAGTTGGGGCAGCTGACGGATCTTCTGCCATTTGGGTACAAAGGCACGCCGGCCGAATATGTTGTAATCGTGCCGTTCGATATCGCTGAGGATTTCCTGGTAGAACGTGGCGGCGGCAGCGGTGGCGAAGCGGCCGTCCGAATCCAGCAGAGCGATGCCCGGCCAGGCCTCGTCGTAGATGCGGCGGGTGCGCTCAATCTGGAAACGCATAAAATCGCGCCAGCGCTCGTCGTGCCGGCCGGCGGCAATGTCAGCTTCAGAGAGGCCAAAGCTGGCCAGCTCATCCTGGGGCAGATAGAGACGGCCACGTGCCCAATCTTCGTCGATATCGCGCAAGATGTTGGTTAGCTGGAGGGCGACGCCCAGCTTAATCGCGTACCGTATTGCCTCTTCACCCTGAAAGCCAATAATATGCATACTCATCAGGCCCACGGTCGAGGCGACCCGGTAACAGTAATCAGCCAATTCATTAAAGTTGGCGTAGCGATTCTTGGTCAGATCCTGGGCACAGCCATCGATCAGCTGCTCAGCATATTTGCGGGGAATACCATATTGGGCGCGGGTTGTGGTCCAGGCGAGAATGACCTGGTCGTGACCGGCCGGTCGGCCTGACAACGCCTCCTGCCGCCAGGCAGCCAGATCCGCCGCCGCATCGCCGCTGGCATTGTCGACAATCTCGTCGGTCACGCGACAAAAGGCGTACAGGGCCCGGGTGGCCTGGCGCTTTGGTAGGGGGAGCAGCTGGGTGGCCACGTAAAAGGATTGGCTGTGAAAGCGGGTCAACTCGGCACAATGGGCATAGGCTTGTTCGAGATGTTCTGCTTCATATTCGGCAGCGTGATCCAGTGGCAGCGGTTGATTTCCCGCCAGCGCCAGTCGCAATAATGGATTTTCCCAGGTTTCGGTTGAAGCCAACATGCCGTATTTCCTCTCAATGAAAACGGTAAAACTATCAGTATGACGGACAAAAGCTGAACATGGATCTGTCAAACTTCGTGCAAATACGTTACAATTATTGTACAAATCATCGACAAAAGCAACAGTTGTCATGATTTTGCACGGATTTTGTTGGGGCGACGGGCCGATCTGGTGCCGTTGTCGAGATCAGGAAATGTGATGAACCAGGAAAAAGTTACGCTGATATTGGGCGCTGGTATAGGTGGTCTGACGACAGCCATCCGGCTGGCCGCCGCCGGGCGCCGGGTCATTGTGCTGGAGAAAAATGAGGCGGTGGGCGGCAAGATGGGGGAATGGCGGGCCGGTGGCTTTCGCTGGGATACCGGGCCGTCTGTTATCACCATGCGCCATGTCCTGGAGGATTTATTTGCTGCGGCGGGGCGTGACCTGCGCGATTACCTCACGCTTTTGCCGGTCGAGCCATTGACCCGTTACTTCTTTGCCCAGGGCGGGACGCTGGATGCCAGCCTGGATCTGGCAACCATGCAGGCGCAGATCGCTGGCGTGGCCCCGGCTGACAGCGAGGGCTACGCTCGCTATCTGGCGTATGCAGCCGACATCCACCGTGTGACCGGACCTGTTTTCATCTACGGGCCGCCGCCGGGCTGGCGCCAGTTCTTGCAGGTGCCGCCCTGGGATTGGTTGAAAGCCGATGGGTTGCGGACGATGAGCCAGGCGATTGCCGGCCATGTTCAGTCGCCAGAAATTCGGCAGCTTCTGGGTCGTTTTGCCACGTATGCCGGCGCCAGCCCGTACCTGGCGCCAGCCACCCTCAATGTGATTGCCCATGTGGAGCTGGCCGGCGGCGTCTGGTATCCGCAAGGTGGCATCTATGCAATTGCCAGTGCCTTGGCCCGGTTGGCAGCGGAGTTGGGGGTAGAGATTCGCTGTGGCTGTGCTGTCAAACGGATTCTGACGAAAGGACGCACGGTGCAGGGGGTCGAATTGGCCGATGGGGAGCAGATCTCAGCCGGGGTCGTGGTCAGTAACATCGATGTGGCGACGACGATGCAGACGTTGTTGCCGGCAACTGGTTACCAACCGCCGGCTGCCAATTCCTGTTCCGGCTTTATCATGCTCCTGGGTGTCGAAGGCCAGGATGCTCGACTGGCGCATCACAATATCTTCTTTAGCGAAGATTATGAGGCGGAGTTTGATGCCATCTTTGCTCGCGGGGAGCCACCGGTAGACCCAACTATTTATGTGGCGATTACCGCCAAGACGGATGAGACGGATGCACCGGCCGGTCATGAGAACTGGTTTGTCCTGGTTAATGCCCCTTCACTCGATAGCCACTTTGATTGGGAGAAGGAGCGGTATCGCTATCGCGATCTGGTTCTGCAGAGATTGGCGGAGCGGGGTTTCAGCCTGAGCGGCCGGCTGCGCGAGACCAAAATCTTAACGCCATTGGAATTGAAAAATGGCAGCGGCGCCTGGCAAGGCGCCCTGTACGGCGCTTCGGCTAATGATCGCTGGGCCGCCCTGCGCCGGCCCCCCAACCGCTCCCGCTATTGGCGTGGTCTTTACTTTGCTGGGGGTACGACGCACCCCGGTGGCGGGGTGCCGATGGTGATGTTGTCAGGCAAGGTCGCCGCGGATGGTGTTAGGGACGAACAGGAGTAGTTTTGGCCAATAGCTGCCGCTGTTGAGGCAGGATAACCTCGCGGGTGTTATCTGGCCGGGTACCCGGCTCGTGGATCTCGCTGATGTAGCTAAAATCGCCATTGTTACTGCGCCAGCCGACCAGACCGTAATTGACGGCATAAAAGTAGGTCTCAATGGGCTGGCTGTTTGGCGAGGTAGCCAGGAAAGCTCGATGACATGGGCCAGGGTGATATTGCTGGGGAAGGTGTAGGTCAAATGGTAGGCGTCAAAGCGGAGCCAACTGGCTTGAAAGTCAGAATGACTGGCTGAACAATCCGATTTCCAGTAGAAGGTGACTTGCGGATTGCGGGCAAACAGGTCGCCCACCTGCCAGCGGCGCGGACTCCAGGCGGAGCCGTACTGGCCATTGTCGCGCAGCGTGTAATATTGGCCGTTGCCCGGGCTTGTGTCTGTGCCGCGGAAGATAAAATTGCTTGTTGCCCACAATTCCTCCCATTCAGCCAGCACCTCATGTCCCTTGGTGTGGTAGAAGCGGCCATTGGCCTCTTGCGTCTGGTGGCGCGCCTGGGAGCCGCTGCTGTGTTGCACCTCATAGAGGCGGCCGTCGCCGACCATAAAATCAACCATGTCAAAGGGAGGTTGCATGGGCTGGGGTGAATAGGCGACGATCGGTAAAAAGAGCCGTGTGCTGCCGGCGTCGCTGAAGGCCATGGTAGGGGCCGGCGTTGGGAAAGGGGTAGCCGTGGGCGGCGGACCGGCCGGTGTTCCCGGCAAGGTGGCCACGGGTGGCGTTTCCACATAACTCTGCGCGTTAACCGCACAACCGGCTAGCAGAACAAGTAGGCAGAGCAGCAGGAATTTTGGAGCAAACCGCACATTCATAAGCCGGCTCATTATAGAGAAGCAGTCTGGCTGGGAACAGGCACAAAGGTTACAGTTGAGCAAAATCGGGCAACTGTTAATGTGCCCCTTACAGATTGGAGGAAAATGACGATGAGCAAGCGGTTACGTGTGACTCAGGCGGCGGACCTGTATGATCTCCGGCCGGTAGCCGGCCCCTCTCTCTCCCCCGACGGGCGCCAGGCGGCTTATACGGTGGGCTGGGTGGAGAAAGCCAGCGAGAAAAAATTCGCCAACATCTGGCTGGTGGACAGCAACGGCCGGCACAATCGGCAGTTTACCTACGGCAACCAGGTGGACGGGCTGCCGGAATGGTCGCCTGATGGCCGGACATTGGCCTTTCTTTCCAACCGGGGCAATGCGGAGAAGCCCGCGCAGCTCTATCTCATCCCTGTGGGTGGCGGCGAAGCCCGGCCACTCACGGACATCAAGGGCTCAATTGGCCAGTTTAGCTGGTCGCCAGACGGTCGCCTCCTGCTCTGTTCCGTGCGTCTGACGGATGCAGAGGTGCTGGAGCGGGAGAAGGATGAAGGCAAGAAAAAGCTGGGCATTGTGGCCCGCCACATCAAGCGCGTTCATTACAAGTATGATGGCGCCGGCTTTTTGCCGGAGGAGCGCTGGCACATCTGGACCGTGGATGCCCGGACGGGCAAGGCGAAGCAACTGACCGAGAGCCCCGTGTTCGATGAATTTTCGCCGCGTTGGTCGCCAGACGGGCAGCAGATTGTTTTCGTCTCTAATCGGGCCGAGGATCCTGATTTTAACCCGGGCGGGGATGACATCTACTTGATGCCGGCAGCTGGTGGCGAGTTGACTCGGATCGAAGCGCCTTTTGGCAACAAATCGCAGCCCGTATTCTCGCCGGACGGCCAAATGATTGCCTACTATGGCTCGCTGGGCCGCGGCGATTGGTGGCAGCACAATCATCTCTGGGTGGTCCCGGCTGATGGCTCCGGCCCGGCCCGCTCCCTGACCGGCGCCCATGACTTTTACGTGGGCAACGCCAGCATCAACGACACAGGCGGTGGGGTGACGCCGGCGCCGCTCTGGTCGGCAGACGGTCAGCGGCTTTATTTCCCCGTCTCCCAACATGGCAACACGACGTTGCACTCGATCAGCCTGGCTGGGGATGATTTGCAGACGGTGCTGGGTGATCCTGGCATGATGGGTGCTTACGGGCTTGACGCTGATCGTGTCGTTTACTGGCATTCAACATTTGCCGGCATGGGTGAAATCAAGGCGCAGAAGCTGGTGGATGGGGTGGCAAATGGCTCCTCACGCCAGCTGTCGCGCAGCAATAGTGACTATTTCCGCCGGGTGACGTTGGGACAGATGGAGGAGGTGTGGTTTAAGGGACCGGCCGGAAACGATCTCCAGGGCTGGATTCTCAAACCGCCCGGTTTCGACCCAGCCAAGAAATATCCCTCTATTATGGAGATCCACGGTGGCCCGCTGGGCCAGTACGCTGATGCCTACATGCATGAATTTGAGTTCCTGGCAGCCAATGGCTACGTGGTCTACTTCGCCAACCCGCGTGGCGGCTACGGCTACGGCGAGGCACATGCCAAAGCGATCTGGAATGACCATGGTGGAGCTGATTACGATGATGTGATGGCCTGGGCGAACTATGTCAAGGCGCTGCCCTACATTGACGAGGATCGGCGCGGCGTCACTGGCGGGAGCTACGGTGGCTTCATGGTGAACTGGATCATCGGCCATACCGCTGAGTTCCGGGCCGCCGTCACCCAGCGTAGCATCAGCAACCGGCTGAGCAGCTACGGCAGCAGCGACATTAACTGGCTGCGCGAAATCACCTTCGACGATGAGCCGCCCTGGGAAAACCTGGAAAACTACTGGCGCCAGTCGCCTTTAAAGCATATCGCCAACGCCAAAACGCCCACGCTGGTCATTCACAGTGAGCAGGATTTGCGCTGTCCCATCGAGCAGGGTGAGCAGATCTATGTCGCCTTAAAGCGGTTGGGCGTGGAGACGGAGATGGTCCGCTTCCCGGACAGCCCGCACGGGCTGTCACGCATGGGCCGGACCGACCGGCGCGTGGTCCGTTTAGAGCACATTTTGCGCTGGTTTGACCGCTATTTGAAGTAGCCGCGGCTACCTCCGGGAGGGCTTTTGTGCGTTTGTCGCGATTGACTCCTAAAAGCCCTCCCGGAGGTTAGGCGACCGCCTCTTATATACTCAACGTGGTTCAGCCCTTTTTTCCGACACGGATTTGGGTCGCAGCCTGGATTTGGCCCAAATAGCTACAGTTTCTGACCAGCTTCTGTCGCCCCATCCAGGCGCAAACTGCCATCGGGCAGATAAACTGGTAACGGGATATCAATTGCGGCGTTGGGGCTGGGTTCTGAGCGGTTGCCGGCAAAATCGTAGGCGCGGATCTGGTAACGGTAGACGTTGCCGGCCAGCGCCTCCATATCATTATGCCGGTTGGTGGTGGATGAGGTCAGGTGGGCAAAAGGCCCATCATTGACGGCACGGAAAATTTCGTAGCCGTAGATGCCCTCGTCATCCTCGGCCTCATGCCAGCTGAGGCGGACGCGGCCGTTGGGCTGCAAGGTGGCTTCAAGGACGAAATCGGCCGGCCAGACCGGCAGCGTCGTCTTGTCCGCTGAAGCTTCAGGCGCGTTTAGCCCATGCCGCAGCCAGAGCGTACATACGACTTTCTGAAACTTTTCGTCGAGCGCTTTGCAGACGTTGCCATAGATGCAGCGCACAATTTTCTCTGACTCGCCGTCGCGGGCTTTGCGGGGGAAGTCGGGGTCAGCCAGCAGGGCGCGGGCGAAGCCGACGAGGTCGGCCTGGCCCTCCTGCAGGATTTTTTCGGCCAGGGCCGGCGTCGAGATTTTGCCGGTGGTGACGATGGGCGTCTGTTGGCCATGGGCGTTGATGAAGCTCTTGATGCCCTCGGCCAGGTAGACATTGGCCCCGTCCTGGTAAGTGGCAGGCGGCATGGTGCGGTCGCCGCTGTAGCCGGTGTAGGGGTAGAGGGCCTCATCCTTTTTGGCCACCGCATCCTCAAACTTGCCACCGGCCGATAAGCTGATGTAATTCACCCCCAGCTGCGCCATCCGCAAAGCAATATATTTTGACTCGGACAGACCGTAGCCATCCTTAATGCATTCTTCAGCGTCAAAGCGGACGCCGACAGGATAATCGGCCCCAACCATTTGCCGGACTTTCAGGATCACCTCGGTCATCAACCGCATCCGGTTTTCCAGGCTGCTGCCACCGTAGGTGTCCTTGCGCCGGTTGCTGCGCTTGGAGAGGAAGGAGGACATAGTGTAGGCATGGGCCATATGGAGCTCGACGGCGTCGTAGCCGGCCTCGCGGGTGCGCACAGCGGCCTCGCCATACTGCTGAATGATCTGCTGAATGTCGTCCACCGAGAGCATGTCGACGGTCTGGCGCCAGCCGCTGCGGGCGATCTTGAGGAAATGGATGATCTGCAGAGCAACTTTGCTCGGACTGCGTTCATGAATTTGCTGGACCATCGCCCGGTGGCCGGGGATGAACTCATCAGCACTCATACGGAGCAGTTGGCCGCTCTTGGCGCTGTGAATGGCACTGGCCTCGACCACGATGAGCCCGACTTCACCACGGGCAAAGCGGAGATAACGGTCAACGATATCCTGGTTGACATAGCCATCGGTGCCGGAAAGGCGTGTAACCATGGCGGTCAGCACGGTGCGATTGGCCAGGGTCAGACCGTTGAGGTCGATGGGTGAAAATAGCAGGGGGAACTCTGTCATCAGGCTACCTTGCCGCCGCCGGCGACGGTCATCTCATTACGCAGATCCCACAGTTCTGGGAAGAAGCGATATTTGGTGGTGGGTTCCAGGTATTTTTCCACAAAGGTACCGCCAGTTCCCTGGGCTGAACCGCCAATCATGCGCATGACCATCTTGATGTGATTCTGGCGCCAGGTGACCAGCCAGCGGTCAATTTCCAGACAGGCTTCGCACAGCGCGAAGAGTTGGAAATGTTGCCAGCGATTCAGGTAGATCTCACTCAGGCTGAGGGTGCTGCGCTGGATGGCGCCGTGGAAGGCGCCGTGCAGCGTTTGGCCGACATTCGCCGTAATACCGGGCCAGAGCTGTTCGGCCCAGTTGGCATATTTCTCACCCGCTGTTTCGCATAACCCGCCGAGGATCTCAAACTCGCGGAACTGGCGTGATTGGAGGCCGCTGGACTGCTTCAGATGGGGGCGAAACTCCTGAAAATCGGCACAACTGAGCATTTCCAGGACGGTTAGCTGGGTGTCGGCTACCTGGAGGATTCGGCCGGCACGCTGCAGCAGCCAGGTGGCCTGAGGCAACTCGTCTGCTTCAAGATGATCGATGACACGCCGGCCGTCGTGCAGGAGTTGTTTGAACCAGAGCTCGTAGGTTTGATGGATGATGACGAAGAGCATTTCCTCTGGGTGCGGGGAGATGAGCTTTTGGGCGTTGAGCAGGTTGTCGAGTTGCAGGTGTTCGATGTAGTTGAACTGGTCAAGGGAAAAGACGGACATGATGCACTCCTGTATAGAGCCGGCGGGAAGATTTGACTATTTTGCCACAGTTGGTGGGAGTATGCCTGCCAAGGTCGCGATGCAGATTGTCTGGCCGTTCTCACGCTGATTGCCGCAGTTTGAAGCGCTGGATTTTGCCGGTGGCGGTTTTGGGGAGTTCGGCGACGAATTCGATGGCGCGGGGGCGTTTGTAGGCCGCGAGCTGCTGGCGACAGTGGTCGATGAGCTGGGCCGCGAGGGTGTCCGATGGCGCCTGACCGGCTGCAAGGACGACGAAGGCTTTGGGCTTGATCAGGCCATCACCACTGTGCCAGCCGATGACGGCGCATTCAACGACGGCCGGGTGGCTGATGAGCGTGCTTTCCACCTCCATCGGCGAGACCCAGATGCCGCCAACTTTGAGCAGGTCGTCGCTGCGGCCGGCATGCCAGTAATAACCGTCGGCGTCGCGCACAAACTGGTCGCCGGTATTAAACCATTCACCGAGGAAAACCTGGCGGCTGCGCGCGTACTGGTGCAGATAGCCCAGGGCGAGGGTGTCGCTTTTGATGTGGAGCGTGCCCTGGACACCATCGGCCACTGCATTCCCCTCGGGATCGACGAGACGGTGCTCAAAGCCGGGTACGGGTTTGCCGCTGGCGCCGGGGCGGATGTCATCCGGCCGGTTAGAGATAAAGTTGTGATACGCCTCCGTACAGCCAACACCATTGACAATGGGGATGCCGGTGCGCTCCAGCCAGGCCTGCCAGATGGGCGCCGGCAAATTCTCCCCGCCGGAGACGCAGAGACGCACCGAGCTGAGATCGTGGCGCTGTTCAAAATCAGGGTCGGCCAGGGCGATGGCGTAACCGGTCGGGGCATTGTAAAAGATAGTCGGCTGAAACTCCGCAACCATCTCCAGCAGGTTACTTGCTTTTCGCGGTGAACCGTCAAAAAGGACGATTGAAGCGCCCACATAAAAGGGGAAAAGCAGATTGCCGCCGGTGCCGTAGGTGAAAAACAGCTTGGCGCCGGCGAAGGTGCGGTCGCTTTCGCGCAAGCCCAGCGTTTGTTTGCCCCAGTAGTCGCAGATGAGCGGCAGATCTTTGTGGGCGTGGAGGATGCCTTTGGGTTGGCCGGTGGTGCCGCTGGAATAGTTGAGGGTGCAGAAATCTTCGCGATGGGTGCGGGATGGGGCGAGGTCGGTGCTGGCGGTTGCCAGCCAGTTTTGGTAACTGATACCGGCCGGATCCGCGCCCCCCACAATCACGATATGCTCCAGGAAGGGTTGATCAGCGAGCAAGGGCCGGATCAGCGGCAGCAGGCTGTGATGCAGAACAAGCACCCGAGCGCGGCAGTCACGCAGGATATAGTCGTAGTCAGCCGTTGTGAGTTGGGTGTTGAGGCCGGCGCTAATGGCGCCGATTTTGAGTGTGCCGAAGAAGACGGTGACCCATTCCGGCAGGTCCAGGCAGAGCAGGGCGACAGTTTCGCCCGGCCGCACCGCCAGGCTGAGCAAGGCGTTGCCCACCCGGTTGGCTTCGGCGGCTATCTGGCGAAAGGTCAGGGTGCGGCTGCGACTGAAGAGGGCGGGCTTATCCGGCCGGTCCGTCAGATTCCGTTCCAGGATTTCGACGGCATTGTAATGAAGGGGCAAATCGTGGGCACGCAGGGTCATGAAGCCAATGGTACATCAGTTGTAAGTTAGGCCAACTTGGGTATAGTTGCCCCTTCATGGCAGGAGGCGATTTATGGCCTGGATCAAGACCATTCAAGAAGACGAAGCAACCGGCATCGTCGGCAAAATCTACAAAGGGACGCAGCGTTCCTGGGGCGGCGTTGATAACATCATCAAAGCGCACAGTCTGAACGTGGCGGCTCTGCGAGCCTTGATGACATTTTACAATGGGCTGATGCATGGGGATTGTGATCTGACGCTGGCCCAGCGAGAGATGATTGCCGTCACCGTCTCGGTGCTGAACGAATGCCATTACTGAATACGGCATCATGGGGAGGGTCTCCTCAGGGAAGTGGCGGATCAGGCGTGGGTCGACCAGATGAAAGTGGATTACCGGCAAGCGACGTTATCCGAAGCGGATCGGGCGATGCTCGATTACGTTCGGACGGTGACGCTCACCCCGGCCCAATCCTCTGAAGCGGAGATTGTCCGCCTGCGCGAAGTCGGTTTTGGCGATAAGGCGATTCTGGAAATTAATCAGATCGCCGGCTTTTTCGCCTGGTGTAACCGGACCGTCGATGGTCTCGGCGTTGAGCTGGAAGATTTTTGGGAAATCGAAGGGATGAGCAATATCTAGACAGGAGTTGAACCATGAAAGAACAGACCAAGGGTACAGGCGCTATCGACCAAAGCGTTGTTGAAGATGGGGATGGCATCCTCACGATTCGTGGCGGCGGCCCGGGCCGGGGTTGGAACGGCATCCAGTATCAGCAGGGGATGTCCGGCAAGAATGTGGGTTCGGAAGCATTGTCCATCAACGTGGCGCGGGTGCCGCCGGGCGCCATCGCTTATGCGCACATTCACGATGGTTTTGAGGTGATGCTGTTTATCCTCCAGGGGACGGTGAAGCACATGTACGGCGAGGGTCTGACGAAGGAGATCATCAACCACGCCGGAGACTTCATCTACATCAAGTCTGGTGTGCCGCATGAGGTATTTAACATTGGCGATGACGAGGTTATCGCTTTTGTGGCTCGCTCCGCGGCCGACGAGTGGGACAAGATCATTAATTATCCCTCAGAATATCGGCCCAAGGACGAGTGAACTGGCATATCTGAAAAATCGGATTAGCATAGATCGTTTCCGCGCCAACGGGGCGCGGGCATGAGTGAAAACCTGTTAAGGAGAAGAATATGTCGAAAGTGAGTCGATTTATTATTCTGATGCTGCTCCTCAGCCTCTTCATGGCTGCCTGTCGTGAGGCGCCGGCAGAGGAAACGGCGGAGCCGGAACCGACGGAGGCTGTCTCGGCCGAAGAGACAACCGACGAGGAGGAGATGGCTGAGCCAACCGAGGAGCCAGCGGCAGAAGAGCCGACGGAGGAGGCTGTTGAGGAGCCTTCTGAAGAGATGGGCCCCATTAAGCTGGGCTTTATGGGTCCGTTGACTGGCGGCGCGGCGTTTATCGGTCAGGAGCAGCTGGGTTTTGCCCAGGTGTTTGTGGACGAGTTTAACGCGCGCACCGGTTTGAATGTGGAAATTGTCGAAGGGGATACCGAGATCAACCCGGATACGGGCAAGATCGTCGCCGAGCAATTTGCGGCTGACCAGGACATTTATGTTGTGGTGGGTCCGGCCGGTTCCCAGGTCTGTGAAGCCACCCAACCCACGTTCGCCGACGCCGGGCTGGCTCACATCACCCCATCCTGCACGGCCACTGGTCTGACCGATCCGGGCACGGCCACCTTCTTCCGGCCGATCCCGACCGATGATGATCAGAGTCGTACTGTAGCGGCCCATATGCTGGACACCCTGGGTGTCACCTCAGCCTTCCTGGTTGAAGACCAATCCTCCTATGCGGTTGGCCTGGTCGATCAACTGGAAGAGTTGCTGCTGGACGGCGGCGCTTCGGTTGAGCGTGCTTCGGTGACCCAGGAAGAGACAGACTTTTCCTCCATCGCCACCGCCGCAATCGCCTCGGGTGCCGACGTCGTCTTCTTTGCTGGCCAGATTGAAGGTCAGCTGGGGACGCTGGCGGTGCAACTGCGCGAGCAGAGCTACGATGGCATCTACTACCTGCCAGATGGCGGTTTCTCCCTGGGTTGGGTTGAGACTGCCGGTGACGCGGCTGAAGGCACGTATGTGACCTTCTTCGCGCCAGATCCGAACCTGGTCCCGACGATGGCGCCCTACAATCAGGCGTATGCCTCGGCATACAGCGAAGAGTTTGGTGCGTTTGGTGGTGCTTCCGGTTACGCGACCTATATCGCCCTGCAGGCGATTGAAGCATGTGCCGATAACATGAGCCGAGCCTGTGTGGTCGATGCGCTGGCCAATATTGACCTGGATACGACCCCGCTGGGGCTGGCTGTCAGCTTTGGTGAGGGCAACCAGATCAATGGCGGCTCCTTCTCCCTGTTCCAGATTCAGGATGGCGCCTTTGCCCTGATTGCCGGCGACGAAGCGATGAGTGATGCGCCGGCCTTCGAAGGCACCATCAAAATCGAGCCCCCTGGGGCTGCCCGCGGCGCGGCTTTTTATTGGTGAAGAGCAGTTAGGCTTCGCCGAAGGACTGCGCCATCTTCACGGCAGAGACCGGCATCAACATCGAGATTGTGCCAGCTACACCGAGATCAACCTGACACCGCCGGATCGTCGCCGAGCAGTTTGCTGCTGACGCCGAAATCCTGGTGGCGGTGGGACCGGCTGGTTCGCAGGTTTGTGCCTCGACGCAGCGTGTGGTTCCTTGCGAAGAAGCGGGTATGGCCCATGTGACCACTTCCTGTACGCGCACTGATCTGACCGTTCCGGCATCGGCCACTTTCCTGCCAATTCCTGACCGACGATGACCAGAGCCAGACACCTGCCAATCATATGCTCAATTCGCTGGGATCACGTCGGCGTATCTGGCTGAAGATCAATCCTCCCACGCGGTGGCCCGGTCGATCAGCTGGAAGAACTGCTGCTGGATGGTGGTGCTTCGGCTGGAGCGTGCCCCGGTGACCCAGGAAGAGACGGACGCCAGTCCATCGCCGCGGCAATCGCCTCTGGCGCGGATGTGGTCTTCTTCTGCCGGCCAGATCGAAGGTCAGTTGAGCACTTATTGCAGCCGCAGAGCAGAACTATTGACGCATTTATTATATGCCGGTTACGGTGCTGCTGGCTGATTGATTCGGCCGGTGACGCCATCAATGGTGCTTACGTCACCTTCTTCTCGCCGACCCGAACCTGTCTCAGACGATGGCGCTGCACAAACGAAATGTAACAGCAGCGCAGTACTCGGAGATTTTGGCGCCTTCGGCGAGCCGCCAGCCTGGCACCTATGTGGCTGTCTTGCGCGGAAAACCTGCGTTAATGCCGGCGACGTCAGCCGCACTTCATCGTGATTTTGAGCCGACCAACATGGACCTGGAAACGCCGTTGGGGCTGGCCATCAGCTTGACGAGAATAACCAGGTTAATGGTGGTTCTTTCTCGCTGTTCCAGATCGGACGGCGCGTTTGTTCTGCCGGAAGAGTAAAACGAACTTGCGGTTTGCGTGTTGAAATAAAGGCAGGTCAGGGTAACCCCCTGGCCTACCTTTTTGAATCATCAGCGACAATTGGCGGCTTTTTCCTTGTCAGCGTGCCTGCAATGACAAACTGATTTCGACCTGTACTGCTGAAACTCGTATGGAGAATTTCTCGACCTGCTTCCCCAGACGCTTGTGAATGGCTGACCCCTGGTAGTGTCTACGCGCTTATCGCGTTGTTACCGATGGTCTACGGCATTCCTTAAGTTGTTAAACCGCCCATGGCGATATTTACATGATTGCGCCTACGTGGGGTGGCGTTGTTTTACACCACGCCCCTCACCGAAGAGGGGGCCCTTATCCCGGTGGCCATCATCGTGCTGATGTTGGTGTTTGCCATGTTGGGGCGGGGCTGGTTAGCGGCGGTGGAACGGTTTGCCTACCGGCCGCTTCGTTACGCGCCGCGGATTGCGCCGCTGATCAGTGCGCTGGGCGTCTCCTTTATCCTGCAAAATTTGACCCAGATCACAGTTGGGGCGCGGCTGCTCAAAGATTGCGCGTGCCCCTGATTGCGACTGATGCCCGCTGGCAGATCACCGAAACATTCGCCATCCATTACAGCCGCATCCTCGTGGTCGTGGTGACCATGATCTTGATGTTTGGCTTATCGTACTTTGTCAGCCGGACGAAGTTGGGCCGGGCGATGCGGGCGGTCTCCATGGATATCGACGCGCCCAAATGATGGGTGTGATGTCAACACCGTCATTCTGGCCACGTTTTTCATTGGCGCGGTTCTGGCCGGCGCGGGTGGGGTGCTGTTTGGCATCGTCTTTTTCAGCATCCGCCACACGATGGGTTTCCAGGCCGGGCTAAAAGGGTTTGTGGCTGCTGTCATTATGGTATTGGCAGCATATCAAAAAGTGGCCTCATGGATTGTTGCTTGGCCTGATGGAATCTTTTCCGACAGTTTATTGCCCCATCAATTTTTACAGACGCCTGGGCCTTCCTCATCCTCCCGATTATCTTGCTGGTGCGACCCACGGGTCTGATAAGCACCCATTAAGAAGGTGTAGCGCGTATGAGGAACAGGACACCGCCAACAAACGACAACGATCAGGCGCATTGGCATTGACGAGAATGGGTGGCCCAGGTAGCCAGCCGTCAGCGCGGGCGGCAACCTGCCGCGCCGCGCTGCTGGGAGCAGATCCCGAGCGTTACCGCCACGCCGGTATCCTTGCTGATTGCCCTGATTTTTCCCTTCTTCATGGGCACCGAATTTATCCTGAATGCTTTTGACATTACCGATGCAATTCGTTTATCTTGTGGATTGCCGTTCGTTTTCTGACATTTGCCATCATGGCGATTGGGCCAAACGTGGTGGTCGGCTGCGCTGGCCTGCTGGATCTGGGCTACATCGCCTTTATGGGGCTGGCCGGCTACTTTTATGCTTATTTATCGAGCACGTTTGTGGTCTCCGAGCGCTTTATCGTCATCCCGAATGGGCTGGCGTTGCCGTCGATCTTCAGTATTCCGCTGATCATGCTGGCTGTGGCGGGATCGGCTATTTGATTGGTCAATTCGATCCGCCTGGCGGGAGATTACCTGGCTATTGTGACGCTGGGTTTTGGTCAGGTCTTTTTGAGTCTGGCTTTGACGTTGACCCGGGTGCCGGTGCCGTGGTCGAACCGGCCGGTTGACCTCACCCGCGGCCCCAACGGCATAAACAATCTGGACAATATCAACCTCTTTGTTACGAATTCACCACCACCAGCACCCAACATTATTTCTTTCCTGGCGCTGTTGGTGCTGGTCTATGTTTTTGTGCGCAACCTGAATCATTCCCGAATCGGCCGGGCCTGGCGGGCGATCCGCGAGGACGAACTGGCGGCCGAGGTGATGGGCAGCACGCCAACACGCCGCTGAAGCTGCTGGCCTTCGCCATCGGCGCGCTGGCATCGCCGGCTGGCGACGGACGCCGCCTCCAGGCAGCGTGGTGCCTTAATCCGCGCTATAAAGGCCGCCACCCCATCAATCTGTGGCTGCGATGATGGTGTTAGTGACGGGCAGTTTGCCGGGCGCGATCATTGCGCCCCTGATCTTTACCGTGCTACCGGAAATCCTGTGCGCCGCGGGCGGCTGCCGGCGTCTCTTTTATGTGGGCGCCATCGCTTGGGCCTCAGTTTGCGCCATGCGGCCCCGAAAACGATTTGCCGCCGTCCTGGGCGGCGCCATCGCCGGCGGTGTTGTCCCTCGTCTCTGGGTACGTTTGCTGGCGCCAGTTAGTTGGGGACAATGGTTGGGCTTCCCTGAAGCCGGTTCGCTCCTGAACCAGGTCGTGCAGGGCCGGGCTGGTGATTCCGGAAAACCACCAGCTGGTGGGCAATGGTGGTGGCGCTGGTGGTGTTCACCTTGCTGCTCGCTATCCTGATGCGCCATCGTGACAAACTCCATTCAAATGTTGGGCTGGCTATTTATCTCTCTTCGCTTTGCCCGTAAAACCCGGCTGCGGTGGATCAGGCGGCCACGCGCATCCTGGGTCGGGTGTGACGCTGGTGGTGCTGATGGTGGCCAGGCCGCAGGGGTTGTTGGGCAAGACGAAGTGAAGGTGATTTGAGGATGCCGGAGATCAAACTCAACAAAGCGTTTGGCGGTCTGCAGGTTATCAACTTATTGATATCTCTTCGCTGGCGAACGGGAAATTGTTAGCGGATCGGGCCGAATGGGTGCAACTACCCGCCTTGAACTTGCCATCACTGGTATTTACCAGCCAGACAGCGGCGATATCTGCTTAAGGGCAGTCGATTCTGGCAAGGCGTCGCACGAAATTACCCGCCTGGGTATCGCCCGTACCTTCCAAACATTGCGCGCATTTTAAATATGTCGGCTATCGAGAATGTGATGACTGGGCGATACACGGGCCAGCAACCGGCCAACGGTGCTGCGCTTACCGACCTGGCGCCAGTAGGAGTGCGAAGCCCGCATTCGCGCCCAGGCGGAGGAAAAAGCTGGTTTTTGGCAGCACTTCGGAGCCAGCGGTGGATATCGCTTTGATCAACCTGCCTACAGTCTGTCCCACGCCAACCGGCGCTGCCAGAGATCGCTCGGGCGATGATGACCGACGCGACCCTGCTATTGTTTTTGACGAGCTGGCGGCAGGGGATGAACTCCCAACGAAACCGCAGAAAACGCTGGAGCTGATCGGCTGGTTTTACGTGATGAGGGGTATACGATCCTCTCATCGAACATGACATGAGGCGGGTGGGCAAGATCTCTGATCGCGGTGGTACTGACCATGGCGAAAAAGATTGCCGAAGGATTTCAGCGGTGAGACCAGCGACGAAAGCGGGTGATCGAGGCGTATCTGGGCCGGCGGCACAAGGAGTTGGGCTGATGGCAGGCAATCTGACAAAGGGCAGCTGCTCCTGAAATTTGAGAGAACGTCAACACCTACTACGGCATCATTCCACATCTGCAGGATGAACCTGGAGATTTATCCGGGTGAGCTGGTTTGGTTCAAAGCTGGGGGAATGCGTCGGGTAAGTCGACGACGTTGAAAGACGGCGCTGGGCACTGTCAAGCTTCACCGCGACGAGTCTGCCCAATGGTGAGGATATTTCGCAAACAGCCGACCAGCTACCGAATCGGCTGGGCATGGCTGTCGTTGGAGAACCGGCGCATTTTGGCGACATGTCGATCCGGAAAATCTTGCTCATGTGCGCCATTCGCGCAATGATCGAGACGGCGTTGAGGCAGATCTGGAGCGCATGTTGACGCTGTTTCCGCGCCTGCGTGAACGTTATAGCCAGTTGGCAGTACCCTGTCTGGCGGTGAGCAGTAGATGCTGGCGATACCGTGACTGATGTCCCGGCCGGGTTGTTGCTGATGGACGAGCTGCTTCGATGGGTTGGCACCGATCCTGGTCGAGCAGAACTTTGAATTGACTGGCTAAAAATCAATGAGTAGGGTATTGGCGATTTTATGGAGCCGAGCAGAACGCCAACATGGCGTTGCCCGATTGCCGATCAGTTATGTGGCTGTCCAGACTTGCCGGATCGTCCTGGCCGACAACGCCAGCGCCCTCCCGGCCAACGAGCAATTGAAGAAGGCGTGGGGACGATGAGAGTCGTTGGGATTGTTAGGACCCGTCGGGTTACCCCCAACCCGACGGGTCCCCAACAACCCCTCGCCTTAACAAACGGAGGTTCTTGTGGTGGAGAATGTGTACACGCAACGGCTGACAGCGGACCGGGCCGATGGTGCCTGTCCGGTAACCGCCCTCGGCGAGGCGTTTAACCCGTTTACCGATCCCTACATCAGCGACCCCTACGCCTTCTACGCCCGGGCCCGTGCCGAAGAGCCGGTTTTTTATAGCCCAGAGATTGATCATTGGGTTGTATCACGCTATGAGCATGTGAAGGCTATGTTGCAGGACACGGAACAATACTCCTCGCGCAACGCCCAGACCCCCATTAAGCCGTGGCCCCCGGAGGCTGTCAAGCTCCTGACCGCTCAGGAGTTCCGGTTAATGCCGAACCTCAGCAACAACGATCCGCCATCCCACACCCAGGTGCGTCGCTTTCTCAACGATGCGTTTACGCCCAAACGCATCAAATGGCTGGAACCACATGTCCGCCGCATTGTCAACGAGGCGATCGACGCCTTCAGCCATAAGCCCCAGGTGGACCTTATCAAAGAGCTATTCTATGAGACGCCGGCCCGGGTTCTGTTTACGTTTCTGGGAATACCCGAGTCGGATATCGAAAGGGTAAAGGCGTGGTCGGCGGGTCGGGCGCTGTTGACCTGGGGTAAGTTGAGCGATGCTGAGATTTTGGCGCAGATGCCGACCTTTATCGCTTACATCAAATATTGCTATGACCTGGTCGATAGGCTGGATCGAGAGCCGGGCGATGATTACACCAGCGAGCTACTGCACAAGCTGAAGGCTGAGCAACCCGAGGGGATGGACAAGGACCGCATTGCCATCACCATCTTCGGGCTGCTGATGGCGGGGCACGAGACCACCACCAATCAGTCGGGCAATGGGCTGCGCACATTGCTGCAGCACCGCGATGCCTGGGAGGCGCTTTGCCAGGACCCTGGCCTGATACCCAACGCCGTGGAGGAGATCATCCGCCACGAATCCAGCGTGGTTGCCTGGCGGCGGGTGGCCAAACGGCCGGTGACCATTGAGGGCATTACCATCCCTGAAGGCGCGCAGATCCTGGTGTTGCTGGGCGCGGCCAACCGGGACGAAAGCCAGTTTGCTGACGCCGAAAGGTTTGACATTTACCGCAAAGACGCGCGGCAGCATGTTTCTTTTGGCCATGGCATCCATTATTGCCTGGGGGCGCCGTTGGCCCGCCTGGAGCTGAAGATCTTCCTGGAAGAGCTGACCAGGCGGCTGCCGCATATGCGGCTGGTCGAGGGCCAGCGCTATCAATATTCGCCCAATACTTCCCACCGCGGCCCGACGACGTTGCTGGTAGAGCTGGGTGGTGTAGCGGGCTAAAGTGGCTGCGCCATTTGCCTGGAAGTTAGCCGGGAACGTGGGCTGATTCAGGTTCGTAGTAAAGGGCTTTAGCCTTTGGCAGTCACCTTGCCAGATGTAGATTGTCGCTTAGCCCATGCAAGAAGGCAGATGCGCTGAACGTTAAAAGGCTTGTCCGTAGGCAATTTGGGGACTGCGTTAACCTTCTTGACGTCATCCCGAGCTTTGTCTGTCGTGAAAAGCGCTCATTAAGAGAGCGCGAGGGATCCCTCCCTGCGGCGCTGAAAGGACCGGCCGGTAGCTGGCGCAATGAAAGGCGAGCTGCCACACCAGCCACCAGCCGTCAAGGCCAAAACCATGGAGAGGGGCCCTTCGCTCTCTCTTGATGTAGGCAATGCCCCATGAACGAAGCTCAGGGTGACGTCGGTAAATTATGAAAAACGACCTGCAGACAATCCTTAAAGCGTTTACTACGAACCTGGGATTAAGGCGTAACCCAGGCAATGGTGTGTTTTGCTCATGCGCGACCCGTCGAGCCGGGATTTTGGTTTGAATGCTAACGGTTTGCATCGTAGATTAGCCTGTTCCCTGAAAGGAAACGGCAGGAGTTGACGAAGATGTTTATGCGACACTATTTCCCGATTTTTGAGAAGAAAGCGTATATCAATAGCTGCTCACAGGGGGCGATTTCCTACCAGGTCAAGAATGCGTACCGGCAATTTTTAAACGATTGGCAGGAGCTGGGCTCGCCCTGGGAGCTGTGGGTGACCAAAAGCGAAGGGGTGCGGGCGCAGTTCGCGGCGCTGATTAACGCTGCGTCGGATGAAGTGGCGGTGGTGACGTCGGCCTCGGCCGGGGTGAACGCGCTGGCCTCGGCGCTGGACTTTTCCGGCGAGCGCAATAAGGTGATTGTGGATGATTACGCCTTCCCGACCACGGCTCAAATCTGGCATGCCCAGGCCAAACGGGGCGCCGAAGTGGTCCATCTGCGGGAGCAAGGCAGCTTTATTCCGACGGCCGCCTGGGAAGCGGCTATCGACGAACAGACTTTGCTGGTGAACCTGACCCACGTTTGTTATCGCCATGGCGGTGTGCCTGATGTGGCCGCAATTGTGGAGATTGCCCATCGCAAAGGGGCGCTGGTTTTGCTGGACAGCTTCCAGGCCGCGGGCACAATGCCAATTGATGTGAAGGCGTTGGGCGTCGACTTCCTGGTCAGTGGGGCGCTGAAATATCTGTGCGCTTCCGCCGGGATCGCCTGGTTGTACGCCAGCCAGAGCCACATCAACCGGCTGACGCCAACGGACAGTGGTTGGTTTGCCCAGGCTGACATCTTCGCCATGGATATTTACGGCAATGAGCCTTCGCCCACGGCGCGCCGCTTTGAGTCCGGCACACCGCCAGTGGTAAACACTTATGCGGCTGAAGCTGGCCTGAAGCTGATCGAGCAGGTCGGCATCCATGCCATTGACCAGCAGCGGCGGGAGCTAACTGAGGCGATCAAGAGCCTGGCCAAACTGCATGGCTTCACCGTGGCCACGCCGGCCCGGCACGGCTCCATGATTGCCATCCGTGCCCATGAGGTAGAAAAGCTGGTTGGCCTGCTGGCGGCTGATGATGTCATCGTCTCCAGCCGGGATGGCAACCTGCGCATTTCGCCCCATTTTTACAACACACTGGACGATATTGAGCGGCTGTTTGCGGGACTGCGCAAACATAAGCAGTTACTGGTTTAGATTGATTAGCCGGAGAATTTCTTCAGCTACTTCGGCTGCCGTCAGACCAGTTGTGTCCACCTGATCAAACTGAGCGTAGAGCGGGGCGCGTTCAGCCAGGAGTTGGCGGATACGAGTGGCGGGGTCGGGACCCTGTAGCAAGGGGCGTTCGATCGCTTTTTCGTCGGCCAGGACGCGAGCGAGGATGAGTTCGGGGGTGGCGGTGAGGCAGAAGATCCGGCCGGTCCCGCCCAGTGCCGCCGCATTGGCCGGATCCAGCATCAGCCGGCCACCGGTGGCGATGACCAGCCCTTGCTGGACAGCTAATTCAGCGGCGATGTCGCGCTCTAGCTGGCGGAAAGCGGCCTCGCCATCCTCGGCGAAGATGGCCGGGATGGACCGGCCGGTGCGCACCTCAATCAACACATCGGTGTCGACAAATTCATAGCCCAGGCGGGCGGCCAGAATCTGCCCGACCGTCGTCTTGCCGGTGCCCATGAAGCCGGTGAGGATGATGTTTTTCTCGTTCGGTACCATCAATCCATTGTACCTTCCAGTTGGCCCATTGCTAGCGCAGCCGACTGTTTGGTGATGATATGTGCAATATGGCTGAACCATGTCACAATACGCTCATGGCTCAGAAAATTCTGCTCATCAACGGACCAAATTTGAATATGCTGGGGACGCGCGAACCGGAGATTTACGGCGCGGAGACGCTGCCGGAGCTGGTGGCTTCGGTCAAGGCGTACGCGGCTGAGAAAGGGGTCGAGCTGCGCGATTTCCAGTCCAACATCGAAGGGGAAATTGTGACGGCGATCCAGGAAGCGCGCCATTGGGCGGCAGGCATCATCATCAACCCGGGTGCCTACACCCATTACAGCATCGCCATCCGCGATGCAATTAGCGCCATCAGCCTGCCGGTGGTCGAGGTGCACATCTCCAACGTCCACGCCCGCGAAGAATTCCGCCACCATTCAGTTTTGAGCGCGGTTTGTATGGGGGTGATGGCCGGGTTCGGCCGCCAGGGTTATTTCCTGGCGCTGGATGCCCTGTTGGGGACGCACCGCTAAAGGATGCTGGCTGAGGGGTTGGCTAACCCGTCGGGTTGCCCAACCCGACGGGTTAGCCAACCCCTCACTCACTCAATCTGTGTGCATAGTCGCGGAAGAAGTCAATTGCCTCCGGGTTGCGCATGGCGCCGAGATTGGCGGCGCGGTGGGGATCCAGGCCCAGCAGGATTTTGCGCACCGGTACCTCCATCTTTTTGCCGCTCAGGGTGTAGGGAACCTGGTCGATGGCGATCATCACGTCCGGCACGTGGCGCGGGGAAACATCGGCCCGTAGTTTCTGGCGGATACGTTGCTCCAGCTCTTCATCCAGCGCGGCCCCGTCGCGCAGGACCAGGAACAGCGGCATAAACGAGGCCCGGCCATGGAACTCCAGGTCGATGATCAGGCTGTCCAAAACCTCGTCGAATGATTCCACAACCCGGTAAATTTCGCTCGTACCCATGCGCACGCCCTGGCGGTTAATGGTGGCATCAGAGCGGCCGTAAATCACGCAGCCGCCGCGCTCATTGAAGGAGATCCAGTCGCCGTGCCGCCAGATGCCGGGGTACATCTCAAAGTAGCTCTCGCGGTAGCGCGCCATCCCCGGATCGTTCCAGAAATAAATCGGCATGGAGGGCATCGGCTCGGTGATGACCAGTTCGCCGACTTCGTCGATGACCGGTTCACCCGCCTCGTTAAACGCCTGCACTTTTGCTCCCAATGACGCCCCCTGAATCTCGCCCAGGTAAATGGGCTGGTTGCGAGCGCCGCCCACGAAGGCAGTGCACAGGTCGGTGCCGCCGCTGAGCGATTCCAGGGCCAGATCCCGGTTGATGTTGTCGTAGATCCAGAGGAAACCATCGGTTGAGAGCGGTGAGCCGGTGGAACCCACGCCGCGGATGCCGCTGAGGTCGTATTGCTGGTTGGGCTGGATGCCGGCCTTGATGCAGGCGCTGACAAAGGCGGCCGAGGTGCCAAAATAGTTGACCCCGGCCGCTTCAGCCAGGGCAAATTGCCCGTTCATGTCCGGGAAGCCGGGCGCGCCGTTGTAAAGCACTGGCGTCGCCCCGGCCAGGAGGGTGCCGACCAGGTAGTTCCACATCATCCAGCCGGTGCTGGAATACCAGTAAAAGCGCTCCCCTGGCTTGATGTCGTTGTGGAAGGTGACCGACTTAATCTGTTCCAACAGGATGCCGCCATGACCGTGGACAATCGGCTTGGGCAGGCCGGTTGTGCCGGAGGAGTAAAGCACCCAGAGTGGGTGGTCGAAGGGGAGTTGGGCGAAGCTGAGCGGTATGTCCGGCGCGCTGGCCAGCGCCTCGGCCCAAAGCAGGGTGCCAGGTTGAGCAACTGAAGCAGCGCTCGGCGAGCCAACGAGAATTGTTTTCTGCACTGTGGGCAACGCAGTACGCAAACGGGCCAGGACACTCGTCCGGTCATGCTGGCGGCCGTTGTATTGGTAGCTGTCCACGGCGATGAGTAGCTTTGGCTCGATCTGGCTGAAGCGATCCAGCACGCTGTTCTCGCCAAAATCGGGCGGGCAGCTGGACCAGATGGCGCCCAGACTGGCGGTGGCCAGCAGGGCAACGACCGCTTCGGGGATGTTCGGCAGGTAGGCCACAACCCGGTCGCCGGCCGTGACGCCCAGGCTGTGCAGGACAGCCGCCAGTCGCCGCGTTTGTTCGGCGATGTCGGCCCAACTGTAGCTGATCAGCTCACTGTTTTCCGCCTTGTAGAGCAACATCGGTCGACTGTCATCACGGCGGGCGAAGATGTTCTCGGCGTAGTTGAGGCGGACCCCGGGAAACCAGGCGGCCCCGGGCATCTGGTGTGAGGCCAGCGGCGTTGTCCACTTTTGGCTGTAGCGCAGGTCGAAATAATCCCAGAGCGATTCCCAGAAAGCCTCGATATTCTCTACGGACCAACGCCAGAGCGCCGGGTAGTCTGCAAGTTCGACGCCGCGGCCGGCCAGCCAGCGACGATAATGGGTCAGATTGGCCCGGTCGATTGTCGCCGGGGACGGGGTCCAGAGGAGGTCACCTGCCTGCATTGTCCTGCTCCCGGGCGGCCAAATTGCGCCGCCGCAGGGTGAGTTTTAGCGTAATTTCCGGGAATGGCCAAGCGCGGGGGAGCGCGATTTGGCGCAGAAAACGCTATGGGCGCCGCCGCAGCAGAGACAGGCTGCCGCCGGCCAAGACCAGGAGCAGTCCGAAGAAGGGCAGCAAGGGCACCGGCGCCTCGTGGACGCTTTGCAGCGTGGACAGGCTGATGGCCGTCGGCGTGACCGGGACGACGTCAAATGCCAACGTCGCCTGCTGGCGGTTTCCGGCCTGGTCGCTGGCTCGAACCCCGAGGGAAACGGGACCGGCCGGTTCCATCGCGCTGTTCCAGTAGGCGACATAGCCGCCGACGGCATCATTCCAGGCAGCCGGCTGCCAGGCACCGTCGATCTGGATTTCGACTGACAGGGAACCGGCCGGATCCAGCCCATCGGTAGCCAGTAGCTGCAATTGCACCAGACCAGAGACCAGCGTGGCCTCATTCAATAGTTGCAGGTCCGGCGCTGTCTCGTCAGTAGTAGCCAGTGGCGCACCTGGCAGGGGAGCGCGCAGATAACCGGCGTGTGGTGAGATGAGGCCGCTCGCCGTCACAGATTGGACGGTGTAGATGGCGCCAGGCTGGGCGTCCCCATCGGTCCAGCTTGTCGCGCTTGTTTCGCCGATCAGGTTGCCGTCGCGGAATAGCCGGTAGCTGCTGGCGCCGGGGGCGCTTGTCCACGAGAGGTCTACAGCACGATCCAGGTCCAGGCGGAGTACCTCGCCGTGGTAATCCGTGCCATCGTAAAACGGGGTGAAGTAGATCGCTTCACCGGCGAGGACGGCGCTCAGATAGCCATCCGGGTCGCTGCCGACGCCGTTGTGGCCGGGGTAAAAGGCCGACCAGGCCGCTGAGTTGGCGAACGGTGCTCGGGTGTCCAGGCGGAGGAATTCGCCGTGATAGCTGCCGCCGTTATAGAACGGCGTGAAATAGATGAAGCGGCCATCGAAAGCGGCGCCGTAGTACCCGTCCGGATCTGTGCCGACGCCGTGGGAGCCAGGATCAAAGCTGGTCCAGGCGGCGGGGCTGGTGAAGTTGGCCTGCAGGTCATAGCGCAGGAATTCGCCGTGGAAAGCGGTGCCGTTGTGGCTGGGGATGAGATAGAGGTAGCCGCCGGCGATGATCTGGCCCGTGTAGCCATCCGGGTCTGTGCCGACGCCGTGGGCGCCCGGGTCAAAGCTGGTCCAACTGCTGGCGATGTTGAACGGCTGCTGGCTATCGTAGCGGAGGAGTTCACCATGTTTGCCGCTGTCGTTTTCGTATGGGGTGAAGTAGACATAGCGGCCATCGAAGCTGGCGCCGTAGAAACCGGCCGGTTGCACGCCCACACCATGCGCACCCGGGTCGAAGGCGGCCCAACTGCCGGCGTCGGCGAAGGGTGCGGAAGTATCAAAGCGGAGCACTTCGCCGTGATAATGCGTGCCGTTGTGGTACGGCGCCAGGTAGAGATAGCGACCATCGAACACGCCCCCCACATAGCCGTCGGGATCGGTGCCCACGCCGTGAGCGCCGGGGTCAAAGGTTGTCCAGGCGGCCGGGCTGTCGAACGGTTGTTCCCGGTCAAAGCGGAGCACTTCGCCGTCATACTCGCTGCCGTTAAAGAGGGGGACGAAGTAGAGATATTGTCCGGCCAGGATCACGCCGGTGAAGCCATCCGGGTCAACGCCGATACCATGAGCGCCGGGGTCGAAGCTGGCCCAACTGTTCAGGCTGGTGAGCGGCGCTGCGGTGTCATAGCGTAGGACGTTGCCGTGGTAGGCACCATTGTAGTAAGGGGCGAAGTAGATATAGCGGCCATCAAAAGTGCTGCTGTAATAGCCGGCGAGCTCCTGACCGAGGCCGGCGGCGCCTGCGTCAAAACTCTGCCAGGCGGCGGCGGTCTGGAAGGGCGTGGCGGCGGAATTCGGGCTGAGTTGCAGATTAGCCGGGGCGGCGATGGGGCCGGGAGCTGATTCTTCCTGAGCGCGTGCGGGCAGGGCAGTGACGAGTAGCAGCAGGCAAAGCAGAGCTCCGGACAGGAGGCGGCCAGATACAGAGGTGGGCATGACGAATCTCCAGCCACTATGGGCGGGACAGGGTACGTTGTTGATCAGCTGTTGGTGTCTCCAGACAAGGGAGCCTGATCCCGATAGTACGGGAGTAACCTTAAGGGCTGCCTGAAGCGCCGGCGGTGACAGGTTGCCACGACCTGACAGGTTGCCACGACCTGACAGGTTGCCACGACCCGACAGGTAGCCTGCGAAGCCACGACCTGACGGGTCGGCGAACCTGACAGGGCCTGACCTTCGCCAGCCCCCTGACAGTTGCAGTGCAAGGGGGGAAGAGGGCGAGGAAGGAGAGCCAGCAACTCAGGCCGCTGATGGGAATGGTGGCCAGGAGCGCCAGGCGCAGGCTGATGGAGCCGCTGCGCCGCTGCTTGTGCGGCCCGATCAGGCGAACGGTCAGCGAGACCAGGCTGCCGGTGATGAGGCCGGTGCTGCTGATAACCCAAAGGAGGCTGTTGAGCATCCCACTGCTCATTTCGCGGCCAGAACAGGCGGCGGCGCGCAAGAGCGCCATCACCAGAATTGGGGCCAGGGCGGCCAAAATGCCCCAGAAAGCCCCGATAAAGAACGAATGCGAGAGTCGATTATCCCGTGACATGAGTTCCCCCAACTGAATAGTTTGTATTTGCGGCAACGTTCAACGTTGGAGCCAGTCTGACAGGGAGCAGCGCTCAGGGGAATCAGGCGCCGGTTGAATTTGGCCCGCGGCAACTTGAATATGCCGGTCGGGCTGAATCATGTAAAACGGGCAGCATGGTGACGGGCGCGGCGCGTTGTGGATAATAGACCATGGTTGCGGTAACCCTATTTATTCCAGGAGTGGATTTATGCGCTTGATAGTTGATGGCGAGCCTGTCCCGTTTACGCCTGGCGACAGTGTCCTGCTGGCGCTGCTGCGTGCGGGGAAGGTACCGGCCGGTCCCCTCTGCTGCGGTGGCGACTGCCCCAATTGCCTGGCGACCATCGACGGCGTCGCCTACGTACGGGCCTGCCAGACAACGGCCCGGCCCGGCATGGTCGTCGAAAGCCAGCCCGTTGATTCTTACCCGGAGCTGCCGCTGACTGAGCGGCACGGCCCACTTGCCGGCGCCGAGAATATCTTTTGCGATGTTGTGGTCATTGGCCTGGGCGAAGCGGGGCAGGCGGCTGTGGAGACAGCCGCTGCAGCTGGTAAGGAGGTCGTCATCCTGGAGACGAATCAGGGCAGTGAGGCTGTCGGCATCTATGCCGGGCCGCTGGTCGTCGCCCGGACCGAGACAGGCATGTTGCATGTTCACGCGCGTGAAGAAGTGATCGTGGCGACCGGAGCCGCCGAGATTCAGCCGGTGGTGCCTGGCTCCCGGCTGCGCGGCATCCTGACGCCGCGAGCGCTGGGGCTTGTTGCCGGGGCCGGTATCTGGCTGGGCCACGTGGTAGTGGTCGGGGAGCCGGTGCCGGGGGTGCAGGCGACGGTCGTTTCGGGCGAGCTGGTTCGCTTTGAGGGCGTTGATCGGGTTGAGGCGGTTGTTGTGCGCGATGGCGCCGGGCAGGAGCAGCGCCATCCGTGTGACACGGTGGCGGTCCAATTAGGGCTGCATCCGCGCGACGCGCTGCGGCGGATGGGACATGACCTACCCGTACGAGCCGTTGGCGAAGCAGCCCTGGCCTCAGACATTCCGACCTGTCCGGGCGAGGGGCTCATCTGCCCCTGTTCGGGCGTCAGTGTGGCTGACCTGGAGCGCATCTGGGATCAGGGTTTCCACGAGATGGAGCTGGTCAAGCGGGCAACCCTGGCCGGTACCGGCACCTGTCAGGGTTCAGTCTGTATTCCCTACCTGCGGGCTTTTTTGCAGGCCAAAGGGGAAACGTTGCAGCCGCCGTTCACGGCCCGGCCGGTGACGCGGCAGCTCACATTAGGTGAAATTGCCGCCGGCGCTCATTTCCATGCTTATGCCCGCACCGGGCTGGATGAGGAACATCGCCGCCTGGGGGCGCTGATGGATCGGTCGGGTGGCTGGTGGCGCCCCTGGAACTATGGCGACCTGGACGCCGAATATTGGGCGGTGCGTGAAGCGGTCTCACTGATGGATGTGAGTACGCTGGGCAAGATGATTGTTTCGGGCCGGGATGCGTTGCCGTTTCTGGAGCGAATCTACCCATCAAATATCCGTACGATTGGGACCGGCCGGTCCCGCTACGTCCTCCTCCTCAACGAGCGTGGCTACGTTTTTGATGATGGACTGGTCTGCAAGGAGTCGGACACGCGCTACACGCTGACTTTTACCAGCGGCGGCTCGGGCAATGCCGAGATGTGGCTGCGCGACTGGGCGGCCGGCTGGGGCTACGACGTACGCATCCTCAACCAGACGCGGACGTTAGGCGCCATCAACGTAACCGGCCCGCTGGCCAACGAGTTGCTGGAGCGGGCCGGGTTGGTCGAGCCACCGCCGTTCATGGGCCATATGCGGGCAGATGTGGCCGGTGTGCCCTGCCAGGTTTTCCGCCTGAGTTTCACCGGCGAGCTGTCGTACGAGCTGCACCATCCAGTCGAACAGTCGCTGAAATTGTGGCGGGCGCTCATGACGCTGGGAGCTGATCTTGGTATCCGGCCGCATGGGTTGGAAACGCTGCTGCGCTTGCGTTTGGAGAAAGGCCACATCATTGTAGGCCAGGATTCTGATTTTGATGCCACGCCGCGCCGCCTGCAGCATGAGTGGATGGTCAATCTGGAAAAACCGGAGTTTATCGGCCGGCAGGCGCTGCTGCGCACCAATGAGATCCCGCTCGATAAGCAACTGGTCGGCCTGGAGATGGCCAGCCCGGCGCCGCCGGAAGGGGCGATCATCTGGTCGGGTGGCGACTATGCCGGCTATGTGACGTCCAGTGCGGATTCGCCGCTGCTGGACAAAGCGATCATGTTGGGCTGGCTTTATCTGCATGAGGGGACGCTGCCAGCTGATCTGCAAGTGGCTGGCCGGCCGGCCCAATTGGCCGAGCTGCCGTTTTACGATAAGGAGGGGCGCCGTGCTCGTGCTTAATCATTTTTCCGGGACCCGCATTGTGGCCACGCCGGCGGCACTGGCTGAGGCCGTTTGGCCGGTTGATGCTTTGGCCTTGCGGACGGCGAGCGATGAGCTGCTGGTTTTCCCGCAGCAGCATGATGTGACGCTGAGCGATCCTCATGCCATCATCATTGACGACGGCAGCTATCTGGGTGGTTGGGTGGATGAGAGCGAAGGCTTGCGCTTTCTGGCCAGCCATTGTGAGTGGGAAATGCCCCGGAAGCGGCCGGCCTTTGCCCAGGGGGCGGCCGCCGGTCTGCCTATCAAACTCTGGCTGACCGATGGCCGGATCTTGTTCATCGTAGAAGCGGCCTTTGCGGCGGATTTTCTGGAGTGCTGGCATGAATGAGTTTCAGGAACATCAAGTCAATCTGACCTGGGCCGAGCCGAAAAAGAGCTACGACGTCGTAATCGTGGGCGGCGGTGGTCATGGCCTTTCCTGTGCCTATCATCTGGCGACACGTCACAACATCACCAATGTGGCTGTGATCGAGCGCAAATATATCGGCGGCGGCAATTCCGGGCGGAACACAACGATTATTCGCTCGAATTACGGCATTCCCGAGGCGGTCCGCTTTTACCAGCGTAGTGTGGATCTGTATAACCGACTGGAGGAAGAGACCGGCCGGTGGATCATGCAGAAAAAGATGCCGATCCTCTGGATGGCTCATACCGAAGCGTCGCTCAAGGCGGAACAGGCCCGGACTGAGGTCAATAAAGCGTTTGGTGCTCATACCGAGTTCGTGACACCACAACAAATAAAGGAGCTATGTCCCCTCATCGACATTACCGGCGCCGGCGTCTGGCCGGTCCTGGGGGCGTCGCTGCATTGGGAATCGTCGACGGCACGGCATGACCGGGTGAACTGGGCCCTGGCTGAAGGAGCGATGAAGCGCGGCGTCCATGTGTTGCAGCGCACGGCGGTGGTGGGGCTGCTCAAGCAGGGTGACCGGGTCGTCGGCGTCAAGACCGACAAGGGTGACATCAGCGCCAAAATTGTCGTCAGTGCGGTGGGTGGTCATGTTACCTCGCTGGCCAGCATGGCCGGGCTGCGCCTGCCTATCCGGACGCATCCGCTGCAGGCGTATGTGACCAATCACTTTGCTCAGCACCTTGATGTCATAGTTTCGTCGGTTGGGCTGGGTATTTACGTCTCGCAGACGGCGCGGGGCGAACTGCTGATTGGGGCCAACATCGATCCCCAGCCCAGCTACAGCTACCGTTCCGGCCATACCCTGATCCAGAGCTGTTCGCACCGAGCCATCACCTTGCTGCCCTTCCTGCGCAACCTGCGCATTTTGCGTCAGTGGACCGGGGTTTGCGATATGTCGGTGGATTATTCGCCCATCATGGGCAAGACGGATGTGGAGGGGTTTTATCTCACGACGGGCTGGGGGACGTGGGGGTTCAAAGCGATCCCGGCCAGCGGCGAGCAGATGGCGGAGCTGATCGCAACGGGCGAAACGCCAGAGCTGATCGCGCCCTTTTCCCTGGACCGCTTCGCCAAAGACCGCCCCATGGCCGACCGCGGCTCTGCCGGCACCCATTAAGAGTTTTGCCGCAGATTTCGGAAGAGGCCACGGATTAACACGGATTTGGCACGGATTTTGGGAAAGAAAGAATCAGTGAAAATCCGTGTTAATCCGTGGCAAAAGAGGATCTAACGATGAGTTTGATGATACCTTGTGAGCATTGTGGGGCGCGGCCGGTGGGGGAGTTTGCGTATGGGGAGGTGCCGGAGGTACCGGCCGGTCTCGACGCGAACGCCCGCGATCTGGATCGCGCCTATATGATCAAAAACACCGAAGGAGTGCAGCGTGAAGCCTGGTTTCACAGCTATGGCTGCCGCCGCTGGACCTATATCTGCCGGGATACGACAACTGATCTGGTCGTCACCTGCCCGGAGTGACCGGGGTCATTCGCCCTCATGACCGGGGCGACTGCCCCTGTTAAACCTCATTTGCTTTAATGTCTCCTGTAACGGCAGCCGGATGAGTCGCTGCCGTCTGCAACGGTAGACATGAAGCCAAAAGCCCATTCACAGCTCAGAAAATACCGGCCCTGGTTCTATGCGGCCGCGCTATATAACCTTCTGTGGGGGAGCTGGACAGTTTTGTTTCCCGGCCAGCTTTTTGCCTGGTTGGGGCTGCCGGCGCCGCAGCCGTTGGCGTTTTGGCAGGTGGTTGGCATGTTCGTGTTGGTCTATGCGCCGGCCTATTATTGGGCTGGACGGCGGCCGGAACGGGGCCAGGCGCTGATTTTGATTGGCTTGCTGGGCAAGCTGCTGGGACCGGCCGGTTTCCTCTGGTCCGCCCGGCACGGCCAGCTCCCCTGGGCATTTGGCTGGACAATTCTGACCAATGACCTGATCTGGTGGCTGCCTTTTGCGCTTTATCTCAAGGCAGCATTGCCGGATAGGGCCGCCTGGCGCTGGCTGGTCATTGAAGGAGAGTATTAAGATGATTGAGGTGAACAAGATGAAGATCATTATCCCGGGTGGTTCTGGACAGGTTGGGACAATGTTGGCGCGGGCATTACATCGGCAGGGCCACCAGGTGGTAGTGTTGACGCGCCGGCCGGTACGCGCGCCCTGGCGCACCCTGTATTGGGATGGGCTGACGCTTGGCCCCTGGGTTGAAGTGCTGGACGGGGCTGATGCCGTGATAAACCTGGTAGGTCGCAGCGTTAACTGTCGCTACAACGCCGCCAATCGGCGTGAGATCCTGGAGTCGCGGGTGCAGTCGACCCGGTTGATTGGCCAGGCGATCCAGCATGTGCCCCGGCCGCCGCACACCTGGCTGCAGGCGAGTACGGCGACCATTTACGCCCATCGTTATGATGCCCCCAATGATGAGATGAATGGGATCGTGGGCGGAGATATGGCGGACGGCCCCGCTAGCTGGCGTTTTTCGGTGGATGTGGCCCAGGCCTGGGAGAAAGCGCTCGACGAGGCGGATACGCCGCAGACGCGCAAGGTCGCCCTGCGCTCGGCCATGATCATGAGCCCGGACTCTGGTGGTGTGTTTGCGACGTTGTCAGGGCTGGCCCGGTCCGGGTTGGGTGGGCGCGCCGGCGACGGCCGCCAATATGTTTCCTGGATTCACGAAGAGGATTTTGTGCGAGCGGTGATTTGGTTGCTGGAGAAGCGGGCGTTTAGTGGGGTGGTCAACCTGGCGGCGCCCAATCCATTGCCGCAGGTTGAGTTTATGGGAGCGTTGCGGCGGGCCTGGGGGGCCTGGTTTGGGCTACCGGCCGGTCGACGGCTGCTGGAATTGGGCGCGTTTTTCCTGCGTACCGAAACAGAATTGATACTAAAAAGCCGCCGCGTCATTCCTGGTCGCTTGCTGGAAGCCGGTTTCAGCTTCAACTACCCAACCTGGCCCGCGGCGGCCTCAGATCTGGTACACGCCTGGCGCTATCGCTCAGGCCGGCTCGGCCAGACCGACATCTTCATAGGCACCATAAGCTATAAAGCGGGGAATCCGGGAAAGTGTTAGTTTATAGATCCGCTTCAGCTTTTCAGTTAACTGGATTTTGCCTGGGGCGCTTTGGCGTTCATCAATAATCGAGGCCGGCAGGTAAATGTCATCACCCAGGCGGTAATCGATCACTTTCAGATAAAGCGCTTCTGAATTGGGATCGAGGGATTCGGAGCCTGGTTTGCGCTGATACCAGCGGACGGCCAGACCAACTTGTTCGTTATCAGTGCTGTAGACTGGTGTGTGATAAGGGTAATCGAGTTTCATTGTCTCTCCTCAATGCCTTTTCGGCATGTCAGCCATCCCGCAAAATCGGATAGGCAAAGGGTTGGCGCTGCTGGCTCTTCCATGTGGAGCTGCCCAGGGCCGAATGACAATGCTGAAGATACCAACCTTAACCGGAGTGTGCAAGTGATTTTGATCACCCAGATTGACTGGAATCAGGCCGCCTCTGCCTGGCGCAGTTCATGAGTGAGATGATAGGGCAGACTTATCCGGAACAGACTACCCCCGGATGGCTGATTTTGTGCCGAAATCCGGCCGCCCAGAACGTGCACCATCTGCTCGACCGTATACAGCCCCAGGCCCAGCCCCCGGCGCGACTGCACATTGCTGCCCCGCTGGAAAATCGCAAAAATCGCCCCTTCTTCGCCGGGAACGATGCCGATCCCATTGTCACTGAAACTAAGGATGAGCTGGTCTGCAAAACAGAAGCGGACGCTGATTTTTGGATCAGAATTGCTGAATTTGATGGCGTTGCTGATCAAGTTGTAACCAATCTTTTGCAGCAAATTGATGTCGGTCTGTACATGCTGTTCCAGGTCACCTTCAAGTGAAAAGCTCAGCCAGGCATCGCCGGCAAAGGCACGCTCCCAGTGTGAGCATAGCTGCCGATATAGGGATCGACCATCATATTCGCCTGGCTGCAAGACGATCCCGCTGGCATTGGACCGGTTGATGAAGAGCAGATCTTGTAGCAGTTCGTCCAGGTAATGGATCTGTACATGAATTTCCTGTTTGTAACGCTCCTTTTGGCCTTCATCAAGGCGGGCGCGGTAGCGGTTGAGCATATCAGAGGAGCTCTTGATGATTGTCAGCGGCGTACGAAACTCATGCGAGACATTACTGATGATTTGCGTTTTCAGCTCGTTGAGCTCGCTCTCCTGCTGGAGGGATTGTTCCAGCTCGAGTGAGAGTTGTTTTTCGCGCACGAGAGCTTTATGCAACTCCAGGCTCCTCTCATTCACCTCAGCCTCGATTTCTGTGAGCGTTTTTTCTAGCTGCAAGGCGATCTGTTGCTCATTATCTAGCGCCTGGGCGAGGTATTCATTGGCGCTGCGTAGGGGATCAAACAGGTTGCTGGTTAATACTGCATGGGTGATCAGGATACCACCCGCCATGGTCAGGAAAGGTAAATACGGGGTCAGCCCTGGGATAACAGCGGTGAGCGTCGCCAGCACATACATAAATGAGCCGATGCGTGCTGTTACTGGAACCTCATAACGCCAGAAGAGGTAGACATTGATCCAGTTAATCAATGTCAGCAGGGCCAGGGTGGAGTACATCGTTATGCGGATGATCGGTATGTCGCTGTAGGTGTAACCGATGAAATCAAAGGGATTAAACTGGCCGGTTGTGAAGGTGCCTGCCTGCAGCCAGACATCGGCTTCGAAAAAGATCGTCAGGAGCGCCAGATTCGCCAAACTCCAGACAGTTGTGATGGCCAGTAGCCAGCGGGCCGGCCGCTCATTTTCCAGGTTAAGGAAATAGACGACGCCATAAGCGCTAAAGGCGCTTTCGACCAGAACAATGACGCCGAAAAGCTGTGAGAGGCGGAGTAGGGTCAAGGCATTGTCACTGGAGTTATCCAGCCGCAGACCAATCTGCTGTATGACATAACTGAAAGCTATCAGAATGACCCAGGTGGCCAGCAGCCGGTGCGCCTTTTTTTCCGGTGCCAATAGAAGCAGGATCATGCCCAGGGCCAAAAAGACACCGATACCCAGACTGGTTGAGCCCAAAGTCAGCAGTAGATCGCTCATGCTGCCATCATCTCCACGGGGTGGGCTAGATTGTGGTGGGCAGAGATAGGAACAGTAAGGACGAAGGAGCTGCCGGCGACGGAACTTTCCGCCAATACCAGGTTGCCCTGGAGGGCCTGGCTAATTTTGCGGGCGGAGAAGAGGCCGAGGCCCATACCGCGTTGTTGATCGACATTGCTGCCGCGATAGAAGATGTTGAAGATGAGCTCTTCTTCACCGGCCGGTACCCCAATGCCGTTGTCGTTGAAGGCGATGCGAAGTTGCTGGCTCTCCAGACGCAGCGAGATGTAAATCTGTGGCGCAAGTACGGTGAATTTGCTGGCATTGCGCACCAGGTAGTTGCCAATTGCTATGAGGAGATCGGCATCAGTCTCCACAATCGTTGCCTCGTCGCCGAAAACAGCGATTCGCATTTCCGCCTCAGGCCCACACGCAGCACGCCAGGCCTGGGACAGGCGCACAATGAGTTCGCCAAACAAATAGTTTTTCCAGTCTGGTTCAACCCCATGTCTGCCCGTGTCACTGATGAAAAGGACATCCTTAAGCATTTCATCCAGATAGGCGATCTGGCCATTGACCTGGTGGCGATATTGAGTCTGCTTCTCGTGGCTCAAATTGTCCTGATATTCGGATAGGAGTTTGGCGGAGCTTTTAATGATGGTCAACGGGGTGCGAAACTCATGGGAAACATGGGTGATAATCTTGGACTTAAGATTGTTGAGTTCGCTTTCCAGCTGCAGTGAAGCTTCCAGCTCGCCCGCCAACCGTCGTTCCCTTTGCAGGGCATTTGTCAAGGCGCTGGTCCGGTCAATGACCGCTTCCTCCGCTGAAGCGACTGTCTGCTCCAACTGGTGGGCCAACGCTTTGGCTCGATCGATGGAGAGCGCCAGCTTGCCGTTGGCACTACGTAAGGGATCAAACAGAGTGCCCTGGAGGACAGCATGGGCAATGAAAAGGCCACCGCCCATCATCACCCAGGGAACGAGCCAGACCGCTGCCGGAATGACGGCTGCTACCAGCGCCACGATGTAAAGCACAGAACCAATCGTAGCCCGTTTGGGAACCCTGTGGAGGAAAAAAATGTAACTATTAAGGAAATTGACCACCAGCAGCGTTCCGAGACCAATAACGGCAGTCAGGGTCATAAAAGGGTAGTCGCTCAACAGGTAATTGAGAATATTGACGGGGTAGACGTTGCTCGGCGCGCTGGCCTGCAGGATGTGGCCGGCACCAAATCGGTCAAATATGGGCAGCAGCAAAACCAGATTGAGGCTGACACCGGCGCCAACAGCTTGCTGCAGGCGGCGATAGATCCGTTCCTGGCTCAGCCCCAGAAAGCTGATAGTGCCGGCCAGGCGGCAATACCCTTCAAGTAGGAAGAAATAGGCGATGAGTCGCTCCAGATTCAGGATTTGCCTGGCGGGTGCCTGGGATTGGTAAGCGTCGGCAACCAGTTGTAGCAGGCCATAGTTGAGCGCCAGCATCAGGGAGGCGAACGCCAGTAGCTGGTGTGTGCGTTGGCGAGGGGCCAGCAGGATGAACAAGAGAGCCAGGGCGACGTATGTCCCAACCCCAAGGCTATACGCGCCCATGACTAATAAATTCTGGCTCATAATGGATGTTCGCTTCTGCCAGGCGTAATTGACAGAACAACTTGCCTGTACATCATATCAGTATTGCGATGTTTTGGTCTTGTGGTGGGACTAAATGACCATCATGGATGGGGAGGGATGGTCAACGCGGCAATAGAAACGACCGGTGTGGCGCCGGCCACAGCACCACACCGGTTCGGATCACGATTAGCTTGGCTTCACACCTTCAGGGATTGGTGTGATGTAACTCTGGCCATTGCGAGCTTTATCAAACTCGGCTCGGGCTGCCGCACGTAGCTCGGCGTCTGTCAGCAGATCCAGGCCGGCCAGGGCCATTGCTTTGGCGGCAAAGAGCATACCCTTGGCGCCGATGCTGGAGCCGGAGGAGACCACGGTCTGCCAGCTATGACCCGGCGTGCCGAGGGGCCAGCAGGTGGTGGTGATCTGACCCGTTGGCGTAATCCAGCTCACATCACCGACCTCGGTGGAGCCGCCCATGAGCGGCGGCGTGCTGGAATGGGGTAGGACCTGTTCCCAGAGCGGATTGTGGACATCCTCGGGGGAGATACCAGATGTGGCCGAGCGGCTCTGCCATTCAAAGGCACGTTTGACGGCGCCGGATGGGAATGTGTCCTGTAGTTCTTTGGCGAATTGCCGCTCCTGTTCCGTAAAACTGATGCCGCCGGCTTCCTGCATTTTGGCCAGGAGCAAATCTGACATCACCGAATTAGGCAGAACGTCGTAACAGCCAGTGATGAAGTCGATGTCGTGGGTAGTCCCACTCATGAGGGCGGCGCCCTGAGCGATGTCCAGCACCCGCTGATAGATTTCCTCGACCTGATCGCGGTGCGGGGCGCGCACAAAATACCAGACCTGGGCGTAGGCCGGCACGACGTTAGGCGCCTGGCCGCCGCTGGTCACCACGCAATGGATGCGCGCTTCCTGCATGATATGCTCGCGGAGGTAGTTGACGCCCACATCCATCAGCATGATGCCGTCCAGGGCGCTGCGGCCCAGGTGGGGGGCGCCGCCGGCGTGGGAAGCGACGCCGTGGAAGTTCACTCTGAAGGAGTTCATCGCCAGCGAGGAGCCGTTCCAGACGATGTTGGTGCTGCCCGGGTGCCAGCTGATGGCCGCATCCAGATCGTCAAAAATGCCATCGCGGGCCATAAAGGTCTTGCCGACCAATGTCTCTTCAGCCGGGCAGCCATAAAAACGAATGGTGCCAGGGATATTGTGCGCCTGCATCGCCTTTTTGAGGGCGACGACCGAGCCCATGCAAGCGGTGCCAAACAGGTTATGGCCGCAACCATGCCCCGGGCCGCCCTGCTCGATGGGGTTCTTATTGGTGCTGACCGTTTGCGAGAGGCCGGGCAGGGCGTCATATTCGCCCAGGAAACCGATAATGGGCGCGCCTTCACCAAAGGTGGCCACAAAGGCGGTCTCCATACCGCCGGCACCCCATTCGATGTCAAACCCCTCGGCTTCCAGCTCTTTGGCCAGCATTTTCGAGGCAAACGTTTCCGTCAGGGCCACCTGGGGATGGTCCCAAATCTCTTTGGCGATATAGGTCAGTTTCTCATCCTGCTCGTTGATGTCGTTGAGAATGATTTCCTTGGCATCCATAATTTCCTCACTCTGATTGGTGGCCCGGCGAATGGGGCAGTGGTTGATAGGGGTAATTCTATAGCGCCCTGAGCGGTGGGCAAACGAAAGCGAGGGGTTCCCACCAACCCGTCGGGTTGTAGGGGACCCCTCGCCAGCACCTAAAGGGTCAGGAGGACGGCCATCATGTCGACGCCGTACCAGAGGTTGCCCAGGCGCAGGTTTTCGTTGGGGGCGTGCTGGTTGTTGTCCCGGTTGACCATGGTGATGCTCAGGCCGGGCTTTTGCAGCCCCTCGAAGATCATGCCGTAAATGCGGTTGGAGGCGCCCGTGGCGGGCAGAAAGACGCCGCTGTCGCCGGTGAACGCCTTCAGGCCGGCAATCACCGCCTGGATGGCGGGCTGATCCATCGCTACTTTGGCGGCGGGGAACCCTTCCTTGTCGCGCTTCACTTTGACGATTTTGGGGTATTTCAGCCGGGTCTCGTGAGTTGGATCGTCGTAGACGATGTGCCAGCCTTGCTGGCGGATATGCGCCTCGACCAGGTCCAGCATTTTCTCCGGTTCGTTGCCCTTGACCAGGCGGAAGCCGAGTTCGGCGATGGCCGTATTGGGGATGACGTTGCGCGTTTTTTCGCCGACGGAGCCACTGAGCAGGCCGCGGATGGTCAGCGACGGGCTGAGCACCCGTTCATTGCGGCTGGCACCATTGCCTTCCGTAAAGGCCAGCCCCAGCTCTGCCTTCAACTGATCGTCGATGTTGGGCGCAGCGGCCAACTGCTCTTTCTCAAAATCAGATAGCGGGACGCTGCTCTCGTAGAAGCCGGGGATGAGCACGGTGCCATCTTCCGCCTTCATGGAGGCGAGCAGGTGGGCCAGCATCATGCCGGGCACGGGCGCCCAGTTGCCATAATGGCCGCTATGCAGGGAGCGAATGGCACCGTAAACGGTCAGCTGCATGCCGGTTACCCCGCGGGAGCCGAAGTTAAAGACAGGGCCGCCCGTGGCATAGACCGCGCCATCGCAGAGTAACCATAGGGTGATGTCTTCGAGCAGATCGCTGTACGTGTCCAGATAGCCGGCCACGTGAGGTGAGCTGGACTCTTCTTCGCCATCCAGGAAGATCTTGATGTTGGACGTGAGGGCCAGGCCGGAGGCTTCCAGGGCATCCAGGGCGGTTAGCAAGGCGATGATGGGGGCCTTGTCGTCCGCTGAGGAGCGGGCGTAGAGGCGCCAGTTGTCGTCGAGGGGTTGACCGGCCGGTGGCATTGCAATCGGCCGCCCCCCTGACTCCAGCGGTCCATCATACAAAGTTGCCTGAAACGGATCCTGGGCCCAGAGCGCCGGCTCAACTGGCTGGCCATCGTAGTGAGCATAAAAGCAAAGGGTCCGCTCCGCACTAGCGACGCGCCGCTCGCCAAAGACGATGGGCGGGGCGTCGGTCTGAGTGAGCAGGCGGGTGGTCAGCCCTCGTTGGGCAAACAGTTCTGCGAGCAGCTCAGCGTTGCGGGTGATATTGGGCAGGTCTGAGGCATGATTGGGGATGGCCAACATGCGCCCATATTCAGCCAGGATCGCGGCACCGTGAGCCTGCGTCCATTGGCGGCTGGCCTGGACGGCGGGTAATGTTTCCGCTGGCGACGACATAGCGGATTTCCTCCTCGGTCAGGTCAATATTTGGGTTCGGCCGGTATCTGCCGGCTTTTGCGCGGTTTGGCGTTGATGATGTAGATGCCGCTCAGGATAACCAACATGCCAAAAATCATCCCACCGGTCACGATTTCGTGGAGCAGAAGCGCGCCGGTTATCGTGGCCACGATCGGGACCAGGTAGTTGGTGATGATGGACGTGGTAACACCAAACTCGTTGATGACAAGCAGGGAAAGAATAAAGCCGAAGAAGGTGCTGGCAATGGAACCGTACAGGATGAGACCCCAGGTGGCCGGCGAAACCTGGGCAAAGTCGTAGCCAAAGACAAAAATGCCCAGCGGCAGCGTGATCATCATGGCGGTCAGGGCACGCACGCTGGTCACTTCTGTGGCCTTCATCTCCCGCACAAAGCGGCGGGTGTAGATGACGCTGATGGATGAGCTTACAGTTGAGCCAAGGATGAAAAAATAGCCGATCGGGTCCGCTTTGACGCCTTCGCCCAGCCCAGATTCGCCCTTCATGATGAGCATCAGGGCGCCACCGAGCGCCAGGATAACGCCCAAAGCCTGTTTACGGTCCAGCTTGTCATCTTTGAGCAGAAAATGGGCCATGGTGACCGTCAAGGCCGGGCCAACGGTGCTGATGATGGAGGTCAGCCCGGCTGAGAGGTAGTTCAGTGAGGTGATGAAGCCGGTCATCGGCAGCGTGGTGCCGATGATGCCCAGGACCATGCCATGTTTCCATACTTTGGGATCACGTGGCAGGCTGTGATTCTTGCTGAAGGCAAAAAGGGCGACAAAACAGAGCACTGAAATCGCCATGCGCAGCCCGATGAAGCTGATGGAGTTCATCTCCGCCAGAATAAAGCGGGAGGCGATGGTAGAGGTGCCGAAAAGAAAGCTGAGGATCATGACATGCGGCAGGCCGGTGGTGGAGAGTGTAGCAATTCTTTCTTTCAATTCAATCGTGGTCATATGCTATGGGGCGCCTCATGTCAGCAAAAATTCCGCTGCTCGATCTCGCAGAGGCTGGGCCGTCGCCCGCTGTCACCCGGCGACGGCAACTGGTCATTAAACGGGCCATTAGATTAATATCTAACTAGGCACCAGGGTGAACTTTACACCTCTTACAGAGGGGCTGTCAAGGGCAGTTTGACCGGTGACCGGGCGTCTATGGGGCAATCGGCTCAGGTCTGCTAATCTTGGGCAACGCCGTGAGCAGGAGGAAAGGATGAGTGATATTGTGACAGATGATCCGCAAGCCTGGCATGCTGAATTGCGCCAGGCGGTCCGCCAGCTTTGTGCTCGTTTTCCGGACGAATATTGGCGCCGGCTGGACCGTGAGGAGGCGTACCCCACTGATTTTGTCCAGGCGATGACGGCAGCCGGCTATCTGGCGGCGCTCATTCCCGAAGCGTATGGCGGGATTGGCGTGGGACTTGTCGAAGCGTCAATCATTTTGGAGGAGATTCATCGTTCTGGGGGCAATGCGGCGGCCTGCCATGCGCAGATGTACATCATGGGTACACTCCTCCGCCACGGCTCGGAAGCGCAGAAGCAGGAATATCTGCCCCGAATCGCCAGTGGTGAACTGCGCTTGCAGGCATTTGGCGTCACCGAACCCGACGCCGGCACCGACACGACCAGTATTCGGACAACGGCTACCCGTGAGGGGAACGAATTTATCATCCGCGGCCAGAAAATCTGGACCTCGCGCGCCTTGCATTCCGACCTGATGCTATTGCTGGCGCGTACAACTGCGAAAGAGCTGGCGCCGAAGCGCACGGAGGGCTTATCCGTGTTTCTGGTCGATTTGCGGCAGGCACTGGGCCGGGGCCTGACCATCGAACCGGTTGAGGTGATGCTGAATCACCAGACAACCCAGGTTTTCTTCGACGATTTGCGTATTCCCGCCACGGCGTTGATTGGTGAAGAGGGCAAGGGATTCCGCTACATTTTGGATGGGATGAATGCCGAGCGGGTGCTTATCGCGGCTGAGTGCATTGGTGATGGTTACTGGTTTGTCGATCGGGCCACCCGTTACGCTGGGGAGCGAGAGGTGTTCGGCCGGCCGATTGGCCAGAACCAGGGTGTTCAGTTCCCCATCGCCAAAGCGTATATCAACGTGCGGGCAGCCGACCTGATGCGCTACGAGGCGGCGCGGCTGTTTGACGCGGGGCAGCCCTGTGGCGCGGAGGCCAACATGGCCAAATACCTGGCGGCTGAAGCGTCATGGGAAGCAGCCAATGCGGCTTTGCAGACTTACGGTGGCTTTGGCTTCGCCCGCGAGTATGATATCGAGCGCAAGTTCCGGGAGACACGCCTGTATCAGGTTGCACCCATATCGACCAACCTGGTGTTGTCGTATGTGGGGCAGCATGTGTTGGGGATGCCGCGGTCGTTTTGAGGCCGTAGACGGCCAACGTAGAGACGTGCCGCCGGCACGTCTTTACGGCGTCAGCACAGCACGATCTTGGCCACGCCAGCCCCACGCTATCGGCCTCGTCAGCTACCATCAGCCGGCCACGCCAGCCACCACAGCCTACGCCACCCGCCGCACCCGGCCGCGGCGTAGGGCGTAGATGCCGGCCCCGGCGATGATGATGGCCCCGATGATCGTCGGGCCATCCGGCACTTCACCAAAAACCACGACGCTGAGGATCATGGCCCAGATGAGGACGGAGTAGCGGAAGACGGCGGTGTAGCTGGCTTCGCCCAGCCGCATTGTCATCACGCTAAACAGATAGCCAACGCTGACAAAGGCAGCCGCAGCAAAAAGATACAGGTACGTTTGTGTGGGCAGGGCTGTCCAGCCGGTGAATAGGGTGATGGCGCCGTTAAACAGGGTAGCGCAAAAGGCGGTGAGATAGACTACGTAAAACGAGGGGATCTCCCGAGCAACCCGTTGGGTGGCCAGATCGCGGGTGATGATGCCGAACATGGCCACCAGGGCCAGCAGTGAATATTGGTTAAAGCCGGCCGTGCCTGGTCTCACAATGATGAGGACACCCACAAAGCCCAGCAAAATGGCCGTGTAGCGGCGCCAGCCCACTTTCTCGCCGAAAAATAGGGCCAGGACCAGGGTGAGCGCCAATGGGGTGACCTGGGCAATGGCGGTGATATTTGCCAGCGGCATGTTAAACAGGGCGGTCAGGAAAATGACGGAGCCGATCACCTCGGCCATGACCCGCAGCCAGAGGAAGCGGTCGCGATAGGCCAGGGGGTTGATGGTGATGCCCCGCCGCAGGGCCAGCAAGGCCAGAACGACGGTGAGCAGCGAGCCGCGAATGAAGATGACCTGGAAGACGCTGGCTTCGGAAGAGGCCAGTTTGGTCATCGTGTCGTTCAGGACAAACGTAAACATGGCGATCAACATGTAGATCGCGCTGCGGCCGTTGTCGGATAGATTGTCGAAGGTGTTGCGGACGGTTGATTGCATGAAGTCAGCCTGCCGGGAGGGCGGCGATGATTTGGCGTATGAGCTGGTGGCTAAAACGGTCACGCTCCGGCCGGTTCGGGTTCGAGTTCCCCTGCCGGGCGACGACGAGATCCAAACTGGGGATGATATAACAGTCGTTCAAATTATGCCCGCGCGACATAAATGTATCGGCCGGCACATCCTCCCACTGATCCTGGACCCAGAAGGTGTAGCCATAGTTGGCGGGACTGCTGCCATCATCCCGAACAAAACGGCGGGTCGCCTGGCGTAGCCAACCGGCCGGTACCAGCTGCCTGTTTCCCCAACGGCCACCGCGAAGCCAGAGGTAACCCAGCCGGGCAAAATCCCGGGCCGTGCAGCGGAAGGTACTGCCGACGATGCTGTTATAGCCGTACGGGCTGGCGCTCCCGTCCGCGCCATACGCATTACAGCCCAGACTGCCACCGCGACCCCAGCCTGGCTCAACGCCAAAATTCCACTCATTCTCATCCTGATAGGGCATCAGTTGATAAGCGTTGCGGCGCAGCTCAAGGGGCAACCCCATCGGTTTCAGGACCCGATCATACAGGTACGGGCCCACTTCCTCGCCGCTGATGTTGCGCATGGCCAGAGCCACCAGTTCCAGGCCGTAATTGCTGTAGTTGAAATCGGTTCCCGGCGCAAAAAGCAGCTGATGTTGGTCCGGGATGCCGGCGAACTTCCACCAGCCAAAGCAATATTCGTAGAGTTGGAAGGCGCCGCGATAGCCAGGCAAATGGTGGCGGCTGGATGGCGCCAGCCAAGGTTCCGGCGCGGTATGACCGGCGGTCATGGCTAGCGCATGTTTGAGCTTTATCTGGCGCTTGCGTGGGTCTGTCAGCGGTTGGGACCAGATCTGGGGGATGAGGGAGCCAGCCGGTGAGTTGCCGACTAATAAGCTCTCCAGACTGACTTCAGCCGCAAACTCCTCGAGGAACAGGCCCACAGCCGTGCCGAAAACGGATTTGGTTGAAGATTTGATGTCGTTGCAGGTGAAGGCGTTCCAGGGACGGGGGCCGGCGCTGATGCCGGTGACGTAGCTTTCGGCCACGAGGTGGCCCCGGTAGATGATGGCCAGGGCGCCGCCGTTGGCCCGGGTGGCCGTGGGATGCTCGTCATGATAGGTGAGGGCGTTAGCCAGGCGCTCGGGGTTGATGCCCAGACCGGCCGGATCGGCCCGGCGCCAGCCACCGGCCGGTTCCGGCGCTGGGAAATAATCGTCAACTGTTGTCATCAATCTATTCTAGCCCGTAAATCGGCTTCGAGGCGCCCGAATGGCTAAAAACGGCCCGATTTTTTTTCGTGAAGAGCGCGTGAATAATCTGAGTGAACGGCTGCAACCCGGCTCAGCAGATTTGGCCGATAGTACCGAACTACTGGCCCGTATGACTTCGTTCTCATTGGGCCAGGCGGCCCGGATCGCTACGCTACCGTCGGAGCTTACCGTAACGGTAAATGTATTGGTGAAAAAATGGTGGGTATAAAAGCTAAAGAAACGTTGGCTCAACTCATGAGCCGGCGATGGGCGAAGCTGGTCTTTTTTGCGTCCATTGCCATCTTTTTTGATCTCCTCGGTGGTGGCATCACCTGGAAAATGATGCAATCCAGTGAGCCGGCCCCATTTCTGCCTGGTCAACAATTAGCCCAGACCATGGCCGAGAACATCGCCCTCGACGAACTTGTCCTGAATGCTTCAGGCGGCTATGTCTCCGGTGCCGGGATTTTCCTCTACACTCAGCTGCCAGCTGACGAGGCATTCGCAGTCCGCTCCTGGGCCAGCAGCCAACTCCTATTTTATGACGACGAATTTGCCACTTTCCCTGAAGGCGAATCCCTCATCTGGCTCATTGATTATGGGGCGAATCAAGAAACGGTCAGGATCCCGTTGGGTAAGGTCGCTGATCCGGCCACCTATGAATACACCTCGGTGACCAGAAATGTTCAGCCCGAGACCGCTGGTGCGCCTGAGTCCGCGGCGGCTGTTGAACTCGTAGAAACGCCTGTCGACTCTGTCTCGACAGGGTCAGAGTCTGTGCTACCTGATACCGCACCTGTCGACCAGGGCCCCGTCGAAGAACTGAGCTTTGCGCCGCAGGCCGGTGGGGATGTTCTGGCGGACAATACCCAGTTTGTCAACAACTTTGATGATGGCTTTTCACCAGATTGGACGGCGTTCGGCGGCAGCTGGGAAATCATCGATGGCGCCTATCATCAGACTGAAGAGCAAGGTTACGATTTTGGCACCGTATTCAATTTCCAGGGTGGCGATTACAGTCTGAGCGCCCGGGTGCAGTATCTGGGTGGCGAAATGGGCGCCGGCTTTTACTACAACATGACGTACCCGGATAGCAAGGCCGCCAGCCAGATGTTCAATTTTACCCAGGGCGGGACTGCCATCCAGTGGGGTCACTTCAATGAAGCCGGCGAATTTGTCTTTGAGGATGCGACGCCGGTTCCCTCGGTGGCCGATGGCGAATGGCATACGCTCCAGTTAAATGTTCAGAATGGCCAATCAACCATCGTCCTGGACGGCGAGATTGTCGCTGAGAATCTGGCCCTGACGTATGACTACGGCTACGTGGGTCTTTTGGCCAGCCAAAGTCATGTCGCCTTTGATGATGTCTTGATTTCGCAACATTCAGGTCTGAACAGCAGCGAGGCGGTGGCCCTGGAGCGGGTCTACGATTTTGCGGATGGCAACGTGGCCGACTGGCTAGCCTTCGCTGGTGAATGGACGGCAGTTGATGGCCGATATGAGCAGCGGCAGCAGACAGAGTGGGATCGTATTGCCGCGCTGAATACGCGTATGGTTGGCACCTACCGGTTTAGCACAGAGATGCTTTTTATAGAAGGCGACATGGGCGGCGGCCTCATGTTCAATATGCAGCAGCGGGACGATAAGGCACTGTCGCACATGATCTCTTTTACCGGCCGGGGCACTTTCCTCCAATGGGGCAGCTTTGATGCGTCTGGGGTTTTTGTCTACCAGGCCGGGGCCAACATTCCCAATGTCAGCGATGGCAACTGGCATGAACTCGCCGTTGAAGTGTATGAGACGACCTACAACATTTTGCTGGATGGCGTGCTGGTCGCCACTGACATCCCGCTGGTTTATAACGATGGCTTCGTGGGGCTGTTTGACGGCCAGAGTTGGGTTGCCTATGACAATGTCCGGCTGAGCGGGCTGGCCCAATCAACGGCCATTGGCGCTGAAGCCGCACCGGCCGGTGAAGGTGCAACAACACCAGCTCCCGAAGGCGACGCGACACCCGAACCCGAAGGTGAAACAACACCCGAGCCGGAAGGAGATGGCGCTGTGCCACCCGAGGCCACGCCGCCACCAGACGCTGATGGCGGCGACGCGGGAGGTGGCCAGCCATGATCACCACCGTCGCCCAGGCTCGCACAGCGCTGGCTACCCGCCGTTATTCGCTTGCCAATGTCAATTGGGCCGTCTTGGCCCGGGATCTGGCGGCCGTTACCATCCTCATTTTGCTGCCTATCGTAACCTTCTGGGCACTTTGGGCGGTCAATCCGGACGACCGGGTCATCTTCACTGGTGACGTCCTCGTCGGCGCCTTTCCCACGCGGGTTTATGTACACCGGCTACTGACCAGCGGCCAGATACCGCTGTGGAATCCCTATCAGTTGGGCGGTATGCCCCTGTTGGCGGATGCCCAGGTGGCCGTCTACTATTTGCCCAATCTGCTTCTGGACTCCATTTATTGGAGCCGGGACATCCCCTATGAGGCGTTTGAGGCACTGATCGTGGCTCACTATGCTATCGGGGCGCTGTTGATGTACGGCTACCTGCGCCACCTGAGACTGCAACCGGCTGCGGCGCTGGTCGGGGCCATTGCCTTTGAGTTTAATGGTTTCTTTATTGGCCACCGCGGCCATTACAGCATGTTGTCGGTCGTCGTTTGGGTGCCGGGGGTGCTCTGGTTTTTGGGAGCGGCCTGGTCGACGGCTAATCGCTGGCGGGCGCTATTTTGGAGCGTGGGGGCGGGGCTCCTGTTGAGCCAGGTGTTCATGGGTGGCCATCCCCAATTGGCGTTTTACAGCAGCCTGTTTCTGTTTGCCTATTTTTTGTTCCAATGGTTACCGGCCGGTCGTGAGCTGCAAGCCTGGTGGCGCGCTCCCTGGCCGGCCAAGTGGCAACACATGCTCGTTCAGGCGCCGTTCCAGTTTGGCGTCGCCGGGGTGTTGGCGCTGGGGCTGGCCATGGTCTCGCTCCTACCGATGGTGGAGCTATTGGGGCGCTCACTGCGCAATGAGCCGACCTATGCCTTTTCGGTGCAATACCCGCTGATGCCGCGTAACTTCATCAGCCTTCTCATTCCCGAGTTTCTCAACTGGAGCGGCACTGAATTCCGCATCTATGCCGGCATCTTTACGTTGGTGCTGGCCGTTGTGGCCTGGCTGGTGCCGGAGCGAGCCCATCGGGAACGCTGGTTCTTTACCGCAGCGCTGGCTGTAGCGGTGGTCATGTCGATGGGAGGCTTCACGTCCCTGCAGGGCTTCTTTTATCGCTATGTGCCCGGCTTCAATTCTGTGCGTGTGACGGCCCGCCTTTTTTACTTCGCCAATATCTCGCTGGCTGTCCTGGCTGCGCTGGGGCTTGACGGCCTGCTGCGCCCGTTGGCGGCGGCTGAGAAGCAACGGCTTGGCCAGCTCATCCGTGGTAGCAAGGGTCTGTTTGCCTTGCTGGGGGTGATCGCGGCGGCGCTGTATCTGCTGCTGGCCTGGCATGTCCGGCCGGTTGGCGATGAGTTTTATTTCTACGAATCGCTGTTTTTCCAGCCACCGGCCGATGATCGCTATCTCACCCTGACCCACCAGATGAATGGCTTCATGCTCTTCCTGGTCTTTCTCGGCGCTGCCATGCTCTGGCTGTGGCTGAGGTTACATGAACGGGTTTCATTGAATCTGCTGATGGTTAGCGCTGTTCTCATCATCGCGGTCGACATCACCACTTTTGCTCCCCAGCACGATGCCGCGGCGGCGCCCAATCTGGACCTCGTGGGCCTGGATGGTTTTGAGATCGTCAATCTGGAGAAGTGGCAGGGTCAGGAACGTGACCTGTTGATCGAAGAGCTCGCTGCCCTGCCGGCCACAGCCCGGATTGATAACGGTGCTGCTGTTTTGCCGGACAATTACAGCCAGATCTGGCCGGCCGCTTTTGCGACGGGTTACAACGTCCTGGACCTGCAAACCCGGTTTGAAATCCAGACCCAGTGGCCCAACCTGAGTGACAGCCTGCGGCGTGATCTCATGAGCGTCCAGCTGGTTGTGACGGGCGCAGAAAATCCCGACCCGCCAGAAGAAGGGGCGCAGTTAATCCTGGGCAACAGTCAGGGTAACGTCTGGCAACGGGCTACGTTACCCGCTTATGCCCATTTCAGCACTCAGATTCGTCCATCCTCCACCTCAATCACGTTCAATGGCTTGCTGACCCAGGCCGGCGTGGCCCCTTTTGTCCAACCGGCGTTGATGAGCGACGACGGTTCAGTGGCCGACCAGATCGGCGACTTGTGGCCTGAGCTGGTTGCGCGGGAGAATTATCGTATAGGTGAAACGGCTGTTTTCAGCCCGGTGGATATCACGGTTCTGGCCGGCGGGCCGGGCGGCTACAGCGCCATTGTCGTTGATGGTGTGACCGTGACGCCTGAGGAGCGCGGCCTGATTGTGGCGGTGATTGATCCGGCTTCGGGGGCAGTGTTGGACGCGGCGGCATTTGACACCTATCTGAGCAACCGCGAAAGTGACCGCTTTGCCAGTTTGCTGGCCAATGTACCGGCCGGTCACATTGTGGCTGTTGCCACCTACGACGAAGGAACAGCGCAACTGACCACAGCCGCGCGAAACGCGCTTGCTTCCATTGGCGCCGCGGAAACGCTCATCGACAAATTCGGTCAGGCTTATGCGCTTGTTGGGGTCAAAGGGGCTGAACCGGGCAGCGCATTGGAGCGGCTGGCGCCGGAAGCGCAGGTGCTGGATGTGGGTATCGGGGCGGCAACTGCGCCGCCGGCCGCTTTTAGCAGCCAGGTGATCCGGTATGAGCAAGACCGGATCACGCTGCTGGTTGAAAACAACGCGACCGGGTTGTTAACCATCAGCGAGACGATGTTCCCCGGCTGGCAGGCTTACGTCGATGGCGTCGCCGCGCCGATCTTCCTGACACATGGCATCTTCCGTTCCGTAGTGCTGCCGCCGTCGCCCACGGGCCAGCCGCATGAGGTCACCTTCATTTACGCGCCGGCCAGTGTGCGCGCCGGCATGACCATCACCGTGATGGTGCTGTTGCTGGCCCTCGTGATGGCGCTAATTGCCTGGTATTACGGCCGGGAGCGGCAAAGTGTAGACACAGAAGCGGAAAGTGGGGCAGCGAACTGATCAGGAACAGGCAATCCGAAACGAATCGTCCAAATCCAGCGGTAGGATGAGGGTGCTGAAACCCAGTTCACGAGCCCGGGTGCAAATCGGCTCCGGGTTGCGGCGGAATTCATCCTCGTATTCGGCGCTGAAGACTGCCTTGCCCTGCTCGATGAACGGCAGCATCGCCTCACATTCGTCGTAGGCAAAACATTCCTCGTTAACGGCGAAGTCAAAATCGCCAACTAGCGCCGGTATCTGTTCAAGGTCGTTTTTCAGGCCGATGGCCAGGCCGCGGGCATGGGCCTCGGCGGCCAGGAAGCGGTTGAAGTTGAGCTGGTCAGCCGCAGTCAGGTCGAAGCCAGTATCGTTGTTGTAGCCGGTGATATTGTCCGGTTCAACGCCGTCACAGCCTTTGGCCTGGGCCAGATCCAGCCGCTGGCGCATGAGTTGCCACACCATGGCGTCGCGGATATCCAGCCAGCGCTCGTCGGGCCAGCCGTCGAGTGTTTCACCAACCGCTTCAGCCGGGAATCGCGCCGCGTCGTCGCGCCATTCTTCGTAAGAGCCGGCTGAGAAGTAGCAGATCACTTTGCGGCCCGCTGCCTGAAGTTCGGCGATCAGGGCGGCGTCCGTGTCGAACAGGTCGATGTCGTAGACGGTCACATCGTAGCCGGTGTTGATCGCGCCGCTGAGCTGCCATTGCCAGCTGGTGCCGGGGACCGGCCGGTACCAATCAGTGCCGCCGGCAACGCCTGATCCGGATGCGGCCGTTGTCGCCGGGCTCGGCAGAGTAGGTCTGGACTCGAATTCCTCGTCATCCTCATCATCGCCCAGGCAGCCGGGCAGCAGCAGGAGGCCAAGGAGAGCGAGACATAGCCAGATAGCAGATATGGCCCTTTTCATTGGCTTACCCTGCCTGGCCCGCCGCCAGCTCGGCCAGGAAAGCCAAGGCCTGCTCCCTTGTGGGCGGTTGCAGGATGTTGACCGCCGCGAACTGTTCGGCACCCGGGAAATCCGACTGGCGCACTGTGGCCGCGGCGGCCGCCAAATCATAGGTCGTATGTTTCAATATGAACTGGTCGTCATCGATCAGGAGCCAGTCAGCCCCTGTGCGGCCAAATGGCGCGCCGGCGCTGCCGGCATTGATGACGCGTTGTGTGCCAATCTGCCGGTCAAACTGCATGTGGGTATGGCCGCAGATAATCGCGGCCGCATAGCTACCAGCCAAATGAGACTCAACCTCATTAGCCGGCGTTTCGCTGGTGAAGATCCAGGTGTCGTTGGCCGGTATGGCATGGCAGAAAAGGAGTTGGCTGTCCGCCCACGGCACAGTCACGGTCAAAGGCCAGTCGGCAACAAATGCCTTCTGCTCTGCTGTGAGCTGGCTGTCAACCCAGGCGGCCATGCTGGCGGCGTTGGGCATCAGCCCCTGGACCGGCCGGCCTTCGTACAGCGCCCGCCAATCGGATTCGGCATTGCCATGCAGGTAACGGCACGGAATAGAGAGGTTTTGCAGAAGCGCGAGGCATTCCCGCGGGAAGGGACCGGCCACAACATCACCGCCGACGATGACCAGGTCAACCGGGTCAGCTGCCAATTCCTGGTGAATGGCCTCCAGGGCGGCTAAATTGCCATGAATGTCATACAACGCTGCGATTCGCATAGATATCAAGCCTTTAATTGTTCGTCCAGCCGCTGTAGTAGAAGCGGCACAATTCTTTCCCGCCAGAATTCAGGGCTGACAAGGCCGCCCGACATGCCGCGGCGGGGAAAGCGCTCCACGGCGATTGGTTTTTCGCTGCTGAGCGGCTGGCCGGTGAGGTCCGCAAACTGGGCGTGCAGCCAATCGCTGAGCTCGATTTCGCTGTAGGGCAGCGGGCGCTCGGCGGCCAGGTCAGCCAGTTCCTGCCAGAGATGGGGATCGCCGCGCAGCCCCCATTGGCCGGGGCCGGGCTGGAAGAGGATGGCCAGGGTAGGTCTCATTCAGGGTAGCTCCGGGGTGGGTAGACCGGCCGGTGGCCGGCGAAATGTCGCCCAGCCAGCCAGCCCCACCATTGTCAGCAGGCCGGCGTAAACCAGGATGGTGGGCTGCACCGGGAACCAGCGAAATAGCGGCGCTGCCAGCAGCAGCCCCAGCGAATAGCCAAAGCTGGAGATGACAAGGCGCAAACTGTACACCTTGCCAACCTGGTTGGCCGGGAATTCCTGCTGAATCATCAACAGCATCATCAGATCGCTCATCGGCGTGCCGGTCGAGGCGATGAACATGCCCAGCAGCGCCACCACAAATGAACTGCTGCTGCCGACCACCAGGAAGCCCAGACCCAGCAGCACGACGCCGGCAAACAGAAAGCGAGCCCGGTTCTCAACGAGGCGACTGCCCACGATCAGATTGCTCAGCACGCTGCCGGTGCCGTATGCGGTGATGAGAAAGCTGTAGCCGCGCACCCCCGCGCCGATATTATCCGCATACAGCGCCAGCCCAACCATGACGACGCCCGCCCAAACGATGTTGCCCGGGATGTAGCTCAGCAGCGACCAGAGCACCGGCTTACGCTGGTTAACCAGCTGGAACGCTCCGCTAATGTCGCCAACAAAGCCGCGGAAACCGCGGGCGTGGTCGCCCTGTTCAGGCTGCCAGCGATAACCTCGACCCAGCGTGAAGATCGCCAGCGCCGAGACAAGGAAGGTGACGGCATCCAGGGTGAAAAACTGGGGCAACGGCATGACCGCAATGAGCAGACCGGCCAGCCCTGGCGCAAAAATGCGGGCCATCCGGTGGGTGACGTCGAGCAGGGCGTTGAGTGCTTGAAGGTCCTGGATCTTGTCCGTCAGGACGGGCAGGCTGGCCTGGAGGGCCGGGTCAAACAGGCTGCTCAGCCCACCTTCAATGGCGGCGACGATGGCCAGGTGCAAGAGGGTGATCTCACCCAGCAGAGCGGCCACCGGCAGGGAAAAGATGCTGAGCGCGCGCAGCACATCGGCGCTGATGAGGATCTTCTGCCGGTCCCAGCGGTCCGCATAGACGCCGCCGAGCAGGCCGCCCAGCAGCCGGGTGACTGAGCCAGCCGCCAGCACAAAGCCCACCTCGCTGCCCACGATCTGCACCGATAGCCAGACAACGGCGATATCAAAAAAACGGTCGCCAAAAGCGGAGAGCAGCCGGCTCAGCCAGAGGCGCAGCAGTTGCGGCTGGCGCAGGATTAAGAAGCTTTGTAGAGGAGCCTGTCGTGACATGAGGTGGGCAGATCAGGGGGCGGGTAGGCCGCTAGCCCTGATAATCACGCCAAAGCCAGCGTAACGTGTCCGGGAAGATGGCGCCGCCATGCTTCAGAGTATGGCCGCCCTCACCGAAGACAAACTGGTAATCGTACTCCCGGTAGGCGAGGGCGGCGGCCATTTGCTGGTTGGCCAGGGGCCAGTTGCCGAAGATGACGTCCAGGTCGCGGCTGCCGGATTGCAGGAAGATGCGTAGCGGTTTGCGCTCGGTTTTGCGGATGAGCGGCGGGTAATTGTGGCCGCCGCGGATGTCGGCGAAGCTGCCGCAATGGCTGACAACTTTGCTGAAGGCGTCGGGCCGTTCCCAGGCGACGGTGAAGGCGCAGATGCCGCCCGAGCTGAGGCCGCAGATGGCGCGACCGGCCGGATCGTCCACCAACCTGTATTCCCGGGCCACTTCCGGGATCAACTCCTCCAGCAAAAAACGGGCGTAGGTGTCACCCAGCGAATCATACTCCACGCTGCGATTATCCTGGCCGCCATACACCGGTAGCCCCGGCCCCCGGTGCCCCGGCATCACAAACAGGCCGATGGTCAGCGGCATTTCGCCCCGGTGGATCAGATTATCGAAGACGACCGGCGCCTGCACATCCTCGCTCAGGTAAAAGGCGCCATCCTGGAAGACCATCAGGCAGGCCGGCAGCGAGCCATCGTACTGAGCGGGCACATAAACCCAGTAATCCCGGTCCGTCTCTGGATAAATCGCCGATTTGGCCCAATGATACGGCTTCACCTCGCCTTGCGGCACACCCGGCTGGCGCTTTGAGTCCGGACCGAGCTGGTAAGGCTCTGTTGGCGCCACAAAGGCGGAGGCATCCTTGCTGGGCATCTGACTGGGAGAGGAATCGTGTTCGTTATCTGCCATAGTTACAGACTGTAAGCGAAACGGTGCCCGCTGGCAACCCGACGGGTGCCACCTCACCCGATAGGTTCAACCCGACGGGTCCACCAACCCCACCAACCCGACGGGTGCCTACCAACCCGACGGGTCCCTACCAACCCGACGGGTCCCTACCAACCCGACGGGTCCACTTCGCAGGCTGCCATCAAACGCGGCCAGACATACGATTTAAACACTCTAGGGCGGATTTGCCGGAGCCCAGGTGGGCCCTCTCACGGCCAGGACCTCGTCAGCAACATGGATCTCCAGGTTGGCCAAATTCAGTGCCGCCATTGGATCGCCTTGAGTCTCATGATGGATATTGATGAGAAAAGCAATCCAGTTGTTATCCGGTGAAAAGCTCGGCTCTGCAATCGGATCATTTAAATCAATACCTGGATAAGCCCGGATGGCCTCATTGAGTTGGACAGGGCATTGTGTCAGCCTGTCTTCAACGTCAAGCCAACACAGTTGGCCCTCTGATGCGAAGATTATCTTTTGTCCATCAGCCGACCAGGGGTGGCTGTTTATGGAGTATTGGTCGGCATATTCACAGCCATCAACCTGATGTAACAACACCTCGCGCTCTGAAGAATCCAGGTCAACCAAAAGTAAACTGGCAACACGATAGCTGGGCATGCCATAGTGCGGATAGCTGTTGCAGGTTGCCAGCCATTCACGCATGACGACCAGGCTATTGTCGACAGGTGACCAGCTTGCTCGGGTCCAGAATGTGTCATCATCGGCAGCCCGACTTATGCTACTGATTTCAAGGGTGTTGATATCCACTATGTCGATGCGTGTCACCGATTGCGGGTCGGCCTCTTCGTAACTGAGTGTTGCTGAGGCCAGGTAGGCGAAGCGCTTACCGTCATGAGCCCAGCCAACAAACTGCCAGACTAAACCGGCTTCGACATCCAGTAGAAGCTCATCGTTTTCACGGTCGTAGACAATAACGTGCCGGATGGTGGGTGAAACGTCATACTCGCCAACAAGGATGCGTCCATCGGCAGAAACATCCCAGGGCCGCCAGCTTAAAGGGATGGCCCACTTCTCATCAATCGTCAGCTCGGTAAGCTCGTGCCTATTCAGGTCAAGCAAGAATCGTGTTGTGTTCGCTCCGTTGCCAGTTATCGCGATGAGCCGATGTCCATAGCCGCTCCAGTGATAGCTTACTTGACTCACCAACTCGATAGGTTCAGCTAGAAGTGGATGCCATATCCAGTTGAGCACTGCCAGAAAGCTAGCCAAACTTTGATAGGCACCGAGCAGCTGCGTATCAAGAAAATAATCGATGCTCGGCAAAGCTTCATCGGTTGGCGCTGTTGTCCCGGTGGGATGAGCATTGCTGGTGTTTGTTGCAGTTGGCAATGGGGTAGCCAGTTCGTAGGTGGGTGAGGCTGTTGCTGCGGGACCAACTGTTGCTCTGTCGGTAGCAGTCGGTACCGGGACCGGTTCCTCTGTTTGTTCGACCAACTCCGAATATGCAGGGGCCGCTGATGTGGGTGTGGGCGAATTTGCAGGGACAGATGGGCTGCAACCAATGAGGAACAGAATGGCAGCAAGTACGCTCTTCTGGGTAGCTCTAATCATAGCAATTCGCTACCCAGGCAAGGTAAATTCCAAGACAGGTAGATGACTGTCGCTTTTTCGCCCCCTACTCTTGTCACGGAACACCCCAGACCAGAACCATGCCCTCGCTGGTGGCGCCAAACATGTATTGATCGTCAGGCCTGAAGGTCATGGCGCAAACGTAAGGTGCTGCAAACGGACGAAAAGCATAATCAGGGATCATGAGGTTGAAGAGGGGGGCGCTGGCAGATTCATGCCAGAAATCGATTTGCCCCATGTTAGTAGAAACGGCGATGAGCTGAGATTGATTAGTGACTGCAAGCCCCACATGGTAGGAAGGCGAATCAGGAACATCAAACATTGATAGCTGGCTGCCGCTGACAAAATCCCAAACGGAAAGGTCGCGATAGTAGCGCAGGCTCCCCAGCCCCACAAACGAGTCCGCTGAGGGCACATTGACGATGAGATTCACCCCGGCATTTTCCTCCGGGCTGAACAGATACTCGATGGCGCCGTCTGGCACAGTCCAGATGGCCATATGTCCTCGCCAACTCATGGTGCCGGCAACGCGCTGGCTATCTGGTGAGAAGATCAGGCTGTCGATCTGTAGGCGACTGGCGCCGTACTCAGCTTCGAAATCAAAACTGACGGCCTCCAACTCGGCCAGGACCATGCCGGTCGCCGCTTCAAGGATCAGATGCTGGCAATCTGCTCTGTTCAACACGAAGTAGCGCCCGTCAGGGCTGAGCGCCATTGTGCTGACAGTAGCTCCGGTGGCCGACAGTTGATACAGCAAAGCCCCACTGGCCTGCTCACGCATCTCGACATGGCCATCGCGATGGGCCAGGGCAAATCGGGAGCCATCAGCAGCGATGGTGATCTGGTTGGCGTCCGGGTATTCACCGACCACGCTGCCGTCCAAGGTGCTAAACAGCTGGACGACCCGACCAGCTTCAGCAGCCAGGATGGCGCCGTCCGGAAACATCTTCAGACCCCTGTAAGCCGGGTTGTAGCCGCCTACGGTCTTGTTCAAGCTGAACGGTTGACCTGCCCATTGTTGCAGCTTGCCCGTGTCAGTAAAACTGAGGACGCTGCCGGTGGGATTAAAGGCCAACCCCATGGTTTCTTCGGGAAACGCCTGGATAAGAGCGCCGTCGGCGACGCGATGCAGGTGGGTGACCGTGCGACCCACAAAGGCATCGTCGTAGCGAATGGCCGCCGTTTGGCCATCCGGCGCGAAGGTAATGTTCGTGATGATCGGGAATGGGATGGGTTCGATGTTTACCATGTCAGAATCGCAGAGGGGCGGGGCTGGTGCTTCCGGCCAGACGGGATCTATGGTGTACAGCAAGGCGCCATCAGCCACACGCACTACTTCGACCTGCCCACCAATCGAGTGAAGTGGGGCCGTACGACCGACGAGCAGAAGGGTGCCATCAGGGGAGAAGGCCAGATAGTCGACATCTTCATCATACGTGCCACCATCCCAGCCCAGGTCGATTGTCCGAAGTAGTTTTCTGCCAGGTGTCTCAAAAAGGCTCACTGTTGTCTGGGCATTGGCGCGGTTGACCACGGCATAAACTGGCTCAACGGGACTGACTGCAAAAGCTGACAACTTCTGGATGGTGGTAAGCTTCCGGTTTTCCTGTAGCGACCAGACAGACAGCTCCTGGAAAACGTAGCTAAACAGAAATTGACCGTCCGCAGAAAATTCAATCGCCTTAGTCTGTCCGGGCAGAGTTGTCGTTACCTTTGCCTCGGCCAGCGACCAGATCTGGATGCTGTCCCGGTGCAGGATGGTAGCGAGTTCGGTGCCATCGGGTGAGAAAACGACCTGGTCAACGGCCAGGCCTGTGCGCAACCAGCGTGGTGGTGCGGCCAGGTCGTGGGCGTCGTGGAGGTAGATGCCGCTGGTGGTGGCGACGGCCAGCAGCGATCCGTCCGGAGAGTAGGCGACATCGTTTATGACGCCGCGCCCCCAGCGGGCCAGCAGAGTGAGGCCGGCCAGGTTGGCGGGGGTGATGGGGGCACCGGCCGGTGGCAACATCTCTCCTTGCAACGTCCAGCTAAGCGGTGGCTGGGTGGTGGGTGATGGGGTGATGCGCGGCAGAACGGTGGGAGTGGGCACGATGGTGCCGGACAGGAGGGCGATGTTGTTAGTGGGACCGGCCGGTGTCGCCGCGGCAGCGGGTGTGCGCGTGCCGGTTGGCAAAGGTGCCGTTGGTGGGGTGGAACTGGTTGGCGTTGTTGTTGGGGTATGGGGCGGCTCGGGGCTGCCTGGCTCAGTAACGGTTGCCACTGCCAACGTGGGGATTGGCTCGTAAGTTGTAGTGCAACTGGCTACCCAAATTACCAATAACAGTGACCAAAACTGGTATTTGCGTGGCATGGTGATGCCCTTTTTGACTGGAGAACACGATCAATGCCCTAAGTCTAGCCCATTCGGCTCCGCCATGCCCCACTCATACCCGCCGCCAACCCGACGGGTCCTGAAACCACCCGATCTGGGCTGCTTTGTTGCCACCCGATGGGTCCACCTGGCCGTTAGGTCCACCACCGGACGGGGTGCACTGGGATCACCCGAGGCCGAAGGTCCTGACCACCCGACAGGTCCGGCCGTTGCTGACGTCGCGGGTTGGTCAGGCGGCGAGCTGGATGAGGCCGTAGTGGCCGTTGGTGCGCCAGGTGGGGTCTTGCTGGTCGAGGCGGGCCAGCGGCGCCGGATCAACGCCGAGGACGAGTTCGGATTTGAGGGTACGCAGAGCCAGCAGTGGGGCCGGGCTGTAGGCAGCAATGTCAGCGAAGGGTTTGCCGGCCGGCCAGTGAAAATCGCCGGCAATACGGCGGTAATTGGCGTCACCTTTGCTGATGATGAGCTGACTCTGGCTCAGCTCTGCCGCCAGCGCACGATCGAGCTGCCAGAACCAGAGGGGGGCGTTCCAGTAAAAATGGCTCCGCAACAGCATCTGACCGGCCGAAACCCAGTTGCCCAACCGCTCGCCGGCTGCGCTGACTGCCGCACTTTGTTGCCGGGTCAGGAAGCGGATGGTTTTGAGGATGTCGCTTGTGAGCGCATCCGAGACAAAGGTGGGGTGGGCTTTGGCATGCAGGACGATTTCGTCGGCGGCGCCGGTGGTTAACAGATAGTCTGCCAGTAGCAGATCGCCGGTCAACTCAATACCGGCATTGTCCAGAATGATGTCAATCCGCTTTAAGGGCAGCCGTTTGAATAGGTTGGCCAGCGGGGACCGGTCATCGGCCAGCAAATGGCTGGCGGAACTGCTGGCGGCATGAAGTGGCTGGTTCTGATCGCCGGCTTGCCAGATGCTGAGATCGGCCTGGTTGCCCCAGAGCGCGGTCTGGAGCCAGAAGTCGAATTGCTGTTGGTCAAAGCGGCCAGGCACTACCCTGTTTAGAGCGGCTGCCAGGCGGGCTAACCAGGCTGGCGCCTGCCGCAAGCCGGCTTCTTTTTGTGGGGCAAATGGGTCGATGTGCTCGCCCGGTCCGGGCGCGTAGTAGCCGGTGGCGGCCAGTAAGCGCCGGTAGAAGTAACATTCGGCGAAGAACCAGTTGGCGGTTAGCCAGCTGCTATCGAGCCACGGCTGCACATAGCCGGCCCAGGCTGCATTGTCTGGTGCGGCCGGGTCATTGAAGCCGCGGATCTGGCCTTGAGGCAGGCTGTTTTGCAGGGCAAGGAGGCGGGCGCGGGCGGTTTCATCGAACTCACCATCGCGGAGGACGGTTTCGATGATACGCGGCAGCCGATCCTGCATCGTGTGGGCGGCCCAGGAGCCGGGCTCCTGGCCGCGAAAATCGGCTGGCAGGTTTTGGGGAGGGGTGGGGCTAAACGGCATTCTCCTAATGGTGCCACGAAATGGCGCATCGGGCCAGTACCCAGGGTCACAAAAATGGGGCACATACTGGCTGCCCCGGACTCTTTGTGTCTATTTGCGTGTCAGAACTTTCTGTAAATTACTGGAAAGGATCAGGCTGATAGGTGGCGAGCAGCATCTCCAGTTCGGCCCGGGTCGGCAGGGTGTTGAGTCCGTGGGGGCGGGTCATCGCAATGCTGCTGGCGGTAATGCCCCAATGGACGGCCTCGATGAAGGAAAGACCCGAGGAAAAGCCGGCGGCGAGAGCGCCCGTAAAGGCGTCGCTGGCGATGGAGCTGTCCAGGGGCATGTTAGGGTAGGGCAAAAGCGCCCTGCTGTCCGTAGCGTTGACTACGTGGGTTCCCAGCCCCCAGCGGTTCAGGACAATCTGGCGAGGGCCGTGGCCGTAGAGCAACTCTGCCGCATGTTGGGCGGCCTCGGCTGACTCGACGGGGAAACCAACCAGACGGCTGGCGGCTGCCCCATCCGGCGTCAGGACATCGACCAGATCCCATAGCTCATCGGGTATCTCACCGACTGGATTGGGATCCAGAATGACTGTCAGGCCGTACTGGGCGCCAAAGCGCGCTGCCATCAGAATGGTTTCAATGGGGATGTCCAGGGAGAGCACCAGGATGCGGGCTACCGGGGCGAGCTTGTCCAGCGCGGCCAGCTCCGCCCGGCCGATGCGATGGTTGGCGCCTGGCGTGATCACGGTGATCGTCTCGCCGTCAGCCGCCACAAAACGTTGGGCAACCCCGGTGGGCGTCTTGTCATCCCGGCCAACATTGCTGACATCAATTGACTGTTTGTGTAGCAGTTTGGTCAGGTGCGGGCCGAAGTTGTCATTCCCCACCCGGCTGATGAGATGGCTGGCCAGGCCCAGGCGCGCGGCGGCCACGGCCTGGTTGGCGCCTTTGCCGCCGGGGAAATGGCTGAAGCTATGACTGGTAAACGTCTCACCCGGGCCGGGCAATTGCTCGACCTGGCTGAGGAGAACGGTATTAATGCTGCCCAGGACAATGATGCTCATGGGCTTTATGGTAAACAATCGGCCCGGAGATTGTAAGGGGAGAGGAGTACCAAAAAAGGCCGCCCGAGTAGGGCGGCCTGACGTTTAATGCGAGCAGGAAAAAGGGACTAGTCGCTACCGGAGGATTGCCAGTAACCCAGCCCAATGATACCCAGACCGGTGGCGCCAATCACGGCCACCACGGCCACAAGCAGCAGAATGAAGGCAATCAGGCTCAGGGCGACAGCCGCACCGACGCCTTCACTGGCGGCTTCAGGTTCGTCCTGGGCGAGGCTGTCGTCGCCGGCCTGAAGTGTGTGGTTAGCACCGGCCGGTGCCGGGCTGGCTGCTGCAACCAGGGGGGACAAAATAGCCAGCAACAATGCTGGGATTAGTAAAAAGCGAAGTGATTTTGCCAGACGCATGAGCGTAAATTCTCCCGTTTAGATATGAGCCCGATTATAGGCAAAGTTCGGCCCGTTGTCGAAAATTTTGGCTGAGGGGATGGCCAACCCGAAAGGTTGACGGACCCGTCGGGTTGGTTGACCCGTCGGGTCGGTTAACCCCTCAGGCCGGCCGGTTTGCGTCTGAGGCCGTTTGCCAAGACAATCGGGCCATGCCTGGCCTGATTTTGCTCATCTTTGCTGCCGCATTCCTGCTCATTGGCCCCTTCATGATTTGGGTTGGGCTGGGCTCACGCCGTCAGGCGGCGGCGTTTGCTCGTTATAGCGCCATCACACTGCCCCAACCGCCCATGGGTCAGCAGGGCTACGTCGAGGGCGTGCTGCATGACAATAATCCGGTGGCGGCTCATGGCCTGGTTGCTTATCGGCATTACCTATATGCGGGTGAGCACAAAAAGCGCGTCTCTGACCCCACGTCGGTTTCTGGGCACCGGATTGAGCGGCGGCCACTCTGGCGCGAGCTGACACCGCACCGGCCGGAACTCCTCCTCCAGGTCGGCCCGCACACCGTTCGCCTGCGCGGCGATTACCACATCACCTACGAGTCCAGCCGGCTCAGCAACATGGATGAGCTGCGTAAGGACAAAACCGAGCGGTTCGATGGCTTTCGGCCTGGTGACAGCGTCACAGCGGTGGGCGAAATCGTGGCTGACAAGGCCGGTCGGCTGCTCCTGGCCCGCGATCTGACTGGCCAGAGCTTCGCCGATTTCCGCCAAGATTACCGCAGTAGTGGCGCCTTTGCTCTGATCATCGGCAGTGTGATGCTTCTCCTCGGTATTGTCCTGGGCGCGGCTGGTGTGGCTACTTTCCTGTAATCAATCAGGTAGTCAGGGCGCGTGACAGATAGGCCCGTTCCGGATCCGTTTCCCGTAAATCAACGCCATGTTCCAGTAATGCCTTGAGGTTCGTCAAGAAAAAGGACCAGCCCAGATTGCAGCCCATGTGCCAGCCGTAATGGACGTCGGGCCGGTCGGCCATATTGGCTTGCGCCAACTCCAGCCGGGTCAGGCCATCTTCCTCGTGGCAGCGGACGGTTACGACGATAGGGCTGTCGCTGGCATCGTAGGTTGCGCCAAAGGTGAATTGCAGCATCAGGCCGGGACCAACTTGGAGGATCCGGCCGGTTTCTTCGTAATCCTGATGCCAGCGCCAATGGTACTGGTCGCCTGCTTGAACTGGCTCGTCTGGCTGGCGAACGGTGCCATTGGGCGCTGTGTAGGTCGCCGCTGCGATAAACCAGCGCGTAATCTGGTCGGCGGTAAGCCAGGCATGGAAGACGGTTTCAGCGGGAGCCGCAATAAAGACCTGGCGGCGGAAACGAGTCCAATCATAGGTTGTCTCTGACATGTTTATGCTCCTTGGACCAGGCAGCCGGCAGCGACAACACAGCGGCCTGGCTGGTTGCTGCATGCTGCCTGGTCAGATGAATAAGATTGGGCGGAACGCTTAGTTTGATAGCGGCTGTGCTACTGCTCGGAAGGGTTTCAGGTGTTGTCCTGATCCAGGAATTGGCGCAGCGCTTGCAGACGCTGGTCCCATTGCCGGGTCAGGGCACTGATCCAGTCGACGGTGAGATGTAATGGGCCGGGCGTGAAGCTGTAACGCCGGTCGCGGCCCTGCTGCCGGGCCGAAACGAGGCCGGCCTCACTCAGAATGGCCAGGTGTTTGCTAACGCCCTGCCGGGTGATGGGCAGTTCAGCGGCCAGCTCGGTGGCGGTCTGACCATCCTGGCGGACCAACCGCTCCAGGAGCTCCCGTCGCATCGGGTCACCCAGGGCCAGAAAGACCTGTTGGGCCAATGGTTCGGTCATGCTGGCCCCCCCTTCATGTAGGCCAGAAACTCGGCCAGCTCAACATCCCAGCCATGATTATTTTCTCGCAAGGCGGCAATCCGCAACGCTTCGGGCAGGGTGGCAAAGCCGGTTTCGGAGACGATGAGGCGGGTACCGGCCGGTATCGCGTCCAGATAATAGGTTACCAGGGTGCTGTTCCGGGCTGTCATGGGCTCGCTCTCCGGGACGCCAGTGGCGCGCCAGCGAAAGGCGAAGCGGCTGGTGGGCTCGACAACTTCAATGCGGCCGGAAACCTCGCCAAATTGGTCCCAGGCCATGTGCATGGGGGCGCCAGGTGTCAGCTCATAACTCACGTGGTCGCCAAACCATTGCGCCACCTGGGTTGGGTCGGTGATAGCCTGCCAGACGCGGTCCGGCCGGTGGGGCAATTCGATCTCGCGTCGAATTTCATCAACTGTTGCCATTTATCTGCCTGCCTTTGTGCAACCGATTAGTTGCGAATAGGATAGCACAGTTCAACTTGATGCGCAACTATTTGGTTGCGTGAATTTTTGGAGGCAGCCCCATTGAGGAGGCTCAGGATATATCGGTTTAGGCAGTGGCTGTGTTGGGGAGGGGAACTTTGATGTCGCGCTCGACAATGCGACCGTCGGAGAGCTGCAGGACTTCGTCGACGTAATCATCAACCAGGCTGTCGTGGGTAGCCAGGAGGATGCTGACGCCTTCCTCGCGCACGATTCTCTGTAGTAGGGTGAGGATGGTTTCGGTGGTGGCGCTGTCCAGTTCGCCGGTGGCTTCGTCAGCCAGGATGAGGCGAGGATGGTTGGCCAAAGCCCGCGCCAGGGCCAGCCTTTGTTGTTGGCCGCCGGACATCTCAAAAGGACGGTGGTCCACCCATTTTTCCAGTTCCACGAGATGCAGCGCTTCCATGGTGCGGCGGCGGCGGTCGCGGCGGGGTGTGCCGGCGATACGCAGCATCAGCTCCACGTTTTCGTAAGCGGAAAGCGTCGGCAGCAGGCCAAACGATTGAAAAACAAAGCCGATTTCTTTGCGTCGCCAGCTGGTCAGTTCTGCTTCACTGAAGGTCTGAATCTCGCGCCCCTGAATGCGGATGGTGCCGCTGGTGGGCTGATCGAGCCCGCCAAGGCAATTGAGCAGCGTGGTCTTGCCACTACCTGATTTGCCCTTGACCGCGACGAAGCGCCCGGCCGGTACCACCAGGTTGATATCCTGCAACGCCAGAACTTCTTGCTGGGCGGATTTATAAACGCGGCGTAAGCCAATGACTTCGATGGCGGGTTCGGTAACAGTTGTCATTGGTCACGTTTCCAGAAGGAGCGCCAGCGGCTGGTACGTTGTTCTGGCGCCGGCGCCGCTGCGCCGGGTCGCCCTGAGACCCTGGCAGGTGTTTCGTCGTCGACAACCGGCCGGATCAGGACCCCATCGTCAAGCCGTTCCAGGGTTACGCGGCTGCCGATCTTGAGTTCTTCACGCATAGGCTGGGGAATCTGCAAGCGGCCGGCTGAATCCAGGACAGTGAGCTCTTCAAAATGCTCTTCCAGGGAGAGCTCTTCCGGCCTTTCTGGTAGATCGGCCAGCGCGGCCCGATTACGCCGGGTTTCGCCGGCTAGCTTGCCGTCGCGGATGGCGATGACCCGATCCACATGCCGGGCAATGCCAGGGTCATGGCTGACGATGAGCGTGGTCAGGTTCAGCTCTCGGTTGAGCTGTTTGAGCAGCTGGTAGACCCGGGCTGATGTGACGGAGTCCAGCTCGCCAGTGGGCTCGTCGGCCAGCAGAAGGGTTGGTTCGTTGGCCAGGGCAATAGCGATGGCGACACGTTGTTGTTCACCGCCGGAAAGCATGCCAGGGCGATGATTCAACCGTTCGGAGAGGCCGACCAGATCCAGAAGCTCGCGGGCACGTTCACGCGAGCGCCGGCTGGCGTGCCCGGCCATAATCATTGGGTATTCGACATTTTCAACGGCGCTGAGGTAATGGATGAGGTTGCGGGTGCTTTGCTGCCAGACAAAGCCGACCTGGTCCTGGCGATACCGGTTTAAGGCCCGGTTGGACAGCTTGAGAAGTTGTTGCCCGTGGACGATCACCTTGCCGGCTGTCGGGCGCACCAGGCCGCCCAGGACGTTGAGCAGCGTTGATTTGCCGCTGCCGCTGGCGCCGACAACGCCAACCATCTCGCCGCGCTGGACGGATAAATCCAGCCCTTGCAGCGCCAGAACCTCGACATCATCGAGGAGCTTAAAAATCTTGACCAGGTTATCGCAGAGTATTAGCGGTTCAGACATCTGCGATCAACGGTATCATAAACCGGCCGGTTAGCCAATTGCCGCATGGCAAAATTTAACTGGATGGCACGACGGATCGACTATTATTAAACCGCTCCAGCGCGTTTTTCAACTCTTCGAGCCGCAGTGGTTTACTTAGATAATCATCCATCCCGTTAGCCAGGTAATGTTCCCGGTCGCCGGCCATGGCGTTGGCTGTCAAAGCGATGATATGCGGCTGGTTGTCTTTGGCCAGGCTGGCGCGGATCTCCCGGGTGGCACTGACGCCATCCAGGATTGGCATCTGAATGTCCATCAGGACGACATCATAGCTCTGCTGGCTGAGTTCCTCAACGGCCAGCTGGCCATTCTCAACTACCATGGGCTGGTAGCCTAGCTTTGTCAGCACCCGCTCGATTAACTTCTGATTGACCCGGTTATCCTCCGCCACCAGGATGGTGAGAGGAACACGCTGGGCAAACTCACTATCCAGTAGCCTGCGCGGTGGCGCTACCTGCTGCTGTTGCTGCACTTGCTGCCCAAAGGCATCGATAAGGACGCGGCGGAGCTGTTCCTGCTTGATAGGCTTGGCAATACGGGCTGTGAGCAGCCGGGTCTCCCGGGGTGATAGCTGGCGATCCAACGAAGAGAGTAGCACAAGAGCGGTCTGCATCGAGTGGGGGTTGTCTGCCAGTTGCTGGGCCAGGGAGAGCCCATCCAGGCCAGGCATATGCATGTCCAGAATGGCAATATCGAAGGGGTCAGCATTGTTGACGGCCGTCAGCGCTGAATCCGCATCGACAGCCTCGGTTGCCTCCATGCCCCATTTTTCCACCTGACGGCTGAGGATGGTCCGGTTGGTTCGGTTGTCGTCGACGATCAGCACCCGTTTGCCGTTCAGGGTTGCCTCGTGGAACATACCTGAGCCGACAGATTTCTCTTCCAGCACTTCAAACGGCAGGGTAAAACTGAAAGTCGAGCCAACATTTTCCTGGCTATTTACCGCCAGTTCGCCGCCCATTAAGTTGACGATTTGATTGCTGATGGTCAGCCCCAAGCCTGTACCCCCGTACTTGCGCGTGGTGGACGTGTCAGCCTGGTTAAAGGCGTCAAACAGGTTGGCCATTTTCTCGGCGGGGATGCCAATGCCGGTGTCCTTGATGGAGAAGCGGATGTGGGCGGTCTTGCTGCTGTTGTCAGCGGCTGGCATACGACCCACAGAAACGAGAACTTCGCCCCGTTCCGTAAATTTGACGGCGTTGCCAATCAAATTGACCAAAACCTGGCGCAGACGGGTGACATCACCCCGCGTCATGGTGGGGACGTCATCGCCAAGTTCATAGATCAGTTCCAGGCGCTTGACCGACGCTTTCGGGGCACAAATGGCCAGGGCGTCTTCCACACACTCGCGGATATTGAAGGGGTATTGTTCCAGCTCTAACCGGCCGGATTCAATCTTGGAGAAATCCAGAATATGGTTGATGATGGTCAGCAAGTTGTCGCCGCTGCGCTGAATAGTTTCCAGGGCGTCGCGCTGCTCATGATTGAGCGGCGTGTCCACCATCAGGCTGGTCATGCCGATGATGCCGTTAAGCGGCGTGCGGATTTCATGGCTCATGTTGGCCAGAAAGCGTGATTTAGCCTCGGTGGCTGCCTCGGCCTGAGATTTGGCAAAGCGCAAATTGTCGATGGTGTCTTCCAGCAGGTTGGATGTCAGCCAGGCGACAGCGGCGATCGCGTAGTAGGCCAGAATCCCGACGAAGTTGATGGGGAATTCATTTTGCAGCGAGGTAAGCACAAACATGAGCGCCACGCCGGTCGCAACCAAAATACTGGCACCGGGGTAAAGAAATGCGCTGGCCATGAGGACAGGCAGAACCAGGATGATCATATTTCGACCCCATACCGTTTCGTATGGGTCGTTGCTCAGGACAAGTGCGACGGCGAGTATGACGACGAAGATCCAGCCGGCGGTGCGCTGGTAGCCCGCCTTATTAAGGCCATAAAGAACGGCTATACCTGCCAACAGACCGAGCGTGGGGAGATAGGTGGTTTGCCAAACATTTTCAGCCACGCCAACGCCGGCTATCTGGGAGATGGCGGTGGCCAGTATGGCCAGGCTGCCGAGGGCGGCAACCGTCAGCAGCATGATGTTGAGCACACGACCGCGCCGGCGCCGGTCCGGGTCACTCTCCTTCACTCCAAGTATCCTGTCGAGATAGACATTCCTGTACATTGACGTCGCTTCTTGTGGTGGGGTTGGTTCGTCAGGCAGTTGGCTTGGGTGCAAGATCCTTCAGCGTCAGCCAGCCGCGTATTTCCGGTAGATATTGGTTTGCCAATAGCAGCGCACTCATGATTGTGGCTTCAATCACATGAATAGGCGCATAAAGGCATTTGCCGATCCAGAGAGCGGGGTACATTTTATTTTGGTCAAGGAGTAACCATTTTGCGCCCGCCAGGAGCGTCTCCTGAGAGACAGCAAAGCCATGCTTTTGTAAGGTGAATAGAGCCTGCAGGGCATAAGCCGTCTCCTCAGCGGTTTCACCGTAATAGCCCCAGCCCCCCGAGCGATGCTGCGTTTTGTGTAGCCAGTGGTTTGTTTCGACAACGAGCTCAGGCAGTTGCTCAGCGGCGGCGATGACCATATGCGCGGTTGGGTAGTAGGGTGAGGCATGCCACTTGTCTGTCCAGTAACCATCGACCTGGCGCGCTTGCAGGAAGCGAATCACTTTGCGGACGGCCGGGTCTGAAGGTGAGAGCCCCGCCTCGAGGAGGGCGGCCAGCATGTGGACGTTGGTGCTGACCGACGGATTGGACTCATGCGCGAAGCAGCGGAAATGGCCATCCGCTTCGTAGTGGAAAAGGGCTTCGATGTCAACCGGCCGGTCAAAACGACTCAGCAGCTCAAAAACAAAGGCTGTATCATCACCATCGTGGGGGGTATACGGCGATGAATGGCCGATACCGTAGCGTGGCTGCCAGGTACGGTGGATGAACTTGATGTGGGGCAGCGCAGCCTGGCGGACGGCCGCAGGCATAGGGCCGGCAAGCGAAAGGTTCCACAGCACCCAGGCGCGTTCAAAGACATCAAAGGGCATCACATTAGGCATACCGCCGTCATGGAAACTGCCCCGTAAATAGGCCCGGGCAGCGCTATCACTCTTGTTGTGCTGCAGCAGATAATAGGCTGTGGCGGATGGGCTGAGCGCTACGGAGCCATTCACCTCAGTCAAATCATCAATATTAAGAATGTGGTGATTGTCGGTTCCCGCCATTTCGGCAGAAAAGGCCATCGTGACCCGCCGGTCAATGGTATTGCCGGGAATGCGCTCTAGTTTGCGTTGCCGGGCCGCATCATAGCCATGCAGGACGTCGGCAATTTTGGCCGTGTTCAACCCAAGCCGCTCCAGCTCTGTCAAAAAAGTAGGAACCAGAAACTCGAAGGCAATGGTCTCGCCGGCTGCATCATCAGCCAACAATTGAACATGGTGGCGCAGCGAGAAAAGGCCGCACTGGATCAATGGCTCATCGGCTGGCAGCCGTTCCTGCGCCAAAGAGGTAACGGCCGCCAGGGTGCAGATTACGCGATCGTGATGGTAGATGTTGGCTGCACTGCCCCAGCTCCCGTCAGCCAGCTGGTTTTCTCGCAGCCATTGGCGCGCCTGGCTGGCGATCTCTGGTTCAATCTGGTCAAGCCGGGCCGCCCAGGCCGTATCATAGGCGGTGACATCCATCAATCCCTGCCCGACGACTTCAAGCAAGGCCACGCTCTCCCGTTCCAGAGGCGTGGGCCAATTCGGCAAGCGAAAATCTAAATCTACTGATCGAACAGTTCCGTTAAGCATGACTCCCCTTTCTCTTATCTCCTATCAAACTCAAGTTGATTCGTGGGCTGCCAGAGCCCCCACTCATGGACACGCATGCCAACGCCGAGCGTCTGTCTGGCATTCTGCTCATAAAACGAGCGGAGTGCGTCCCAATCAGCAGCCGTCATTTCGTGATATTTGCTATGCGCTTTGCGGCGAGCAAACAAGTGATCGTAGAGAATGTCTCTCAGTTGCAACTCGTTCAGATAGGGAGATGGGGCGACGGTGAAATAGAGGTCCTCGCGGCCAGTCAGCAGGAGGGGGGTATCAAAGGCACGCGGCTTGGAGGCGCCAATGAAGAAGCTGACCGGGGGGATGTCCGCACCGTAATAGGTTCGGATCATCTCCTCATTGCTGGGAATCTGCCCTGTGGCGGCGTATAGCTCGACAGCCAGCCTGGCAGTTGTCGTGACGGAATCGTGAGCACAAACACCCCAATATAGCCGGTGTCTGACTTCATCCAGGTGGGCCTCATTAAACGTGTTGATTTCAGCTAACAACGCACTTTGGCCAATGTCGACCAGGTAGCCAGCATAATCACCGTAAAAGCGGGCAGCGATGTTGTATTGCCGGTAAAAATCCAGGAATTTCGGGGTGCGGGTGAGATAGGTGAGGGCGCCGATGGTGCGACTGGTGTATTCCTGACCGCGGCTGGTAAACAGATGGGGACTGAGCAGGGGAACAAGCAGCGTGTGGACGCCGTAATCAAACAGCAGGGCTGTCAGCTCAATCAAGCGATCAGTGATTGCTTCAAAGTATGCCTGACCAACAGCCTGCCCCTCGTGACCATATTCCAGTTGAAACCAGCGACGGGTCCCATTCAGGGCAAATACACCTGTAACGGGTCCAGCGTCACGGACCAGTTGGGCAACATCTTCACGGCTCAAAGCCTGAAACTGTGCGTAATCCATTTTCAATTGTTCCCCGAAACGGCTGCGATAGGCTCCACTACCTAGCCCCACCACAATCCACAAAATGACCGCAAAATACAGTGTACTGGCTGCGACGCAAGCTGCTGAGAGGAAAAATGTACCGACTGTCAGTACATTGGTACTATACTAAGCATTCGGTTCTACCCGTGCAAATCACAGGATGCCTAATCATGCCCAATAAGGATGAATTCGACAACTATCTGACGCAATTGGGGTCCGATCCAGCCCTGAATTGCGTCATGTATTACCCGCACCCGTTCACTGAAGGGGGTCTGATTTTGGTTTACGACCGCAAAGGTGAGCAGTGGCTTAAGCAGGTAAGCGCAGCGGAAGCCAGCCGGCAGCGTCATTTGCCCCGGCTGCAATTACACTGCCATACGCCGGCGACGCTGGGCCAATTAAGCAATCCCGGGATGTTTACGCCGCCTCTGCAGATCAATGAGATGCCGCATTTACCCTACTGGTTGGCGGCTCGGGGTCGTTGCCTGTGGGGCGCTGATCTGCGCTATCTGGTCCAGCCGTTTCCTGAGCCGGCCATGTTGCTGGCAGGCCATGTTGAAGGTTGTTTTGATTATCTGCGGCGTTATGGCATTTTGATGAGCCTGGTGCAGGAGCGTTATGCACAGCTGGCGCAACTGCTACAGCGGGAGATGGCCTGTCTGCTGGGGACTGCGCTACTGGTGGCCGGTGTCTGGGATGTGAGTTGGGCGACGGTGGCAGGCCAGTTCCGGGAAGCGTATCCGGCCCAGTTGGCCAATGATTGGTATGAACGGGCGGTGGCGGTAGAGGTGGCGGTGGACCGGCCGGTGCAGGCACAAAAAGAACAGACTATCCGCCTCGTATTTTATTTTGAACAATTCCTGAAGAGTTTACGCGATGGCTTTGACAATTGAGGATTACGAACAAACATTAGCCGCCTTCACGGCTTATATGGCAAATCACCAGGAGCAGCTCCGCTCAGTAATGCTGTATGGCTCCATGGCGCGCGGCGAGGTTGTCCCCGGCCACAGCGATCTCGATTTTTGGGTCTTTGTGCGGCAGGCTGAAATGAGGGACGAGGCACGTTTTGCCCGCTTGCTGACAGATCTGGTCGGCGCAGCGCAAATCCTGGCTGATAGCGGGTTGCCCGTCATACATGCCTTCTGCTATTACGCTGACGATGAGCTGGGCTGGTTGCCCCAGGCCCTGGTGCCAAACCTCAGTCAGCCAGTTTCGGGCCGGGCCGTTGTCGGTGACCATCTTGGCGGTCAGATAGGCAGCACGTCAGCCAGCCGGATCCTGTATCGTCTGTCCTACTTCCTGGAAATGCGACGCCAGGTGTTTCTGCCCTTGGCCATCTTTCTGGGCCGAACGGACCTTAGTGATCGTGAAGCCAGCGCGATCTTTGCCGGGCTGAAGTATCTGAAATATATTCCGGAAGCGGCTTGTGGGGCATTGGACATCTGGTCTGGTGAGGAGGCTGCCCCGCAGCAACTGGCCGAGGCGCTGCCCGAGCTGGACATGCGTGTGGTGTCCGATGTAATGGCGGCTAGACTGGGTGGGGAGCTGTTACAGGATCCCATTGCTTTGGCGACGCTATTGCGCCGTTCGCTCCAGTTTATTGAAGCGATTTACGATGAATTGACGCGGCAAGGTTGTTTGCAGCCTGACTTTGGGGGAGCTGATGAATGATTCATTATGGGTTCGATCGGAACTGGTCGCTCTGGCCATGACGGCCTCGCAGCCGGTGGTGGCCCTTGAAAGCGGCTTGCTGGCTCATGGTCTGCCGTATCCCATCAATATGGAAATGGTGCGTTCGTTGGAACAGCAAGTGATGACGCATGGCGCGACGCCGGCGACGATCGCCATCAACGCCGGTCGCATTCACGTGGGCCTGACAGCTGCAGAGATGGAGACGTTGGCTGATGGATCAGCCGGGCCGTTGGCCCGGTGCAGCCGGCGCAATCTGGCTACAGTTGTGGCTAGCGGCGGCGCTGGTGTTACCACTATTGCCGGGACAATGGTGGTCGCCCGGCTGGCCGGTATCAGCCTGGTCGCGACCGGCGCCATAGGCGGAGTTCACCTGGGCCAGCCGTTTGACATCAGTCCGGACTTAACTGAACTAGGCAGAATACCGCTGACGGTGGTCTGCAGCGGCATGAAGCCATTTCTGGACCTGGCCAATACCCGCGAAAGGCTTGAGACCAATGGGGTAACGCTGGTCGGGTTGGGTACAGATGATCTGGCGCCCTATTTTCATGAGCACAGCGGGGCCGGGGTGGATCTTGTCGTGGCGGAAGTTGCTGAGATCGCTGAGATCATGCAACAGCATCAGGCACTTGGTCTGAGCCAGGCACTCATGGTCATCATCCCCGTTGCTGCTGAGCATCGGATCGACAAAACCTCCTTTATGGCTGCCGTGTCAGAGACAATTCAGCAGGCTGAGCGGGATGGTGTGCGGGGGGGCGGTACGACCAATTACATGGTGCGCGGGCTGGCAAAACGACTCGGGCCGCGTGTTTTTGCTGCCAATCACCAGATCTTGTTGGAAAATGCGGCGCTGGGCGCCCAGATTGCCCGCGCCCATCAACTGTTGACCTATGCAAAATGAAGTTCCGGCTCAGCCCTTAGCGGCCGAGCCGGAACGATAGTCACTGATGGCTTTAGTTGCGGACTGTAGCCTGTAGCCCGCTGATAAGTTGCTCCACTTGAGCTGGCGTTAAATCTGCCTCCGGATGCTGCAAAATATAAACGGCCGGGGGCATTTCCCCTTTTTCCAGAACCTCCCAAAGCTCATCCAGCTCACGCGGTCTGCCGCCATCATTCCACTCTGAGAAGTTCAGGTGTTGCCGGCCTTCTTCCACATCGTGCTGAACCAGCCAGGAGGACGGGGCGACGCTGGCGTACCAGGGGCTCCAATCAGTCTCATTGCTGTGACAGTCAAAGCAGGCAGTTTTGGCGAGCTCGCGGGTTTCCGGGCTATCCCAGTTGGGCTCGCTTGTGACTGCGGGGTTGTCATGGTTGCGGCCATACGGAACGAGCTGAATGAGCAAAAATCCGCCGACGATGGCGACTGGAATAAGCATTAAGATACGTTTCAAAGTCATGTCAAATTCTCCAACTTGGTGGCTGGTAATTGTAGCCAGTATGTCTGTTTAAAAAGTCGGTTGAGGGAGATGTTTGGTTGGTAATAACGCAGGCATTCACCCGCGCCTTATTTTGGTGACTATACAGTACCACGGACATGCGTTTTTTGGCTGAAAATGATCTCAAATCTTTGTTAAATCCAGTTTAAACGCCGTGGAGAGGGGTTGGGGGGCACCCGACGGGTCCATACCAACCCGACGGGTCGTTGCGGATTGCCGCTGCCGGTTTGTTAGGCAATGGTTAGCTAACGGATAGGCAGCCTACGGGACCGGCCGGTATCCTCTAACTGTATCTGATTACGGCAGCATTCAGCTGCAGGAGGAAAAGATGAAAGTACAGACTCAAAATCGGGCCGGCCTGGTTCTGATTATTCTGGGAATTCTGTTGATGGCGGGTCAATATGCCGGCACGCGTATTGGTTTCCTGCCGCTGTTTATGTGGCGGATGTGGGCGCTGCTGCCGCTGGCGCTGGGCGCCATCTTTTTAACAACACCGTTCATTTACCCGGAAAACCGCGGCCTGGGCGGGATGTTCATCCCGGGCGCCATCCTGACCGTGAATGGTCTGATGCTAACAGCCAGTTCACTCTTTGACTGGTGGTCGCTCTGGTCCTGGGCCTGGCCACTGCAATTTCTGGGTCTGGCCATCGGTTTTATCATGGCCGGCTGGCGACTGCGTGTGCCGGATCTCTTGATTCCTGCCTCTATTTTCCTGACCAACTGGTTGCTATTCCAGTTGAGTACCGTGACCGGCTGGTGGCATCTGTGGGCCTACTTCTGGCCGCTGGAATTGGCGGGCATCGCGGCTGGCTTATTGCTGACAGGCGCCATCAAAAGTAGCCGCAGTATGCATCGGGGTGGCCTGGTTGTGGCCCAGGTAGCGGCTGTATCTTTCTTCATCATGCTGCTCTTCGGGGCAACTGCTTATCTGGCATTGACTTCCGGGGTCTTGTTAACCGGCACGGGCCTGGTGCTGTTGGGTTGGAATCTGGTGGGGCGGGGGCGGCTACCGGCCGGTGCCACGCCCCAGGCCGCACCCCTGGACGAACCGGTTGCCAAGGAGCCCCTGAAAGGCGATAACTCTCCCAAATAGGCAGGGCGCTTGCTCTGCCTACCCTCTCCCAATGCAAAGCGGCTGCCCTCGTCTGGGCGGCCGCTTTGTGCGTAGTCGAGTTATTTAGCGACGGAAACGGTCCAGAAATGACCCCTTCTTCTGCTGCAGGGGACGCCGCAGACGGCGCTGCCACCAGTCGCCACTGGCGCCGCCTTCTGGCTCCCAGCCCTGCTGTTTAAGCCGGCTCAACAGGTTTTCCAGGGTGTTCGTGTGGGCCGGGTTGTCGGCGCTGGGGCCAAATGCCTGGGCGCCGGTCATGTTGGCCAGCGGTAGTTCATCTGAGCGCGCCACGATGCTGCTCATGCCGGTTGCACCTTCTTTGCGGGCAACAAATTGCAGCCACATCATCTTGTGACCGCTGCGGCCAGGGTCCCGGCCATCATCCCGAATGACAACCTCAACCGTACAATACTCATATTCCATGACTTTGCTGCGCATCTCTCTCTCCCAAAGCAAATCAGTTTGGCGCCGCCATTGCCGCACCTGACAGCAAAGGATACGGCTGGCGGCCTGGCGGCAGCATCAGCCCAAAGCTGTAGTTGAAGTATGCGGAATGACGTAGCCGGGGAGCGAGAGGAAGGACCGGGAGGGAGCAGGATGCTCCCTCCCGGTCAGCGCGTGTGCGCTTAGTTGTGAATAATGGTTGGCAAGTAGTTGTTCAGCGGCGCCACACAGGAGGCGATGCGAACATCGTCAATGTTCCAGCCGTCGGCGCCGGCGGCAGCGTCCGTCAGCATGCTGAAGCGGAAGCGAACCGTCTGGCCATCGAAGGCGGACATGTCAACGATAGAGTTGAGCCACGGCTGGGCACCACCCGTTTCGCCGCACCACATCGGTACGCCTGCTGGCGGCCCATTGTCGCCGATGCCGTCATATGGGTCACTGAGTAACTCACTGTTCAGCAAGGTCCAGTTGGCGCCGGCATCCGTGGAGATCTCCAGGATACCACCGTCCCAGCAGCCGCCGGAACCGGCCGGATCCTCAAACGCCTGCTCATTCCAGAACTGCAGTGTCAACTGCGTCGCCCCGGTGGGCAGGGTGATATCCGGCGAAGCGAGCCGTTGGTCACTGGGCGCATCATGGTCGTTGGCGTGGAAGTTGGAACCACCGGAGCCGGGGCTCGGGTTGGTGCTCTGCAGGGCCCAGGTGTCAGGACCAGTCGCAGCGCTGTGGGTCCAGCCACCGGCGCCGGCATCAAAGTCTTCCCAGTAGCTGTAGGAGACAATCAGACCGGCCGGACAGCTGGTGCCATCACCGACCGTTGTGAAGCTGAACGGCGTGCTCGTGGCGCCTGCACCGCAGGCGTTCACCGCCGCCACACGCCAGTAGTAGGTCGTGGAGAGCGACAGGTTGACCGAGACCTGGTAGATGGCGTTGTCGACCGTGGCACTGTCAACGATGTTGACGAAGCCGGGGTCGGAGGCCACTTCTACTTCGTAGCTGGTAGCGCCAGAGGTGGCTGCCCAGGTCAGGACCGGCCGGACCGGCTGATTGATAGCGCCATCGGCCGGAGCCGTTAGCGTCGGGGCAGTCGGTACAGCTGTGTAGAGGTTCACGTTGACGGTATCAGTATGGGTTGTCGAGGCGCCCACACCGGACACTTCAATCGTGTAGCTACCCTGCGTAGCCGCACCAGTGTTGGTTAGAGTCAATGTTGTGCTTTCCGGGGCATTCACCGGGTTGGCGGCAAAGGCGGCCGAGTAACCGGTGGGCACACCTGAAGCTGACAGCGTAATGGCACTGGCGAAGTCGCCGATCTCGAAAGCGGTCACGGCATATTCAAACGCTGCCGGGGCACAAACTTCCTGGCTCGATGGCTGCGTCCAGATGGAGAAATCATCTTCAGCGGGCGGGTTGCAGTTATCAAGCGTGAAGGAGCCAATGCGCGTTTGCCACGGGGCGTTGCCACTGGTTTCGATGTACTCGGTCGTGTACCAGAACGTACAATCATCAACCGGGTCAACGCTCAGAGAGCTGTAGTCGCCCCAGCGGGCAGCCGCGCTGGTCTGAACGCCGGAGCCGGCGATAATCTCGCCCTCGCCCAGCGTCATCATGCCCAGCGGATCGCCTACAAGGCGGCCGGTGTAGCGGATCGAGGGGAAGACAGTGTCACTGGAGACACTGTAGCCCATGGCAATGTTGCCATTGCCGTCCATGGCGATACTGCCCATCCAGCGATGGTTGCTATCCGGGGCGTAGGTGCCTTGTTGGTACACATCCCAGCCGCTGCCGGAGTTACGTAGTTCGTACCATCTTTCACCCGCCAATTCGTCTTGCGCGGTGCCGGCATTCACGGTGTGGATGGCGACAATCGCTTCATAGAAGCCAAAATTGCGGTAGGCCAGACGGTGCAGAATGCGGTCAGCAATGGCATCCAGGCCCTGGGCTGTCCCGGGCTGCGGGATACAGTCGCGGTCGCCGTCGCACATGTCATGGTCAAATGGCGCCACCGGGATGACCTCTGGGCCAGTAAAGGTGGCGGCACCCGGGTTGGTCCAGTCCACGTCCAGTTCGAACATGGCCAAAGCATCCTGGGCAAAACCATTTTCATCCGGCAAAAGGCCCATGAAGGGGGCCGGCGAGCCGGCTGTTGGCGCCGGGCCGTCCAGGTCAACCGGCAGATAGCCATCAATGCCCAGCGGCAGGAAAGCATCGGTCATTGAGAAAATAACCGTTTCCGCACTGGCATCGCCGGCTAACATCTTGTCCCGGTTGTAAGCCGCGGCCTGCATGTCAAAGGTGGCGCCGAAGTTGCGGTAAGTGGCCAGATAGCTGTCTTCCCACAGGCCGATCTTGGGGTAGTCCGGGAAGCCGCCGATGTCAAAGGCATAGCGGTTATAGGTGCCCGTTGGGTCTGCAGAGGTCGAGACGGCAAAACATTCGTGTGAGCCGGTGTCAACCGCAAATTGGGTCAGAACCCAACGGTCGGCCAGGTGGTCGTAAATGACAACCGGGTCACCGCTATTGTCGACTTCACAGGGGCCGCCGAAGCCGCTCCAGATCGAGTTAACCTCGGAGGGCGCCACGAGTTCAGTGCCCGATTTATCATAGATGGCGAAATGAACATTGACCATTTCGACAATGTGATTCGGGCCGACATCGCTGTTCGGATCGGGCGGCAAACAACCACAAAGGTTGTCGATACCTTCGAATGTCAATGTTGGTGTAGGGATGAGGGTTGGGCCGAAGAAATCCTGAATCAGGGCAGTCGGGACAAACGGCACGTTGGGGTTGTAGAGCTTGGGCGGGTTAAGGTCGCGCATGGCGGTCGCTTCACCCTCCGGTGCAGGTTGGGCCGGCACGGCGATATCACGCAATGGGGGTGAAACATCAGCCCTGTCTGCTGTGATGATGCGTCCGTTCAGCACCTGAGGTTGAATGGCGCTTTCAGCAGCGGCGACCTCGGAGCCAGCGGCTGAACCCCAGTACAGCAAAGCTGTAACCAGGATGGCTATCAACGCCAAAATGATTGGTAAAGGTCCAATTCGCGATCTCTTATTCATGCTTTCCTCCTCGGGAATGGAAAGAGACGACGTAAAACGCTTGGCGGCTCATCTGGCCACCAGCAATTCCAAGAAACTGAGTTGTAAACGACGACGATTCGGAATATGGATAGATTTTAGATGATTGTCGTAACAACTGGCAATTAAATTGGCGACGATTAGTGCAGCAATTGTTCCTCATAGATACGGCGGATTGTCGCCTCAATGTCTGGCTCGCGAACAGCCAGGTCCTGGATGTTGTAGCGGGCTGAGACGCGCCCAATCAGATCGGAAGCACTGATCTCGCCTCGTTTGAAGCTAAAAATGGCCTGCCGGCCCTGGTGACTTTGTAGTTCGGCGCCGGGTACAGTGAGGTTTTCGTACCGTTCGGCAAAGTCAACGATGAGTTCACGCTGGCCGCCAAAACGAGTTTGCAGATCCGCCAGGCCGCCATCGTAAAGCAGCTGGCCATGGTCAATGATGAGGATCCGCTGGCAGAGCCGGGACACATCGGCCAGGTCATGGGTGGTGAGCACCACTGTCGTGCCAAACTGCTCGTTCGCATAGCGAATAAATTGCCGGATTCGTTCCTTGGCGACCACATCCAGGCCGATGGTGGGTTCGTCCAGAAAGAGGATATCCGGCCGGTGCAACAAAGCCGCGCAAATGTCCGCCCGCATCCGTTGGCCCAATGACAGGGAGCGTACCGGCGTGTTCAGGAACTCAGCCAGCGCCAGTAGCTCGGTAAAGGTCGCCAACCTTTCAGCAAACTCTGCCGCCGGCACCTCATAGATGTACCGTAACAGGCTGAGCGACTCGATAACGGGGAGGTCCCACCATAGGGTGGTGCGCTGGCCGAATACAGCGCCGATCTGTTTGACGAACTGCCGGCGCTCTTTCCAGGGCAAGTAGCCTTTCACCCGCAGCTCGCCGCCGCTGGGTACCAGCAGGCCGGTCAGCATTTTGATGGTGGTGGATTTGCCGGCGCCATTGGGCCCAAGGTAGCCGACCAGCTCGCCGGGCTCCATGGTGAAGCTGATCTGGTCCACCGCTTTGACAAGCTGAAAATCACGGGTTGTGAAATTGCGCAGGGCGGCCAACCGGCCGGTATGATGCCGCCGCACCTTAAACGTTTTCTGTAAGTTTTTTACTTCAATTAAACTCATCGTACTTTCTCCGCAAAGCTGGGCTAGGTGCCGCTGCTCTGGTATTGGCGCAGCCCCAGCCGCCAGACCAGCAGGGAAGCGCCCAGCAGGCCGGCCCCGACGAGGGGGGCCACGTAATGGGCAAACGCTGGCATACGGAACGGGTCAGGCTTGTCCAGGATCCAGAGCGCCGGGTAATAGTTCAGGAAGATGGCCGGCACCACATAGGTGAAAAAACGGCGCAGCCAATTGGGGTAGATGGTCATAGGGTAGGAGACCGCCTGCGTGCCACCATAGGTCAGCACATTCATCAGCTCAATGGAGTCAACTGTCCAGAAGGTGATGGTCGCGCCGATGATAAACAGCCCGCCAAAGTAGCAGATCATGCCCAGGATGACCAGTGGGACAAACACGATTTTGGCCAATGTCCAGCTAATAGTCAGTTGCTGCACGGCGAAAATGAAGATGGCAGCCCCAATGACGATCCGGCCCAACCGGCGCAGTGAGAGATCGCTGCCCAGGATCTGCCAGGTCAACCCCACCGGCCGCAACATCAGCTGATCCAGCAGGCCCAGGCGGATGCGCCGGCCGAAGCGACCCGGGTCAAAACCTTCAAAGAGCAGATCCATCCAGCCAAAGGCAAACTCGACCTGCCCATAAAGGAATGCAATCTCAGCGATGCTCCAGCCGTCAATCATGGCAAATTGTTGCATCGCCAGCGCCAATGAGCCGAATTCGAAGATGGTGACGAGCGCAGTTGCGGCGATACCCATCAGAAAGCTGGTCCGATATTGCATCTGACTGCGTAGCTGTACGCCAAGAAGACGCACGTAAATAGCAAGATCATGGCGCATGACGTTAGCCTCCCAGGATAACCAGCCGGCGCAGCCCCAGCCGCAGCAGCAGTTGGGCCAGCAGGAGCAGCCCCAGCGCCCAGGCCAGCTGGCTGATCAGCAGCTTTATCATCTCTGGGCCGCTGACCAGCCCGGTGTAGATTTCGACGATGGTGTTGAGCATGTGGGGGAATGGCGTCCAGGCGGCCAGCCGCTGCACCCAGGCCGGAAAGAAGCTCAGTGGCATCAGGAAGCCGGAGAAAAACCAGGAGATGATGAAGCCAAAGCGCAAAATCCCCAGCGCCTGCGGCGACCAGAAGCTGGCCGTATTGATGACAAAGCGCCAGCCAAAACTGACCAGTAACCCGTTGATAAGGGCGATGACGACGGCCAGCCATTGCCCCAACGTTTGCGGGTATGTCAGCTGATAAATGAACTCGAAGAACACCATAAAAAGCAGGCCCCGCATGATCAGGTGGACCAGGGCGCGGCCTGTGTCACGGGCCAGCCAGATGCCAAGGAGACCAACGGGTTTCAACAGGTCACTGCTAATCTCGCCGGTGTGGATCACGTTCATCAGCTCAAACCAGCCGAACATGCTCAGATAGGCGATGACCGCCTGGGTCAGAGCGACGTAGGTGATGAGATCGCCGGCATCATAGCCGGCCGCATCTTGCCGTTCGCCCAGCAGCGCCAGCAAAACGGCTACGCGCATCACGCCGAAACCCAGGTTAGTTGCTAACCCGGCCAGCAGGGCGGCCCGGTAGGTCATATGCCGCCGGAATTCGCGCCGGCTGATTTCCCAATAAATTCTCATTGCCACCTCCTTGTCCCGGCAATAAAAAACGCCCTACCACTAAACTAGCGGTAGGGCGTTGCATACAAACACGCCAACCAGATGGGTTGTCGCCGGCGTTCTTCTCACCGCCGGCCTCTGAATATGGGGCCACGAATTTTCATAGCATGAAAAAGTATAAAGGGGGCTGCGGAAATGTCAAATTCTGGTTACGTGGGGGTATTCGTGAGGCCTTTGTATTTCACGCCCACCGGCGCGAGGCAGTGAACTGCCACGCTACGGACGCGTCTGCTGAACGCAGACTGGATGTTCGCGCTTGGCCTCTGTGGTGAAACGAAAGTCCGCATCCGGCGGACGCGCCCGTAGCGTGGCGCTTGAGCGCCTCGCGCTGGCAGACGTGCATGTCGCCAGCCACCCAGTTGGCAACATGCCCCAACACAGGTACGCTTTCTGGACTACATTTAAGGAGCGACCCATGGCCTATTCCCTCTATGAACTCACCGTCCCCGAAGCCTGGCTCGACTACAACCAGCATATGAACGCCGGCTACTACAACGTCGTCTTCGACACCGCTCTGGGGGCGATCCTGGATGACGTGGATCTTCAGGGGTACATGGCTCGCACAACGGGGACGTTTTACTCCGTCGAAACCCACATTGTCTATAAGCGGGAACTCAAGGTCGGTTCACCCTTGCGCGTGGAGAGCCTCATTGTGGGGCTGGATCGCAAGCGGCTGCACATCTATTCCACCATTTATCACGCCACCGCAGGGTTTGCCGCGGCGACGGGCGAGACAATGTTGCTCCATTACGTGCAGGCTGTAGGCAAGGTGTTGCCGATGCCTGACGAGTTGTACGCACCGCTGGCGGCCATCGCTCAAGCGCAGGCTGATTTGCCCCGGCCGATTGATGTGGGCCGCGCTATTCGGCCGGTTCACTAAACTTAGTCAACCCCCAGCACCCGCAGCCGGTTGCGCTTGAAGGTCTCAATCATCTCGCCGGCCGATTTTTGCGCCTCTTCGCCCATCAACAGGCTGGGCGCATCGCCTTCAAAGCGTTCGCAGACGTATTTGTGGGCGTCGTACATGATGGCGAACGCCTGGCGGAACTTCTGCATCGATTCGGTCAGCTCGGACGGCGGGTTGCTGAAGATCGGTTTCAGGTCGCGCAGGATCTGTTTGACCAGGTAGTCGTGGTCATGCGACCAGAGGCCGCTGAACCCTTCGCTGGCCTCAAACATGTTGGGTCGGACGTAGCCATCGTAGGCGGCCTGGGAGAAGGCGCCGGTCAGCTTGAAGGTGACGGCCACGCCCCACATCAGCGAGGTGGCCCGGTCCAATTCCGCTTGCGCCGTGGCGTAATCCGCCTTAGCCAGCGCCGCCTGCAGGTCACTACAGACCATGATCAGCCCCTGTACATAGGCAAAAAAGAGATGATGACCCAACTGCCAGCGGACGCGTGCCTTGTCTAGTTCTTCCAGATCAAACATCGGTTTCCTCAATGGTAAAGGTGCGGATGGCGGTTTCCAGGGCGATGCGCAGCAGCGGCGCTTCCAGGACCGTCAGGGAATCCGGGGGGACGGCCAGATTTTGCAGCACATTACGATACGCCTGCAGCAGGCCGGCCAGGAATGCGGGGCCAGTGTCTGCGTCGGTGCGCTGGACATTGAAATAGCTGTCGTACACATCAAATTTACGGCTGTTGGCCAGGACGGGATCCGGCCGGTCCGCCAGCGCAAACGTTTCCAGTGCCTTATCCAACGCCGCCACGACCTGGGCAGTATCCGCCTCCAGGGGCAGGGCCAATAGCTCACGCAGGGCCGTTCGCTGGGCGGCTGTCAGGTTTGTCGTGGTGGCGCTGCCGGGCAATAGTTCCGGCGCCGGCAGAAATAGCTCGGGACCGGCATCGGCGTGGCGCGGGGTGTCGGTGATGATGGCATGCCAGTTGTCAACCAGTTCTTCCACCTCCGCCGGCGTATATTCATTTTCTAAGCGGTCGAAAATGGCATTAACCGTTTCCAGATCCGCTTGCAACTGGCTGGTGACTACCTGAAGCTCATAGACTGATTTGGCCGGCCGTAATACTTCGTCGATCAGGATCAGTTGATGCGGCCGGTGGCGGAGCAGGGCAGCGTAGACTCCACCGTAAATGTACGGGTTATAGGGCGCATCTTCGGCTGCCTTGGTCAAATTGATGCGCCGGGCCAGTGAATTGATTTCGCGCCAGAGCGCCCGTAACACGTCTGGCGATGCGTCCAGGCGCTCTTTCTCATGTTGTGGTTCCGTAAAGGTGCGCGCCCGCGACTGCTCAATCACCGCGCGGACCTCCCAGCTGGGCACCGGCACCACAAACAGGGATCCTTCACCAGTCAGTAATGCTTCGGCCTCGTCGTCGTGCGGAACCGCTAACTCGATGAGCCGGCTGCCAAGCAACGGCACTTCACCGATCAAAATATGTTCCGCTTCGGGATAGGCTTCATCCCACTGGCGAATGGCGTCACGCGACCAGATGCCGACTGCCTTGCGGATGGCGGCGTGCGTGACGCCGTCAATTTCGGGGTACCGTTGCTGGATGTCTGGTGTCTCGAACGCGGCCCGAGAGACATCCCAATGCACTGTATGAACGATGCGGCCGGCCTGGGACGCCAGCAGGGCCAGCTGCTGAATCAGCAAGCTCTTGCCCACGCCTGGGAGCCCAGAAAAAAAGACCATTCGCTTGTCGCGGGCTATTTGGGAAAAGGTTTTGTGTAGCGCTGAGGAAATAGGGATTACCAACATAGCGAAAATTATAACAGTCCTGGAAAGGGGTGGCATCTGCTTGCCCCTGGCCAGCGGGGTGAGACAATGAGGCCAGGCTGGCGCCACCGGCCGGTCACAGGAGGCAACATGATGACCCTGGATTTGATTTCAGCCCGCCTGGGCACCATTCAGCTGTTGGAAACGGACGATGTCATTGCCGGCCGCACCGGCAGCTGGACCCTGCGCTACACTGTCGGCAGCTACGGCCTGGACTCTGGCGCCCAACTCAAGATTTGCTTCCCCCTGGTCACCGATTGGGAGGCGCCCCAGTTCGGCGACCCCGCCGCGAGTGGCTACACCAGCGCCGAGACCGCTGGCGCCGCCCGCCTGCGACTCAGCTGGCAGCCCAAAGGCTATGTGCGCCCCTGGAGCCGGGCCCTGGTCATTGATGTTTACGATGGCTCGCTGTCACCGGGTGATGAGATTACGATCCGGTTGGGCGACCGGCGCGGCGGCAGCCCGGGGATGCGCGCCCAAACCTACCTTGAATCCCGTTTTCAGTTTTTGACCCTGGTTGACCCGACCAATGGCTGCGACCCGCGGCCGCTGGCCAGCTCACCAACGCTGCGGGTGGTGGCGGACACCCTCGATAAGCTGGTTTGCCTGCTGCCCGCCCAGGCAATTGCCGGCGAAGCGGTGCCGATTTTTGTGAAGGGTGAGGACCAGTGGCGCAACCCGGTGGCGGCACCGGCCGGTTGCCAGTTCCGCTGGGTCGGCCCGGGCCAGGCGACGATTCAGCATGGCACCATCCAATTGGATACACCGGGCTTCGGTTACCTGGAAGCCCAGGCTGGCGAATATAGCTGCCGCTCAAACCCCATCCAGATCCTGCCGGCCCAACTCCCGCAGCAGCGGTATTGGGGCGACCTCCACGCCCAGACCAAGAAAACGGTGGGCACCGGGACGGAAGAGGAATATTTCACCTTTGCCCGCGACTGGGGGCGGTTGGATTTTGCCAGCCATCAGGGCAATGATTTCCAGATCGATGACGACTATTGGGCTCACATCAATGAGACGACGGCCCGGTTTCATGATGAAGGGCGTTTCGTGGTGTTTCCCGGCTATGAGTGGTCGGGTAACAGTCCGGCCGGTGGCGACCACAACGTCTTTTACCGGCGCGAAGGGCTGCCGATCATGCGCTCCTCCCATTGGCTGGTGCCCCACGTCCCCGAAGATGCGCTGACTCCAGCCCATCCGGTCGATCAGCTTTACGACCGTCTCAAGCAGCATGTACCCGCCGCGGATCGGCTGGTGTGTGCCCATGTGGGCGGCCGCTACGCCAACCTGCGCCAATATTTTGATCAGGACGTTGTCACCCTGGTGGAGCTGGTTTCCTGCTGGGGCGTCTTTGAATGGATGTTGTGGGATGCGCTGGAACGGGATTACATCGTCGGCGTGATGGCCAATTCGGATGGGCATCACGGCCGGCCCGGCGCTGAAGGGGCTGGTCGAGCTGATTTTGGCATTGAGAACGGCCTGACCTGCGTGCTGGCTGACTCGCTCAGCCGCGACGCCGTCTTCGACGCTCTGCAGGCGCGCCACTGTTACGGCACAACCGGCGCCCGCATCTGGCTCGATTTTCAGGCTGATGGTCAGCCGATGGGCACAGTTCTAAGCGGCGTTTTGACACCAATTAACTTGACTGGTCGCGTCGTTGGCTGCGGTCCGCTGGAGAAGCTGGAGCTGTATCAGGGGCGGGAACTCGTTCAGGCGGTACGCCCGGCCGCGTTTGGGGCGATGGCGACGTCGCGCCACATCCGGGTGAGCTGGCAGGGCAGCCGGGAACGAGGCCGGCAGCGGCGGGTGGTCTGGGATGGCGAAATTCGGTTGGCAGGCAATCAGCTGGAAAGCGCCACGCTCTATTCGTTTGACACCCTGGCTGATGGCATCGTCGCGCAAACGGATGACCGGGTGCAGTTTGTCAGCCGGACAACAGGTGATCGGGATGGGCTGGACCTGGTTTTGGCCGAGGCGACAGCCGGCGAGCTGGTGTTTGCTTCAGCCGTGGCTGAAATTCAGCTGCTGCTGGCCGAGCTGGATGAGCTAACTCCCCGTCGAATCTATGATTTGGGCGGCGTAGATATGACACTGGCCATTGAGCGGTATCCGGCAGCGCTGACCGACTGTGAGCTGGCGCTGGCTTGGGTGGCCGAGGCACCGGCCGGTCAACTCACTGCCTACTTTCTGAAGGCAACCCAGGTCGATGGGCAGATGGCCTGGTCCAGCCCGATTTACATCGACAACCGCTGAGCCAGACTCTTACCAAAGCTGGCTGCCGCCAAGCCCAGCAGTGAACTACAGGGCTGAGCTAGCGCAAGTGCCCTCAGGCACTTTTTCTATCTCAGCCTTGGATTTTAATCCTTGGCTTTGGGTGGCCGAATTTGGTAAAGGCGTGTCGCTGAGGACTTTGGTCGCTCAGCCACCCGGCCATTGGTATACTTGCCCAGTTTGGGCATTCCGCAATAAGTGCAGGTTTGGATGATTCGTTATTACAGTACAAATGGCCAGGCGCCCCCCGTGACTTTTGCCGAGGCGTTGTTCCAGGGGCTTGCCCCAGATGGTGGGCTTTATTTTCCGGATCAGTTCCCGAAATTTTCCCCTGAAGAGCTGGCGGCGCTGCCCGGCACCTCGCTGGCTGAGTGCGGCTTCGCCGTCCTGCAGAAATGGTTTGGCGAGGAGATCCCGGAAGCTGAGCTGAGGGCCATTGCCAAGGCTGCCTTCCATTTCCCGATTGAGCTCCGGCCGGTTGGCCCCTATCATCTCCTGGAGCTATTCCACGGCCCGACCCAGGCGTTTAAGGATGTGGCCGCGCAGACGCTGGCCCGGCTGATGAGCCATTTTCTGCAGGCGCGACGGGAGAATGTGCTGCTGCTGGTTGCTACCAGTGGCGACACGGGCGGCGCCATTGCCCATGGCTTTGCCGATATCCCCAACATTGACGTGGTTATCCTGTTTCCAAAGGGGCGAGTCAGCGCCCTGCAAGAGGAGCAGCTGACGCGGGTGGCGGAAAATGTCCATCCCCTGGAGATTGATGGCGTTTTTGACGATTGCCAGGCACTGGTAAAGCAGGCGTTTAATGACCCATCCCTGGGGCAATTCCAGCTGACTTCGGCCAACTCAATCAGCATCGGCCGGCTGATTCCGCAGATCGTCTACTATGTATACGCTTATGCTCAGACCGGCCGGTCAGATATAGAATTTGTTGTCCCATCGGGCAACTTCGGCAACTTGACCGGCGGCTTGTTTGCCCGGGAAATGGGTCTGCCCTTTGACCATTTTGTGGCTGCGACGAATTTGAATGATGTGGCGGTGCGTTATCTGGAGACCGGCCGGTACGAACCCCAGCCCACCATCCAGACCCTTGCCAACGCCATGGATGTGGGCAACCCCAGCAACTTTGTTCGCGTCCTGGAGTTATTTGGCCACGATGTGGACCGCTGCCGCGCCGTCCTGCGCGCCCATTCGGTGACCGATGCCGAGGCGGTGGCAACGATCAAAGCGGTGCACCAGGAACACGGTTATCTGCTTGATCCCCATACCGCCGTGGGCTGGCACGTGGCTGAAGCGCTGGCCGACCCGGCCCGCCACACGATCATCGTCGGTACGGCCGCGCCCCTAAAATTCGCTGCTGAAATTGAGCGGCAAACTGGACTCCCGGTTGATAATGAAGCCGCCCTGGGGCAGCTGGCCCGCTACGCCCAGCGCAAGACCAGCCTGGCCAACGATTATGACGCCCTGGCGGCGGAACTGGGCCGAATCTATCGGTCAATTTATGAATGATCGGGCAGCCTGAAGCTCCCTGAATCGTGCGGCAGCCCAAGGTTCATAATAAAGGCTTTATGGCTTGTCCGGAGGCAAATTAAGTACCGCGCTTATCTTTTTGACGTCATCCCGAGCTTTGTTTGCCGTGAAAAGCGACCATTGTAAGAGCGCGAGGGATCCCGATCTGAGGCGATGACAGGACTGCCCAGGTGCTGGTCGATGGGAAAAGTTAGCCTCAGTACCAGCCACCAGCCGTCACGGCCACCCCATTGGATCGGGGCCTTTCGCCCTATCTTGATGGCTGCTCCACCCCATCAAGGAGGCTCAAGGTGACGTCGAAAAGTTAGGGGAAGTAACCTCCGGACAAGTCTAATAACGTTTACTACGAACCAGCAATTCACACAGCAATCCTTTTCATTATTTGACTACTTATTGAGGTACAACGTATGAATGGTGCACAAAATCTAATCAAGACATTGGTCGCCGCTGATGTCAATGTTTGTTTTACCAATCCCGGCACATCGGAAATGCATTTTGTGGCCGCCCTGGATCAGGTCGAGGGGATGCGGGCCGTCCTGGGGCTGTTTGAAGGGGTCTGCACCGGTGCGGCGGATGGCTACGCCCGGATGACCGGCCGGCCGGCCAGCACCCTGTTGCACCTTGGTCCCGGTCTGGGGAATGGCCTGGCCAACCTCCACAATGCCAAACGGGCGCTCTCGCCCATGGTCAATATTGTGGGTGAACATGCGACCTACCACATCCAGCATGATGCGCCCCTGACCAGCCCGATTGAACAGATTGCCTGGTCAATGTCTCACTGGGTCAGGACTTCGATGTCACCTGACAATATCAGCCGGGACACGGCGGCGGCCATCACCGCGGCACGCACGGCTCCTGGACAGATCGCCACCCTGATTTTGCCGGGCGACAGCTCCTGGGATCCCACGACTGCCCCGATCATCACCCCAACAGCCGCGCCGCAAGCGCAGATCAACCAGGCGGCTGTCCAGAACGCCGCCGCCATCCTGCGCTCGGGCGAGCCCACGCTGCTACTTTTATCCGGTAAGGCGGTTTTGGATGACGGCTTGCGCCTCGTCAGCCAGATCAGCCAGGCGACCGGCGTCCCGATCATGAGTAATCGGCCGACCGCCAGGCTGCAGATGGGCGCCGGCCGGCCGCTGCTGCGGTCGTTGGCTTACCCACTGCCGCAATCCCTGGCTCAGCTGGAGGAATTTGCCCACATCATCCTGGTCTCGACTGCAGAGCCCGTGGCTTTCTTCGCCTATCCGGGCCAGCCAAGCCGGCTGGAACCGGCCGGTTGCCAGATCCACACTCTGGCCACCCCGGCTGAAGATGTCGTCGGCGCCCTGGCGGCGCTGGCGGACGAACTCGGCCTGGCTGCTGATGCGCCCTTATCGAAGGTAGAAGGGCTGGATCGGCCGGGATTACCCAGTGGCGAATTGACGCCGAACGCGATCTGGCAAAGCGTCGCCGCCCAACTGCCGGAGGAGGCGATCATTGTCAACGAAGCGATCACCTCTGGTGCCGGCGCCGGGACCTGGCTGCGTAATCTGCGCCCATTTGACATGTTGACGGGCACGGGCGGTTCGATTGGTCATGGGTTGCCCCAGGCCGTGGGCGCCGCCGTTGCCTGCCCGGACCGGCAGGTGGTCGGTATGCAGGCTGACGGCTCCGCCATGTACACGATTCAAGCACTCTGGACGCAGGCACGCGAGCAACTTAACGTTGTCACGGTCCTGTTTAACAATCGCTCCTATGAGATCTTGCGTGGGGAGATGAGCCGGGTCGGGGCAATGCAGCATGGCAGCATTGCCGACACGCTATTTAGTCTTGACAATCCGCAACTTGATTTTGTCTCTATCGCGCAGGGGTTGGGCGTTGAAGGCAGCCGGGCGACGACGGCGGAAGCCTTTAATGATCAGTTTGCCGCTGCTCTGGCCAAGCGGGGCCCACATTTAATCGAAGTTCTTGTCTAGCCCCTGCCACAGCGATGGATAGCAAAAGCCGCAATTGATACAAAATTTTCATAAAAATGTTTATGAAAATCCGTGCAATTTGCGGCTTTTTTGCTGTCTATTGGTGATTAGACCTGGCAACTTCATATTTGGCCGCGACCAAATCGCTCTTTGCTACGTTGTTACATAGTGAGGACCCGAGTACTGACATCATGGTACTGGTACTGGCAAGAAATCAAAGTCACCGTACTCCGATGCTCCGCTTTGAACAATTAACAACGGCAGGGACGAAAGTTGCTATCAGTTCAAGAATCCCAAATAGTGAATCTCATATCCGAGGGTTTTAGCCGGGTCCGGCTTTCAGCGCGCCATTATCAGCCCTTTGTATCGCTGGTCATGAACACCTCTGACCAGGGTGCAGCGATTGTGCCGGTGGTGCGCTCAGTGTTGGCGCTGGATTATCCCAGCTACGAAATCATCATCATCGATCAGAGCCAGAACCGGGATACCTTCCTGGCCCTTTTCCCCTTTCTGGATTTACCTCATTTCCATTACTACCGCCTTCCGGAGCAAAATGTGGCCCGGCAGCGCAATTTTGCTGTCCGCATCTCGCGGGCAACACTGGTCGGCATCATTGATGACAAGACGGTGCTGGCGGCGAATTGGCTGAGCGACTCGGTGGCCCAACTGCGGGCCAATCCGCAGGCGGCCATGTTGTTGGTGGATGAGGGACCGGCCGGTCAACCCACTGCTTTTTACCAGACCGTTAGCGCCTTTGCCCGTACTGAAGCGACTGGCAAACAGTTGCTCATGCGCCGTCGCGCCTTTTATGACATCGGCGGCTTTGATGAGTTAGTTGGCGAACATGCTGAATCGTGGCCGGCAGCCGTGGCTGATATGGCCGTGCGGGCATTGCTGGAAGGGTATGAGGTAAATGCTGTTCAGCTGCCCGGCGCGGCCGGAAATGTGGCCTGCCCGGAGAAACCGGTCTCAGCCAGCTGGTTTGAATATGGCGTCATGTGCGCCAAACCAGTGAAAGCGGGCGTTTTTGCCGGCCTGCCCCTGACCTTCCAATATCTCTTTGTCCGGGCGCTACGGACAGGCAAACGGCCGCAACGCGGCCAATTGGCCAACATCCGCGAATTCCTGCGAGGCTTTTCCTCAGGCATGGACTTGCCGCTATGCGCTGATTCCCTTCGCTTCCAGCCGCCACAAACGCGTGGGCTGGACGAGCAGAAAGATTCGCTGGTCCTGCAATCTTCTAACTGCTAGACGAGCACAGCCGTTGATTATGTAATCCGCTTGTGGCAAGCCCACAAGCGGATTTTTTGTTTCTCACTGTCTGGGTAAAGGCGCTGAGCAGATCAATCCGTACTTTTGGCAGGGATAAGGCGCTGCTGGCCCGGCCTGGCCCAGCGGTTCATCAGGCGACGCCAGCGGGGCAGCTGCCTGGCCTGGGGTAGGGCCGTTTCAGGCATTGCTTCATCTGCAGGTTCATCATAGTAACGATGTTGTTCTTCCGGTCGACGCTGGCGATTGTGGCGACCGATCAGGGCGGCAGGTGACTTAGGCATACGAAATCTCCTCTGCTATAGGCAAATGATTCAGGCTGGCATGTCTGGTATGACGATGGCTGTTGCCGGGCATCGTGAGGACACGGGCCGATGCACTGTTGCTGCCAGCACCGTATCCTCACGTTGCGGGCCCCTAACCCGGCTATGTGCAGAAAGATAATGGCGAAGCGTGTGGGAATTCGTGTGGGTCGCCGCGACCGCTGAAATTCAGCTTTGCAAACGCGCTACGATATCGCGAATAGCCTGAATTTCCGCGTTCAAATGGCTGGCTGAGCTGCCGCCCTTGCGTGGGTCAGCCAAACGGGCCTGTGCAATTTCGTGTGCTTTGAAGATGTGGATTCGCGCTCTTGATTCATCATCCAGGGCTGTGCGCAGATGATAAACGGCGAAGTGAAAACGCTGGGCTGAGAAGGAAGGCAAGTTGGCTCCCAGCGAGTCTGCCAACTGTTCGGCAATCTCAATGAAGCGCTCCCCTTCCGCCAATTCACCCAGATGGGCATCGATCAGGATGAGATTGGCTACTGTGCTGTAAGTGAGGTTATCTTCGCCCAACACTTTTCTGATTTCGTAGGCTTTGAGCAGCAGCTCCCGGGCGGAGGCATACTCCTGCAGATCGAAGTGGCAAAGTGCTTTGGTCTGTAAGGCAAACGCCTCCCAGCGGGGTAGATTGGCAGTCACCGTTAGTTCAAGCGATTCATCGACAAGGGGCATTGCTTCGGCAATCCGGCCCAGAGGCATCAGCGCGGCGGCAATGTTGCTCAGGCAGACGGCAATTGCCAGTTTATGCTGGTGACGCCGGGCGATGGCCAGCGCCATCTGGTAATGCTCCAGCGCCCCTTCGTAATCACCCTTGTTGATCAATGTACCGGCGATGCCATTGTACTGACCGGCCGCGCCCATCTCGTCGCCCAATTGCTGGCTGATTCGCAGGCCGGCGTCAAGAATCTCACGCCCTTCAACCGTTTCATCAACTGCGTACAGGGCATTACTGAGGCGATTCAGCGTATGACTTTCGTTAAGCGGATCACCCAGACGGCGGAACTGGGCCAACGCCTCTTTGAAAAGCCGGATGGCTTCCCGCGGCTGGCCCTGAAATTGGGCCAGCTCCGCCCGCAATGAGGTGACAATGGCCAGACCTGACAGATCCTCGTACTGCTCCAGGACCGCCGCCGCTTGCTCGGCGTAGGTGCGGGCAATTTCATATTGGCCCAGATTGCGGGCGCAATGGCCCATGATCAGGATGAGCCTGGCGCGTAATTTGTTGTCACGGGCGGCCAGAGCGGCATGCAGACCCTGTTCGGCTACTGCCAGCGCCTCCTGGTTTTCGCCGATATGTTGTAGGTATTCAGCCTGTTGCAGGGCCGCAGCCGCGCTCAGATCAGGCCAGCCGAGCAGTTCTGTTTCACGAATCAGGTCGGCGAGAGTCTCCTGCCAGCGGTTGCCCCCTTCAGTGACGCGAATGCCACGGACCAGACCCAACAGGGCTTCGGCCCGCTGTCGGGCCGCTGTCTCCGGCAGTAATTCCAGGACGCGGCTGAAAAGAACGGTGGCATCATGGTAGGCTCCCTGGTTCAGAGCAGCTTGTGCAGCCAGATAGGTGTAATGGCTTTCCCGTTCACTGTTACCGGCCATGCGCCAGTGGTAGGCGATGATGGCCTCCCCGGCATGAAGCTGTTCGAGGGTCACAGCAGCGCGCCGGTGCAACCGCTGCAAGCGCACCTGGCTCAGTTGCGCCCGCACCGCCGTGGCGACCAGATCATGGGCAAAGCGATACTGATCGGCCTCATGGTGAGTGAGGAACTGCCATTGCAGCCCGGCCTCCAGCGCATTCAAGGTCTCATGTTCAGAACGGCCGCTCACCCTCTGCAGCAATTCGAAGGAGGGCGGCCGGTCGAGGATGGCCAGCGTTTCCAGTACCTGCCGGCTGTCATTGGTAAGGCGCTTGAGGCGTCTTTCGGTGAGCGCTTGCAGGCTGGGTGGGACCTGTTGGACACCGGCCGGTTTATCCCCATCCAAACCAGCCCGAATCAGTTCGACCAGAAATAGCGGGTTCCCGCCCGTAGCCGCATGCAGCGCGGCGGCGTCTTTGGCTGACAGGGGTTCGTCTCGTTCCGACATCTGGGCCTGAAGCTGAGCTGTTTCTACCGCAGTGAAGGGAGGTAATTGAATGAGGCTGGTGCGCTCCTGCCCCTGAATATCACGTACGGCGGCCAGCAGGGCTTCGTTGTCCGCTGCCTCCTCAGCCCGATAACTGCCGACCAACATAACGGGACATTGGCGACGGCGCATTTCGGCGGCAATGAAACAAAAGAGCTGCAGGCTGCTGCTGTCAGCCCACTGCAAATCGTCGAAAAACAGCAGCCGAGGCGTACCGGCGATGGCTATTTCCAGCAAAGTGGCGATGGCCCGGAAAAGAAAATCCTGCTTTTCCGCCGCCGGCTCCGCATCCTGAAACTGGGCTGGCAGCAACCGGGCAAGCTGGCGTTGCCAGGCCGCTGGAATCTCTTGCCGGTTGGCTGGGGCCAGGTTTGCGGCCAGCGGTTCCAGAACAGCCAGCCAGGGCAAAAACGGTATCTGGCTGGTTGATTCGTAACAAATGCCTTCGAGGAGGGATCCGGCCGGTAGCTTGCGGCGGGCAAATTCCGCCAGAAAGCGGCTTTTGCCGCCACCGGCCATGGCGGTTACCAGCACAGTGCTGATCTTGCCTGCCGCCAACCGCTCCCAGGCGTGGTCCAGATGCTGCAACTCGGTTTTCCGACCCACAAAGTCATTCGCCATTACGGCGCTGCCCAGACTGGATTGCACCTGTGAGGCGCTGGCCGGCAAGGCGAGTTCCAGGGGGGGCGGCACGGCTTCGTCGGCGATAGCGGCTGCCAGCGCGGTGGTTTCCGGCGCCGGCTGGACGGCCAATTCCTGCCAGAGGAGCTTCTGGCACAGCTCGTATTGCCGTTGGGCCGCTTCATACAATCCGCCCTCGGCATAAAGCCAGATCAGATAACGATGGAGCTGCTCCAGCAGCGGATTGCTCTGTAACAGTTTCTGGGCCAGTGTCCGGGCAGCGGCAAAGGCCCCGCGTTCGATGTAGCGCTCAACGAGGACCGTGCCACCTTTCTCATAAAGCTGGGCGTAACGGGCTCGTTCTCCTAGTCGCCAAAGTTCGTATTCAGGGCTGTCAGGCAGTTCCAGGTCGGCCAGGAAGTTATCCCGGTAGAGGTTGACGGTCTTTTCCAACCGGGCCAGGGATTCTGTCTCCGGCTCGGTCAGGGTCATCTGAAACTGGTGGACGTCGACGGTGGCTGCGCCAAAGTTAAAGCTTGTTTCCTGCCGGTCCGTGCTGATGATTTCTTTGGCGACGCGGCGGCGGATCTGGCTCAGGTGCCAGCGGAGGGTACCGGCCGGATCGTTGGTGTCCTGGCAAAACATCTCCGCCAGCAAACGCCTGCTTTGCGGCCGCGCCGTGGCGGCCAGATAGGCCAGAATAGCCCGCGTCTTTCGGTTGAGATTGACATTGGCCGTCTGGTTGGGGGTTGCTTCGATGGCAAAGGGACCGAGCAAACGTAAGAAATAGCCCATCGTACCTGATATTCTAGCATAGGACCGGTCTGCTGGTTGCAAACCGGTGGACAGCGGCTATGGGAGGTTGAACGAGCATTGCTCACTATTTTCGGCAGGGCGGCGCTCAGGTCAGTCGCTTGGCCATCATGATATCCGGTTTGCCCGGTCCGTTGGCGTCGGGGATGACGCCGGTCAGGACGAAGCCCTGCTTTTGATAAAACTCATACGGGTGCCGGTCCAGGTTGCGGATTTGGGCCAGGTGAATCAGGGGGTCGGGATAGAGGTCGATGCCGGCCAGACTGGTCTGATTATCCTCATCATCCGTCCCCAGGAAGAGGGTGACGCCGCCTCTGGCCCGGACGCACGCTTCCAGATCCGCCACCAGCATCCGGCCGATACCCTGGCCCTGCCAGGCAGGCGCTACCGCCAGCGGATGTAGCTCCCAGCCAGTGCCGTCATAGGCATCGATGGCGCCAATCCAGCCAGCGACCTGACCCGCGTCAGTCTGGGCCACCCGGCAAATGCGCCCGCTCTCACCAAATTCGTGTAATTCTTCCAGACCATCAGCCAGGGTTGGCCAGGCGCCTGGATAGTGCCGGCTAAAAGCAGCGACTATAACTTCAGCTGCGCGGGTCACCATCGTTTCGTCCGCCAGATCAAGATCGACGATTGTAATCATATGTCCCTCAAGCTGGCCGCTACAGCCAGCCTGAGGATGATAGCGTAACTTGGGAAAATGATCAGGCGTAAGCCTGCATCAGGTCATCAGTCAGGAGAAGTTGGGTTGCCTGGTGGTGTACGGCAAAAGCGAACAACTGCTCCAGCGTCGCGCAGGGCAAGATCATGATGCTGATAAGCTCCTGCTGATTCTGCAGCCTGGCATTGAGACTACGAAGTTCAATTTCCAGGTTGGCGATCTGCCGCTTGCGGTGGGTCTCGTTTTTGTTCAGGCAGAAAAGTCGCAGCAACAGCAGATGTTGACCACTCAGGCGGGCTTTGGCCAACAAGCGCGGCAACTGCTTGTCTAATTCGGCCGGCTCCTGGTAGGCAAGGATGATCTGGCCCCTGGGGACCAAATCATCCATTTCCATGTACGTCTGTCTGGCCAGCCCGGTCGGCTGGGCCGGGTAGGGCGATGTCATGGCCGCTATCAGGCCGGCTCGCGAAGATCCAGTTCGTCGGCAAGGGCCGGCAGCTCCAGATCTTCAAGATCTTCAGTAGCCCGAATGAGCAGTACGGGGACGTGTGCTTTGCGTAGCACCTTATCCGCCACACTGCCAAAAACCCAGCGGGTCAGCCCGCCATGACCATGGGTGCTCATCACAATAAGCTCAACGTCCAGCTCTTCAGCCGCCTCAATAATTGCGTCGGCCGGGAATTGGCGCTCCCACATCATGCTGGTCACGATCTGCCCCTGAATGGCCAGCTCGGCTTCCTTCTCCTGCAGATAGCGGGCCACAGCTTTCTTGGCCTGTTCCTCAATGCTGTTAATCAGCTCAAGGTCCACCCAACCATCTGCATGCAGATAGGCCTGGGGACGTTCCACTACCCGGAGCAAAATGAGCTCAGCGCCAAATTTATTGCTGACTTCCAGGGCCGCCGGCAACGCTTTCTCAGAGAGCGCGGAGCCGTCAAGAGGGATAAGAATTTTCTTGAACATCGCATAACCTCCCGGGTCACCGGGTGAGCAAATTGGCTTACCGGCACCCGACCTACCTTTCAGCTAGCTACAGGTTAAGTGATAGCTATCACGGATCGCAGTGACAATAGGCATTATTTTTCCTGCCAGGTAACACCAATCTGGGGCTATGCCTACAGGTCGCCTGGTGCAATTGAGGTTTTGCCCTGTGTGGGTGAGGGAAGGCGACATTGTCCGCCCGGACAATGTCCTATCGGGCAGGCGAGACAATGTTCGGCCGGACGATTTGGTGGAGGGCTGCATTTGTTACGATTCTGCCAGCAAACCTGAGGAACGGTTGAAGTTGGTAACGCCATACAGCTCGGAGCGTTGCTCCGGGCCCTCTTTTCCAGGCCATTACAGCCGTGCTTCAGGCCTTTTATCTATCCCACCATCACGCGATGATCACAAGGGGGAAACAAAGTGGCCACTCAATTTTCTATTCGCGAACATAAGCCGTGGCAAGCACGCTTTTTCACTATCTGGGGCGGTCAGGCAGTCTCCATCGTTGGCACCCAGCTTGTCCAGTTTGCTTTGATCTGGTATCTGACGGTGGCGACTCGATCGGCTACGGTGCTGGCGACCGCCGCTATGGTCGGGACCTTGCCTCAGGTTCTTTTAGGGCCTTTTGTGGGCACGCTCGTGGATCGTTGGGACCGCCGGCGCGTCATGATCCTGGCGGATAGCATCATCACCTTTTTCACCATCGTGCTGGTGCTTCAGTTCGCTCTGAACGAAGTAACCATCTGGCAAATCTACCTGGTGATGTTTGTCCGCTCGCTCGCCGGCAGCTTCCATAGCAATGCCATGAACGCATCAACGTCCCTGCTGGTCCCGGTCGAACAGCTAACGCGCATTCAGGGTCTCAATCAGATGTTGAATGGGGGGCTGAACGTGATTTCGGCCCCTTTGGGAGCCCTGCTTCTGGGTATCCTGCCAATCCAGGGGGTGCTGCTGATTGATGTCGGTTCGGCTCTGTTCGCTATTGTGCCGCTCTGCTTTATCCGGGTGCCGCAACCGGAGCGAACAGCAGCAGGCCAGGGGAGTGTTGCAGGTCAGGCGACTGTCTGGCAGGAGTTTCAGGCGGGTTACCGTTATTTCCTGGGTTGGCCGGGTCTGCTGCTGGTCGGTCTGATGACGATTGGCATCAACTTCACCATCATCCCCGCATTTTCGCTGCTGCCCTTGTTGGTGAAGGATTTCTTTGGTGGCGACGCCGTGCAGCTCAGCTGGGTTGAGTCGGCCATGGGCATCGGTATGCTTATTGGCGGTGCCGGGCTCGGCATCTGGGGAGGTTTCGAGCGCAAGATGCTGACCTCTATGTTGGGGCTGATGGGCATGGGCATCGGGACATTGATGATGGCCATCGCCCCGGCCTCGGCTCTGTTGCTGGTGGTTGCAGCGGCGCTATGTGTAGGCATCATGACGCCATTGACGATGGGTCCTTTCTTCGCGGTCATTCAGTCGGCGGTTGAGCCAGGGATGCAAGCCCGTATTACCACCCTGTTGAGCAGCGTTGGCGGCATCATGGCCCCAATTGGCTTGATGATTGCCGGTCCGGTGGCTGACCTGACCGGGCTCAAGACCTGGTTTTTCCTGGGTGGCGGCCTGTGTGTATTGATGAGCGTGGCCGGGTTGTTTTTGCCCGCTGTTATGAACATTGAGGATCATCCAGCCCTGCTAAAGATTGAAAGCCAAACAGCTTCTCACTAGATCATGACTGGAACTCAGGCTGGTTGATGGTCACAGGCCCGAAAAATATCGGGTTGAGCAGCCCGGCGCCTCATCGCAGGCGGCCGGGCTGTCGCATTGCAGAAAACAGGTGGCAAAGCAGTCACCCGGCAATTGGCGTGCGAACCTCTGACTTTAAGCTGGGCCGATTCGGACCTTTGTCACTGTTTCTTGGGGACCTATTTTGCTACCGTGGGACTGCTAAGGTGCTGTTTGTCTGGTGACAAGGAGCGAACCATGTCCGTATACAACCAATTCAATGACAGAGATGTTCACGCCTATCTCATGTATGGTCAGGATGGCCTGCAGGATATTGCCGTGGGGCTGGTGTTGCTGCTGGCCGGTCTACTTCTGCACACTGACAATGCGGCCTTCGGCGGCATTCTGGCCGTGCTTGTCTATCCGTTCCTGCTCATGGGCAAACGTTACCTGACCATGCCGCGTGTGGCGCCGGCGGAGCTGCCGCCGGCGCGGCTGGTGCAGCAACGGACGATTCTGGCCCTGGTCATCGGGCTGGCTTTTCTTCTGCTGGGCTTGCTGGTATTTGGGGTAGTGGCGGCTGATCTGCTGGATCTGACCGGCCGGTTCTGGATAATCACCGGCAGCTCGCTGGCCATTCTGGTGGCCGGGTTGGCCGCGCTACTGGCCTGGCGAGCCGGCAACCGGCGCCTGCCGCTTTATTTCCTGCTTATTATGGTGACGTTCTTGCTCATCAGTCAGAGCTCAGTGCCGTTGCCAGTCATGATGATGGTCCTGGGTCTTCTCATTACCCTCATTGGCAGCTACATCCTGGGCCGGTTCCTGCTCACGCATCCGCGTCTACTGTAGCGCTCTTGAAGGGTGATTGGCCCAGTCCCGGCCAGACCCGCACCAGACCAACCACGGCCCTGACAATGATCCACAGCGTGGTGGCGGCCCAAACCAGGCGGAACGCTGCCGGCTGCTCGGTGTCGATGAGCAGCAACGCTCCACCGCCAATGAGCGTGGCCAGGATCATGCCATTGCGCAGATAACGATAATCACCGGTGCCCCAATGAATGCCGTCAGTGATGAAGGCAACCGCGTTGAACGGCTGGCTGATTGAGGCGATGAGCCAGGCGGAAGCGAAGATCAATTGTGCCGAATCTGGCACCAACAAGGTCGCCAGCCAGCCCTCGCCCAATAACAGCAGCCCGCTCATGCCGAAGCCTGCAACTACGCTCCAGCCCAGGCAATAGGCAGCGACTTGTTTAGCCAGCGCACGCTCACCTGAACCCATAAAATAGCCCACGAGACTCTGGGCGGTTACCGAAAATGCTTCCATCACCAGGGCGCTGAAAACCCAGATCTGGCGGATGGCTTGATGGGCTGCGCCGGCGTCAGCGCCGATGCGGGTGGCCACCCGGGTCGCGATGGAGAGATAAATGGTCAGGGTGCCGGTGCGGATGAACAGATCCCGGCCCACGCGCAGCAGGTTGGCCGCGTTGCCCAGCTGGATGTGACGGGTAAGGCCAAGTTGCCGCCGCAGCGCCAGCAGCCCCCAGCCGATGCCCACCCATTGGCTGATGGTGCTGGCCAGAGCCGCGCCACCCACGCCTAAAGCGGGCACTGGCCCAAAGCCGCTAATCAGGAGCATGTCCAGCAGGATATTGATAGCGTTGATGGTGATGGCGATCCACAGCGGCGTGCGCATATCCTGCAGGCCGCGCAAGGCGCCAAAGACGACGAGCATGCCCAAAACGGCCGGTGCCCCTAACAAACGGTAGCGAATGTAGGTGGCAGCGGCCTCTTCGATGGCGCCGCTCGCACCGAGCAGATTGGCCAGATCATCAGCCAGGGGCCAGACCAACAGGAGCAGGCAGCCGATGAGGGCGGCCAGTCCCAACGCCAGGCTGCTGGCCTCCTTGGCGCGGCTGTGCTGACCGCGCCCCAGCGCCTGGGCCACTTCCGTCTGTGTGCCCACCCCCAGGAAGTTGAAAATCCAGAAGACCGACGAGAGGGCGACCGTGCCGGCCCCCAGCGCCGCGCCGGCGATATTGCCTTGCCGGGCGACGAAGGCGGTATCGACCAGGCCGGTGATTGGCTCGGCAATAAGCGAAAAAAGGACAGGAATGGAGAGGGTGAATAGGGTGTGATGCGGCCGTGTCTTGAAGGCTTGTTCAGCGGCCTGGCGGGATTGGGTCATGGACGGTGCGGGAGCTGGCGGTAAGGGCCGTGTCGATAATATTTGGGGCGGTCGTCGAGGCGAACATGGAGCCAGGCGACGCCGCCGCCGGCGGTGCTGAGCCAGACCGGCCGGTCGCCCACCCGTTCCGCCATCTGTTCGCCGACCAGTTGCCAGAGCGCGATCTGCTGTTCGGCTGGGGCGCCGCGGCAAAAACTGGCCAGGTGCCGGTAGTGGGCGTCATCAACCAGCGGGCGCGGCACGACGAGGATAGCATCCCCGCCGAGGTTGCTGAAGGCGATGGCCGGTTCGTTGCCGGGTTGGGCGGCAAACTGCGGCGCAAAGGCGGCTTTTTGGGGAAAAGGTGCCAGACCGGGGCTGTCATGCAGGGCAAACTCAAAGGGTTGGCCCAGGCTGGCGATTGTGAGCGGCGGCGTTTCCCAGCGGAAGTCGCGATAAGGTGAAGCGGCCAGCAACTGGGCAAAGAAAGCGGCAAACTCTGGGTTTGTGCGCCAGAAGTTGATGACGTCCCTGAAGCTCAGGGTCTGGTCGTCTTGTTGCAGCCGGTAAAGTTGGGTACCGGCCGGTTGGCCCACCTGTTCGTGGGCGGTGAAATTAGCCATCATGACGAAAATGCCGGGCTGCGTCCGGCTGCTCCGGGCGAATTGGCAAAGCCATTAGCCTAACAGGCCGGCCAGTTCGCCGGGCCTGAGCCGGTTGCTGGCCCAATCATAATTCCCGGTCTCCAGTAAGGAGCGGCCGGCCTCGATGGCCTTGGCGACGGTAGCAAAGGTCATGGAGCCGCCCACGCTGACCCGCTTTACGCCGGCGGCGCTGAAGTCGGCCAGACTGGCGCCTGCCACCATCGTTCCCAACACATTGACTGGCTTGTTAACGGCGCTGGTGACTCGTTTGACATCAGCCAGCGTGCGCAGACCCGGAGCATACAACACGTCAGCGCCGGCGGCCGCGAACGCTTGCAGGCGGCGAATGGCCTCATCGATATCGCCGACCCCATGCAGCAGATTTTCGGCGCGGGCTGTCAGCGTAAAAGGGAAGGGCAGCGATTGGGCCATGGCCACCGCCGCCTGAACCCGTGCCACGGCCAGGTCGAAATCATAGATTGGGTCGTCCGGGTTGTTGCTGTAATCCTCGATGGAGCCGCCCACGGCGCCGGCTTCAGCTGCCAGCCGAATTGTTTCCGCGGCTGCTGCCGGCTCGTCGGCAAAACAGTTCTCCAGGTCGGCGCTGAGGGGGATGTCGGTGGCCTCGCTGAGGGCGCGGATGTGGGCCAGCTTCTCGTCCAGGCTGACCTGGCCATCCAGCCGGCCCAGGGTGAACGCGAAGCCGGAACTGGTCGTGGCCAGCGCCTGATAGCCAAGACCTTGCAAGAGCCTGGCCGAGCCGGCATCCCATGGGTTGGGGATAAAGAATGTGTCCGGACCCAGGTGAAGGTCACGAAATCGCTCTGCTTTTTCGAGTTGGGATGTCATGATAATTTCCTCAAGTTTGAATGACGCCTATTGTACGGTAACCGGGCCTGATTGTTCCATAACGAATATCGGTGTTGCGCTGTGGCGGCGAGGGGTTGGCTAACCCGTCGGGTCGCCGCACCCGACGGGTTAGCCAACCCCTCATTCATATTCCTGACCGGCCGGCTTGACACTACCTCGGGAAATCGCTAGCCTGTGGACCATTGGCCGGTGATTGTGGCCTGGTTGGAGGGCAGTAATGGATACATGGCTCGGTCGTGTTGTGAAATCTGGGGTTAGCAGCTTTTTTATAACGCTATTTATGGCCATTGTCTTTGCGCCGCTGTGGGCGTTGCTGCTGGCGCCGCGGGCGGGGCTGGCTTTGGCGCCGGTCGTTTGCAGTGAAGGTGAGATGAGCTACAGCACCGTGCAAACCTTGGGGAGCGATGGGCTCAATACCAAAACGACTTTTTACTGCGATACGGGCGCTGGCCCGGCAGAAATCCCGTACAGCCGGCTGTTTTTACCGCCTCTAGTCGCTCATATCGCTTTTTTCTTTTTGCTGGTCTGGCCATTCCTGTACGCGATCAATTACTGGCGTAACCGGCCGGTTCTCCCCAAAATGGGCCGCCCCTGGCCCCAGGAATCAGCTACCTGGACATCACCCACAGCGCCCCAGAGCCAGACCTTCACCACCACCAGCTCCAGCTATGTCATCGACGGCCGTCAATACAACAGCGCGGCCGACATGCCCGCCGACGTTCGGCGCCAATTTGACCAGGCGATGGCGGCGCTGCCGGACAAAGACGGCGACGGCATCCCGGACATTCTGCAAGGCAACCTGGGTGGCTTCGAATTTGAGATGATGGATACTAGCCAGACCGCCGAAAAACGCCTGCAGGCGCTCCAGCAGCTTTACGAGAAAAAGCTGATCACTGAAGCCGAATACCAGACCAAACGCAACGAAATCCTGCGCCAGCTTTAATGAAGAGTTGGCCACGGATTAGGCACGGATTTCTTATAAGAAGAATCCTGATAAATCCGTGTTAATCCGTGGCAAAATAACTAACTATCGAGCGCGTTGAGGAGGCGGTCGATGTCGTCGTGGTTGTTGTAGACGGAGATGCCGAAGCGGATGCCGTCGACGCGTTGGCGTTCGCCGTTGTCATCTGTCAGGTACCATTGGCGGAAGGAGAGGACCTGGTCGCCAAAGGCTTTGTCCAGTTTCGCTTTTGTGGCCGGGACATCATCGACCAGGAAGCTGACGATCGCCGTTGGGTTGTCGATTGGGGTGATGGGCTGGTAGCCGAGCATGGGCATCGATTCCTGCAGCCGCTCAACCAACGGTTGGGCGTGGGCGACGATGTTGTCCACGCCGAGCCGCTCGATAATCTTCAACCCTTCGTAGACGCAGATGCCCGGCAAAAAGGGCATCGAACTGGTGCCTTCGTAGCGGGAGGCATCGGGATGGACCTCAAAGGTGTAGTCGGCCATCGATTTGATCTGACGCAGCCCGTAGCGCGTCTGTTTGAGCACCTCGCCCTGCAACTCTTTTTTCACATACAGAAAACCGATGCCGAAGTCGCCCATAAGCCATTTGTAGGTGCTGGTGGCGCAGAAGTCGATACCCATCGCCTCGACGTCGATCGGCGTGGCGCCGACGCCCTGGATGATGTCGGTGTAAAGGTAGGCGCCGTGGGCGTGGGCGATGTCGCTGATCCGTTTGATATCCGCCTTGTAGCCATTGACCTGGGAAACCAGGGCGAGCGAGACCAGGCTCGTGTCGTCGTCGATGGCTGCTTCCACGTCGGCCATGTCGATCTGCCAATCGCGATGGGGCACAACCCGCAATTCAATCTGGCCGCTGTCGGCCAGCCGGGTGTACAGATATTTGGACGCTTCAAAATGAAGATCGTCGATGACGATGTTGCCACCCGCAGCCGGCAAACCCAGCCCGGCCAGGACGATGTTCTCGCCGTCGGTGGTGCTCTGGACAAAGGCGATCTCGTCGGGTTGGGCGTTGATCAGGGCGGCGAAGCGGGCTTTGGTCTCGGCCTGCATTTCGGGCGTGTAGGAATGGCGGTCGTCGCCGGGGCCATAGGCGCGGAACTCGCTGTAGCGCTGGATCGCCTCCAGGTGATGGATGCTGAAAGGATGGGTTTCGGCAGCGCCTAGCCAGAGTTTATCGTTGGCACGGGGAAATTCAGCGCGAACGGCAGCAAAATCGGGCGTTTTCATAACGGGATCTCCTCCGGTAAAATTTGCAGATGGCAACTGATTCTACCTCCCCCCCTGCTGGCCGTCACTTTTTGCAAATCCCGGGTCCCACCAATTTGCCGGAGCCGGTTGCTCTGGCCATTGCCCGGTCGACAATCGATCATCGTGGTCCGGAATTTCGCCGGCTGACCGGCCGGTTACTCGAGAACCTCCAACCCATTTTCCAGACCAGCCAACCGATCATCATCTACCCCTCGTCCGGCCGCGGCGCCTGGGAAGCGGCGCTGGTCAATACACTGTCCCCAGGCGACACCGTGCTGGTCTGCGCCACCGGCCATTTTGCCAGCCTCTGGTGCGTCGTGGCTGAAAAGCTGGGCTTGCAGGTTGAGCGCCTGGAAAGCGATTGGCGTCAGGGCGTTGCTCCGGCGGCTCTGGAAGCGCGGCTGGCTGAGGACAAAGGCGGTCAAATTAAGGCTGTGGCCCTGGTTCACAACGAGACCTCAACCGGGGTGCTGAATGATGTCGCGGCGGTCCGCCGCGCGCTGGATGGCGCCGGGCACGGGGCGCTGTTGATGGTCGACGTTGTCTCCTCGCTGGCTGTCCATGACTATCGCCATGACGAATGGGGCGTGGACGTGACCATTGCCGCCTCGCAAAAAGGGTTGATGCTACCGCCCGGGCTGGGCTTTTGCGCCGTGAGTGAGAAGGCGTTGGCAGCGACGGCGAATGCGCGGCTGCCGCGGGCTTTCTGGGAATGGCAGGCTGTCATCAAAGCCAATGAAAGCGGCAGTTACCCCTACACGCCAGCCACGAACCTGTTGTTTGGCCTGGACGTGGCCCTGGACATGCTGCTGGCGGAGGGCATGGCCAATGTGGTTGCGCGCCATGCGCGTTTCGGCCGGGCGGCGCGGGCCGCGGCGGCTGCCTGGGGGCTTGAGACCTACTGTCAGAACCCAAGCGCCCATTCGGCGGCGTTGACGGCGGTGGCGGTACCGGCCGGTCACGACGCTGACGCCCTGCGTGCCCTCATCCTCGATCGCTTCAACATGTCCCTGGGCACCGGCCTGGGTCCGCTCAAGGGTAAGCTATTCCGTATCGGTCACCTCGGCTACTTCAACGAGTTGATGTTGATGGGGACGTTGGCGGGCGTCGAGATGGGGCTGCAGCTGGCCGGTATCCCCCATGAGGCGGGCGGGGTGACGGCGGCCATGCAGACAATTGTCTGATTTACGATTGACGATTTGGGATATACGAGAACTGTGTCGATAACGGTCGAATGTCAGGGCATCAGCGCCACTCAATATGAAGCTTTACGAGCTGACTCTGATGCGTTTTTGGCTGGCAAAACGGTGACTTATGAACCGTTGTGGTCCTGGTCACTTGATAAGAGCTGGGCTGCCAGCAATGCTATCCTGGCACGTTATGCTGAGCAACATGCTCTGACCTACGAATCGCCGTTCTTTGGTGGGATAACCCTGCTTTCTGAAGAAATGTTTTGGTGCTCCGCCATTGCCCCGGCCGCTGTGGAACAGTTGGCGACATTGCTGGCGTCTGTCGATGAAGTGATATTTCGAGAGTTGTATGATCCCGGCTGGTTAGCTGGCGCCGGTACCTATCCACGTATCTGGCAGGACGAAGACGCTTTGGACTATCTTCTTCCGTATTTCGTTACCTGGCGGCAACACGTTTTAGAGGCTGCTGCCCAGGGACAGGCAATGATTGTCACTCTTGGCTGAAATCCTAGTAAATCCGACATTTCCTGAGCCTCTGCCATGGGGCCGGGCGTGGATTGAGCAGCAGGCGAAGGATCCTTCCTCTGCTGCTCGGCACGCCAGGCCCCAGGCAGAGGCTCAGGAAATGTCGGGTGGATTCGCTGAAGGCATGGTTCAATGTGCCAGCCAGCTCCACCCTTGCCGACAAAGTGGCCTTTAATTCCCCTGCTTTCTGTCATAAGATTAGGTCCACTTGATCGCTTGGCCCGAATTGAGGCTGTTATGATCGGGCGCTTGCTGCATGAGTTGGTGAAGATCTGGCGATGCGCTGACTGGCAATCGGCGACATAACCCATCGCCACACACAGAGGAGAAAGTCATGAACGTCCAGCGCATTACCTGATGGCGATCTGTATCGCCATCGTGGCTGTCCTTATTCGTTCGATTCAGGTGCCATTTGCACCAACGGCAGGTTATACTCATCCGGGCGCAATTGCCGAGGTGTTTATCGCTCTGGCGTTTGGGCCCGTTGTCGGTGGTATCGCCGCTGGTTGGTGGTGTACGGCCGATGCTCACCTCGATTTGCCAGCTGTAGCTACGCGCCGCTTACTTTGATTGCCCATAGCTGTCTAGGTGCCTTGACCGGGTATTTAGGCTGGCGTAAAGGTACGCAGGGAATGCTTATCGCCTGGATCGCTGGTGGCCTGGCATTGGTAGCCATTTATTTTGTGGGTGGCGCCCTCTTTTATGACCTGGGTTTCCGTGTGGCGGCTGCAGAGATACCCATCAATCTTTTCCAGGTAGGATTAGGCGTTCTGGGGCTGGGACTATATCAGCTGGTAAAGCGCGCTTATCCGCAGATCGATCAGTTAGGTGGCAAAGCTTCATTCCAGGAACGGTAATTTCGTTTGGCCCCTTTGATCTCGGTTGAAAACCTCAGCTACGCCTATCCCGGCGACTCGGCTGACGACGACCCCGTCTGGGTTCTGGACGGGGTCGATTTGCGCCTGGAACCAGGCGAGTTTGTGGCGGTCATGGGGGCGACGGGCGGGGGTAAGACAACCCTTTGCCTGGCCTTGAATGGCATCGTGCCCCAATCAACCGGTGGCGTGATCGGGGGTCAGGTGCTGGTCAACGGCCAGAACACGAAGCAGACGCCCGTGGCGGAGTTGGCCCAGACGGTCGGGCTGGTCTTTCAGAATGCCGAAACCCAACTCTTCAACGTCACCGTAGAGGCAGAGATCGCCTTTGGTCTGGAAACGCTGGGCTTGCCACCGGCCGAAATGGAAACCCGTATCGACTGGGCCCTAGAGCTGGTTGGGTTGGCCGGTTTTCGGGCCCGGTCGCCGTTTGAATTGTCAGGCGGGCAGAAGCAGCGGGTGGCGATTGCGGCGATGCTGGCGCTGAAGCCGCCGGTGCTGGTGCTGGATGAGCCGACGGCGAATCTGGATCCGGCCGGTAAACAGGAAATCTTCGCTGCCATCGACCGCCTGCGCCACCAGGAAAGCATGACCATCGTTATGGTCTCCCACGAGGCAGACCAGATCGCTACTTTTGCTGATCGAGTTGTGGTGCTGGCCAATGGCAAAATCGCTCTCTCCGGCACACCACAGCAAATATTTCTACCGCCCGGCCCGATGCAGGCGCTGGGTTTACACGTGCCGGGGCTGGCTGAGTTAGCTGATTGCCTGACCCGGCGCGGCGGTCAACGGTACTGCTTTTTGGATGGTGAGGCAGCCTACGATGCTCTTGCAGCGCCGCTGCTGCCGTCTGTGGGGCAGGTGTCAACAGCGGTTGACAGCTTGCCGCCGGCTAATGGCACACTGCAACTGGAACAGGTCAGCCACAGCTATAGCCCCGGCCAATCTGCCATCAAGAGGGTCGATTTGACCATACCGGCCGGAGATTTTGTGGCCATTCTGGGCCAGAATGGTTCGGGCAAGACGACCCTGGTCAAGCACCTCAATGGGCTGTTGCGGCCCTCACACGGTCGGATTCTCCTGAACGGCGAGGATATCGCCCGGCAATCGGTGGCTGAACTGGCCCGGACGGTAGGTTACGTGTTTCAGAACCCGGACCACATGATCTACTCGGCCACTGTGCGCGAGGAGTTGGCTGCCGGTCCGATTAACCTGGGCCTGGATGAGGCCACCGTGGCGGACCGTGTCGCCGTAGCGCTGGCCGACTTCTCACTGTTGCCTTTTGCTGACATGCAGCCGGCACAGCTCAGTTTCGGTTTGCGGCGCAAAGTGTCCGTGGCCTCGGTGGTGACGATGGGAACGCCGATTCTCATTCTGGACGAACCAACCAGTGGTCTGGACCAACGCAGTATCGACGAACTCATGGCGATTCTGGTTGGACTTCATGCTCAGGGCCGGACGATCCTGATGATCACCCATGACATGGAGTTGGTGATCCGCCATCTGCCCCGCACCTTGATTATGAAAGCTGGTGAGCTGTTGGCTTACGACGCGACGACGAGGATCTTCTGCCGGCCGCAGCTGTTGGACATGGCCCAGCTAGCCTGCCCGCCGGTGGCCCGTCTGGGGCAGAGGCTGGGGTGGGCGCATGAGCTCTTGAACGCAACCGAGTTGTGTCAACGGTTGGAGGCAGCCTGAGCGGTGGCTGGCCTGGTTGATTTCTACGCGCCCGGTGAAAGCTGGCTGCATCGGGCTGATGCTCGGGTCAAACTGCTGTTTGTATTTTGTGCCCTTATCCTTTCGATTCTGAACAAAAACCTCTGGTTAATGCTGGCAACGCTGCTGGGGATGCTGTTGCTTCATGTCAGTGCCCGCACGCCCTGGAGCCGGTTGCGTTTCATATGGCGGACTATTTTGCCGGTGGCGCTACTGATGTTGACCCTGCGCGTCGTTTTTTACCCGGAAGGTGAGCCTTTGTTTGCTTTCTGGCTGGTGCGCATCACGCCGATCGCCATCGCTCAGGGGATTGTGCTGGCGGCCCGTCTGCTGACAATGGCCCTGGCTGTATTTGCCTGGCTTTATACGACGTCACAGACCGACCTGGTGCAAAGTATGGTGCGATTGGGCCTGCCGCATGAGTATGGGCTGGTTCTGGCGCTCGCGCTGCGCTACATCCCGACGTTTCAGGGCATATTTAACCAGATTTCGGAGGCGCAACAGGCGCGTGGCCTCGATTTCGGCCAGCACAAGGGCTGGCGGCGCGTCCGGGCGATGATGCCGATATTTGTCTCGATGATCATCACATCTTTGCGCACCAGCCAGCAGCTGGCTCTGGCCCTGGAGGCGCGGGGGTATGGGCGCAAAGGGGCACGGCGGACGGCCTTGGTGGGGTTGCGGTACCGGCCGGTGGACTATCTCCTGACATTTGGCCTGATCATGATGTTGGCCGCATTTGTGTTTGTATATTTCCGGTACGGCGTCGGCGCCGCGCCGATCGCGATTTGGTGAACGGCCCCGTAGAGACGCGCCAGCGGCGCGTCTTACGGCCCTGGCAGACCCATCCGCCCGCCAGGGATACGGCGCCGTCCGGTGATCAGCGTATCGCCAGCGGTGTTTGGTGCCGGCGATAGCCGTGCACTGATGGATGCTGAGGGAGACGCGCCAGCGGTGTTGGGTGCCCATCGTGGGAGTACGCTGATTGACGCCGCGGGAGACGCGCCAGCGGCGCGTCTTTACGCGATGCCGCCGACGACTTTGCTGCGGGGCTGTTCGTCTTTGGGGCGGGTGCCGTTGTCGCAGCCGCCTTCGCCGGAGGGGCGGAGGTGGGCGCTGGCGATATTTTCGACGCCTTTGTAGCCGTATGGGTCAGCGCCGGTGATCATGACGATGTCGCGGTAGTCGGCGATTGCCATCCACTCGCCATCCCTGGGCTTGTGCCAGGGGAGGAGGGATTGGGCGCTCATGTAATGGTTAACCAGGACACGCCGGTAACCGCTCGTGGCGAAGTTCGGCAGGGAGCGATGTAGCAGATAGCCATTGAAGAAGACGATGGCGCCGGCTTTTACTTCCACCGGGATCGCATCCTCATCTTTGTAGGGGAAGCCCCAGGATTCAACAGTGCAATCAAAGCGCGGGTCGTTCTGTACCTGCTGCGGCCAGATGATGCCCGGTTTGTGCGATCCGGGGATGACCCAGAGGCCGCCATTGGTCGTGTTGGCGTCGTCCAGGGCGATCCAGCCGCCCATCAGGGAGCGATCTCGTGTGGGGATGAACTCCTCATCCTGATGCCAGGCCTGGCCCGGTTTGCCGGCCGATTTGATGAACAGCATCGACTGCATACATTTGACATCCGGACCGATAACTTTGGTGCTGACGTCGACGATAGTCTGGTGGGCCAGGTATTTCAGCATGATGTCCGACAGTTTGTGGGGAAAGTGGATGCAGAGATAGCGTTGCAAGACGTCAGCGTCGGTGGCACCGGCCGGTGGCGGTTCATAATTGCGGATGTCCGTGCCGCGATCACCCCGGCAGATCGCCGTCGTCTCCGCACGCAGTTCAGCCAGCTCCGCTGGGCTCAACGCATTTTCGACGATCAGGTAGCCTTGCTCGTGGTAGAACGCGGCCATCTCATCAGTGATTTCGGGATAAGCAAAGGTCGTACGCAACATTTCGCACCTCCAGCGGCTGGGAATGGATATGGTTGCTGATCTTATCCTCTACCCGACAGGTTGCCCAACCCGACAGGTTGCCGGACCTGACACCCGACAGGTTGCCGGACCCGACAGGTTGCCGGACCCGACGGGTTGCCACGACCTGACAGGTTGCCAGGACCTGACAGGTTGCCAGGACCCGACGGGTTGCCAGGTGACAGGTTGCCAGGACCCGACAGGTTGCCACGACCCGACAGGTTGCCACGACCTGACAGGTTGCCACGACCTGACAGGTTGCCAGGACCTGACAGGTTGCCACGACCTGACAGGTTGCCACGACCTGCGCTAGAATTCAGGTTGTGCAAAACATCAGCCAACCATTTACGCCACCTGAATCAACAACAGACTGGCTGCCCGCGTTGCAGCGCCGCCTGCGAGGTGAGGTGCTGGCAGACCGCTTTAGCCGGGCCATGTATGCCACAGATGCCAGCGTCTACCAGATCCTGCCGGCGGCGGTCGTGCGGCCGCGTAACGCGGCGGATGTGGTGGAGACGGTGCGCTTCTGCCGCGAGCAGGGCCTCTCCATCACCGCCCGAGGCGGTGGAACGTCACAGGCAGGGCAGGCCATTGGTGCGGGCCTTTCCCTTGACTTCTCGCGTCATATGAACCGCATTCTGGATCTGGATGTTGCCAATCAGACAGTGACGGTGGAGCCTGGCATTGTCCTCTCGGAGCTGAACCAGGCACTTAAACCCCATGGCTTGCAACTTCCACTTGACCTTTCCACGGCTAATCGGGCCACGATCGGTGGGATGATCGCCAATAACTCGGCTGGGACACGCTCCATTATTTACGGCAAAACGCTGGACTATGTGGAGGCGTTGCAGGTGGTTTTGAGCGATGGTACCGTCATCTGGACAGGGCCTCTGACTGCTGACGAACTGGTAGGCAGGCTAGGCAGGGCAGATCTGGAGGGCGACGTCTATCGCATAGTCACTGACCTGGGCCAAAAACATGCAGCCGAAATCCAAACGCGCTATCCGCGTATTTTGCGACGGGTGGGTGGCTATAACCTGGACGAATTTACGCCGGACCAGTTAGCGGCAAGGCCATTTGACTTGAGCCGGATTTTGGTCGGTTCCGAGGGTACCCTGGGACTCACTTTGCAGGCCAAACTACGTCTGGTCCCGCTGCCCCAGACTCGAGCAGTCTGCTGTTTGCAGTTCGCGGATGTGCTGGCAGCACTGCGGGCCACGCCGGCCATCCTCGAGCATGAGCCTTCCGCCATCGAGCTAGTTGACCGATTTATCCTGGATACGACAAAAGGGCGGGTGGAGTTTGAGCCGCTGCGTGACTTTATTGTCGGTGACCCGGGGGCTGTCTTGATCGTGGAGTTCATGGGGCCGGCGGCGGCAGCGCAGCTTGAGGCATTGGCTGACCGTGGCCTCGGGGATCACCTGCATCGGGCCAACAGCAGCGCTGAACAGGCCAAGATCTGGGAACTGCGGCGGGCTGCGCTGGGGCTGACGATGTCGAAGAAAGGGGGCGATGCCAAGGGCATTTCCTTCATCGAAGATACGGCCGTTGCGCCCGCGCATCTGGCGGAATACATTGAAAAGTTGCAGGCGATTCTGGCCAAGTATGAGACGGAAGCAGGTTTCTATGCCCACGCCTCGGTTGGTTTGTTGCATATCCGGCCGGTTATCAACCTCAAATTCTCCACTGGCGTCGAGCGCTTCGCCGCCATCGCTGACGAAGTGGCCGATCTGGTTCTGGCCTACGGCGGTGCGCTATCGGGCGAGCATGGCGATGGCCTGGTCCGGGCGCCGTTCCAGGAACGGATGTTTGGGCCAACGCTTTACAACGCTTTTTGTGAGCTCAAAGCGGTTTTTGACCCAGAAAATCTGTTCAACCCCGGCAAAATTGTCAATGCCCCGCCGCTGACCGAGAATCTGCGCTTTGGCGCCAGCTACCAGACTCCCATTCATGCGACAGTCTTTGATTTTGACGATTACGGCGGCTTGCTGCGGGCGGCCGAGCAATGCAGTGGTGTTGGCGCTTGCCGGCAGACCGGGAGCGGCACCATGTGTCCTTCCTACATGGCCACCCGCGAGGAAAAGGACAGCACGCGCGGCCGGGCCAATAGCCTGCGTCTGGCGCTGAATGGGCAGCTGAGTGAGCTGGGACTGGCGGATCCGGAGCTGCGCGAGGTGATGGCGCTTTGCCTGGAATGCAAAGCGTGCACCAGCGAATGCCCGACCGGGGTTGATATGGCCCGGCTCAAGAGTGAGTTTCAGCACCAATACCGGCAGCAGTATGGCGGCAGCTGGCGCGAGCGTGTGCTGGGCGAGATGGCGACATTGAGCCGCTGGGGCAGCCGGTTGGCGCCGGTGAGCAACTGGTTGATGGCGCCGGCCCCGGCGCGCCGCCTGCTGGCCCGCTTGCTGGGGTTGGATGCTCGCCGGCCGCTGCCCCGCTTTGCCAGTCGTAGTTTTGCCGCTAGCTGGCGACCGGCGATTGTGTCAGGGGACCGGCCGGTCGTCGCCCTCTTTGCCGATACTTTCAATAATTATTATGAACCCGACAACCTCCGGGCCGCGGCTCAATTGCTAGATGCCGCCGGCGCTCAAGTGCAACTGGCGCCCCAGGTCTGTTGCGGCCGTCCGCTGATCTCCAAAGGTTTTCTTGACACGGCTGCTCGCCAGGCTGCCGCTATGACGGCGGCGCTGCTGCCGTTGGTTGAAGCCGGTATCCCAGTTCTGTTCAGCGAACCCAGTTGCCATTCTGCGGTGCTGGATGACCTTCCCCGCTTGCTGGGCGGGACCGCCAGCGCCGAGGCGCGCCGGGTTGCCGAAGGTGCCTGGTTGCTGGAGAGCTGGCTGGCCCAGCATGGCGACGCACTGACGTTTCAGCCTGGCCCGGCACAGTTGCTGGTTCATGGTCATTGCCATCAGAAAGCGCTGGTGGGCATGGCGCCGCTGCACAAGCTGTTGCAACGTTTGCCAGGAACAGCGGTGGAATTGCTCGACAGTGGTTGTTGTGGTCAGGCGGGATTATTCGGTTATGAGCAATATGATATTTCTCAGGCCATTGGCGAACGACGGTTGTTGCCGGCAGTCCGGGCGCTTAGCGAGGCAGAGTACCTGGTGGCGCCTGGTTTTTCTTGCCGGCATCAAGTGGATCATTTCACTGGCAAACAGCCATTGGCACCGGCGGTTCTATTAGCCCGTTATTTAGAGCAGTCACCTGGCAATTCGTCGGCCACCATTCTATCTGCGCCGTCAGGGTGAAGCTGTTCCTTTAGATAATCAAGGAGTTCCCTGGCCGAGGCGAAAAGGTGCTGTTCGCCACTGTGCGGGTCCTGCAGGGAGCCGCGCCAGGGGGCATTGGGCTCCTCACGCCAGAGGCGGAGCAGATAGGCCAGGTAGGTTGGGTCATTGGTTGCCATACGTTCCCCAGGGAAAAATACCGTAAAACCTTATTGCAACTCAGATCGTTATCTCCATAATAGGGATGGGGGCGCTCTCAAAACGCTCTGGCCTGGCACACAACGACAATCACTTCGCCTATGCTTCGTTTGACCACTCTGGGTGGCCTGCAAATCAGCCTTAATCAAAATTCGATCAGTTTTGCCGCTCGCCGGGCGGAGGTGTTGCTTGTCTATCTGGCGTTAACGGGCCAGACGCATGAGCGGGAAGCGCTGGCTACGATGCTCTGGGATGATCGGACGCAGAAGCAGTCGTTGGCCAATTTACGCTCTTTGCTGGCCCAATTACCAGCTGAAATTAAGCCTTATGTGGCGACAACCCGGCGCACGGTTGCGTTTACCCCGGCCGGTCCCATCTGGCTGGATGCGGCCCTGTTCGCCGAGCGCTTTGCTGATCCGGCAACTGCCTCCCCTGAGGACCGTGAGCTGGCCCTTTACCAGGGTGATTTCCTGCATGGCGTTTTTGTGCCGGAAAGCCGTGGCCTGGAGGAATGGATCGCCCTGACCCGGGAGCGGTTGCGGCAAGTTGCGCTGAATGTCTACCGGCTCACGGCTCAGTCGGCCCTTCATGAGCGGCGCTATGAAGCCGGCATCCTGGCCGCTCGCCAGCTGGTTGCCCTGGATCCCCTGAGGGAAACGTCGCAGCGCTTACTCATGCGGCTCCTGGCCCGGGCCGGTGAGTTCAACGCTGCCTTGCGCCAGTACGCGGATCTAGAGGCGCTGCTGGCAGAAGAACTGGGGGTGCCGCCAGCGGCTGAAACGAACCGGCTTGCAGAGCGGCTGCGGGCAGCCCGGGCGCGACCGGCCGGTGCCGCGCCCCTGACTTCTCATCTGACTCCCTTCGTGGGTCGACGCCAGGAGCTAGCCGCCATTTCCGCGTTGCTGGAGCAACGGGATTGCCGTCTCCTGAACCTGATTGGCACGGGGGGCGCTGGCAAGACCCGGCTGGCCCTGGCTGCGGCAGCGATGGTTGAACAGGATTTCTGGCAAGGTGTCGTCTTTGTGCCCCTGGCTGATCTGGGTGAAGCCAGTGCGCTGGTTGGAGCGATCGCCCAGCAGGTTGGCTGTCCGCTGATCGCCCGGGGGGAGCCGCAGGCACAACTGCTGGCTTTTCTAGCCAATCGCGAACTGCTCCTGATTTTAGACAACATCGAACATTTACTGCCCGCAGCCTTAACCCTGTTGCAAGCGCTCCTGCGCCTGGAGCAGGTCAAACTGCTGGTAACCAGCCGGGAACGTCTGCGCCTTTCACTTGAACACACGTTTGCTGTGCAGGGCCTGGCCCTGGATGGTTTAGAAAGTGAGGCGGTGGCGCTTTTCCAGCGTTGTGTCCGGCGCGTTCAACCTGACCTGGTCGCGCCGGCTGAAACCCTGCTGGAACTCTGTGAACTAGTCGATGGTTTGCCGCTAGGCATTGAACTATTGGCCGCCGCCACACGGCAGCGTTCCCTGGCCGAGATTAAGATAGAAATAGGTCAGAGCCTGCGTAACATCGCTTCGGATCTGGTCGATGTGCCGGAGCGGCACCGGACTTTACAGGCTGTCTTTGCCTACTCGTGGCAATTGTTGTCGCCGGCTGAGCAACAGACCTGGCAGAAACTCGCCATTTTCCATGGGCCATTTGCCCGGCAGGCGGCTCGCGAAGTGGCGGATGTGTCCCGGGCCGAATTGGAACGCCTGCTGGATCAGAGTCTGATCTTTCAAGGCGCGGGCGAGCGTTATGGCCTCCTGGCAGTCATTCGCCAATACTTGTTGGAACAGCACCCCTGGTCCGGGTCAGAATTAGCTGAGGCCCACGCCAATTACTTTGCTACCTGGCTGGCTAACGCTGCACTCACCGACGTGGCCGGAGAATTGCCCAATCTAGAGGCGATGTGGAGCTGGGCGGCTGGTCACCAGCCTGCATTGCTTGTCCATATATTGCCGCGGTTGGTGCGTTATTTCCTCCACAACGGACCATTTGCGGAGATGGAGCGCTGGCTCAGGTTGGCCCTGGATCATTCACTCACCGGGTCGCTTGAAGCGCGGCTGCAAATTGAGCTGGTCCGCTGTCTGCGTCTACAGTCCCGCCTGGCCGAGGCGGCTGAGCTGAGTCAACAGGTGGTTGGGGCCAGTGAGGATGATGTTGGCGCCCTGTTTGCTGAGCGTGGCATGTTAGCCATTGCGAACGGGCGTTACGATGAGGCGATCGAGCTGCTGACCGAGGCGGTCCGTCTGGCCCAGCTGGCTGACGATTATGAATCGGCGGCGGTGGCATTGCGTTCACTGGGTGTCATCCAGGCGCAGCGTGGCCAGCACGGTCCGGCGCGCATTCTGTTTGAGCAGGCGCTGTCTGTTTTTGAGACAGCTGAAGACGACGTGGGTATCAGTCAGACGCTCAATAATCTGGGCATTGTCTGTAAAAATTTGAACGATTTCCCGGCGGCTCGCGCGCATTACGAACGGGCCCGCACCATCTTCGCCACTCATGGCGACAGGCTTGGCGAGAGCAAATTGCTCAACAACCTGGGCATCATTGCCCGGATTCAAGGAGACTATGAGCCGGCTCAGGCACATTTTCAGCGGGCGCTGGAGCTGAAGCGGGCGCTGGGTGAAAAGCAGGGTGAGATCCTGGCGCTGAACAATCTGGGCATTGTGGCCGGGCAAATGGGGCAGTTGCCGGCAGCTGTGGCCCATTTGCAGGCAGCCCTCGCCCTGACTCGGCAGCGGGCTGAAAGGCGACACGAAGGGATGGTGCTGAGTAATCTGGCACGCATCTATCAGCTACAGGACGAACTGGCGCTGGCGCTATCAGCGGGCGAAGCGGCGCTGGCTATTGCTCGCGAGCTAGCCGACGAGACGACGGCAGCGTATGCCCTGTTGCATCTGGGCCAGGCGCTGGGCCGCGAGAGGCGCTGGCGGGAAGCGCTGACCTATTACCGTGAGGCGCTGGAAATCAGGGAACGGCTCAAGCAGCCCTACCTGCAACTTGAGGTACAGGCTCATCTGGCCCAGGCCCTATGGGAGAGCGGCGCTAGAGCGGCCGCTCGGGCCGAAGTGGAGCAGATTAAGCCCTATTTGGCGGATGCCGGACTGCAGACCGCGGAGGCGCCAGCCCAGATTCACGCCATTTGTCGCCAGATTTTGCCCTGACACTCACCGATGCTATCCAGGTTTGGACCTGGGCGACATGGTCGTGACGGCATGGTGTTATAATAGGGACATGGCTCGAGAAGAACCGCATCATCTGCTTCGCCGGCCGCTGCTGCAGACGAAGCTGAGCATGCCCCGGGTGCGCAGCCACCCCGTCACCCGGCCCCGCCTCATCGACATTCTCAACGACGCCCTGGCCGAGGATGGCACCATTCGCCGCCGGCTGTCTTTGGTGGAGGGACCGGCCGGTTACGGTAAAAGCACCCTGGTCTGCCAGTGGGCGCAACAATTGTCCCTGCCTGTGGCCTGGCTTTCGCTGGACGGGGCGGACAATGACCCAGCTCGTTTCCTGGCCTACCTCTTTGCCGCTGTCGCCACGGTGCGGCCGGCCATTGGCGAGGCGGCCCTGGCTCGCCTTTCATCGACCTACATCTACAACGACGAAGACGCCATCCTGACCGCTTTCGTGAACGATCTGGCCATCTGCCAAGAGCCAATTGTTGTCGTGTTGGATGATTACCATCTGATCGAAAACGAATCGGTCCATGAAATCATGCGTTTCCTGCTTCAGCATATGCCGCAGCAGCTTCATCTGGTGGTCACCAGCCGGGCGCAACCGCCGTTGCCACTGGCTTTGCTGCGCGCCCGCCACGCCCTGATTCGCGTCGAGGCCCGTGATCTGCAATTTACCGTTGCCGAGGCAGCCCATTTTATGCAGGAGACGATGGGGCTGGTTCTGAGCGAGGCGCAGATCGAGCAGTTGAATGCCCAGGTTGAGGGGTGGATTACCGGCTATCAGCTGATTGCCCTGGCACTTCAAGAAGAGGTCGCCCTGGAAGAGGCGTTCTCTGGCAGCCATCGCTACCTGGTGGATTACCTGGCTGATCAGGTCCTGGATCAGCAACCGGCCGAACTGCAGCAGTTCATGTTGCAGACAGCCATCCTGCCCCAATTTAACCGGGAATTGTGTGAATGGGTCACCGGCCAGGCCTGTGCCGGGCTGCTGCGCCAGGTGGAAGCCGCCAACCTGTTCCTGATCCCACTGGACTCGGCCCGTAACTGGTACCGCTATCACCATCTGTTTGCCGATTTTCTAACCGGCCGGTTGCAACGCCGCTGCGAGCCCGAAGCCATCGCCGCTCTGCACAGCCGGGCTGCCTCCTGGTACCGGGAGCGGGGTGAACCGCTGGTGGCCGTTGACCACGCCCTGGCGGCCAGCGATTTTGACCTGGCGGCTGACCTGATGGCCGTGGCCGGGCGCGAACTGCTAATGTTTGGCGAGGGTAACACATTGCGCCACTGGCTGGAAATGCTGCCAGAGGAAGTACGGCAGGCGCGGCCGGGCCTGCGCCTTTTCTTTGTCTGGGCGCTCATTCGGACCCGGGAACTGGCCAAAGCGAAAAGCGAGCTGCAAGCAGTCTCCGAGAGCCTGGAAAACGAATTGCAATGGGGAGAATGGCTGGCTTTGCGGGCTCGTCTGGCCGTCCTGACCGGCGACACAGAGGTCAACATTCGCTATTCGCAGAAGGCGCTGGCGCGGCTGCCGGCTGATCAGCACATGTTGCGCAGCGAAGTGGCCATCAACCTGGGTTTGTCCCATCTGCAGCAGGCTGATCTGGCCGCGGCGGAGCAGGCTTTTGCTGAAGCTGCCCGGCACCGGGCCCATGATCCGGGATTGTGGGCGGTTCTGTTTGCCACCTTCTATTGGGGTGAGACCCTGGAGCGCCAGGCACGGCCTCAGGACGCGTTTCCAATTTATGAACAGGGCTTAAATTCGGCGCGCGAGATGTTGGCCGGCCGGCCGATGTCGCCAGCCGTTGGCTTTATGCATGTGGGTTTGGGCAACCTGTTGCTTGAATGGAATCGGCTTGATGAAGCCGAAGTGCAGCTGCGCCAGGCGTTACGCTGGGCTGAACGGAGCGGCGATCACAAGATGCTGTATTACAGCCGGGAAGGGCTGGCACGCTTGCTGGCGGCCGCCGGTGATTGGCCGGCAGCTCTGAATCAGGTGGAGGCGATTGAAGGGGGCGGCAGCTCGGCCGGTATGTCCATTCTGCGAGCTGAGCTTGCCTGGCAGTATGGTGATCTGGCTATGGCTCGTCGGTGGCTGGCGGGCCAGTCAGTTAGCCTCGAGGACGACGAGGCACAGATACGGGAGCTGCCTTTCATTTACCTGAATCTGCTGCGCATCCAACTCGCTGAGCAACAGTACGCCGGGTTGCTGCCTCTGCAACAGAAACTGGCGGCCTTCATCGAGGAGCGCCAGAATCAGCGGCTGCAAATCGAGATGTGGTTGCTGGAAGCGCTGATTCGGGCCGGCCAGGGTGAACTGGCTGATGGCACGCGCCCGTTGTTGCGGGCGTTGTTGCGAGCGGAACCGGCCGGTTATCAGCGACTCTTCCTCAATTACCAGAGCCCATTGTTGCATCGCTTGCTCCACCAGGTGGCCGGCAACGGCGCCTCTACAGCTGCTTACGCGCGCCAACTGCTGGCGCAATGCGGTGAGCCGATCCTGGCTGAACTCCAGCCGCTCAGCCCGCGTGAGATGGAAGTGCTGTTGTTGCTGGCGCAAGGACTATCCAACCGCTCCATTGCCGAGCAGATGGTCGTGAGCCTCAACACCGTCAAGGCCCATACCCGCCGCCTTTACGACAAACTGGATGTCAACAGCCGTGGCCAGGCGGTGGCGCGGGCCCGAGCACTGCGTCTGTTAGACAGCGCCTGATCCCAAATTCACCCGTACATGTACCCTTTTGGGTGAGCCGTTCGCTCCGGGGTTAACGCTATACTGTTAACTGGCACGAATGCCCGTCCTTTCGAGCCATTCGCGCACTCCCTGATCAGGACCATCCTTCTTTTCTGAATAGCTGGCTGTTTGCCGCAGCCACTCCATTGCTCATGTGAGCAGAATCGACAACTTGAGGAGTTTGAATACATGCCAGAGAAAGCATTGAAAGTATTGGTGTTGGGTTATGGTTCCCGCGAACATGCCCTGACCTGGAAATTGAGCCAATCGCCGCTGGTTGGGCAGCTCTACGTGGCGCCTGGTAACGCCGGCACAGCTGAAATTGCCACCAACGTCCCGATTAGCGATGAAGATATCCCCGCCCTGGTAGAGTTTGCCGTTGCCGAAGGAATCGATCTGACGGTTGTTGGCACCAACGACCCCCTGGCGTTGGGCGCCGCGGATGCGTTTATGGCGCGGGGCCTGCGCATTTTTGGCCCGACCCAGGCGGCGGCCCGGCTGGAATCTTCCAAGGCGTTTGCCAAGGAGTTCATGCAGGCGCAGGGTATCCCGACGCCGGCCTTTGCCACGTTTAATGATTATGAAAACGCAGAGCGCTACCTGGACAACCTGCCATCGGAAAAGGTTGTGGTCAAGGTCAGCGGCCTGGGCCGGATGGGCATGGGGGTGACCGTTTGCGACAGCAAAGAAGAGGCGCGGGCGGCTCTTTATGATTACATGGTTATTCGTTCGCTCGGCGAGGCAGCTGAGACGGTGATCATTGAAGAGCGGTTGAGTGGGCCGGAGCTGTCCGTCTTTGCCCTGTCAGATGGCGAGACGGTGGTGCCGCTCCTGCCGGTCCGTGATCACAAGCGGATTTTTGATGGTGACCGCGGCCCGAATACGGGCGGCATCGGGGCGTATGCGCCGCCGCCGGATGTACCGGCCGGTCTGGTTGAGCAAGTCACGGAGACCATCCTGCGGCCCGTCGTCCGTGGGATGGCTGAGGCAGGTACACCTTATGTCGGGGTCCTCTTTGCCGGCCTGATGTTGACGGAGCAGGGTGTCCAGGTACTGGAGTTTAACTGCCGTTTTGGCAACCCGGAGGCGCTGGTACTGCTAACCCAGCTGGAGAGCGATTTTGCCGAACTACTCCTGGCCTGCATTTCGGGCCAACTGCGGCCGGAAATGGTTCGCTTCCACCCTGGTGCCGCCGCCGCGGTGGTGATGACGTCGCCGGGATACCCCAAAGAAGGATTTCCGCGTGGTCTGCCTATCAGTGGCCTGGATGTAGCCGCTGAACAGCCAGGGATCGCACTCTTTCACCATGGCACCCGTCGGCTGGATGGTCAACTGGTAACGGCACGGGGCCGTGTCCTGGCTGTCACGGCCAGCGCACCCGATTTGCCGACGGCGCTGCACCGTGCTTATGCCGGCGTTAGTAAGATCCATTTTGAAGGCGCTCATTACCGGCGTGATATCGGCCGGAACGTGATCACCCCCACGACTGAAATGCGCCAGGCGCAGGCAGATCTTATGCCTGGTAAGCAGGTACAGGGCAAGGCGCTGTAAGGTGACCGGTAGTAGGAGCGATCGCGTCTGTAGCGGTCGCTCCTCACCGGAGCCTCTATAAAAATAGACAAACCGGGGCAAATCTGCTATTATTCATTGCGTATAAACATTTTTACCTGCATTGATTCCGCCTATATGTCAAGTTGGGAAGCCGCACAACCTACTTTTGAGGCCTACTTGTCTGAAGCTGGCCTGGCCGCTTCCACCATCAAGTTTTATTCTCGGGATCTACGGGCGTTTTTTCGCTGGTATGAGGCACAGCCCCAACTGACCTCTGATCCAACCCAGTTTCGCTCAGCAGATGTCGAAGCTTACAAAGATTATTTGACCGCCCAACGGGGCCATTCGCCCGCAACCGTCAATCGTATCCTGCAGAGTCTGCGCAAATATGGGCAGTTTCGGACCTGGAAGTCCGGACAGACGCACAATGCGGCCGGCGAGGTTCGGCTGGCCAGGCTGCCACTGTTGGCCAAACCCGTGGTATTAGCCCCTGAGCAGCAAGCATCCTTATTATTGCGGGCTGCACAACGAACGGCCCGTCATGCCAGACGGGATTATCTGATCGTGAAGCTGCTATTGCAGACGGGGATGCGGGCCGGTGAGTTGAGATGTTTGCGTTTGGACCAGCTTGAGCTGGCAAGGCAGCAGGTCCGTGTCGAAGATGAGCAAGGCCAGCGACGGTTTTTGCCATTACCTGGGGAGCTGCTGGCTGAATTGACAACCTATTGTCAGCGCAGCCAGCTGCAAACAGGTGATTACCTTTTTCCGGGTCGGGAAGGTGGCTACATGTCCGTGCGCATGGTGCAGCAGCTGGTGACTAAACTGGGGCGAGCCTGTGGTCTGGAGTTAAATGTCAAGGTGCTGCGCAATAGTTATGCCCACAGCTTATGGCAACAAAGCGGCGACCTGGCGCTGCTTGCCGAAAGAATGGGTTATAGGAGTATGACATCGGCCTTGCGGCACATTGTGCCGCCCAGGCAGGTTACCGAAGGGGACGGAAAAGCAATTCATCTGTAGCTGCAAGGAGTCTGTTGAATGAAATTCAAAGAATGGTTAAACGATCAGCGCCATCGTAACGATGCAGTCGGGGCCCTGGCTCAGGCCACAAAGGATGTAAGTCAGGTGCCACTGGCGCGTGGTCGCAAGCAGGATGAACACAAGAAGTGGGCTGAGTTCCTGACCCGAAATGGCACCTGGCGCCATGTTGTCGCTTTTAACGACGCCTGGCAAGAGTTTTTATTGGCAAAAGAGGCGGCGGGTGAATCAGGCTAATAGCTTGAGCGCCGGGTCCGCCCAATTTATTGGTTCTTTTCAGGTCATGAGGTAGGCTACTGGTAGCCCAAAACATGACAAGGAGAAGGTTTGAGTAGTTTAACGATTGACAATGCGAGTACTGAGGGTAATAACGGAGCAGCCGGTGAAGCAGATCTCTTTGCTGCGCTGCTGGACACATATGAACCCGTTTTGCCAGAGCGTGGACAATACATCACTGGCACAATTATTTCCGTCGACGACAACATGATTTTGGCTGATGTCGGTGCCAAGCGGACCGCCATCGTGCCTCCCCAGGAGATTGCTCGTCTGGATGAGATGCAGCTGGCCAGCATTAAGGCCGGCGACGAAGTCATGCTGTATGTCACGCGCACGCCATCTGGTGATGATGAACTGCAGGTATCGCTGGAGCGAGGTCTGCAGTTTCAAGACTGGCAAAAAGCCACGACGTTGCTTGAATCTGAAGAGACTGTTGATTTGACGGTTGTCGGCCACAACAGTGGTGGCATTTTGGTTCAGTTCGAGCGCCTGCAGGGCTTTATCCCTAATTCTCATCTCCCTGAGATTCAACACATTCACAACAAACAGGCCCAGTCCACTGCCAAATCCAAGATGGTTGGCAGTGTGCTGCCGGTTAAAGCGCTGGAGGTTAGCAGCCAGCGGAAACGGCTGGTTTTCTCGGCGCGGGCGGCGATGCCGGAACGGCGTCAGCAGCGGCTGCAGGAGTTGAAGGAGATGGAAGGCGAGATCGTGACAGGCACTGTCGCCAATCTCGTCGATTATGGCGCTTTTGTTGCCCTGGATGGTGCTGAAGGTCTGCTGCATATTTCGGAGATTGCCTGGCAACAGGTGCGGAAACCCGGCGACGTCCTGCGGACAGGGGAAGAGATCAAGGTCAAAATCCTGTCAGTAGACGCCGACAGAGAACGGGTCAGCTTGAGCCGCAAGGCCTTATTGCCCAATCCCTGGCAGCAATTTGCCGCCGACCACAAAGTTGGCGACCTGCTGGAAGTGACCGTTACCAACGTGGCTGATTTTGGTGCCTTTGCCGTGATCGAGGAAGGTATTGAAGGACTCATCCACATCAGCGAGATGTATGTGGCCCATGATGCCAAGCCAGTCGATGTGATTTCGGCAGGTGATAAGGTGCTGGTCCGTATTGTTCGGCTTGAGCCTGACAGGGAACGCATTGGCCTGAGCCAGCGCCAGGTCAGTGAAAGTGAAGAGCTGGAGTGGACCTGGCAAAAGAGCCAGGCAGCAGCGGCTGAAGCGGAGGCCCAGGCTGCCGCCGGCCAGACGGACGCTGAGGCTGTTGCCTCGGACGACGAACCTGAAGCTGTCGTAGAGACCGAAGTGGCCGAAGCCGAAGTGGCTGAAGCCGAAGCGGCTGAAGCCGAAGCGGTTGAAGCTGAAGTTGCTGAACCGGCAGCTGCAGACGAGGAAGAGTAAGCGCCCCAACATTACTCTCGCCAATGTAGACAGTTTTTTCGGAGGTGATAGCCATCGGCTATCACCTCCGTTTTGTTTGCGTGGCGAATCTGGTGTTTAGCGGCTGTACGGTATGAGCCCGACAACTGGATGTGGCCCGTAAGGCTCCTCTAAAAAGGCCAGTTCTTCTACAGTCAGGTCGACCGTCAAGGATTCAACTGCACTGTCGATGTGTGACTGTTTGGTCGCGCCGATTACCGGGGCCACCACGGCATCCTGTTGCCTCAGCCAGGCCAGGGCGATGTGGGCGTGAGGTACGCCGAGTTTGCTGGCTAGCTCGGCGACGCGTTGGACAACCCTTCTGTCAGAATCTGCGGTAGCGTCATATTTTTGTCTGGCAATTGGATCGGCCTCTAGCCGGGTGGTCGTTTCCGCCCAATCGCGCGCCAGGCGCCCCGATGCGAGCGGGCTGTAGGGTGTGACGGCGATCTTCTCTTCAGCGCAGAGCGGCATCATCTCCCGCTCTTCCTCACGGTAGATCAGGTTGTAATGGTTTTGCATCGAGACGAAGCGG
>JACKBM010000011.1 GCA_020634575.1 Ardenticatenales bacterium | reverse complement strand
GCTCTTGCAGCTGTTTCTTCCCTTATTGAACGCGGTTTACCGCGTGGCCATTCTCAGGGTGACGTCGAGAGTTGTGAGACTTAGCCCCGCAAACAAGTCCTTAAGGCTTGCCCAGCGCGGGATCGGGCAGGGTGTTGTAGCTGTACTGGGGGTCGGCGCGGAATTGGCTGGGGGATTTGCCGATGATTTTTTTGAAGATGCGGGAGAAATAGTAGGGATCGGGGTAGCCCAGGTTGTAGCTTATCTCGCGGATGGTCTTGCGCGTAAGCGCCAGTTGCATGCAGGCCCGCTGCAGCTTGAGCCGGATGAAATACTCGACCGGGGAATAATTGGTCTGCTCCTTAAACAGGCGGGCGAAGTGGGATTTGGAGAGCTGAGCATGGTCGGCCATCTGTTGCAGGGTGAGGGGTTGGCTGATGTTTTTGCGCAGATAGTCCAGTGTGCTATCCAGATTGTGAAATTGGCTGCTGCGCAGAGCGGGGGAGAAGAGGCGATTGTTGAAGAAGAGATGGCCCAACAGGTGCTGGATCGTCTGGGTGATGAAGATCATGCGCTGCTCGACAAAGGTGCCCATGATGGAATCAAAACATTCGCGGAAATGATGCTGCAGGACGGCCGATAATTCGGCCGTGACGGGCACCCTGTACACATTCTCAGGCAGTAAAGCAAAAAAATAATCCGCTATAGGTCCGTGCAGGTGCACCCATTGGATCGACCAGGGATCTTCTTCGCTGGCGCCATAAACATGGGGGAGGTTGCGCGGAATCAGGACGGCCTCCCGGGCGTTGACGAGATGGCGGCTCCCACCCACCTCCAGCCAGCCAGAACCCGCCACACACAAAATCAGAATATGTTCCGGGGCCCCAGTGTACCTTTCGCGATAATGGTAACGCGCTTCCGGATACCAGCCGATGTCGGTGACGATGAGGTGCTGGAGGAGAAACTGCTGGGCCAGTTCAGCCAGCAAGGGCCGCGGCATGACGTGCAGAATTTGGCCGGCGAAGTCCTCTGTTTTGCGGATAAGCGTCATAATCACCCCAGAATCAGAACATAGTCCATCATATCATAGCTTCTTCTATTGTCTGCGTGTAGGTCTCGTGTTAGATTGCAAGGGTCAAAGGTGCAGATTCCACTCTAGTTGCAAAAAGAGAGAGCGAAATAAGATGAGCGAACTTGAGATACAGGGCGTGATGGCAGAGGCAAAACGGGTCGTTATTCCGACCTATGCCGTTGGCGAACCAGAGAAAAATCCCCTTTTCCTGGAAAAGCGCGTCTACCAGGGCAGCAGCGGCGTCGTTTATCCCTATCCGGTTATTGAATCGGTCGCAGATGCGCCAGTTGACCGGGAATATACGGCCGTCTTTCTGGAAAACCGCTACCTCAAGCTGATGATTTTGCCGGAGTTGGGCGGGCGGCTGCAGATGGCGCTGGACAAAAGCAACGGCTATCACTTCATCTACTACAACCAGGTGATTAAACCGGCCCTGGTGGGGTTGGCGGGGCCCTGGATTTCCGGCGGCATTGAGTTTAACTGGCCCCAGCACCATCGCCCGACCACGTTTATGCCGGTCGATTGGGAAATTGTGGAAAATGAAGATGGCAGCAAGACGGTCTGGTGCGCCGAAATTGAGCCCATGTTCAACACCAAGGGGATGCACGGTTTTACTCTATACCCTGATCGGGCGTACGTGGAGATGCCGGTGCAACTGTACAACCGGAGCAGCGAGCCGCAGACCTTTCTCTGGTGGGCCAACCCGGCCGTGCATGTGAATGACGACTACCAGTCGATTTTCCCGCCGGATGTCCATGCGGTCATGGACCATGGCAAGCGGGACGTGTCGGAGTTTCCCATTGCCCGGGGGACGTACTACAAAATCGATTACTCGCCTGGCACGGATATTTCGCGCTACAAAAACATTCCGGTGCCGACGTCATTTATGGCCTATCACTCCGATTTTGATTTTATTGGCTGCTACGATCATGGCGTTGCGGCCGGGATGATGCATGTGGCCAATCATCATGTTGTGCCGGGCAAGAAACAATGGACCTGGGGCAAAGGTGATTTTGGCGTGGCCTGGGACCGGCAGCTAACCGATGAGGACGGGCCATACATCGAGTTGATGTGTGGCGCCTACACCGATAATCAGCCGGACTTCAGCTGGTTGATGCCGGGCGAAGAGAAACGGTTTGCCCAGATTTTTATGCCGTTCAAGGGGATCGGCGGGGCGAAGAATGCCAATCGGGACGCGGTACTGAATCTCGAGATCGAAGGCAACACCGCCACCATCGGCATTTATCTTACCCGGGCGCAAACCGTAGATATTGTGCTGGCGTATCAGGGCGAGCCGTTGTTGCAGGAGACGGCCGAGCTATCGCCTACCCAGATATTGGCGCGGGAAGTGGTTTTACCGGCCGGTTTCAGCGCCCCAGACCTGCACCTGAGCGTCAGCGACGAGCACGGCCACGAGCTGATCCAATATTCCCCGTTGCCCGCTGAGCAACGGCCAATCCCGGAACCCGCCAAACCCGCCCCACCCCCGGCAGAAGTAGCCACGAATGAAGCCTTGTTTTTACACGGCTTGCACCTGGAACAATACCGTCACGCTACGTACGCGCCGGAACCCTACTATGAAGAGGCGCTGCGACGCGATCCGCTGGATAGCCGGTGCAATAATGCGTTGGGGCTGCTGCTATACCGTCGCGGTCAATTTGCTGCGGCCGAGCCGTATTTCCGCCAGGCCGTGGCCAGCCTGACGCGGCGCAATCCCAATCCGTACGATGGCGAGCCCTACTACAACCTGGGGCTGGCGCTGAAGATGCAGGGGCGCACGACAGAGGCGTTCGACGCCTTTTACAAAGCGACGTGGAACGCGGCCTGGCAAGATCGGGCCTATTTTGAGCTGGCCCGGCTGGCCTGCCGGGCAGAACGCTGGCACGAAGCCCTGGATCTGGCGACGCAGGCGCTGTACCGCAACTGGCTGCATCATCAGGCGCGTCACTTGAAGACGGCTGTTTTGCGGCGCCTGGGCAGAGAGACCGAAGCGCTGGCAGAAACGACAGTGGCCCTCTCTTTGGATAGGATAGCGTATGGGGCGTTGCGCGAGCGCGAGTTGTTGACGGGTGACTCGTTATTGTCCGCGGTCGTACACAACGAAACGCGGACGTTGACGGCGCTGGCGCTTGATTATGCGCAGGCTGGCCTCTATGAGGAAGCAATTACGCTTCTGGAAGCAGCGCCGCCGGCCGGTATGACACTTTATTATCTGGCCTGGTGCCACGCGTTGGCGGGGCGGGCAGACGAAGCCAGCCGGGTATTGACCCAGGCTGCGGCGGGGTCGCCGGACTTTGGTTTCCCCAATCGGCTGGAGAGCGTGCTGGCGCTGGAATCCGCCATGCGGCTCAATCCGCAGGACGCCCATGCGCCCTTCTTTTTAGGCAATTTCTGGTATGCGCACCGGCAGTACGAGGCAGCGATTGCCTGTTGGGAGCGTTCCCGGGCGCTGGATGATGGGCTGGCCACGGTGCAACGTAATCTGGGGCTGGCCTATGTGAACAAGCGGGGGGATTTACCGGCCGGTCTCGCCGCCTACGAACGCGCCTTCGCCCTCGACCCGACCGATGGCCGCGTCCTGTTTGAGCTGGATCAGCTCTACAAAAAGCTGAACCGGACACCCCAGGAGCGGCTGGCGTTTTTGGCCCAATACCCGGAAGTGGTGGCCCAACGGGATGACCTGACAATTGAATGGATTACGGCATTGAATTGTACGGGGCGCTTTGCTGAGGCGTCTCAGGCGTTGGCAGCCCGTAACTTCCATCCCTGGGAAGGGGGCGAGGGCAAGAGTTCAGGGCAGTATGTGTTGAATCTGGTGGAGCTGGGCAAGGTCGCGTTAGAAGAGGGCCGCTATCAGGACGCCATTGACCATCTGCAAGGGGCGCAGGTTTATCCGCACAATCTCGGCGAGGGCAAGCTGGCCGGAGCACAAGAGAATCACGTGCGCTATTACCTGGGTTGTGCCTACGAAGGGCTCGGTGATATGGCGCAGGCGCGAGCGTTCTGGCAAGCGGCGACAACCGGCCTGAGCGAGCCAAGCTCAGCCATGTATTACAACGATCAGCCACCGGATATGATTTTTTATCAGGGTCTGGCGTGGCAAAAGCTGGGTGAGGCACAGAAGGCTCAGACCGTCTTTGCCAGGTTGTTGGCGTACGGTCGTTTACACCTGAACGATGACATCTCGATGGATTATTTCGCCGTCTCCCTGCCAGATTTCCTGGTGTTTGATGATGATTTGACGCAGAGAAATCGGATTCATTGCCATTACATGATGGGGCTGGGCCATCTGGGGTTGGCGGAACTGGCAGAAGCGGAAAAACAGTTTGAGGAAGTGCTGGCGCTGGACCGGAATCATATCGGCGCCCTGCTGCATCAGCGGATGCTGACCGAAAGGAGTTGAGAAGATGACGATTGACTTAAGTGGACGGTGGGGATTTGAACTGGACCGTGAGGATCAGGGTATGGTCCAGGGCTGGTGGCAACGAGCGCTGGCCCAGGAGATCCAACTCCCGGGAATTCTGCAAGCACAGGGGTATGGCGATGAAGTAACGCCAGAAACAGAGTGGATAGGCAACATCATCGACCGGGACTATTTCACAGAAGAGCGCTATGCCCCATACCGCGAGGCCGGCAATGTGAAGTTTCCCTGTTGGTTGACGCCCGACAAATATTACATGGGCGCAGCCTGGTACCAGCGCGAAGTGGAGATCCCCGCAGCCTGGGCAGGGAAACGGCTGACCCTCTTTTTAGAGCGGTCTCATTGGGAGAGCCGCGTCTGGTGGGATGACGTGGAACTGGGGTCTGATTTGAGCCTGGGCACGCCGCATGTCTACGCGCTGGACGGAGCCGTCACGCCAGGCAAACATCGCCTGACCGTGCGGGTGGACAATCGCATGATTGTCGATGTCGGACCAAATGCCCACAGCATGTCCGACCATACTCAGGGCAACTGGAATGGGCTGGCCGGCCGGCTGGAAATTCAGGCCGGCGATCCGGTCTGGATCGAGTCAGTCCAGATTTACCCCAACATGCGGGTGAAGCGGGTGCTGGTAGAAGTTCAGCTTGGCAACAGCACGGGCCAGATTGTATCCGGCAAGATCGGGCTGCAGGCGCAGAGCTACAATTCGGCGGTCAGCCACCAGGTAGCTGCCCTGGAAACGGATGTGACAATTCCGCGCGCAGGGACGACATTACATCTCAACTATGTGCTGGGTGATGAGGCTCAGTTGTGGGATGAGTTTTCGCCGGCGCTGTATCAATTGGACTGCCAATTAGCAGTGGGTGACTGGCATGATCAGGTGACGGAAAGCTTTGGTTTGCGGGAAGTCGGTGTGGCGGAGAAACGGCTGGTGTTGAACGGCCGGCGCATCTTCCTCAGGGGCACGCTGGAATGCTCCATTTTTCCTTTGACGGGCCATCCACCAACGGAGGTGGAGGCGTGGAAGCGCATCATTCGGGTGTGCCAATCTTATGGTCTGAACCACATTCGTTTTCATTCTCATTGCCCGCCGGAAGCGGCCTTTGTGGCTGCGGATGAGCTGGGCTTTTACTACCAGGTCGAATGCTCCGCCTGGGCCAATCAGGGCTCAACCATTGGTGAAGGCAAGCCGTTGGACAACTGGCTGTACGAAGAAGGTGAGCGCATTGTAGCCGCTTATGGGAATCATCCCTCCTTCCTGATGATGGCTTATGGCAATGAACCGTCGGGTGACGATCCGGGCTATTTGGGGATGTGGGTCAACTACTGGCGCGGGCGCGATGCGCGCCGCATTCATACCAGCGGCGCAGGCTGGCCCATCATTCCGGAAAACAACTATCACAACATTCCCGGCCCGCGCATTCATGCCTGGGGGGCTGGCTTAAATTCACGCATCAACGGCCAACCACCGGAAACGGTGACCGACTATGCAGATTGGGTGGCGCAGCTGGATCAGCCAATAGTGAGTCATGAGATCGGGCAATGGTGTGTCTATCCTGATTTTGAGGAGATTGAGAAATATACGGGCCATCTAAAAGCCAAAAATTTCGAGATTTTCCGCGACTTTCTGGAAGCCAATCATATGGGGGATCAGGCGCGGGAATTCTTGCTGGCCTCGGGCAAGCTACAGACGCTGTGTTACAAGGAAGAGATCGAGTCAGCTTTGCGCACGGCGGGGTTTGGCGGTTTTCAGCTGCTGGATCTGCATGATTTTCCCGGGCAGGGAACGGCGCTGGTCGGCGTCGTTGATCCGTTCTGGGATAGCAAGCCGTATGTGTCGCCGGAAGAGTTTCGCCGGTTTGCGGGCAAGACGGTGCCGTTGGCGCGTTTGACCAAGCGGTATTGGCGCGTGAGTGAGTCGCTCACGGCCGATATCGACATAGCCCACTTCGGCGCGGAAGACCTGGTTGATGCCGTGGTTTATTGGCGCCTGGAAGATGGCCAGGGCACAGCCGTCCAATCTGGCAACCTGGCGCCGCAGACAATTGTCACCGGTGAGTTAAACCACTGTGGCAAGATAGAGGTGAGTCTGGCCGGCTGTACGCCAGCCCAAATGTATTCCCTGGTGGTCGGGGTGAACGGGAATGAGGCAGAAAATGATTGGGCGGTGTGGCTCTTTGCCGATGAACTGGCACCGGCCGTCGCCGACAATCTGCTCATCACCCACAGTCTGGATGAGGCAGCGTTGGCGCATCTGGCGCAGGGCGGGAAGGCGCTCTATCTGGTGCCGCCGGCCGAGGTAAAAGTGGCGTCACAAATTGGCTTTTCCAGCCTCTTCTGGAATACGAGCTGGACACGAGGGCAGGTGCCGCACACGTTAGGCATCGTCTGCGACCCGGCTCATCCCCTGTTTGCTCACTTCCCCACCGACTATCACAGCGACTGGCAATGGTGGGAGTTAATTCACGGGTCGGAGGCAATGGTGCTTGATGGGCTGGCGGAATCGTTGCGACCGCTCATTCAGCCAATTGACACCTGGTTCGAAGCGCGCCGGCTGGGTCTGCTGTTTGAGGCGCAAGTGAACGGGGGCTCGCTGTTGGTCTGTTCAATGGATCTGGAAAACAACATGGACGAAAGGCTGGTAGCGCGGCAAATGTGGTTCAGCTTGATGAACTACCTGGCCAGCGACGCCTTTGCGCCAGAAAACGTGGTTGCTGTTGAGCAGATAGAGGGGATTGTGACGGCGAGTTGAGGATTGTGCGTTTTGTACAGAGAACGGCAATCTTTTTTGGCGTTATTTGACGCTTGAAAGGGAAGGTGCTATATTTTTTCGGGACCGGTAACGATACCCAACGAACGTACGCTAGTAATCGCGGCATTGAACTTGCCTAGAGCAGATATCATGTCCAAAATTGGCCGCATTACCATTAATGAGATTGCTAAACAGGCTGGAGTTTCCAAGCAGACTGTCTCTCGCGTACTCAACAACCGGCCCGATGTCTCCTCCAAAACGCGCCTACGTATCCAAAAAATTATAGACAGCAGTGATTATCGGCCTAGCCGATTAGCCCGTGGCCTGACAAGTGGCAGCACAAGAACCATCGGCGTAATCAGCTCCGATATTCGTCATGTGGGTCCCTCGCACACTTTAATTGGGATTGATGAGCAGGCTTATGCGGCCGGCTACACAATCTCGCTCAATCTGCTTCATGAACAGAATGAGTCAGTTTTGGACGGGATTCTGCGCGATCTGATGGCCCAACCGGTTGACGGGATTATCTGGACTGCTGTCAGCAAAAATGACAGTTATGAGCAAGTCTCTGCCAAGCTGCGGAACTTGCCCATACCTGTAGTTGTTGGTGGAGAGATGCAGGCTGAGGGGTTATCAGCTGCGTATACCGATAGCTTCATCGGGGCACAGCGAGCCACACAACATTTGTTGGATCAGGGCTATGCTACAGTAGCCATCATTACGGGCCCCATGGATGAGCGGATATCTGCCCAGCGCCTGGTCGGCTGGCAGAAAACAGTCCCATCGCCCGATCAAGATCTCGTTTTCGAGGGGGATTGGACAGCCGCAACGGGCTATCTGGGGTTAAACCGATTACTACAACAGCGTCCGGATATAGACGCTGTTTTTGCGTCTAATGACCAGATGGCTTTGGGAGTGCTAAAAATGGCACGGGAACTGGGGCGCCGTGTGCCCCAGGATTTAGGCATCGTAGGCTTTGACGATATCCCTGAAGCCATGTTTTTTACTCCATCACTGACGACCGTACGCCAATGCCTGGTGGAAAACGGCCGTTTGCTGGTGCAGGAATTAGATAGGCAGATTCAGGCACATCAAAATGAGACATTTTATGAGTCGTGTGTGCTGCAAACGCCACCGGAGTTGATTGTACGCGGCAGTTCCCTGCGCCGAGCAGGAACAACCGTGGAAGGAGAGGTCTATGGCGTGACTGATAAGCGATTAACCGCAAATCGGTAAATGGATCATTGTATCAATGCGTGGCTCTGGGCTGCGCACCAATCTCAAGTGAGGAGAAGCTATCTGTGAAAGAAATGAGCAGTAAAAAGCAAAGAGTGTCCCGGCGGGATTTTATCCGCCTGGGCGGTCTGTCGGCAGGAGCGGCTGTATTGGCTGCTTGTGGCGGCGGCGGCGATGAAGAGCCAGATGGGGAAGTAGAAGCGACCGAAGAATCCTCATCTGAACCTGAAGAATCCAGTGAATCTGCCCCCACGCAGGAAGGGAACAGCATCGTTTGGTGGTTTGCCTGGGGTAACCTGGAAGCTGCGGTAGAAGCCATCGAACAGCTCGACGGCTTTAAAGAACACATTGGCGATGACACCTTTGAGTGGGCATCTGGTACAAACAACGAGCAGGTTCTGACAGCCCTGGCCGGTGGCGAGCCGCCGGATGGCGCCTCCAACCTGCAGTATCCGATGTTCTGGTCACGTGGGGTCCTGATCCCGGTTGACGACCGCATCGCCGGTAGCTCCATCATTGATCTGGACGATATGATTCCAGCTCTGGTGGAAGGCTCCAAATATGACGGGCAGATGATTGGCGTGCCCGGTATTGAATCATTCCTCTGGTGGGGTCTGAACTACAATAGCGACCATGTCTCCGCCGCTGGTCTGGATCCGGACAGCCCGCCGGCAACAGTTGAGGATGCCCTGGAATGGCATCGCGCCCTGACTGAGTTCGATGCGGCCAACAACCTGGTCAAGATCGGGCTTGATCCCTACGATGCGATGGCGAGCGAAATCGACTACTCGTCCTTTGCTTACGGCCTGCGCTGGTGGGATGAAGAAAACGGCAAGATGGTTCTGGACGATCCGCGCCTGGCCGAGGCGATTGACACTTTCGGTGAGTTCTACCGCATTGCCGGCCCGGATAACATGGCCGGTATGCGCAGTGTAGAAGGTCAGGGCACCTGGGGTGCTGCCTACAATGCCGGCGTCCAATCGATGATTATCGAAGGGTACTGGCATCCGGGTGAAACCCAGATTCAGCAGCCTGAGATCGCCCAGTACAACCGGGCCTCCTGGGCGCCGGTGGCTGCCAATCGCGAAGGCGGCTCCAAGATCATGGCGACGGGGCCGCACTTTGTGATTATCTTCAAAGACGGCAAGAACCAGGAAGGTATGTTCAAGGTCGCCGAGTACCTGCAGACGCCAGAGTCGATGGACATCATCTACAATGAGGTAGGCTGGCTGGTCGGCCGCCTGTCTTATCTGGAGACCGTGTCCCGGGATTCTTATCCTGGTATCGATTTCTACCTGTCGGCTGCGGATACGGCTGACGAGTACCTGGTTGGGCGTCGTTCCCCGATTCACGGCTTTGTGAATACGCAGTGGACCGAACTCCGTGAAGCTGTTTACCGCGATTTGATGACCCCGGCTGAGGCCGTGGCAGAATTGCAGAAGCGCGCTGACGATGAGTGGGAGGCCCAAGGCTTAGGCTAAGGTATCGGCTTTTGTGTTGGTGCCAGCCATTGCGGTGGCTGGCACCAACAAGGAATCAGGATCATGTCCCTTCTATCGATTAATAAGAACAGGAAGCCGTTATCCCTTCAGGAAAAGCGCAATTTGCGGATTGGCTTGTTGTTTGTTGGTCCCTGGATATTAGGGTTTCTTCTTTATGAGCTATATCCGCTGGGTGCTTCGTTCTACTTTAGCCTGACGCGGTACGATATTATTCGCGAGCCGGTGTTTATTGGCTTCGAAAATTATATCGATCTGTTCACCGATGATGCGACTTTCCCCAAGGTGTTGTGGAATACGCTGTACTATGTCGGCTTTGGGGTGCCCATTGGCATTGCTTTTGCCTTTCTGGTGGCCAATCTGCTCAATACCAAAATTGTCGGGCGGGCCTTTTTCCGCGGTGTCATTTACCTTCCCTCGATTGTACCGGCCGTGGCTTCAGCGATGATCTGGCAGTTTTTAATGAGCGTGCAGTATGGCGCCATCAACGGCATCTTGCGCACGCTGAGCTTGCCCATCATTCCCTTTCTGGCTAACCCCTCCTGGGCCAAGCCGTCGCTGATTTTGGTGTCGGTGTGGGGCCAGGGGGCGGCAATGGTCATCTTTCTGGCGGCGCTACAGGATGTGCCACGCTCCTTGTATGAGGCAGCGACGGTGGATGGGGCCAACCGTTGGCAACAGTTCCGGCACATCACCATTCCCATGACCTCACCCATTATCCTGTTTAACCTGATCATCGGCTTCATCAATGGCTTCCAGAGCTTTACGGTGCCGTGGCTGTTGACAGAGGGTGGCCCGCTGAATTCGACGGAGTTCTTGCTGGTACACCTTTATCGCAACGCGTTTCAATATTTCCGCATGGGCAAGGCGTCGGCGATAGCATATGTGATGTTTGTGATTATTGTTGTCTTTACGATCCTGATGTTCAGATCTTCGGATCGTTGGGTGCACTACAGCGACGGAGGTGAGTGATGGCAACGGCTGTAACCAAGAGTAGTCAATCCGTGCAGCACGAGAAGGAGAAAAGGCGCTGGCAACTTTCCTCCATCCTGGGCGAAATTGGCAAATATTTGCTGCTCATCCCGCTGGCACTCAGCTTCATCTTTCCCCTTTACTGGATGCTGATATCTGGTTTGAAGGATGACCCACAGGTTTTCCAGGTTCCCCCTACCCTGATCCCGAATCCAGCAATCTGGAGCAACTTTGTGGAAGCGTGGACGATCTTGCCCTTTAACACGTTCACGATCAACACGATTTTCCGTTATTCCTTGCCTGTTACGATCATTACCGTGATCTCGTCAACCGTCGTGGCCTATGGCTTTGCCAAAGTCAATTGGCCGGGCCGGGACAAATTGTTCTGGGTTGTGTTGGCCACCATGATGTTGCCCTGGGCGGTCAAGATGGTGCCCTTGTTCCTGACCTTCAAGACCTTCGGCTGGCTGGACACCTATCGTCCCTGGACGGTGCCGGCGCTTTTCGGCAGCCCCTACTTCATCTTCTTGCTGCGGCAGTTTTTCCGCACAATTCCCGAAGATTTGTCAGAAGCAGCCAGAATTGATGGGGCCAGCGAGCTGACCATTTTGTTCCGCATCCTGCTGCCGTTGGCCAGACCAGCGTTGGCAGTGGTGGCGCTGTTCACCTTTATGGGCACCTGGAATGATTATCTGGGGCCAAAGATCTTCCTGCAGCATGAGGAGAACTTCCCGCTGGCTCTGGGCATCGAACTGCTGGACAACATGTCCAACTCTGTTGGCAACACGCCGAATGCGATTCCGTATTTGATGGCGGCCAGTAGTGTCGTGACGTTGCCGATGGTGTTGCTGTTCTTCTTTGCTCAACGCACTTTTATTGAAGGGATATCGTTAACCGGAACCAAAGGGTGACGAAAACGATTGGGGACATCTGATCTGATTCTGCAACAGGCATCGTCAGAAATGGCGTTGCCTGTTTTGCAGCTAGTTGGCGGTTCGATAGATCTAGTGAGGATGCAGGCTAAGATTGTCCAGTGAACAAGTATGAGTGATTCTGAACAGCGAGAATTCTCTGGCTTTGGGCTGTACGTGCTGTGGACGCTGGTTCTGATCTTGATCTACGTCTGTGTGGGGGCCATTTTTAGTGTGCCCATCGTGCGCGAACAAGGGATACCTCTATGGTTAATAATCAGCCGTCTGCTGGTTTTGGCCGGGTTGTTGGGGGGCTTGATTGGGGTTTTGACCGGCCGGTTAACCGGCCTCTGGCTCTTCTTTGGCGCAGCTGTGGTCATGATTCCTCTGAGCGTCACCTACACCTATTATTTCTTATTGCTCAGTGAAGCAGACTTTGAACTAACTTCAGCCTGGATCATTCGGAGCACATTCAGTACGGCGCTGGTCGTCCTGGTGTTGGTAGGCATAGTGTTCGCAATTGTACGTCCGCGATTAGGTGGCAAATGAGAAGCTGGCAATTGAGTAAAGCGATGGTATGGCGTTGGGCCGCGACTGGGTTACTGCTGACCCTGCTGTTGGGCTGCCAGGAGAGCAACCAGGGGCCGGCAACCCAGTCCCTGGACCCCGGCGCCATCCAGGTGCAGACCGCCCCGCTGCTGACAACAGCCGCCGCCTGCACCAATCGCTTTGCGGCCCGGACCCTGAACCATATGACGGGCATGGCCGTCGCCCGGATTGGCTTTTTCTACAGCAACGGCGCCGGCATGGCGGTCAATGACCTCGATAACGACGGCGACAACGACCTCGTGTTAGGCAACTTGTTGGGGCCGAACCATATTTTCTGGAACGAAGGCAACTGGCAGTTTCGGCAGGAAGTGCTGTTTGAAGGGAGCACCCGCGGGCTAGTGGCCATTGACGTCGACGCCGATGGCTGGCGCGATATTTTTGTCGCCACGCGCAGTGGCGATATGCGCTATTGGCACAATTCGGGCGATGGTCAGTTTGAGGAGCAGCGCCTGCCCGGGCTTGATGGCTATGCCTACAGCTTTGATTGGGCTGATTTGGACGGAGATGGCGACCTGGACCTGGTGGCGGCCTCTTATGATGCCTCCCTGGAAAAGCAAAATCCGCTCTTCCGTGAAGGCGACCGGGCCGGCGTTTCCGTCTATGTGCAGGAGGCCGGGCAATTCAGCCGAACGCGCCTGATCGACGAAGCCCAGGCGTTGACGACCAACCTGGTGGATCTAAATGGCGACGGCAAGCTCGACATTCTGGTCGGCAATGATTTTGATGTGCCGGATTATGTCTGGCTCAATGGCGACGATGGCTGGCAAAAAACAGACCTTTTTGCCACGACGACCATGAGCACGATGAGTATTGCCCTGGGTGATGTGGATAACAATGGCCGGACTGAACTATTTGCGGCCGACATGCATCCCTACTCCGATGCGCCGGAGATCATGTCCCAGTGGGAACCGGCCATGGCCAACATGATGATGCATGAAATGGCCGAGGATGACCCGCAGCAGATGGCCAACGTGCTGCAGGTCTGGGATGCAGATGGGCAGGTCGTGAATACCGCTGTGGAGCACGGTATCTCAGCCACCGGCTGGAGCTGGTCGAGCCAGTTTGGCGATCTGGATCAGGACGGCTTTCTTGATTTGTATGTGGTCAACGGGATGCAAGCGCTGGATAACTTCAGCCACCTGCCGAATGATGAATTGATTGAGGAAAATCAGGTCTATCACAATGATGGGCAGGGCCAGTTTGTGTCGATGCCTGACTGGGGCCTCAACAGCCGCTCTGGCGGACGCAGCATGGTGATGGCAGATATGGATGGCGATGGTGACCTCGACATTGTGGTCAACAACCTGCAAGATCCGGCCCAGATGTTTGAAAACCAGTTGTGTGAGGGCGAGAGCCTGCTGGTGGAGTTGTCCCAACCTGGATCTGCCAATACCAACGCGATTGGCGCAACCTTAATTTTGCGCAGTGAGGCCGGTACTTACCGGCGCATCGTGCAAGCAACAAGCGGCTATTTGTCTGGGAATACGGCGCAGGTGCATTTTGGTTTTCCTGACGGGACTGTATTGGAATCGCTCCAGGTGATATGGCCCGATGGGCAGACAAGCCAGGTGAGAGATGTGCAAGCGGGCCAATTGCTAAAGATTGAGCGGGGGCCGGGATCGTGAAGCGCCGTAACGCCGGACTCGCAAACTGCAGAAGGTGAGATTTTCTATGAATTTTGGCAGTAGCTATCAACTGTCAGCGGCGGCGTGCCATGGTTAAGGTAAGAGGCTGGCGCATACTGATCGGGATCGTCGCATTTGTCTTGTTGACGGGCTGTAAGCTGGACTCGGTGACCGAGCCGCATACCTTTGACCCGGACCTGGAGCCGACACCGGTGCCGACAGCTGTGGCTGTGGCCAAACCGACCTACGTGGTCGAGCGCGGTACGGTCGCGCTGGATTTGACCTTGTCCGGGCGGGTGGTGCCGGCGACGGAGACCGCAGTTTCCTTTGGGCTTAATGGCGTCGTCGCGGCAGTTTACGTGGAGAATGGCGAATTTGTCGCTGCCGGTGAGCTGTTAGCTGAGTTAAATACGGCCGCCTACCTGGCGGAGAGAAATTTGGCCGAGTCAGCCCTGGCTGTCGCCGAGGCGCAGGTAGCAGCCGTTGAAGCCCAGCAGGAAAATGACAGACGCCGCGCTGAAATCGCGCTGGAGCAGGTACAGATCCAGCTCAACTTTGCCATTACCGATGCCGGCAGCAACCCAACGCCGGCTCAACAGATGGCGATTGATTTGCTGGAACTGGATGTGGAGCTGGCGCAGTTAACGTTGGCGGAGTTAAACGCGGGTGTCCCGCCCGGCCTGGTGGCCGAAGTGGAGCAAGCCCAGCTTCGCCTGGAAGAAATTGATAGCCTTATCGCTAATGCCCAATTGGTTGCTCCTGTGTCGGGGACCGTTGTGCGCCTGTTGGTGGCCACGGGGGATAATGTGGTCAGTGGGGACACGGCCGTTGTCCTGGCCGATCTCACGCAGCTCGAGATTGAAGCGCTTGTGCGCGATGAAGATATCCGCGACATGGTTGAAGGCATGGCGGCCACCACGATGTTCGCTGCTCAGCCCGGCGGCACCTACAGTGTGACCGTCAAGGCGCTGCCCCTACCCTATGGCACAGCCGAAAACCTGGCCGAATCCACAGCGCGTTTCGCTTTTGACAACGCGTCTGACCTGGCGGATTTTGCCGTGGGCGATCGCCTTTTGCTCGAGCTCATCTTAGTCCAGCACGAAGATACACTATGGCTCCCGCCGGCGGCTGTGCGGGACTTCCAGGGGCGCAACTTTGTCGTTATCCAGGAAGAAGGCGGCAGCCAACGACGTGTGGATGTGCAGCCAGGCATTGAAAGTAGCAGCCGTATCGAAATTTTGGAAGGTGTCACGGAAGGGGACATCGTGGTTGGGCCGTAAACGATGCGACCTGCCAACTTGCCATTTTCCTGACTGTCTCAATGAGCATTTTCCACCGAATTCACACGACGCTGATTATTACGCTGAAGCGTCTCTGGGCGCAGCGGGGGCTGACGCTCGTCACCACCATCGGCCTCACCGCCGCGGTGGCCATCATCATGGTTGTGCCCCTGTATGCCGATGCCATCAGCTTTCGCATCCTGGAGCAGAAACTAAGCGAAGCCAGCGGTGAGGAGTCGCGGCCTCCCTTCACCTACATGTTCAACTACATCGGCTCCTGGCATGGCCCCCTGCAATGGGAAGATGTTGAACCGGCCGATTCCTATCTCATGGGCGCTGCCTACACCACACTCGGCTTCCCCCGGCAATTGGCTGTGCACCATTTTGAGACCAGCCTCTACCAGCTCTTCGCTCCCGGCACCACCAGCTACGAAAACGACCAACTGACGCTGGTGCGTCTGAACTTCGCCACCACCAGCCACATCGCCGACTATATCACCCTCAACGAGGGCCAATTTCCCAACATCGTCAGCGATCCTAACGCGTCGCTGGAAATCCTCATCAGCCAGACCATCGCGGACACGCTGGGCTGGCAGGTAGGCGAGCAATATATCGCTTTTAACAATGATGAGGACGCGCAGTACACCTTCCCCGTAACCGTGGCCGGCATCTGGCAACCCAACAACCCGAATGATGAATTCTGGTTCTACGCACCCTCTGTCTTTGATGATTTGATGCTGGTACCGGAAGAGACATTTAGCAGCCGCATTGCCCCCGCCCTCGACAACGAAGTCAACCTGGCCACCTGGTATTGGATCATGGACGGCAGCCAGGTCGGCACCGACGACGTCAATCGCCTGATCAACGGCGTCGGTCGTATTGAACGACAACTACAAAATCTGCTGCCCAACAGCTCAACCCTGCTGGCGCCCACCGATGAGCTCCATGCCTACCGCCGCGATGTGGGTTCGCTCAGTGCCTTGCTGTTTGCGTTTAATGTGCCCACCATTGGCCTGGTCTTGGCCTTTGTCGGCCTGGTTGGCAGTTTGACCGCCAACCAGCGGCGCAACGAGTTTGCCGTATTGCGTAGTCGTGGCGGGACAACTTTTCAGGTCTTCATTATCGCCCTCGTTGAGCTTCTATTATTGGGTGCTATCGCTTACGGGTTGGGTACGGCGCTAAGCCTGGTCCTGACACAAAGTATCAGCCAGGCCCGCAGCTTCATGGATTTTTCCGCCGATGTTCCCCTGCGCGTGGCGCTCAACGACGAGGCGCTGCTGGCCGGTCTGCTGGCCGTCAGCCTCGCCATTCTGGCACAGCTCGTGCCGATCCTGGCCAACGCGCGTCACACCATCATCAGCTATAAACTCACTCAGGCCCGTTCCCTGCGGCCCCCCTGGTGGCAACGCGCCTGGCTGGATCTCATCCTGGTTGCCATCACCGCCTACGGTTTTTACACCCTCAGCGAACAAGGCAGCCTCATCGTCCAAACCCAGAATGGCGATCCGTTCCAGAATCCACTTTTCTTCTGGTTGCCCGCCATCACCATTTTCTCCGTGGCGCTGCTCTTTTTGCGGCTGCTGCCTTACATCATGCGGTTTTTCACCTGGCTGCTGCAAAAAACGGACAATGTCACGCTGTTGCAGGCCGCGCGCCATCTGGCCCGGACACCCCACCATTACAACACGCCGCTCATTCTGCTCATCCTGACCGTCAGTTTTTCCACCTTTACAGCCTCTCTGGCCCGCACGCTGGATTTTTACCTTTACGATCAGGAATTTTACGCCGTCGGCGCCGATCTGAACCTGTACACCCCGCCCAATACGCTTGATGGCATTGGCGCGTTGGGCCAATCAACGGCCAGCCGCGAAACCAGCTTCGTTTTCCTGCCGATTTCCGAATATGAATCGATCGACGGCGTCCGTTCCGCCGCCCGAGTGGGGGATTACGCCGCCAATGCCCAGGTCGGCACCCAAAACCTGATTGTCAGCTTCATGGGCATCGATCCGCTGGACTTTGGGCAGACCGCTTATTGGCGTTGGGACTTTTCCCGCGCTCGCATCGGCACCTTGATGAATGCGCTGGGCAGCACGCCGGAAGGGGTCCTGGTCTCCAATAGCTTCTTGCGCAGCCATGGGCTGCGCGGTGGCGACACCATGCGTCTCGCCGTGACGCTCGAGGGCAGCACCATTGCATACGAGACGCAAATTGTCGGTGTCTTTGATTACTTCCCAACCTGGAACCCGGATGAAGATGAGCCGCTGGTCGTCGGCAATCTGAATTATCTGTTTGAGCAGGCCGGGTCAGAATTCCCCTTCCGCGTCTGGCTCAATACCGATGGCCCCGTGCGTGAACCTGCTTTACGGGCTGCGCTCAATCAGCGACAGCTATTCGGCTCCTCCTGGCAGGAGCCCCAAACACCGATTGCCAACACGTTGCTCCGGCCGGAACGGCAGGGGTTGTTTGGCCTGCTCTCGGTAGGTTTTATTGCCGCAGCCGTTTTGACCGTATTGGGCCTGCTGTTGTATGCCGTCTTTTCTTACCGGCGCAGGTCGGTGGAGCTGGGTATCCTGCGCGCCATCGGTTTATCGACGCGCCGGATGACCGCCCTGGTCGGTTGGGAATTGGTGCTTTTAATTGCTTCCGGCGTGGTGTTGGGGACCATGCTGGGGATCGGCGTCAGCCGTCTATTTATCCCCTATTTGCAGATCGGCACGAGCACCACGGCGCTGATCCCGCCCTTCGTGGTGGAAATCGCCTGGGATGCCGTGTCGCAAGTGTATGTCTTATTTGTCATGTTATTCATCGTCGCCCTTGTCAGCCTGGTGTTGCTGGGGATGCGTATGAAGATCTTCGTAGCGATCAAATTGGGAGAGACAGTGTGATAAGCGACAAGTTCAAAATCAATGGCCTGAATAATTGGGAAAACCCCCAGGTAGTAGGCATTAACAAAGTGGCGGGGCATGTCGACAGCGTGCCCTATGACAGCGCGGCCGCGGCCCTGGCCGGTAAACGGGCGCAGTCACCGTATTATCAATTGTTGAATGGCGAGTGGCAGTTCCAGCTGGCGCCTAATCCGCAGAGTGTACCGGCCGGTTTCGCCGAACCCACCTTTGACACAGCCGCCTGGGACCTGGTAGAGGTGCCCGGCAACTGGATGATGCAGGGGTATGACAAACCAATCTACACCAACGTGCAGATGCCGATTCCCAATACGCCGCCCTATGTCCCCAAGGAAGATAATCCGACAGGTTTGTACCGGCAGAGCTTTACAATTCCAGAGGCGTGGGCCGGCAAGCAGATTTTTATCTGCTTTGAAGGGGTCGAATCAGCCTTTTACCTGTGGGTGAATGGGCAGGCCGTCGGCTACAGCCAGGATTCCCGGCTGCCGGCCGAGTTTGATCTGACCGATTACGTGCAGGCCGGCGAAAATGAGTTGCGGGCCATGGTCATTCGCTGGTCGGATGGCAGCTTTGTCGAGGACCAGGACCATTGGCGCATGGGCGGTATCCATCGCGATGTCTACCTGTACGCGACGCCAAAAGTCCACATCTTTGATTTCTTTGCCCGGCCGGAGCTGGACGATGATTTTGTGGATGGCACCTTGAAAGTGACGGCCCGCATCGAAAAATTTGCCGATCTGGATATTGACGGCTACCAGGTGCGCGCCGAGCTGTATGATGCGGCGGGCGCCGCCGTCTTCGAGCCCATCAGCAAAGGCTTCTACGAAAACGACAACGTACTCACCCAGGCCACTATCGAGAAGGCCATGGCCAATCCACACAAGTGGACAGCGGAAACACCTTATCTGTATACGCTGGTTCTGTCCCTGTTGGACAAAGAAGGCAATTTCCTGGAGGCGGTACGGACGCGCATCGGCTTCCGGCGCGTGGAAATTGTGGGCCGGGAGCTGCACATCAACGGCCAGGTCGTGTTGATGAAGGGCGTCAATCGGCATGAGCATGATGAGCATCTGGGCAAAGTCGTCACCGAAGAGATGATGTTGAAGGATATTCACTTGATGAAGCAGTTCAACATCAATGCTGTGCGCACGGCCCATTATCCCAACTGCCAGCGCTGGTACGATCTGTGCGATGAATACGGTTTGTACATCATTGACGAGGCCAACATTGAATCGCACTCCCTGTACAACCGCCTGTGTCACGATCCACTCTGGCTGACGACATTCACGGAGCGCGGCCACCGGCTGGTGCTGCGCGACAAAAACCATGCCTGCGTCATATTCTGGTCCCTGGGCAACGAGAGCGGCTATGGGCCGCATCACGACGCCCTGGCCGGCTGGATGCGCGGTTATGACGGCTCACGGCCGATCCATTACGAAGGCGCCATCAGCCGCCACCTGGGCGAAGACCGCTGGCAAAAAGGCCATCTGGCCACCGATGTGGTCTGCCCGATGTACCCGCAGGTGTCAGACATCATCGAATATGCCCAGGATCTGACCAACGACCGGCCCCTGATCATGTGCGAATATGCGCACGCCATGGGCAACAGCTGCGGCAATCTGCAGGAGTATTGGGACGCTATTCGCACCTATCAGGGGTTGCAGGGTGGTTTTATCTGGGATTGGGTCGACCAGGGGCTGGTCAAAGTCGATGAAAACGGCCAGGAATATTGGGCTTATGGCGGCGACTTTGGTGACACCATCAACGACGTCAACTTCTGCATCAACGGGCTGATCTTCCCCGACCGCACCCCCCACCCGGCCCTGTGGGAGTACAAAAAGCTGATTCAGCCGATCATGGTTGACGAGGTGGACGTGCTGAATGGCCGTGTGGCCATCACCAATGATCAGTACTTCACCGACCTGGCGGGCTATACCGGCCGGTACGAACTCCTCGTCAACGGCCACATCGTCCAGGCCGGCGACTTCGCCATTCCCGACATCGCGCCCGGCGCCAAAGCGGTCGTGGATCTGCCCATCAGCCAGCCCGAGATGCCGGCCGGTGGTGAAGCGTTCCTCAACGTGCGCTTCTTGCTGGCCGAGGCTACGGCCTGGGCCGATGCCGGTCATGAGGTCGCCTGGGAACAGTTTGCTGTGCCTTATCCGGTGCCGGCCGCGGAACCGGCCGGAAAAATGGGCGCCGTCACCCTGAAGCAGGGCGCCGGCGGGGCCGTTATCGCGGGTGAAAACTTCCAGATCACCTTCGATGCCGCGCAAGGCACCATCAGCCAATGGTCGCTGGGCGAAACGGAGTTGCTGGCCAGTGGGCCGCTGCTCAATGTGTGGCGCGCCCCCACCGATAACGACGGCTTCAAGAAAGCGCCCGATTGGCGCAGCGACAAGGACCTCTCCACATGGCTGGCGGCCGGCCTGAACGAGTTGACCTATACGACAGAGTCTGTCCAGATCGAGCAGACAGCCGAGCACGAGGTACAAATCCGCCTCGCCACCGTTGTCGAATCCGCCAAAGCGCCCGAAGCGTTTTTGCACCAACAAACCATGACGATTACTGGCGATGGGGCCATCGAAATCAGCAACGAAGTGAAGACCAATGTGGACCTGAACCTGCCGCGGGTAGGTTTGTCGCTGGAGTTGCCCGCCGGGTTTGAGCAGTTTAGCTGGTATGGCCGCGGCCCGGTGGAAAACTACCGCGACCGCAAAGCCGGCACAGCCGTTGGCCTTTACAGCAGCACGGTGGACGAACAGTACGTGCCCTACATCATGCCGCAGGAGAATGGCAACAAAACCGACGTGCGCTGGTTGTCGCTGACGAATGAGGCCGGTGTTGGGCTGAAGGTAAGCGCCGATGCCGCGCTGATGGAAGCCGGCGTCAGCCATCATTCCACTGCCGAATTATTCAAAGCGCTGCATACCAACGAGGTGGGACGCCAGGATGCTATCATCCTGAATCTGGATCATGCCCAGGCCGGCCTCGGTGGGGCCAGCTGCGGCCCTGCCACCCTCGAGCAGCATCGGCTGCAGCCAGGCGATTACAAATTCACCTTCCGCCTGGAGCCGATCGCGCCGGCAGCGTAGTGTAAACGTGGTGGGTCAGGCGTTGTTTGACAATGCCTGACCCACGCCACAGCTTTTATGACCGAGAACGAAACCCTTGCTATTGATATCCGCCAGGTGCAGCGCGTCTATGATGACACGGTGACGGCGTTGGCGGAGATTAATCTACAGATCCCGACCGGCCGGTTTGTCGCCCTGAAAGGGCGCTCCGGCAGCGGCAAAACGACGCTGCTAAACTGCATCGGCGGGCTGGATCAACCCACAGCCGGCACCATTCATGTCAATGGCCTGGCTATCCATGAATTGGGCGATGAAGAGGCGACCACCTGGCGGCAGCAGCAGGTCGGCTTTGTCTTTCAATCGTTTGGCCTGTTACCCACCCTTTCCGCTTATGAAAATGTAGATTTGATGCTGCGGATTGCCGGGGTTCCCGGCCGGGAACGGCACCCCCGTGTCATGGCCTGCTTGCAGATGATGGGGCTGGAAAAATGGCTGCACCATCGCCCGTTTGAGCTGTCTGGCGGGCAACAACAGCGTATCGCCATCGCCCGCGCCATCGTCAACAAACCCAAGGTGATCCTGGCGGACGAGGCCACGGGCGAACTGGACAGTGAAACGGCGCGCGAGATTCTGACGCTGCTAAAAGAGCTGGCCCACCGTGAACAGGTTACGATCCTGCTGGCGTCCCATGACAGTCTGGTCGATGAGTATGCAGACGAGGTATTGCATCTGGTAGATGGCCGAATCCAGGGCCAAAGCAGACAGCACCAGCAGGAGGCGCCGGTAACGACAGAAGTAGCCGGCAGCGCCCAGTTAGCGGCTGTCGGCCATAAAGCCAGCAAAGTTTTGGCGCCAGCTTTTTCCGATTTGTTGGTGTCTTTGCTGGTGGGTCTCGCCGCCCTGTTAGTTTATTTGCGCACGCTGGCTCCAGATATCTTGTACAGCGACAGTGCCGAATTTCAGACGCTGGCCTATACGCTGGGCATTGCCCATCCGACCGGCTATCCGCTGTACTCCTTAATTGGGCGGCTGTTTGGCCTTTTGCCGATAGGGACGCTGGCCTGGCGTATTAATCTGCTGTCGGCTGTGGCCGCAGCCGGGACGGTAGCCGGCGTCTACCTGCTCGGCTGTTTTGTAACCCGACGGCGCCTGGCAGCCATTTTGGGCAGTTTCGCCCTGTTGGTTTCCTATACTTTCTGGTCACAGGCGGTGATTGCGGAAGTGTACACCGTGGGCACGCTGTGGTGGGTGCTGGTGATGCTGGCGCTGTGGTATTGGGGGCAGCTGCCATCCAAACGACAGGGATGGCTCTTTGCGGCGGCGCTCTTGAGCGGATTGAGTTTTGGGGTACATCTGTATTCCGTCCTGATTGCGCCAGCCGCCTTGCTGTATTTCGTTTGGATTGTGCGGAGCAATAGGCCAAACAGCGGACAGGAGAGTGCCGGCGTCGAGCAGCGGAGTTTTGCCGCCATCTCGCCCCTACTGGTCGGTCTCGCCGGCGCGGCTGTGGGACTGGGCCTCTTTTTGCTCTCGTTTTACATCATTGATGTGCGCCAGTCGGCGACTGGCTACGATTACACAGCCCAATACCCATCGGGGACGGCCTGGGGCGTCACGGCAGCTGACATGCAGACATTCTGGCAACGCCTCTACCAGACCTTATCCGCCCCGCAATGGCAAAGTGCGATGTTTCCCGGCGGCCCGCTATTTATGGTCACCCGCCTGGCCACTTTCCTATTCCGCCTGATAGTTTTCGAGTTTGGCCTGGTCAGCATCGCCGCCGCTATCATCGGCTGGTTTGCCATTCGCCGGCAAAATCGCCCGATTGCCTACTTTATGCTGACCGGCTTCCTGACCGTTTTGGTGCTGGTGATCAATTACGACCCGGGCGACAAACATATCTTCTATTTGCCCAGCTACATTGTTCTCGTGGTAGCCGCCATGGCCGGGTTTGACCATCTGCTGAACCGGGCTGAGCAACGGCTGTGGACGCAAAAGCCCTGGGGCAAGGCAGCCGTGGCCCTGATCTTCGTCTTGTTGATTGGCCAACATTTTTGGCCCGCGCGCCTGGTGGCCCTGGTTGAGGGCAAAGCCAGCTTTGTGACCGAGACCTACCCTTACCCGGTTGACGATCTGACGGCACCACGCCGATATGCCGAAGCGATTGCCAATGGTTTGCCGGATGATGCGTTTGTTTTACTGGAATGGCGCACGTTATATGCGGTTTATTATGTGACGGCTGTAGAACAGGAGCGCATGGGGATTGAGATGGCCGAGCCAACCCCCTACCGGACAGAAGGCCAGGTGCAGCCCCCGCTGATAGCCCAGATAAAGGAAGATTTGCGCGCCGGCCGGCCGGTTTTCACCGATAACCGCTATGATCTGCCCCAATACTTCAACTTGCAGCGCGAGCCTAATGGGTTGTATAGCCTTTCCTTGCGCGAGTAATCCATCCAGGCTACTGCTCTCATGACCAGGTTGGCCAGAGGATTTACGGCAACATGAAATCATTTGACCAGGTGATGCCAGCGACACAACGCAGATGGCTGCGTGAATTGGGCTACGCCGCCCTGGCACGCTATGGTCTTGAGGACGCCAAACTCCGCTTCCTCTCTGAGTCCAGCGCTACCATTTTCCGCGTCGACACAAGCCAAGACCGATTTGTGCTACGCATTAATCCAGAACTGGCCGAGCGCTGGATAACGTGGACAGAAGCGGAATTGTTGTGGTTACGGGCCATAAAACGTGATACCGATTTGACCGTACCCGAACCGGTTGCCGCCCTGAATGGCACGTTGGTCCAGCGGGTTTCTACAAACCAGATTCCGGCTGGCCGCGTCGTCACCCTGTTACGTTGGACACCGGGACAGAAAATCGGCAAGCGCCCTGCGCCGGATCTCGTCAGACAGATCGGGGCCTTTATGGCGCACCTACATGATCACACCGAGCATTTTGCCCTGCCGGCAGCCATTGATCGCCCCCATACGGCCTGGGACAAGCTGCTGTATTGGCAGGACAGTCAGAACGACACCTCCGTTACACTAACAGCGGAACAACGCAACCTGTGTGCGAGAGCATCTGCAAGGCTCCTGGCCGAGATTAAAGAAATTGGCACAGCTGAACATTATGGCCTGGTCCATGCCGATTTGACCCTGAACAATTGCCTGTTACATCAAGGTCAACTAAACGTGATTGATTTTGCTGATGCCCGCTATGCCTCGCATTATTACGACATCGCCGTGCCCTTGACCGACCTGAAAGATTACTGGCAGCCTGATCAGCAGGTTCTGCAAAGGCTCCAGGCCGCCTTTTACGACGGCTACAGTCGCATTCGGCCTTTAGGAAGCCGCTACGAATCTGCCGTCAAAACGTTTATGGTGGCCCGGGCCTTTGATGTGGTGGAATGGATACATCTTGATTGGCCAAGTCCCACTCATTTCGCCTTTGGCCCAGAACTCCTCGCTTCAGCCATCCAGCGTATCCGCGCTTACATGTAAAAACTCATGCCTTTAGAAAGAGTTCAACCAGTCGACTGGGTCAACCCACTGATCGATAGCGCCAACCGCCGCTTTTTCTTCTTTACCAGTGCCAGCCGGCCCTTTGGCATGGTCAATCTCAGCCCTGACACCCGGGTGGGTAATGACGCCTGGAAAAGCGGCTACCGCTACACCGACGCGCAAATCCATTGGTTCAGCCATGTCCATGCCTGGCAACTCTGCGGCATTCCCGTCATGCCAACCATGGGCGACTTTCGCGGCCACCTCGGCAGCAACGCCTATGCTTCAAGGTTCAGCCACGACAACGAGATTGCGCAGCCCGGTTATCACGCCGTCACCCTGGAGGATTACGGCATTCGCGCGGAACTCACGGCGACCACGCGCGTTGGCTGGCACCGCTACACCTTCACCAGAGCTGATCGCGCCTGGATACTGTTTGATCTGCCGGCAACGATCATGCTGCCCATGTCCGATGCCTCTGTAGCGCAGACAGGGGTTAATGAATTCTGCGGCTATGTCGAAAACGATGCGACCCGCCGCCGGCCGAAACCTACCCGCATCTACTTCTCTGTTCAATGTGAACAAACACCTGATGAAGTCATCTGCTGGCAGGATGACGAGGTCGTGGCGCTGCACGGAACCCGGCAGCGTCATGGTTTCGCCCTGGGCTATGATGTGCAGGCGGGCGCTGTGCTGCAGTTCCGGGTGGGCATCTCCTATTGCGGCATCAACTATGCGCAGGAGAACATCCGGCAAGAGTGTGACCATTGGGATTTCGACGCCGTCCGCGCTGATGCTCGTCGCGAATGGAATGAATGGCTGGGCCGCATTGAGGTTGAGGGCGGCAGCGCCGCCCAGAAGACCAAGTTCTACACAGACCTGTTCCATGCGCTCAAGGGGCGCCGCCGGGTCAGCGACGCCGGCGGCACCTACATGGACATGACAGGCGCTGTCCCCCAGGTCCGGCAAATCCCGCTGGACGAAACGGGCCTGCCCCGCTACGAGCATCACAACTCGGACGCCTTCTGGGGCGCCGCCTGGACGCTCAACACACTCTGGCCGCTTGTCTGTCCCCGGATTGTGCACAACTTTTGCAATACCCTGGTGGACATGTACCACAATGGTGGGCTTATCCCCCGTGGGCCATCCGGAGGCAACTATACCTTCGTGATGACCTCACCCACCTCGACCACATTTCTGGTCTCCGCCTGGATGAAAGGCATTCGCACATTTGACATTGAGGCGGCGTATGCTGGCATGCTGAAGAACCATGGCCCCGGGGGGCTGATGAGCAAAGCGGGTTATGAGCACAATTCCTCTGTTGGCGGCGGTATCGAGTATTACCTCGAGCGAGGCTATGTCCCGTTAGGGATTCAGGCAGATGCTTTCCATGTCGGTGGCGCCGGGACGATGACCCTTGAGTACGCCTATCACGATTGGGCGCTGGCCCAATTGGCGCGGGCGCTGGGCAACGAGGCGGATTACGACCAGCTCATAATCCGCGCCGGCAACTATCGCCATCTCTGGAATCCAGCCACGCGGTTTATGCACCCACGGGTAATGGATGGCTCCTTCATTGACAAATTTGATCCCCTGTCAGGCGTTGGCTGGGTTGAGGGCAATGGTCACCATTACCGCTGGCATGTCCCCCATGACATCCCCGGCCTGATCCAGTTGTTCGGTAGCCAGGAGATCTTTGTGCGTGAACTGGATGACCTGTTCCAGAAAGCGTCCGCTCATGATTTTATCTGTACACATGCTGATCATACGGACGGCTACATTGACTATGGCAACCAGCCCTGCACCTATCTGGCCCATTTGTTTAACCATGCGGGTGCGCCCTGGTTGACGCAGAAATGGGTCCGCCGCATTTTTGACGTGGTCAAAAGCGATATCACCCCTTTTGGTGGCTACGGCGGCGACGAAGATCAGGGTCAGATGGGGGCTCTCAATGTGTTAATGGCCATCGGCTTGTTCAGCCTGAATGGCGGTTGCGCCGTGGAACCGACCCTGGAGCTATCCACACCTGTTTTTGATCGCATTACCATTCATCTTGATGAACAGTATCACGCTGGCGCTACCTTTGTGATCGAGACCACACGCCACGGCCCTGGCGACCAATACATCCAATCAGCTGAATTGAACGGCAACCCACTTGACACAGCCTGGATCTATCAGCGCGACCTCACCGAAGGCGGGCATTTAAAACTGAAACTGGGGGCAGAGCCCAATAAGGCGTGGGGAAATGCGCCCGGAGTTGAGGATTCAGACCACCATGACAACCGGGACGTGAGGTTTGGACCTTGACCACAGCAATGCCATTTTCAATTGACTTCTCTATTAGAAAAATTGTAGGGCATTTGCAGGTTGGTTGACAGCAATCACGCTCTCTGGCAAACTGGGGGTATCCAGCAGATTGCGCAAAGAATCGCTGTATTAGTTGCAACATAGGCTGGCATCCTTACTTCAGGGTGCCAGCTTTTTTTATTCGGCAGACAGGGTTAGGTGCAGGGCTTCACGCCAGGCAAGGAACAAAGTAGGCCGGCAAGTGACGCAAAGGCTATGCCTCTGCGCCTCTTGCCGGCCTTTTTAGCGCCAGCCTCATCCCGACATTTTCAGGAGCATGTTCATGGGTCTGATTGAGATTTTGATCGTCGAACTTTTGCTGCTAGAGCTGCTCGCCATCCTCTTTCTCAATGGCACAACCCTTTTTGCCTTTGTCGACTGGCATGGTTGGCCCAAATTGGTCGAGCTGTTTAGCGATATCCCGAGAAATTATCGGCAGATGCTGCCCTATGTATTGATCCTGCTGGTCATCACGCCATTTCTTTCGCCGATGAGTTGGACTCAGGCCTTGCTGGTGCTGCCCATCGTTCTGTTTGTCGGCCCGATCGTCGCCTACATTTTCAGCTCGACTGGTTTTCTGCGGCAATCCGAGCTCGGCTAGGTGAGCGCCCAGACTCAGGAAGAGACTGGCTTGATTGCGGTAAGGTAAATTGCCAGCGTACTATCCGTTTGACCACTGCGGATGTCGCTGAAGCCGGCAGCGGCCACCCGCGGCAAGAGCTTGCTGTTGTCGATGGCAGTCATTTCGCCCAATAGCCAGGTCAGGATACGCTTCTGCAAGCCAGCTTTGGGCGGCTCAAAGTCGACGATTAGAAGGCGTCCGCCAGGGCGCAACACCCGGTACATCTCGGCCAGCGCCCGACTCTGCAGCGCCGCGGGCAGATGGTGCATCATCAGGCTATTCATCACCAGATCAAAGCGGCCATCGGGGAACGCCAGCGCTTCCGCGACGCCCGTTTGGAAGGTTACGTCTACACCGGCCTTGTCTGCTTTCTGCCGGGCCCGGGCTATCATCTCTGGCGCGGGATCGATGCCGAAGAGGGCAGTGGACCGGCCGGTTTCTTGCGCCACCATAATGGCCAACGTGCCGGTACCGCAGCCCACATCCAGGGCCACCTCATCTGGCTGCAAATCAGCTAGCCGGACGGCTGAGCGCATTATACGCGGCACATGCCCGGCAAAGAGCAGCCGCAAAAACAGGTCGTAAAACCAGGCCCAGCGAATTGTCAGCCCCTCCGTTTCCGGCGCGGTGGCCGCTGAACCACCATGAATCTTCCTGAAAAACCTGGCAACCAGCGACCGACCGCCAACCATGACCACCAGCGCCGCCAGTACGTGGGCCGCCACAAACAGCACCGCCGCCACGCCAGTCAGTGACAGATTCCGCGTTTCCCAGTATAAAACAAACAAGATGACGACCAGGACCAGTAACAGAAAGAAATGCCGCCCGGCCAACTGCAGCCGCCGGCGAGCGGGTTGAAGGTGATCTAGATCCATCAGAATATACTCCACTTGGAATGGTTAATTAAGCTATGCCTACCTTAAGTTAAGCGGAGCGCAAATACACTAAGCAGTAATGAGCAGATGTCCAATTATGAACAGAACGCGTAGATTGTTCAGTGAGAGTAAGCAATGATTGAAAGCGGTGACCGCCGGGTGGAGCGCACCCGCCAGCAGCTAAAAAGCGCCCTGATGCAACTGGTAGCTGAAAAAGGGTACGACGCCATCACCATTCAGGAGATCACCGACCGGGCCAACGTCGGTCGGACCACCTTTTACCTTCACTATGAGAGTAAGGACGATCTGCTCCTGGACCATCACCAGGACTTTGCCAGTCACCTGACGCTACGGCCGCTGCGTTATGAAGATCTGCTGGCGTCAGAGCCGCCGGAAGGCTTTATCCGCTTCCTGGAAGAGCTGGCATCCTCCCGTGGCATCTACCTGGCGATTGCCAGGGCCCGGTCTGCGGAGTTGATCATCAAGGGGATTCAGCAACAGATGGTTACCGACCTGTTGACCAGCCTGGCCGGCACCCAGGCGGCGGCGACGGCGGCGTTCCCGCTGGAGCTGCTGGCCAACTATGTGGTGGGCGCTCAGCTGGCGCTGATTGATTGGTGGTTAACCGGCCGGTCCCCTCACGACGCGCAAACTATCGCCCGGCTCCTGCATACCATGCAGCGGCAAGCGCTTAACCCCACCTGAGTTCGCCTACAACCCGGCGACGTAAATGGCAATCGCCTCTTTCAAGAAAGCCGGCAAAGCCGGATCGATCCGGGTAAAGGTGGCCCTGAAATCCGGGTGATCGTGATAGGCATTGCCCAGCCCGGCCATAATCTCAGGGGTTGGCTCGTAAAAATAGCGCAGGTGATTATGCCAGCGCTTTAATGATGCTTGGATGGTGGCGCTCGCCGGACCGGCAGCCATATTGGCCGCAATCTCTTCGTAAATAGCGCCGCCCTCAGCCAGAATTTCCGCCTGGCGCGCCTTGCCGTACTGGTGCCAGCGCTTGATCGAATCTGAGGCCATCTCGCCCCAGTTGGCAACCGCCTCTTCCTCATATCGAGCCTGTTCCGCCTCGCTGAAGCCGCTAAATAGATTCTTCTTGCTCATGGCAATCTCTCCATGTAGATGGGCGATGGTAGTGTCCACAGTCTGCACCAGTTGTTGCAGCCGCCTGACTTTGTCCTGCAGCGCCTCCCGGTGGGATCGCAACGCTGTCAACAGGTCAAAATCCGGGTCATCCAGCAAGGTCCGGATCTGGCGCAGCTCCAACCCCATTTCCCGGTAAAACATAATCTGCTGCAGGCGCAGCAGCGACGCCTCGTTATAGCGCCGGTAACCCTGGTCTGAGACCACAGCCGGAACAAGCAATCCCAGCTCGTCATAGTAATGTAGAGTTCGCCGGCTGACATCCGCCATGTCGGCCAGCTCTTTTACGCTGTACATCATGAGGCAGATAATACCCTATAACGCTACGTGATAGTCAAGCCCGCGTTGGCGCGTAAGCCTCTTTGCAAGATAACTGTAATATGGTTTATAGTTGTGCCGTATTGTTAATTGCAACCTGAACGGTTGCACTCTTCGTGCAGTGTATTGATTGGCAGTTAGATATCGTGAACCAGCTTGCTACTTGGGCGCAAGCCTGGAACATTCCGAATTGGCCTTGGGGTCTACGACTATCGCTGATGTTTCTGACAACATGAATTGGCTTGCACCCCTCCTGGGTTGCAGACCCTATGTCAGGGCAGTCGCGAATATCAATTCAATTTCGATCAGATTTTAAGCAAACGCTGCCTGGAATGACGGCAGTCTCATTATGTAGGAATGGCTATATGTGGCATCAGGGAATCCTGAAGGGCGGGCGAACCACGGAGGTACAAACTGAGTCCGGGCATATCAATCGTCCCGCCAGGCAGGGGACTGCTGCCTGGTTTCGCTGGCTAAGCTGGCGTGAATGGCTGGTCTTTTTTGGCATGGGCGCCGCCGTCATCCTCCTGGAACTGCGCAACCACCGCATGATGTGGTTGGAGCATGGCAGCGGCCAGACGGTCTGGACCGATCCTGAGCTGGTCGGGGAGATCATCCTTTTTGGCTTGATATTGCCAATTCTAGGTGGTCTGATCCTGGGCTACCAGGCGCGTACAGCCGTTGAACGTGATCAGATCGCGGAAGAGTTGGCATTACGCCGTCAACTGGTCGCCCAGATCCACAAGGCAAAATCCTGGGTAGATCTGGTAGATATCGTTGTCCAAACGCCTGGGGCCGTTGTCCCGGCGGCATACGCCTGGCTGTTACTGCAGCGCACCAACGAAGAATCCTTCATGCAAGTCGCGCATTGGCACAGACCAGGCCACCAGCTGCGCCTACCCCTGACCAATGACGCCATGAGCACGTGTGAGCAATGCCTTTCGTCGACGGTGCAAAACGGGACTCGAATCGTCAGTTGTGATCATAGCGGGGGAGCCGACCAGAGCACGCGCTATTGTCTCACCTTTTGCTCTGAAATTACGGGCAAGGCGGCTTTGTTCTTTGAACTGCCCGCTGAGCAGCAATTAGCTCGGCGCCAGATATCGATGCTGGATGATCTCGGCAAAGAGATCTCGCTGGCCATTGACAACGCCAATCTCAACCATCTGAAACAACGCCAGGACAGTGTAGCCCGTGGTGAGCGGCTGCGGATTGCGCGCAACCTGCATGACACACTCGGCCAAAACATCAGTTATCTTCGCCTGAAATTGGAGCAGCTCAACGATACAAACCTGGCTGGGGATCCCCACAGATTTCAGGACGACCTCGTGAATATGCTAGCCGTTGCCGACGAAGCGTACCTGCAGGTACGCGACACCCTTGACGAATTGCGAGCCTCCGAGCAACAAGAGCTGGAAACCATTATCGGGAACTATGCGACGCAGGTGTCGCAGCGAGCGGGGCTGCTCGTGGACACCAAATCCAGCGGTAAACCACGAAATTTGTCAGCGACGACAAGCCGGCAGCTGATGTATATCATCCGGGAAGCGCTGAACAATGTCGAAAAACATGCCAGTGCCACCGCCGTCCAGATTAACCTGATGTGGCAGCCCAATCTCGTGGAGATTACCATCTCTGATGATGGTCAGGGATTTGACACAACTGCAGCACGGCAAGAGGGCCATTACGGCCTGACCATCATGGAAGAGCGCGCCCGTGCTATCCATGCCGATCTTGTGATCAGCTCAAGGCCCCACGAGCAAGGCACCCACCTGAAACTCTGTTTGCCGCTGCCAACAGGCAGCCCTGTCATGTTGAGAGATTCATGAAACCAATCCGAATCGTCGTCGTCGATGATCACGCTGTACTTCGCGACGGGATTGTATCCATACTAAATGCAGAACCAGATTTTGAAGTTGTCGGCGAAGCAGGCTCCGTTGCGGAAGGGGTCGCTGTGGTTCGCTCAACGGGGCCGGACGTTGTCCTGATGGACTATAGTCTCCCAGACGGCACGGGCCTGGACGCGATCCAGCAGATCCTGCCTGTTTTGCCACAGACGCAGGTGGTCCTGCTGACGATGCATGAAGAAGATGACCTGTTGTTTGCGGCCATTCGCAGCGGCGCCAACGGTTATCTGCTCAAGAATATTTCGGCGCGCGAGATGCTGGCCAGGCTGCGCAATGTCGCCAGCGGCCAGGTGGCCATCTCGCCCACGCACACCAAACGGCTTTTTTCGGAATTTGCCCGCTCGGAACCGGCCGGTGCCAGCGAAACCACGCAGCTCACCAGCCGCGAGCTGGAGGTTTTGCAGTTGCTCGCTCAAGGCGCCGCCAATCAGGAAATTGCGCAGACCTTGAGCATATCAATTCATACAGTCAAGAACCACGTGCATCGTATCCTGGAAAAGCTTGAGGCAGATAATCGCCGCGAGGCGGTTGAAATAGCCACCCGAAAGCGGCTCATTTAGTCCCCCCAACTTGCCCTCTCGATCATCCCGGGAGCTAACTTCGGTTAGCTCTTTTTTTGCCCTGGATTAGCCAGGCCCCCAGCGTAATGTCACGTTCCCCATAGCTCCCCACCCACCTGGAACCCGATCAAGGAACTAGCCAGAATCCCCTCAAGAACCAGTCAGGAACTAGTCCCTGCCATAGTCAGCCTGGACCCCCAAAATAGCCCCTTTTTAGCGCCATTGATTCATTTCCCCCGGCGGGCCTGACCCGTACTCTAGTAACAGTGGACGCCACCCATGTTGGGTGGCCTCGTCATTGTTCAAAAAGACAGGAAATTGCCTTGACGCCGCGAAAAAAGGTCCTGGTTCTCGAAAGTGAAAAACTGCTGATGGCCAGCGTAGCGAGCCTCCTCGCCAATTTTTCAGATTTGAGCGTCATGTGTTCAACCAGCGATTCTCTCGGCTGCCTGACGCAATCCACTGACGAGACATCAGACATCATCATTCTGGACGAAGCTGTTCTGGAGGCAAACCTGGCCACCTTTATCACGCTACTAACAGGTAAACCACACGTGCGCTTATTGGTATTTCATTTGCAGGACGACAGCGTACAGGTATTGGATCGGCAGCAAATCCGAATTTCAGAGGTTGATGACTTTCTGGCCCTCTTTTGAGACGGCCTGTCCATAAAAAAAGCGCTTTGGCACCAACGACGTGCCCGCAGGAGGACAACTATGCAGCTTTCTTTTTCCAGATCATCTTGCCGCTCGATGGCGTAATCCATCACTGCCAGTTATTAATTTCAGGAGAAATTTCGTGAGATATCGAAGATTAATAAAAATCCGTTATCTGTTTTACCTGAGCATGGTACTGCTTTTGCTAGGCGGCGTGAGCAGTCAGGCCAATGCCCAGAGAGGCGGAGCCCCGGTTGACCAGACCGGCTCGCTTACGACCCAACAGGAAGAAGCCCAGAAAATCACCCCGGCCGATCGGCAACAGGCCGCCGCCCGCGCCAGCGCCCTGGGTCAGAATCAGGTGGGCATGGGCGAAGCCGCTATGGCCGCGCCCGGCGCCGCCCCCCATTACTTCAGCCATCCTAACTACGCCAACAGCCCCTTACCGGTGCTGAGCGGCGCCGTCATCGCCGTAGGTAACCCCCTTGTCGAACGAGCCTACGCGACTGACTTTAATGCGGCCAGCCCCGTCCCGGTCCTGGTTGTCCTGCCGGATGCCGTCTTACCTGATGGCCTGGTGCAGAGCTTTGAGATTTTTAATCAGACCAACCCGGGCGGCAGCCCTGGCCCCTCGGCAGGCAACCTCTTCCATGCCTACATCCTGCGGCCCACAGGGATTGCCAATGAGTATTACGTCGTCTTTGACAGCGGCGAATTTACGGTGCCGCCGAGCAGCAATCCGGCCGGTGAAGTAACCTCCTTCCCCGTGCCCGATATCGCGGTGCTGTCTGGCGACATCATCGCCTATTATGGCGCCGGTGTCCCGGTTGATATTACCGCCACCGGGACTGACATTCTCAGCTTCCCGGCGCCGGCCGCACCGGTGGCGGACACCAACATCACCCTGGGCGGCACCGACTTCCCGGTCTACCCGCAGGCGCGCACCTACTCGTTCAGCGCCAGCGTCCTTGACCTTTCCGGCGCCAATACCGTCTACGCCGGCGGTATCCGCAAATTTGTTGACGGCCTGGCCGGTCTCGGCGCTGCGGGCGCCAACAATCTGGGCCAGTACATCTCCGTGGCGGTGCCGGATACAACCAGTTATCCCGGCTCCGACTATTACGAGATCGCGGTGATTGAATTCACCGAGCAAATGCATTCGGATCTGCCGGCGACCACCCATCGCGGCTATATCCAGCTCTCAACAGCAGAAGTGCCAGGCATCCAGGTGCCGCTGGCGAACCCGGATGGCAGCCCTATCCTGATGCCGGACGGTTCGCAGGCGTATGGGGTGGACAATCCCCATTACCTGGGCGCTTCGATTGTGGCCCAGAAGGACCGGCCGGTTCGGATCAAGTTCTACAACCTCCTGCCCACCGGCCATTACGACCCCAACACCGGCCTGCGCGGCGGCGACCTGTTCCTCCCGGTCGACACCTCCGTCATGGGCTCCGGCATGGGGCCGGAAATGTATGACACCGTCAACGGCACTATGATGATGGAGCCCGACCCGCAAAATCCAATGTGCGGCAACCCGGACAAACCGTATGGTTGCTACACGGAAAACCGGGCCACCCTGCATCTGCATGGCGGTATCTCACCCTGGATCAGCGACGGCACCCCCCATCAATGGATCACGCCGGCCGATGAGAACACCCCCTATCCGCAAGGCGTGAGCGTCCAGAATGTGCCCGATATGACCGGCTGCGAGCTGGCCACTGACGGCTGCATGACGTTCTACTACACCAATCAGCAGAGCGCCCGGCTGAGTTTCTATCACGACCATGCCTGGGGCATCACCCGCCTCAACGTCTACGCCGGTGAAGCGGCCGCCTACCTGATTCGTGACGAAACGGAGCAGGCGCTGATCGACAACGGCACCATCCCCTCTGTCGAAATCCCGCTCGTCATTCAGGACAAAACCTTTGTGCCGAGCGAAGAACAGTTGGCGATTTCTGACGAGACCTGGGACATCAATCGCTGGGGCGGCTTCGGCAGCCTCTGGTTCCCCCATGTCTATTCCCCGGCGCAAAACCCCGGCGACGCCTCCGGCGTCAACCAGTACGGCCGCTGGGCTTATGGTCCCTGGTTCTGGCCGCCCACGAATGCCATCGAACACGGGCCCATCGACAACCCGTATTACGATCCCAACTGTAATCCGGACCTGGAGTGGTGTGAGCCGGCCCTGATGCCGGGGACGCCGTACAACTCCATGGGCATGGAAGCGTTCAACGATACGCCAACCGTTAACGGGACCGTGTATCCGACCATTACGCTGGAGCCGCAGGCTTACCGCTTCCGCATTCTCAGCGTCGCCAACGACCGGTTCTTTAACCTGTCGCTGTATCGGGCGGTGGATGCGAATGGGAATCCCTGCGACCTGTCCAACCCGAACCCGGCGCCGGAGAGCACGGGCGTGACCTGCACGGAAGTGGCGCTGAACCCTGATGAGGTGGCGGCGGCGCTGACGGATCCGGCCGGTGTCTTCCCCACCCCGCTCGCCGGCACGGAAGGGCCAAGCTGGATCCAGATCGGCAGCGAAGGCGGCTTCCTGCCCACGCCGGCCATCGTCCCGCCCCATCCCATCACCTGGGTGACGGACCCGACGGTGTTTAACGCCGGCAACGTCGACCAGCACTCGCTGCTGCTCGGCCCGGCCGAACGCGCCGACGTCATCGTGGACTTCTCGGCTTACGCTGGCCAGACGCTCATCCTCTACAATGACGCGCCGGCCGCCTTCCCGGCCCGCGATCCGCGCTATGACTACTACACGGGCAACCCCGATCTGCGAGACACGGGCGGTGCGCCCTCAACCCTGCCGGGTTATGGCCCCAATATCCGCACCGTGATGCAGATTCGCATCGCCGACGCCACACCCGCCCCAGCCTATGATGTGGCCGCGCTGGAAAGTGCCTTTACCCATCAGGCTGATGGCTCCGGCGTCTTCGAAAGCGGGCAGAACCCCATCATCGTCGGGCAGGGCGCCTACAATGACGCCTATGGCACCAGCTTCCAGAACAACGGCCCCCTGGCCGGTCTGGTCCAGATCTTCGACACCTCTTTCTCATTCAATACTCTGCTGGGCAACACGCTAACCATGCCGCTGCAATCCAAGCAGATTCAGGATGAGATGGGCGAAGCCTTTGGCCACATGTATGGGCGCATGAGCGGCTTCATGGGCGTGGAAACACCCAATCCACAAGCCGGCCTGCAGAACATGATTCTGATGGGCTACGTCAATCCGCCAACCGAAGTGCTCGATGGCGTTGAAGTTGGTGGTGGTGACTTCAATCTGGAGGTGACCCCCATCGCCGTGGCTGATGACGGTACCCAGATCTGGAAGATCACCCACAATGGCGTCGACACCCATCCAGTCCACTGGCATCTGTATGATGTCCAGTTGATTAACCGGGTTGGCTGGGATGGCATTGTACGCAAACCAGATCCCAACGAGTTGGGCTGGAAGGACACCATTCGGGTGAGTCCGCTGGAGGATACCATCGTGGCGGTGCGGCCAATCATTCCGCACTTCCCCTTTGAAATTCCCAACAGCGTCCGCCTCCTCGATCCGTCCATGCCGGAAGGCGCCTACATCGCCAATACCACGGCGCAGGAGGCAATGGGCCTGCCCATCTTCGCCTTTGCGCCCAATGGCGAACCGATCGACATCATCAACCACTACATCAACTTCGGCTGGGAATATGTCTGGCATTGCCACATCCTCAGCCATGAAGAGATGGATATGATGCGACCACAGGTTGTGGGCGTGGCGCCACCAGCGCCAACAGACCTGGCGCTGGCCCTGGCCGGCGATATGGTCACCCTCACCTGGACGGATAACTCGATCAACGAAACCGGCTTTGTCATTGAAAGGGCCACCGATGCCGCCTTCACCACCGGCATACGAAGCTTCACGATAGCCGCCGACGAAACAACCTTTGTTGATTCGCTGGCCGGGCTCTCGGGCAACTTCTACTACCGGGTTCAGGGCATCAACGTCGTCGGCGATACCTGGGATTACTCCGATCCCAATCTGAACGAAGGCGCCAGCTTCCCGACCAAGACAATTGCCTCTGAGTTCACAGCGGCTGTCGCCGTCGAGATCATCACTGCGCCGACCAATCTGGTCGCAACACTGGTTGGCAACACCCAGGTCGACCTGAATTGGACGGACAATTCCGGCAATGAGACTGGCTTCTCCATTGAACGATGCACGGGCGCGGGCTGCACAGACTTTGCCGCCATCGCCAGCGTAGGCGCGGATGTCACCGCCTACAGTGACAGTTCGGTAACGGCTAATACCACGTACGTCTATCGCGTGTTCGCCTTCAATGCGAACGTCAACTCTCTACCATCCAATGAGGTGACCATCACCACGACCATCCAGGTCCCACCAGGAGTCTACTTCTCCATTCTGGGTCTGGACGCAATCCCTGGTGTGCCCGCGCCTCACGACGATGCGGATATCTATGCCTGGGATAACACAGCGTTTGGACGCTCCTTTGATGCTTCGGCCGCTGGGCTCCTCGCCAGTGCAGATATAGACGGTATGGCCATCGTCGACGCGAACCATTTCTACCTCTCATTCATTCCCGATACCGACCTGCCCGGGCTGGGCACGGTACAGGATGAAGATGTCGTTTACTACGACAATGGGGTCTGGTCTGTCTTCTTCGATGGTACGGCTTTTGGTCTGCTCACAGCGGGCCAGGATATCGATGCGCTGGATGTGGTAGATGGTATTCTCTACTTCTCCACAGTCGGCGGCGGCAATAACAATCCGGTTCCGGGTGTGGCTGGCCCATACGACGATGCTGATATTTATGCCTGGGATGGCACAAATTTCAGTCGCGTCTTTGATGCCTCCGTGGCCGGGCTGCCAGGGGCCGCAGATATCGACGGCCTTGCCTACCTGGGCGCCAACAACTTCTACCTGTCGTTTAATGCAACACAGTTGACCCTGTTTGGTATCGGTGCTGTCCAGGACGAGGATATTGTCCTGAACAACAATGGCAACTGGTCACTCTACTTTGATGGCACGGCGCTGGGTCTGGTTACTGACGGCCAGGATCTGGATGCAATCGACATCGGGATCATTCAAATCCCGCCGGTCGCACCCTCAACGTTGGTTGCCTTGCTGGGTTCAACCACGCAGGTCGATCTGAGTTGGGCTGACAATGCGGACAACGAGACGGGCTTCACCATCGAACGGTGTACCGGACCTGGTTGTACGGACTTTGCCCCGGTGGCCTCCGTCCTGGCGGATGTGACAGCCTACAGTGACACAACGGTCGTGCCAGACACGAGCTACACCTACCGTGTGTATGCTTTTAATGCTGATGGTGTCTCGCTTCTGTCGAATGAAGCCACCATCATCACCAGCGTACCGGTGGTGCCAACTCTCTACTTCTCAATGGTTGGCGCCGGCGATGCCAACGCTATCCCAGGGGTAGTCGGCCCCTATGATGATGCCGATGTCTACGCCTGGAATGGCAGCGCCTTTGGCCGGTTGGTTGATGCGGCAGCAGTAGGCCTGCCCGGTAATGCGGACGTGGACGGAATGGCGATCATCGACGCCACGCACTTCTACGTCTCGTTCCTGGTCGACACCACTCTGCCGGGTCTGGGCCTTGTGGAAGACGAGGATGTCGTTTACTACGACAATGGCGTCTGGTCCGTCTTCTTTGACGGTACAGCTTATGGTCTGGTCAACGCCGGCCATGACATCGACGCCCTGGACGTTGTTGCTGGTATTCTCTACTTCTCGACCTCGGGTAGTGGCAATACCAGTGCCATTCCTGGCGTAGCCGGACCATACGACGATGCTGACATCTATGCCTGGGACGGCACCAGTTTCAGTCGTGTCTTTGACGCTTCACTGGTGGGCTTGCCCGGGGTGGCTGACATCGATGGCCTGGTTTACGTCGGCGCCAACACCTTCTATCTGTCGTTTAACGCCACAGAACTCACCCTGCTCGGCATTGGCCCGGTTCAGGATGAAGATGTCGTATTGAACGACAATGGCAACTGGTCATTGTTCTTCGATGGCACAGCGGTCGGGCTCACCCAGGGTGGCCAGGACCTGGACGCCATTGATATTCCGTAGCTGACTTTGCTTCGCACAGGGCGAGTCGCCTGACTCGCCCTGTGTCCGAAATGGTCGCAAACAGGTGCTTCCTGGGCGCGACCAGTGGCGGGAGAGGGTAAAACCTCTCCCGTTTTCTTTTCTTGCCGTCGAAATCTTTTCCCTCGGCCGGATAGTCCAGATTTACCAGGTTGCCAGACCTCGGACAAGCCGCTCTTGCCTTAAAATGAAGGCAAATGCAGCCATCACTACCCGCAACGGAATTGTCAGACAAACGACTTATCAACAGCCGCTATCAGCTCCATGAGCTTGTCGGCACAGGCGGAATGGGCGCCGTCTATCGCGCCACGGATCGATTAAATGGCCACATCGTCGCCCTGAAACAGATCCAGCTACCGCCAGGCGGGGCGTCCCGCTCTGATGAAAGCTTTCGGCTCAGCCTGGCCCATGAGTTCCAGACCCTCGCCGGCCTGCGCCATCCCCACATCATCAGCGTCCTCGATTACGGCTTTGACGCCGGCGCAACACCTTTCTTCACCATGCGTTTCCTGCCGGCGGCCCAAAACATTCTGCAGAAATCCAGCCAGCTACCCTTCGGCCAACAGGTCGCCTACATTCAGCAATTGTTACAGGCCCTCAACTATTTGCACCGGCGCGGCATCCTGCATCGGGATTTGAAACCGGACAATGTGCTCATCAGCGGTGACGACCTCTACGTTCTGGATTTTGGCCTGGCACTCAACGAACAGGTGCAACAATACGTCACCGGCGGCACACCGCTTTACATGGCGCCTGAACTATTAGCCGGTGATATGTACAGTCCAGCAGCCGACCTGTATGCCGTGGGCGTTATTTTTTATCAGCAACTTACTGGTCGCCATCCATTTGCACCCTTTGATTTCCGCTTCGTCGACCGGGTCTTTAACGACGAACCTGACTGGCGCGATGTCGATCCTCGAGTTCAGCCCGTACTGGCCCGTCTGCTGAGCAAATCGCCAACAAACCGCTACGGCCGGCCGGCTGACGTGATGCAGGCACTGGCTCGCCTGTTAGGGCAAAGCGCACAGCCCGAGAATGAAGCGATTCGAGAAAGCTATCTACAGGCAGCCACCTTTGTAGGCCGGCAGCCGGAGCTGGCGCAGCTATCCGCAGCGCTGGCTGAAGCAGTGGCCGGGCAAGGCTCTGCGTGGCTCATTGGGGGGGAAAGTGGTGTGGGTAAGTCCCGGTTGATTCGCGAACTGCGCACCAAGGCGCTGGTCGCCGGCTGCGTGGTGCTGGAAGGCCAGGCGGTCAAGGGCGCGGCCCGACCGTACTCACTCTGGGACGAACCGTTGCGCCACCTCATTTTGTCAACACCGGCCATAGACGATCTGATGGCCGGCGTCTTGCTCAGCCTGATTCCCGATATCGGCGAGCTCATCGACCGGCCGGTCCAACCCGCCCCGCCTGTCAATGATGTCAGCGGCCAGAAGCGCCTGCTCACCACCATCAGCGCGCTCTTTCAGCAGCAGGAGCGGCCGGTGCTGCTCATCCTCGAAGATCTGCAATGGGTAGACGAGAGCCTGGAGCCACTGGCTTATCTACAGCAGCTGCTGCCGCAACAACGGCTCATGATCATCGGCAGCTACCGGGATGATGAGCAGCCCGATTTGCCCGCGCAGCTTTCTGCCTGGCACCATCTGCCCCTGCCCCGGCTTTCTAACACAGAAATGGTCCTGCTCACGCAATCAGTCCTGGGGCCATCCGGCCGGCGGGCCGATATCCTGACATTGCTACAAAAAGAAAGCGAGGGCAACACCTTTTTTGCCCTGGAAGTGATGCGGGCCCTGGCCGAAGAGGCCGGGCAATTGGCCCGCATTGGCCAGATCGCTCTGCCCGCTACCATCTTCACCGGCGGCATGCGCCAGATCCTGGCGCGTCGCCTGAGCCGCCTGCCCGACCATTACCAACCCCTTTTGCAGTTGGCGGCCGTGGCCGGCCGTCAGATCGATCCCCGCCTGCTCAGCGCTCTCCAGCCAGAGATCCCGTTGGCTGATTGGCTGGCCGCAGGGCACGAAGCCGCCGTCCTGGTCGTAGACCGGAACGAATGGCAGTTCGCCCATGACAAGCTCCGTGAAGCTGTCTTGCGGGAGATGTCTGCCCCTGTCCGACGACAATTACATGAGGCCGTGGCCGAAGGAATGATGACGCTCTATGGCGAGGAGGCGCAGCGCGCCAGCCAGCTTGCCCACCATTGGCGAGCCGCCGGCAACGCCGCCCAGGAATGTCATTTCGCCCTACGCGCCGCTCGCTATGCCGCCGAAAATTACGCCCATCGTGATGCAGTTGCCCTATTTGACCGGGTCCTGGCGTTGCTGCCGGCCGATGATCCGGCCGCGCGAGCTGATGTCCTGTTACAGCGCGAAGAAAGCCATCATTTTCTCGGCGATGAAGCCGGCCAAAAGGCTGGCTTCACAGCTCTGAACGCGCTCCCCCTCAGCCCGCCGCTGCGCATTCGCAATTTATTGAGTCAGGCGCGGGCGGCGGAAGATAAAGGGTTCTATCCCAGGGTCATCGAGCTGGCACAGGAAATCATCGCCCTGGCTGAACCGGCCGGTCAGCTAAAAGAGATCGCCACGGCCCACGGAAGATGGGGGGCCGTCCTGGTTCGCCTGGGCGACTATGACGCAGCCTTGAGCCATCTGCATACCAGCCTGGCCCATTATCAAAGATTGGCAGATCCACAAGGTATCGCCGGCATCCATGTTAACCTCGGCCTGCTCGCCTTTTATCAAGGTCGTTTCGACGAAGCGGCCGAGCAGTTTGCGGCCAGCGCCAGCGTGTCCAGCAGTGCCAATTACCTGGTTGGCATGAGCCGGGCCCTGGGTGGACTCGGCGCCACCGCCCACACCCGTGGCCAATATGATGTTGCTGGCAACTATTACACCAAAACAGTCAAGATCGCCGAGCAACTGGGCGCCCCCAATGAAAGTATCGCCGCGCTAAATAATCTGGGAGTTATCGCCTATCTCCTGGGTGATTACCGGGCCGCGGAGGATTATTATTCGCGCACGCTGGCTCTGGCTCGCCAGGCCGGCGCCCGCCGCAGCGTCAGCCTGACCCTGAGCAATTTGGGTCGGCTCCATTCGACGCAACGCGCTTATGCACTGGCCGAACCCTTCTTGCTCGAAGGGTATGCCATCGCCCAGGAGATAGCGGATCGCTTTGCCGAATGCAGCACCCTGAACAATCTTTGCCTGCTGCGCGGCCGCCAGGGCCGCTTTGCCGAAGCCCAGATGTACGGTGAGCAGGCAGTGGCCGCGAGCACAACTGCCAACCACAGACCATCCCTGTTCCTGGCGCGCCTGGGGCTGGTCTGGGCCCGGCTCAACCAAAATTTAGCCGTGGATGATCAGGTGGAATGGCTTTTCGCCTGCCTGGCCGACGATCCGGCGCTGGCCGGCGCTGAGCATCCACTGGAAAATTATCTTCTTTTCTACCATTGCCTCATCTTTTTGGATGATCCTCGGCAAGAGCAGATCCTGGCTCAGGCCCATCAGCTATTGCAGGCCGGCGCCGGCCGTATCCAGGATGCCCAGAAGCGCCAGATGTTTTTGCAGCATGTACCCGAACATCGGGAGATCCTGGCGCTGGTAGACCACCTGACACTGCCTGCGCTGGCCTAGCGTTCCGGCGTCGATCCCAATGGCGTCAGGGTCGCGATCGGGATGGAAGGTAACGCCAACGTTGCCCCATCGGCAGCCAGACCGGCCACGCTGATCGGCCAGGCCCCTTCAGCAGCCGGTGGCTGGATGGCCAGGACGCGACCAGTAAACACCTCGCTGATGTAAATGGTGCCATCCGGGGCCAGCAGAAACGCCCCTGGCGTGTTCAGGTCGACGACAACCGGTTGCAGCGTGCCAGACGCGTCCAACCGGCTCAAGCGACCGCTGTTGGGTAGGTAATCGCCGCCGGCAAAACAATCCCCACCAGCGCGAAACTCGGCGAACTCCAGCACCCAGATCGCGCCGCTCCGGTCCTGGGCCACGTCGATGGGCATGTTGAGCCCGTCCAGCACCAGCCGCGGCCGGGCGCCGCCGCCCACGGCCACAAGCTGACCGCCACCGGCCGGAAACGGACAGCCCCCCGTCAACGTCACAAAATATTCCTCCCCGACCCTGGCGATACCTGTCGGCACCGCATCGATGGTGCGCGTCGGGTCGGTTGGGTCAGGCAGACGGTCAAAGAGGTAGAGAAAATGGGTCAGCCCTGCCTCCGTTTGCCGGGCCACCCCGTTCATGCTGGCGTCGGTGACGATAGGGGAACCGGCCGGATCAAAGGCCAGGTCAAAGGGATTAATCAGCCGGTCAATTGTCTGCGGCGCCATCGCCCCAGCCAGATCAGTGATGGTCAACGGCGTCTGCGGCAACGATAGCGCCTGCCCCAGTGGCAGGGTGTAAAGCTGATTGGCATTAAAAAAGGAGAGGTAAACGGTGCGGTTATCCGGCGAGAGGGCCACCAGGGGGGCGCCGGCCAGGTCGCCGGAGTCACGGCTGCTGGGCAGGCCACTCACCAGCCGGCCCGCCGCGCCCTCAGCCGTCAGCAGCGTCACGCCGCCGCTGTCATCGCCCGCCCCCGTGCCCATCTCGGCCACCAGCAGACCACCGTCCGGCAATTGGGCCAGGCCAATGGGGTTCAACAAGCCGGTCGCCACGACCCGGCCAGCCGGCTCCGGCGCCGCCGTGCAGCCAACTGACCAGATCAGGAGCAAACCCAAAATCCATGGCGGAAAAACCATCTCACGAACGTTGAGTGTATAACCAGCTAACCTCCGGGAGGCCCTACCGATGTTGGCGAGATGAACGCCTACTGGGCCTCCCGGAGGTAGGGGGCCGCCCCGGATTTTAAGCGCCAGCCTCGCCCGCACCATTCATCGCGTAATAGAACGGATCGCCAGCCACGATGGAGCCGCGGGCTACCGGCCGGTCCGTAATGGCCGACTTGTACAGGCTGGTACTGAACTCAATAATCCGCCGCGCTTCCGCGCCACTCAGGAAGGGGCGCTCGCCTGCATCCAGACTGTCCAGCATCTCCACCAGCTGCACATTGTGCGTACCGGAGATATCCTCGCCGATTGCCTGCCAGTCCGCCAGCGCCGCGGCATGGGGTGAATTATCCGCCACACTGAAGCGCCAGTTGCTGTTGTGATAGCGATAAAGCGCCGAGCACTCAACCGTCGCCCGCTGGAAATCCAGCCGCAGGTAGGATTCCTGCCGCGGCGAGAGGGCGCTGTTGCTGATATGGCCCAGGGCGCCATTGCTGAAGCGCACCATCGCCATCGCAATATCCTCAACTTCGATTTCCCGGTCCAGGGTGGCCATTTGCGCTCTTACCTCAGCCCATTCCGGCATCAACCAGAGGAACAGATCGGTCAGGTGAATCCCGAGCCCCATCGTCGGGCCGCCAATTTCGGTCTCCCAGCGGCCGCGCCAGGGGGCGGCGTAATAGTTGGCGTCCCGATACCAGAGCGTGTGGCAATGGCCCACCAGAGGCCGGCCCAGCTCGCCGGCATCCATCAGTTGCTTAAGATGACGAACTGCCGAGCCAAAGCGCCATTGGAAGACGGTGGTGACGTACCGGCCGGTTGCCTCTTCCAGCGCCGTAATCCGGTCAAACTGATCCAGCGAGGCGCACAGCGGTTTCTCACAATAAACGTGCGCCCCCGCCCGCAAACATTGCTCGATCTGGGCAAAATGGGTATAGGGCGGCGTCAGGATATGAACGAGGTCCGGCTCTGTTTCGGCCAGCATCTGCTCAACATCGGTATACCAGCGCGGGATGTCGTTGGCCTCGCAAACGGCCTGAACACGCTCAGCGTTCAGATCCATCGCTCCAACCAGTTCAATTCGCTCACCCGCGGTGGCCACAGCCGACAGATGGTTATTGACCACATTGCCGGTACCCAGGAAAACGGTGCGATATTGTTTCATTCAGTCGCCTTGAGTTCCTTTTTGTAGGCTGCGATCGCTTCTGCTTCGGACCGCACCTTGTAAAAATCATCCAGCGGATAGCAGCCCGAGGGCAGGCCAATGCGCGGGCCGGTGGTGCAGTCGCTGAAGGTGCGGCAGATCCGCTTGCGCTGCAGCGCCTGCCCGTTTAGCACGTCGGCCACCATTTCCGGGTAGGAAAGCATCATCCGCCCCAGGCCGACAAAGTCTGTCTGGCCGGTACGAATCACGTTCTGGGCCACATTGGGCAGCCAATCCTGCAGGTAGGAGTAGCCGGAGCCGACGTAGGTGAGTTCCGGCCGGTAATTCTTCAACTCAGCTGTGACGGCAATCTGGCGGGCCACCCCGGCCAGCGGATCCTCCGGCGGCAGATAACCATCCGACGGCGGGAACATCGCCGGCCGCTGGATGTGCGGATTGTAGTAGGGGCTGCCGCCGGTGATGCAGACCAGCTTGATGTCGAGGGACAAAAGCATATCCAGAAATGCTTTGGGCTCAGTCAGGTCGATGGCGGTACCGTCACCCCCGCCGCCAAACGCGTAGGGATAGGTGCCGTCGGCCCAACTCTCCTGCTCGCCAATCCCATCGTCGCCCGTACGGAATGGGATCCAGTCGAAGGCGCTGAGGCGCACGCCAATATCCAGCCCGGGCGCCTCGCTGCGCACGCCGGCCACGATCTCACGCAGGAAACGCGTCCGGTTTTCAAAGCTGCCGCCATAAGCGCCCTTGCGATCCACGGCGCTCAGAAACTCGTGGCCCAGGTAGCCATGGCAATGCTTTAGATCAACAAAGTCAAAGCCGGCTTTCTGTACCAGGACAGCGGCGTGGATGAACTGGTCAATCAGCCGCTTGATCTCATCGTCGCTCATGAGCGGGTGATCGTCGGGCAGGTGGTATTTCTCGTCCAGGAACGGGTGGTTGTAGAGGATTTGCGGCTGCAGGGCCCAATCCTGTTCGGGGCGGCAGAACCGGCCGGAGTGCGTCAATTGCAAGCCGATGTACAGATCATCCGCTGTGCCAAACGAGGCTTGATGAGCGTCGACCAATCCCTGGCGCAGCGCCGCGACAGCCGGCAAATGCTTGTCGCTAATCATCAATTGCTGCGGGTTGGCCCGGCCATCATGGCGCACGGCCACCGCTTCGCCGCCAAAAAAGAGCTTGGCGCCGCTCTGGCCAAAATGGCGCCAGCGCCGCTGTGTCAACTCACTGGGAAACCCGTCGTCGGTGCCATCCCAGCCTTCCATCGGCAAAACAGCAAACCGATTGCTCAAGGTGCGTCCGTTAACTGCCAGACTTTGGGCCAGAGGGGCATCCGGGCCAGTCGCGACCGCTTCATCAAAAGCCAGCGCAACCCCGATTTCATCCAGGTAAGCCTGAAATTGGGCCGCTGTTCTTAACTGCGCCACCCGGCGATACTTAGCCATCATCCCTCCAAAACGCCCAGGCGGGCCGCAACTTCCCGTAGCACAGCGACATCACTCTCGGGCCGACGCTCTGACCGGGGGTGGGGGCGATTGCTCTTCAGCCAGCCCCGCAGATGTAAGAATTGCGCCGCACTGTGCTTGTAGGCCGGCACCGGCGCGCGAAAGGCAAAAAAGCCCAGGTATTGCAGTTTGTCGTTGAGTTCATAGAACTCAGGATCGCCGGCGGCCCAGAGCGCGTCCCGCCGGGCAAAAAGGTCCGGCGCGAAGGTGCTCAGCCCCAGCAGATAATCGCTGCCATACATCACCATATCTATCGCCAGGTCATTGCCGGTAAATACCTTGAAGTCCGGCCGTTGTTCATCACGCAGTAGCAGCCGCTGCCATTCCAGCACCCGGTTGAGCGAGGAATGCTTGGCGCCAATGCATTGGGGAATGCTGAGCAGACCCGCATAGGTGTCCAGGTCATAAATTTTGCCGAATGGGGCGAACATCTGGCCCAGCTCAAAGGCGATAAAACGGGGGCAATGACGCCCTAACGCGGCATACGCCGCCACAATCCCCTCAGGTGTCTGGCCCGTCAGGCCAAATGATTGAAAGATAATTGGCGTCCCGCCATATTTCTGAATGAGTTCGATCTGCCGCTGATAAGCCGCTTCGTCCCAGGCGTCGCCGGGCTGGCTGGGCACATAGGCGCCGGCGCAGAATTCAGCACCGGCCAGCGTTTCCTGGGTGCGCGCCAGGACTGCCTCACGTGTCGCCTCATCCAGCAAATTCACATAGCCAGTATCCATGTTGACGGCTGGGGCAATGCCGCAAGCAGAAGTTCGCGCAACATGGTCGCTGAAACTGTCCCAATCGATGGTGTCATCCTCGTTGAAAGGCAGAAGGATGGCGGAAATGCCGGTGATCTGGCGGCGGGGTTTCAGCTGCTGCAGTGGCTGGATCATGGTCTCGGTCAACATCAGCAGCCTCCTGCCTCCGCTTTTTCATGCAGATGACCGGCGGCCAGGAGGTAATTGTTATAGCTGGCCAGGGCGTGCTGGTTGTGAACCCGAATCAGACGTTCCACCTCTTCGGCATCCCGCTCGTGGAAGGCGGCCATAATCTGCCGATGTTCTGCCTGGGCCTGCACGAGCCGCAAGCCCAGGACATCTTTCATATAATGCTGCCGCAGCCGGTCCCAATGATCCAGCACCTTGCGCATCATCTCTTTAATGAGGGTGGTATGGGCGTATTCGCAAATTTGCAGGTGGAATGCTTTGTTCAGACGGGACCATTCATCGGGCGTTTCCAGGGCCTCATCCATCTGCACCACCAGCTCATCCAGCGTGGCCAGTTCAGCGTCGCTCAGGCAACGGCAAGCTGAGCGGCTGCCGATCGCTTCCATGGTTTCCAGCAGGCCGAAGATTTCAAAAACAGAATCCGCGCTGATCTCGGTGACCGTGGCCCCAACGTAAGGCGCGATTTCTACGAATCCATCTGCCTCCAGCTGACGCAATGCTTCTCTAATAGGAATAGCACTGACGCCGTAGCGGGAGGCGAGGTCATCAATAACGAGACGCTGCCCCGGCTCATATTCACCTCGGATGATAGCCTGGTGCAGTAATTCGTAGACAACCTCATGCTTGCTTCGGAAGACTGTGTTCATGATGACTCCGCTATGTAATTGAAGATGTACGCTGCCTTGTAAGCATAATGTAGTTTTTCACTTCCTGCCATGTCCAGAAAGCGGTCTTTGCGCAAGATTTTTGGAGTAAGCGGTCAGGCTCAATGGCGCCTGACCGTTGCTGTTTTGGGCCTTATCGCGGTCAAAATTGCAATTTGACGGATATTTACTAGCCCGGTATCATATATCATATATTATATATGACGGTCACGGACCCGGCAAGAGAGGCTGTCCAATAAGGAGGTGGATGAGAGACAAACCGGAGAAGTTACAGCTCTATTTTTGTGGGCGCCATCGCAATCAGGTCCACCTTCGTCGATTCAGCCACAGTTGAATTGAAGGACACAGCTGCCGCAGGACGCCCCCTAACCCATTCCAGGACTCCTTAGGAGGAAGAAAATCCCAATGAAACGTCTGAATTTCCGATCATTGCTTGTTTACCTGCTTATCGCCGCGATGGCCCTCTTCGTCGTTGCCTGTTCATCCAGCGACACCGGCGAAGAAGAGCAGCCCGCAGCAACCGAAGCGTCCAGCGAAGAAGAAGCCATGGAAGAAGAAGAGATGGCTGAAGAAGAGGAAGCTGCCGAGCCTGAAGAAGAGACCGCCACCGAGCCCGAAGAAGAAGCTATGGAAGAAGAGATGGCTTCTGGTCCTGGCGGCGCTTTCCAGCTGCAGTGGTGGGGTTCCCAGAACCGTCATGAGCGTACTATCGCCACCGTTGATCTGTTCCTGGAAACCTACCCGGAATATGACATCACCTACGAATTTGTTGGTTGGGGTGATTACTGGACCTCGCTGGCCACCAAAGCGGCCGGTGGCAATCTGCCGGACGTCATTCAGCAGGATTACGCCCGCTTCTTCCAGTTCCAGCAGGACGGCCTGATCGTCCCCCTGGATCCGTATGTGGATTCTGGCCTCATCGACCTCTCTAACGTACCGGCCGAAGCCATTGCCGGCGGTATGATCGACGGCGAACTGTACGCCCTCAGCCTGGGCACCAACTCCCAATCCTTCGTCCTTGACCTGGATGTATTCGCAGAGGCTGGCCTCGATATCCCGGCCCCGGACTGGACCTGGGCAGACTTTGAAGAAATCGCCATGGCGATCCACGACGCGACCGGCAAATTCGGCGTGGTCGGCGGCCTGGCCAACCCGCAGCTGGTCAACTCGCTGTACCTCTCCCTGGGTGAAGGGCTCTACAATGCCGACGGCACCGCCCTCGGCTTCAGCGACACCCAGCCGCTGGTCGACTACTTCTCCATGATGGTCCGTCTGCAGGATGCCGGCGCGATGGTTTCCCGTGAAGAGGAAATTGCCAACCCGACCAACCTGGAAAACAACGCCTTTGTGAGCGGCAACGCTGGTATGTTCTTCGCCCACACCAACCAGTACGTCGCCCTCTACACCGCCGCCGGCGCTGACCGTAACCTGATGATGGTACCGCTGCCGCGGGCCGTCGGCGCGACCCAGTCCGCCAACTATCTGAAGCCGTCGATGTTCTTCTCCATTACGTCCCACGCGACGAACCCGGAAGCCGGCGCCTTCTTTATCAACTACTTCACCAACTCCGTCGAAGCCAACGAAATCCTGGCTGCCGAGCGCGGCGTGCCGGTTTCTACCGCCGTTGCCGATGGCATCAAGCCGGGCATGGAAGATGCCGCGGCCCAAACCTTTGACTTCCTCGCCGAAATCGAGGTCAGCCCAATTCAGCCGCCCGACCCGGTTGCCCATGGCGACATCACCACCAATGTCTATGAACCGCTGGTGATTGACCCGCTCATGTTCGGCCAACTGACGCCTGAAGAAGCTGTCGCCCTCTTCGTCGAAGAAGCAAACGCTATCCTGGCCAATCAGTAATTCGTTTCGCCAGAGGGGCAACACGACAGCTCCTCTGGCGCTTTTGCTGGTGGGATAGTGTCTGAGCTGTTAAGCTTGGGACACTATCCCATCAGCTCTATCGGTGGAGGCTTCCATGGACTCAAGCATCACACCTGTTTCCGGCGCGAATGCCCAGGCGGCGCAGCATAGCCGGACAATCAGGCGGCGGCGGGATAATCTCGCCGGCTATCTGTTCATCTCACCCTGGTTGATCGGCTTTCTGGTCTTTACCTTGCTGCCCTTGCTGGGCTCACTCTACCTGGCTTTCACCGATTACAACCTGACTTCGACGCCGCAATGGATCGGCGTCGAAAATTTCCAGCGCATGTTCTTTGACGATGTGCGCTACTGGAAATCAGTTAAGGCAACCTTCTTCTATGTGTTCACGGCTGTGCCGGCCCGCCTGGTCTTTGCCCTGGCCGTGGCCATGCTGCTGAACAACAGCCGTAAAGGCATCAGCTTCTACCGGGCCGCTTATTATGCGCCGTCGATCATCGGCGGCAGCGTGGCGGTGGCCCTGATGTGGCGCCGCATCTTCGCCTCTGATGGCCTCGTCAACGCCGTGCTGGCCCTGATCGGCATCCCCTACACGCGTGCCTGGATCGGCCGGCCGGAAACCGCCATCTGGACCCTGATCTTGCTGGCCGTCTGGCAATTTGGCTCGCCCATGCTCATCTTCCTGGCCGGGTTGCGCCAGATCCCGGAAGCCCTTTATGAGTCCGCCTCCATTGACGGCGCCACGCCCTGGCGCAAATTTGTCTACATCACGCTGCCCATGCTCTCGCCGGTCATCTTCTTTAATTTGATTATGCAGCTGATTAGCGGCTTCCTGGTCTTCACCCAGGCATTAATCATCACCAACGGCGGTCCGCTGGACACCACCCTGTTCTACGCCCTCTACCTTTACCAGCGCGCCTTCGTCACTTTCCAGATGGGCTACGGCACCGCCATGGCCTGGGTCTTGCTCTTGATAGTGGGCCTTTTTACCGCCATCACCTTCAAGACCTCATCATCCTGGGTGTTCTACGAGGATCAAGGTTAAGACTATGCAACTGTCAACCCCGCGTCCCCAGTCCGGCCTGCTAAATAAGCGGCAGAAGAGTTTCATTAAGAGCGTCATTTACCACACCCTGGTGGGCGGCCTCTGTTTGCTGATGATTTACCCCATTATCTGGATGGTCGGCAGCTCGCTGAAAGGCCCTTCGGAAATCTGGACCAATGTCACCGCCCTGATTCCAGATGTCTTTGCCTGGGAAAATTACAGCATAGGCTGGGCCGGCTTCGGCAACATCACCTTTGCCACCTATTTCCGCAACTCGCTGATCTATGCCGGCGTCGGCACCATCTGCATGGTGCTCTCCTCAGCGTTCATTGCCTATGGCTTTGCCCGCATCAAATTTGCCGGCCGCACCTTCTGGTTCACTTGCATGATCCTGACGCTGATGCTGCCCCGGCAGGTTTTGCTCATTCCCCAATACATCCTCTTCAACGAAATTGGCTGGGTGAACACTTTCCTGCCGCTGATCGTCCCTCGTCTCACGGGCGGTGCCTTTTTTATCTTCCTGCTAGTCCAGTTCATCCGTGGTATTCCGCGCGAGCTGGATGAGGCCGCGGAGATCGATGGCGCCAGCCGCTTTGGCATTTTCTGGCGCATCATCATCCCGCTGACCCAACCGGCGTTGATTACCGCCGCCATCTTCTCGTTCTACTGGACCTGGGAAGATTTCCTGTCGCCGCTGATCTATCTGAATAATCCCAAGCTCTACACCGTCTCCCTGGCCTTGCGCTCGATGTCAGACCCGAATGCGGTCACGAACTGGGGCGCCATCTTCGCCATGGCGACGTTGTCACTGGTGCCGGTCTTTGCCATTTTTATCTTTTTCCAGCGCTACCTGGTCCATGGCATCAGCACCACCGGGCTAAAAGGATAATGGTGGGCCAGCATCAGGGCGGCGAACCGTCACGACGGGTTGATTGGCTGGAGCTGTTTGGCACCGCCACGACCTTCGTCATGCTGAACTTGCTCTGGCTGTTCGGCGCCCTCCTGTTTGTCACCATCCCGGCCCTCACCGCCGCGCTGCTGGCCTGCATGGTCCCCTGGAGCCGCGGCGAGCCCCTGTTCAGCCCACTCGCCACCTTCTGGCAGGCGCTGCGCCGTTACTGGGTGCGGGCCACGCTGATTGCCGGCCTTGACCTGGTCCTGGCCAGCTTCATTCTGCTCAATTTGCTCATCCTGCGCCAGATGGGGCTGAACCAGCTACTGCCGCTGGCCGCCGCCGTCCTGAACCTGACCGGCCTGGCCCTGCTGGCCGTCGCCAACATCTTTGGCTGGGCGCTGCTGGTCACACAGGATGCACCGCTACGCGTGGTCCTGTTGAATGGCGCCAGGCTGGCGATCCGCCATCCACTCTGGGGCCTGTTGTTGACCAGCCTGATCGGTGGCATTTTGCTTCTGACTGCTATTCTGCCCCGGTTTTTCATGCTTACAGTCTCTTTTGCTGCCTGCGCCTACATCGTACAATGGGGAGCCTGGCACATCATTCGTCGCTACATTACAGGCGATGATCAACCTCAGCGCGGAGTTTAAGAAATGAATCAGCGTAAACGGTATGCCCTGGTGGGCACCGGCTCCCGGGCCGGCATGTTTGTCAACGCCGTCACCGTCACTTATCGGGAAGTCTCGGAGCTGGTCGCCCTGTGTGACCTGAGCCAGACGCGTATGGATTGGTACAACGAGCAGCTGGCCGAAAATCTGGATATGGCCCCCCGCCCCACTTACAAAGCCGACCAGTTCGACCAGATGATTGCCGAGACGAAGCCGGATACGGTCATCGTCAGCACCATGGACAGCACCCATCACCAATACATCTGCCGGGCGATGGAGCTTGGCTGTGACGTCATCAGCGAGAAGCCGATGACCACAGATGTCGGCCGGCTGCGCCAGATTTATGAGACGATAGAGAAGACCGGCCGGTCCCTCCGCGTCACCTTCAACTACCGCTACGCCCCGGCCTACACCCGCTTCCGCCAGCTCGTCATGGAAGGCGCCGTCGGCCGGCCGCTCCTGGTCGACTTTTCCTGGCTGCTGGACACCTCCCACGGCGCTGACTATTTCCGCCGCTGGCACCGCGAAAAAGCCAACAGCGGCGGCCTGCTCGTCCACAAAGCCACCCACCATTTTGACCTGGTCAACTGGTGGATCGACGCCTACCCGCGCAGCGTCTTTGCCCTGGGCAACCTGCAATTCTACGGCAAGGAAAACGCGGCAGCGCGCGGCGAGCAGTACAGCTATGAACGCTATACTGGCGTCCCCGAAGCAGCCGACGATCCATTTGCCCTGCAGCTCACCTCTAAATCAGCTTTGAAAGCGCTCTACCTCGACGCCGAAACGGAAACCGGCTACCTGCGCGACCGCAACGTCTTCGGCGAGCCCATCGACATTGAGGATACGATGGCGGTGACCGCGCGCTACAGCAATGGCGCGATTCTCTCCTATTGCCTGGTCGCTTACTCCCCCTGGGAGGGGCTACGTGTTTCCATCACCGGCACCAAAGGGCGCATCGAGATGGATATCGAGGAGAGCGTCATCCACCTGCTGGGTGACGGCCAGGCTGACGCCAGCAAGGGGCCGTTTAAGGCCACACGGATGCGCGTCTTCCCTATGTTCGGCGAACCTTATGAGGTCGACGTACCCATGTCCGAAGGCGGCCATGGCGGCGCTGACCCGGTGATGCTGGAGCAGATCTTCGACCCCAACCCACCGGCCGATCCGTTCCGCCGGGCCGCCTCCCACATCGATGGCGCCGCTTCCATCCTGGTAGGCATCGCCGGCAATGAGGCGATGCGGACCGGCAAACTGGTTGTAATCGACGAGCTATTCCCGCTCTCAACCTACATGGCCCAGCGGGATCAGACGGGCTAGATCAGATGACCCTGACGCCGACTGCATTGCGCACAGAGGATGTCGACCGGCCGGTTGGCACATCCGCTCACCCCTACTTCGGCTGGCAGCTACAGGCGGATCACAACAACGCCCACCAGAGCCATTTCCAGATCCTGGTCAGCCGTTCAGCAGAGGCGTTAGCCACCGGCCAGGCCGACATCTGGGACAGCGGCCGGCTGGTTGGCGATAGCCAGAACCACTTGCCCTATGACGGACCAGCGCTGGCGCCGGACGCCCGCTACTTCTGGACGGTCCGCTGCTGGGACGATCCGGCCGCAACCGCCGCCTACGCGCCGCCAACCGCTTTCCAGACCGGCCTATTTGCCAACGCTGAATGGGCCGGCGCGCACTGGATTCGGCGCACCACCGGCGAGCCGGATGAGTACACCTATTACCGGAAGCCGTTTGGGTTACCGGCCGGTGCGATCCAGCAGGCCACCCTCTACCTCAGCGCCGTCCACCAATACGAACTGTACCTGAACGGCCACTGCCTTGGCCGCGGCCAGGCGTATCACTACCCCCAATACCAGTATTACCGCGCTTATGACGTGGCCGACCGGTTGAGCGCGGGCGAGGACAACCTCCTGGCGCTGCTGACACACTGGTACGGCGGCGGTCAGGGCCGCCCGGCCAGCGAACCAGGGCTACTGCTCAAGCTGATTGTGCACTATGAAGATGGCACGCAGTTTGTGCTGGGCAGCGACGGTAGCTGGCTATGCACCCGCGCGACGGCCTGGCAGCCCGACCAGCCGCCCCGCCACCCCCACGAGGGCGTCGGCTACGTGGAGCGGATCGACGCCCGGGAAATGCTGCTGGATTGGTACAGCAATCTTGGTGGCTATGCGAATTGGGCGGGGGTGACGGTGCTGGGTGCGCAGCCGACGCCGCCCTGGACCGGCCGGTTGCGCCCCGAATTAACCCGGATCGCGGAATACCCCATCGCCCCACAATCTATCATAGACCAGGGCGCTGGCCGCTACCTGGTCGACCTCGGCGCCGTTTACGCCGGCCGGCCGCAGCTTGAATTTAGCGGCGGCCCAGCGGGCCAGGAAATCCAGATGGCTGGGGGCTATACGCTGGATGAACACGGCGCCATCCATCAACCCCACAACCAGGGCACCGACCTGCGTTACATCGCCATCGCCAACGGCGCCCCCTTCACTTTCCGGCCTCAGCTCTACCTGGGCTGGCGCTACCTGCAAATCGAAAATAGCCCCTGCCCCATTACGGCTGAGAACTTCAGCTTCATCGTCCAGCACAGCGAAATGGACGCCGAGCAATCCGCCTTTGCCTCGTCTGACCCGATGTTGAACAAAGTCTGGGCGTTTCTCAAGCGATCGGTGCCCCTGGCTTCTCAGGAGCAATTCCTGGACACACCCACCCGGGAAAAAGGGGCGTTTTTGCTCGACAGCCTTAACATCAGCCTGGTGGCGCTGGCCGCTTATGGCGAACGGCTCCTGACCCGGCGCTCGCTGCATGAATTCCTGGATTCAATGGACCATTACTGGCACAGCGCCGCGGACTGGGGCCGGCTCAATGCGGTCTATCCCAACGGCGACGGCGCCCGCGATATCCCGGAATTCACCCAATCTTATCTGCTCTGGGTCTGGCATTATTACCAGCAAACCGGCGACCGGAATTTCCTGCAGGCACACTACGGCAAACTCAAGGCGATCGCCGCCTATGTGGCCCGCCATCAATCTGACAGCGATGGCCTCATCTACCACCTGACCGGCGGCGGTGGCCCGTACGAGGAAGGCATCATCGACTGGCCCCCCTCGATGCGCTACGGCTACGACATGGCGACTGTCGCCCGCACCGTCGTCAATGGCTACGCGGCCATCGACTTCACCGTGATCGTCCAGATCGCCACCCTACTCGGCGATGGGGCTATGGCTGCAACCTACGCCGCGCGCGCCGCCCGGCTGACGCAGGGCATCAACAGCCGTCTGCTCACGGCTGCCGGCATTTACTGCGACGGCCTGCGGGTGGATGGTTCCCAAAGCGACCACGCCTCGCAGCAGGCCAACATCTTCCCCCTGGCGCTGGGACTGACACCGGCCGAACAGCGCGCCAGCGTCCTCGACCACATTCGCCAGATGCAAATGCGCGTCGGTATGCCCACCGTCTACTGGCTCATCCGCGCCGTCGGCGAGATGGGCGACGGCGTTCATCTGCTCGACCTGTTTACCCGCGCGGATTGGACCGGCTGGGCCCAGAATATCGCCCAGGGAGCCACCTGCACCTGGGAAAGCTGGGACGCCGACCGGGTTAAAGATGTCAGCATGTCCCATCCCTGGGGAGCGATTGGCCTGCTCGGCATTCAAGAGTATGTCCTGGGTGTGCAGCCGTTGGCGCCGCAATATGCCCGCCTGCGCGTCCGCCCGCTCTGGTTTGGCGACCGGCTGCCCGCCGCCAGCGGCACCATCCCCACCGAGCGCGGGCCAGTGGCAGTGAGCTGGACCCGTGCGGGCGACCATTTCAGCCTTGAATTGACGCTGCCGCCAAATGTGGTTGCCGAGGTGTATTTACCGGCCGGTCCCAACCAATATCATTTCGCCGGTGAAGCCGGCTCCGGCAGTCACCGTTTTACGTTGCCTGCTGCCTGAAAATCCTAGAGGAAGAGCGATGACTGCTGCCAAAATTGACATACCCAAAACCATGCGCTCCGTCGTCTGTTACGGGCCAGAAAATTACCGGTTGGAGGAGATTAGCGTTCCCGCCATAGCCAATGGGGAAGTGTTGGTGCGCGTTCTTGGCGTCGGGATCTGTGCCAGCGACATCAAATGTTATACCGGCGCGCCGCTATTCTGGGGCGATGCGGATCGTCAGGGCTACTGCCAGCCACCCATCACGCCAGGGCATGAGTTTGTAGGTGAAGTGGTTGCTTTAGGCGCTGGCGCTGCCGAAAAATATGGGCTGGCGATTGGTGACCTGGCCATATCTGAGCAAATTGTGCCCTGCTGGCACTGTCGCTTTTGCCAGCGGGGCCAATACTGGATGTGTGACAGGAAACACGACGTTTACGGCTTCAGGCAGAGAACACCCGGGGCGATGGCCGAATATATGCGTTTCCCCGCTGACGCCATCAATTATCGCGTCCCCAAGCTGCTCACCCCTCGACAGGCGGTGTATATCGAGCCATTGGCCTGCGCCATCCATGCTGTTCAGCGCGGGGAGATTCAATTTGGCGACGTCGTCGTTATTTCTGGTTGCGGTCCGTTAGGCTTGGGCATGGTCGCCGCCGCGCGTCTGAAAAACCCGGGCTGCTTAATAGCCCTCGATCTGCAACCAGCCCGGCTGGACATCGCCAAAAAGTGTGGCGCCGACCTGGTCCTGAACCCGCTGGAGGTTGATGTCGTCGACGAAGTCAAGAAACTCACGGGCGGCTACGGCTGCGACGTGTACATAGAAGCCAGCGGGCATCCTAAATCGGTGGCTCAGGGGCTTCATATGATCCGCCGCCTGGGCACCTTTGTGGAATTCAGTGTCTTTGGCGAGCCGGTCACCGTCGATTGGACGATCATTGGTGATACCAAAGAGCTGAACATTCACGGCTCCCATCTTGGACCTTATTGCTACCCGCTGGCAATTGAGATGCTGGTAAAGGGCCAGGTGCCGGTCGACGACATTATGACCCACGCCTTCCCGCTTGAGCAATTCGAACACGGGATCCAGATTGTGCACGATGCCAAGGACGCTATCAAGGTCATGTTAACGCCTTGAGATTTGCCCGAGGCCAAACTGGCCAGATGGCACAGCCCTTGATTGTGTCGTAACGCGTTCCCGTCAGACGGCAATTCGAGCTGCGCACAGCGCTCAGAGGCCGGTACACAAAGCTATGTTTAATCTGCAACCACACATCTCCCAACTCACTCCCGCCCCGCCCCGCGACCCGGCCGCTGAAACCACGCCCCGGGCCAAACTGGCCGCCATTTTGGGGATTAAGGACCGGCCGGTTATCCCCGTCGCCGCCCAGCTCCTGAGCCGCCAGGACGAGGGCAGCTACTTCGAGGAAAAGTATAGCCTCGACGCCGGCGAAGGCGTCCAGATCCCGCTCTACCTGCTCATCCCCAAAGCTGAGGCGCCCTTTGCGCCTATCCTGGCCTTTCACGGCCATGGGCCTGGCGTCGGCCCGATTCTGGGCCATTACCCGGATGAGGCGACAGCGGCGCGCAACCTGGCGGCGGACAACAATTACGCCCAGGCTCTGGCTGAGGCCGGTTACCTGGTCTGCGCCATCGAACAGCGGGGCATGGGTGAGCGGATCACCGACCAGCTGGATGACAACGCCGTGCCCCGCTCCTGCCGCCATCTCTCGTTTGCCTACATGATGCACGGGCGGACGACGCTGGGTGAGCGCTGCTGGGACGCGATCTGCGCCATCAATTTCCTGGCGACCCGGCCCGATGCCGACATGAGCCGGCTGGGCTGCACCGGCCTCTCCGGCGGCGGCACGACAGCGTTATTCCTGACGGCGCTGGAGGAGCGGATCACAGCGGCCGTCGTGGCCGGCTATTTCTGCTCCTATGCTGAGTCGATCCTGGGGATGGCCCATTGTGAATGCAACTACGTGCCGGGCGTACGGGAACTGGGCGAAATGGGGGCGATCGGCGCCCTGATCGCGCCGCGGCCGCTGTTGCTGCTCAATGGTGAGATTGATCCCATCTTCCCAATTACCGGCAGTAAGGCCCAATACGTGACAGTCGCGGCAGCTTACGCCGCTGCGGGCCAGCCGGATGCCTGTCACTTGCATATCCATCCCGGCGGCCACGCCTACGCCTTGCCGCCCAGCCTTAGCTGGTTCAAAAGATGGCTGGGCTAGCTCTTTGCCAAGAAAAAGGTGAAATGATGCGCATTTCCAGGTTTGTAGTGACCGCTTTAAGGCTTGTCCAAAAGCAAATCAGGCATCCCGCTCATCATCCTGACGTCATCCCGAGCTTTGTCTGCCGTGAAAAGCGCTCATTTAGAGAGCGCGAGGGATCCCGATCTGAGGCGCTGACAGGACCGGCCGGTCGCCGGTTTCCTACGAAACATAACCTGAAGCCCGCCACCAACCTTTCAGGCCAACATCATGGAGAGGGGCCCTTCGCCCTCTCTTGATTTGGGTAATGCCCCATGAACGAGGCTCAAGGTGACGTCAGAATTTTAAACCAAAGGGCCGACGGACAAGCCACAATTAACTGGAGGCAAATTGTCGCTTGGCGCAATTAGCGGCCAAATCCTCTTGTATGCGGCTATGTCTCCTATGTGAAGAGAGTTTTGAGAAAAGAGAGTTTATGACGAAATTAGAACTACACCCGCACCGCTATTTTTCGCCGCAGCCGGCGCAGCGGGCCATGGCCAGCCAACTCTATGAGCAGGTGGCCGGCCTGCCGCTGGTCTGCCCGCATGGCCACGTCGATCCGCGGCTCTTTGCTGACCCGGATTACCGCTTCGGCTCCCCCACCGAGCTGCTGCTGGTCCCCGACCATTACATCTTCCGCATGTTGTACAGCCAGGGGGTGCCGATGGCGGATCTGGGCATCCCACGACGGGACGGCGGCCCGAGCGAAACGGATCCACGCCGGGCCTGGCAGCGGTTTGCGGACCATTTCCACCTGTTCCGGGGCACCCCCACCGGCATCTGGCTACGCGAAGAGATGGCGACGCTGTTTGGGGTGACGGAGTTACTGGAAAGCGGCAACGCCCAGGCGATCTATGATCAGATCGATGCGGCCTTACAAAGCGATGAGATGCAGCCACGCCGGCTGTATGAGCGGTTCAACATCGAACTTCTCTGCACCACTGACGCCGCCACCGATACCCTGACCCACCACCAGGCGATCCGCGACAGCGGCTGGACCGGCCGGATCCTGCCCACCTTCCGCCCCGACGCCGTCGTCGACCTGGAACGCCCCGGCTGGCGGGCGCAGATTGACCTGCTCAGTGAGGTTAGCGGCATCGACGTGGTCGATTTCCCCAGCTACATCCGCGCCCTGGAGCAGCGGCGCACGTTCTTCAAGGCGATGGGTGCCCACGCCACCGACCATGCCGCCCAGACCGCCTACACCGGCCGGCTCAGCGCCGCCGCCGCCGAGCAAATTTTCAGCCGGGCCCTCAATGGCACAGTCGATTCGGCCGATGCCGCCCTGTTTACCGGTCATATGCTGCTGGAAATGGCCCGCATGAGCGTCGAGGATGGGCTGGTGATGCAGCTGCACGTCGGCTCATATCGCAATCACAACGACCTGATTTTCGAGCAGTTTGGCTGGGACATGGGCGCAGATATCCCGCTGGCAGCGGAGTTTACGCGCTCGTTGCGGCCGTTGCTGAACGAGTTTGGTAACCGGCCGGAATTCAATCTCATCCTCTTTAACCTGGACGAAACCACGTACAGCCGCGAACTGGCGCCGTTGGCCGGCCATTACCCGGCGGTGAAGCTGGGGCCGCCCTGGTGGTTCTTTGACAGTTTGAACGGGATGCGCCGCTTCTTCGACAACGTGGTCGAGACCGCCGGCATCTACAACACCGCCGGCTTCAACGATGATACCCGCGCCTACCCCTCCATCCCGGCCCGCCACGACGTCTGGCGCCGCGCCGCCGCCGACTGGGTCGCCGGCCTCGTCGTCCGCCATATCGTCGCGCCCGAGGAGGGGCTGGCCATGGTCCGGGCCCTGGCCTACGACCTGGCCATGGTTGCTTACAAGTTTGTTTAGGGGAATTGGCCACGGATTAACACAGATTTAGCACGGATTTTTTTCTATTTGATGTGGTGGACTTTGATATGGCAACCTGTTTGTCAGGCGACACAAGGTCACCAGAAACCCACCAAAAGAAATCCGTGTTAAATCCGTGCCAATCCGTGGCAAAAAAGAGAAAAAATCATGAAACTAGATGGCCTTACACTTTACCCCGAGTCAACAGTAACGCATGAGGGGACAACTTACTTTGTAGCACGGCAGGCGACCGGCGAGCGTTTGCTGGGCGCGCGCGGGGACGTGGCTGGCTTTAGCGGCGACGCGGAGAGTCCAGAGCTGTTTCCGCTGACGGCGGCCAATGCGGCAGAGATGCGGCGGCGGTTGCCCTGGTTGAATCCGGTCCCGCTGGGGCTGCAAACCTCGTATGGGTTTGGCGACCGGCTGGGGGCGGCCACGCCGGGCCACATCGCGGCGTTGCGGGCGGCCGACCCTACCGGGCAGATCGCGCCGATTTTTGCGCAGCAGTCGGTGCGGGAGAATAGCCGGACCGGCCGGTCCCCCCAGCAAGTGCTGGATGACGCCATGTGGGGCGTCCTGCAATGCGGCTGGCAGGCGCCCTGGGGCGCCGACGCTGACCATGTCAAAGAGATAGAACACCTGGCCCCTTTCGTGGCCGCCGGCTACACCTTCTACACCATCGACCCCAGCGACTATGTCGACAACCAAGCGCAGACAGATCCGTTATCCCGCCTGCAGGACAAAATGGATACGCTGCCCTGGGCCGCGCTCGCCAGTGACTTTGCCGACATGCAGCAGCGTTACTGCTCAGCGCCCATTCAGCTTGACGGATTGGCGCTCGCGTTCACGGAGGAGATCCTGCTGCGGGCGCTGGCCAAATATGGCCGAGCCCTGGCCCACACCGCCGCCATCGCCAACGCGCTGACGGAGCAAATGGCGGGGCGACCCTTTGAGCTGGAAATGTCGGTCGACGAGACCGATACGCCGACCTCGGCCTACGAACATTACTTCATCGCCAATGAGCTGGCGCGGCTAGATGTGCCGGTGGTCAGCCTGGCACCGCGCTTTGTGGGCAAGTTCCAGAAAGGGGTGGATTATCTGGGTGACGAGGCGGAGTTTGCCGCTGAGTTGGCCAAACATGCGGCCATCATGCACCATTTTGGCAACTATAAGCTCAGTATCCATACAGGGTCAGACAAATTCTCGATTTATGGGCAGATTGCGGCAGCCAGCCAGGGGCGGGCTCATGTCAAAACGGCTGGGACCAGCTATCTGGAACTCCTGCGCGCCATCGCCACCACGGACCCGGCCTTCTTCCGCCAGATCCTGACGTTAGCCCGGGAGCGCTTCGAGTATGATCGCAAAACGTACTTCCTGGATGCCAGACTGGACGAGGTCCCGGAAGAAAGCGCGCTCAGCGACGCAGAATTGTCCGGCTTGCTGGAGCAGTTCTCGGCCCGCCAGGTGCTGCACGTAACCTTCGGCTCCATCCTGGATACCTTTGGCGCGGCCACACAAGCCTTCCTGGTTGACCACGAAGCAGCTTACGCCGCTGCCCTCAAGGCCCACTTCATCCGCCACCTGGCGCCATTTGTAGAATAGATCTTTTGCCGCAGATTTCGCAGATTTGGGGATGGGAGGTTGCGCGAGTCAAAACGTCACACTTGATATTCATCTGCCATGACTGGACCATAAATTCGCGCAGCCCAAAAATCCCCTAATCCGCGAAATCTGCGGCAAAAAGAAAAAAAGAGAGTGTGACATGAGTGAGATGTTTTCGTTGACAGGGAAAGTAGCCGTCGTGACGGGCGGTACGGGGGTGTTGGGCGGGGCGATGGCCCGGGGGTTGGCGGCGGCCGGGGCGACGGTCGGGATTTTGGGCCGGCGGGCTGAAGCGGCAGCTGAGACTGTGGCGGCGATTACGGCGGCCGGTGGGCAGGCGCTGCCGCTGGTGGCGGATGTACTGGATCGCGATTCGCTGCTGGCAGCACGGGAAAAGCTGCTGGACCAGTGCGGCCGGGTCGACATTCTCCTGAATGCAGCCGGCGGCAACATGCCGGCCGCGACCGTCTTTGGTGACCTCACCTTTTTCAACATGACGCAGGCCGCATACGAAGGCGTGCTGGCGCTAAACCTGACGGGCACCCTGCTGCCCAGCCAGGTGTTTGGCGAGCCGATGGCGACGCAGCAAGGCGGCTGCATCATCAACATCTCCTCCATGGCGGCGCAAAAGCCGCTGACGCGGGTCTTGGGTTACGGCAACGCCAAGGCGGCGGTGGATAATTTCACCCAGTGGCTAGCCGTCGAGCTGGCCCAGAAGTATGGCGCCGGCCTGCGCGTCAACGCCATCGCACCGGGCTTCTTCGTGGGCGAGCAGAACCGGGCCTTGCTGCTGCGCGAGGACGGGAGCTACACCGAGCGGGGCCAGCTCATCATCGACCACACGCCGATGGCCCGCTTTGGTGAGCCGGACGAGCTGGTCGGGACGGCGGTCTGGCTGGCCAGCGATGCGGCCCGCTTTGTCACTGGCATTGTGGTGCCGGTGGACGGCGGTTTCGCGGCGTTTGGCGGGGTGTAGTGTCGCCGCGAACTAGATGATCAGGTTATGATTGCCGGATGCTTGCACCTGCTCCAACCCGAGCTATCTCTGTCCTCAAACTTCGCTGGCTGGCGCTTTTACTGCTGCTCTGCCTGGCTGGCTGTAGCGGCGGCTCGACAGAAACAGGCAACTCTCATGAAATCGTTGTTTTCGCCGCCTCTTCGCTCACGGATGCGTTTGACGAGCTGGCGGACGCGTTTATGGCGCAGCATGAAGGCGTTGACGTCGTTCTGAATTACGCCGGCTCGTCGCAACTGGCGGCCCAGCTGGTTGAAGGCGTCCCGGCCGATCTGTTTGCGCCGGCCAACGAAACGCAGATGGCCCGGGTTGTGGCCACCGGCCGGATCACCGCCAACAGCGCCACACCCTTTGTCTCCAATCGGCTCACCATCATCGTCCCGGCTGACAATCCGGCCGGTATCACGCAGTTGGCCGACCTGGCCCAGCCGGGCGTCCAACTCATCCTGGCGGCCGAGGGCGTGCCGGTCCGGCAGTACACTGACGAGATCATCGCCAGGCAGCCGGCGACGTTTCAAACAGCGTTTTACGCCAACCTGGTCTCAGCTGAGGAAAATGTGCGCCAGGTGGCCGCCAAAATTGCCCTGGGCGAGGCGGACGCGGGCATCGTCTACCGTTCCGATGTCACCCCGGACCTGGCCGCGCGAGTTGAGCAAATCGCCATCCCCGCTGAGCAAAACGTGATAGCGGCCTACCCCATCGCCCCATTGGCCGACGCGAGCGAACCGGCCCTGGCCCAGACCTTCATCGACTTTGTACTCAGCCCGGAGGGGCAGGCGATCCTGGCGAAGTGGGGTTTTGAGCCGCCCCCGGCCGGTCCCTAACCTTCTACCGGCCCCACCCAGGATTCGGCAAAAGCGAGGAAAGCGCTGCTGGAAGGTGTGCCGTCCGCAGCCTGGCCCACGCGCACAGCGCCGGCGAGAGCAGCACCATCCAACCAGATCTGCCCTGCCTGACAGGGACAAATCACGGTGCTCAGGTCATAGGCGGCCTCGCCGGCGGGGAACGCAGGCCAGACGATTCGTTTGCGCTCCAGGGGCGACTGCCATTCGACGGTTACTTCCCGATCGGCTGCCTGGCCCGTAACCCGGTAGATGGCGCCGTCATAAGTGTGCTGGCAGCGCGCCTCGATGTAGGGCAGGCCGGCGACGGGGACCGCGCTGAATTCGGGAAAATGGCGCGTCAGCCGGTTGACCAGGGCTGCGGCCAGGGGCTGGTTATCGGTCAGGATACCGCCGGCGCCCCAGGGACCGACCGGTACAGCCCCTTCCGCCAACCAGAGCACCAGGGCGTGGCCAACGCCAAAAGGGCTATCGGTGCAATACCAGTAACTGACAATCGCTACGGCTTCATCTGTGCCGGGCGCGTAAAGCGTCAGCCCGGGATTTTCGCCGCTCATCAGGACCGGGCGTTCTGTTTTGACCATTATGACCTCATTAAGCCGGCAGGGGCTTGCTGAACCAGAGTTTTTCAGCCACCAGGCGGAAGCCCAGATGGCTGGCGAGCTGTTGCATCGCTAAATTTTGGCTGCTGGTGCCTAATTCGGCCGCGGTCACGCCGCGGGCTTGCAGGGCTTGCAAGCCGGCCGTGACGACAGCGCTGGCCAACCCGCGCCGCTGGAAATCGGGATGGGTGCCGATGGGGTCGGTGTAACCGACCTGGCCAGCCGCGTCCTCAACGCCACAGACGCAAAAAGCGGCCAGGGATCCATTTGGGGCCACCACCAGCAGGTCCAGCTCGGGCATGTAGCCGGGCACACGCATCATGGCCAAACGCGCTTCAACCGTCATGTTGTCCGTGCCGAAGGCGGCCCGGTGCAGCGCCACGAGGGCCTCGACCTCCGGTTCGCCGGTAACCGGCCGGAGCGTAAAACCGGCCGGCAACGGTTGCGGTTGGATGGGGATGTCCAGGGCGCGAGCGTAACGCAGGGAGCGGAAATCGAGGCGGGCAAAGCCGTGCCTTTCTAACATGGCGATCTGCCAGCCATTGCCGGCCGGCACGGCGGCGTCGAGGGTGGCGATCCGGCCGGTAAGGGCCTGCCGGGCCCCCATCACCGTCACGCCCCAATCTACGATCTCAGTCTGTAACGGTGCAGACACCGCCTCATCGCGAATCTCAAAGCGCAGGTTGTTGTAATCATCCACAAAAGCAAAGGCGATCAGTTGGCCAGCCGCGTACCAGAGGCGGGTAGCAGCCTGCACGGAGGGCAGCTGCATTGCCTCCTCCAAATCAACAACGGCGGTGGGGCGATCGCACGAGTCGAGGAGCTGGCGCATCGCCTGGACGTCAACCGGCCGGCTGTTCATTTTCCGCCCGCGCTGCCAGCTGCAGCAACCCCGCCAGGATCGCCGCAAAGCGACTATCTGGCACGCCCGCCCATTTACTCACTTTGTGCAGCTCGCCACGGCCATTAGTCAGGGTCAGCGTCTGGCGCACTTCGTCGGGGATGCCGGGCCGTTCCCCCGGCCGGATCGTCAGCAAATCCTGCGCCAGGCACAGTTGCCAGATCGCGGCCACATCGGCTGCCGGCACGATGTACTCTGTCACCGTCTGCCCGCCACCGGGCGCCACCCGTGTGACCACCAGGCGGCCGTCACCCGCCAACAGCAACCGCTGGCCGCCGTACAGCGCCTGGATATCATCCAACTGAAGCATGACCTTTTGCGCCAACTGGCTCGTCGACTGCAAGAAGAGACTGGTGGCATTATTCATAGCCCTCATTTTGCCACAAAACGCCGGCTTACCAACCCAACCAGCAACAGCGCCAGGGGCCACAGCCGATCCAGCCAGCTCGGCTCATACGAGGCCGCCAGACCGGCCAACAGCCCATCGAGCTCTGGCGCCGGCAACCACCGGCCACGCAGCATCACCCCGCGCCGGTTCTGGAGCTGGCCAACGTCCGCCAGCGGGTTGCCGTCGACCAGAAGCAGGTCGGCCCGCTGGCCCGGGGCGATGGTGCCGAACGCAGCCGGCGCGCCCAGCGCCAGGGCCGCATCCCGGCTGCCGGCAGCGATCGCTTCGTAGGGGGTCAGCCCGGCCTCGACCAGCAAGGCCAGCTCTTCATGGACGGCGTAGCCGGGCAGGTGATACGCCTGGGCCGCGTCCGTTCCCAGCAGGATACCGGCGCCGGCGTCGTGTAGGGCGGCGACCATCTGCCGGTTGAGGGCGGCCACCTGTTCCGGGTAGTCGGCGCCGCGGTAGCTGTGGCTGCGCCGGGTCATCATGTAGAAGAACGGGGACAACAGCCGCGTACCGGGCGACAGATAGTCGAGGCCGGATTGGGCCTGTAACCGTTCAAAACCGGCCGGTGTCGCCCCGCTCTTCGGATATTCCGATAGCGTCACCACGTTCCAGACGCCGGCCGCCGCCGTGCGCTCGGCATAGTCGGCCAGCTGATCGGGCGGGATCAGCCATTTGACTGCGTCCGGGTCGATGTAGCCGCTCATATGCTCAATCGTCTGTTGCCCTCCAGCCAGCACCCCGTCCAGCCCCACAGCCACCGGCACATGGCCGGCCACCGGTAAGCCCTGGGCGGCGGCTTCCGCCAGCACAACCTCGTACGCCTCGGCAGAGAGATGGTCGTACACCTTGACAAAATCGTAGCCTTGCGCCGCTTGCCAGCGGACTGACTCGACGGCTGCGGCCGGCGACCGAATGGGTTCGGCCAGCGGGTGAAAGGCTGGTTCCCCCTCCATGATCGGCCCGGCCGTGTAAATCGTGGGGCCGAAGAGGTGGCCCGCGGCGATCTGCTGGCGCAGGGCCAGCTGGTCAGGCAGGCCAAACCAGAGTTTGCGACCGCTGTTGCCCCACATGTTGCGGGCAGTCGTCACCCCATTGGCGACCAGCAGCAGCAAATCGTTCTCGTTTTCGATATGAACGTGCATGTCGACCAGTCCGGGGAGCAGGTAACTGCCATTGCCAGCCACAAGCAGCGCACCGGCCGGCAGCGGCACTGTACCGGCCGGTCCCAAAGCGACAATGACCCCGTCTCGTACCAGGACAGTCTGGCCCGGCAACACCCGTTCCTCGTCCATGGGCAGGACATTGACATCGACAAAGGCGACCGGCCGGTCTCCAGTCGCCGCCGCCACGCCATAAATATACGGCGCGCCTAACCGGATCACGCCCATGTTCGTCAGTACAAGCAGCCCCGTGGCCAACAAGATAGCCAGGCCCGCCCCAATGCGACCGATCTGCTTAAACATCCGCCCCTACCTCTCTCTGAGCCGCAGCTTCTCCGGCCCGCCCAGATCCAGACCAAACGACACGCCCAGGGCATCCCGGGCACAGACCGAGACGCAGGTCTGGCACAGGGTACATTCAGTCGATAAGACCCGCTGGCCCTGCAAAATGTAATCCGGGATGCGAATATCCATCGGGCACATCAGGGTGCAGGCACCGCAATCATTGCAGCTGGCGGCTTCCCCTTTGATTTTGAGCAGGGCAAAGCGGCTGGTCAGTTTGAGCGGCACCGTCACCGGGCAGATATATTTGCAGAAAGCGCGATTGTCTTTGAGCGCATAGGCCAAACCAATCCCCAGGGCGTAATAAGCCAGGTTGCCCGCCCCGTACCAGAGAACCGCTGACCGCCCCACCGCGCCCGCACGGAAGCCAAAGCCAAACCAGGCCAGCGCTACCAGTCCCAGGCTGAGGCCGAAATGCAGATAACGCAACCAGCCCCAGCGGCCCGGTAGCCGACCGGCCGGTCGCTTAAACGGCAGCAAATCCAGTACCATCACCGTCCAGCAAGCCCAGCCACACCAGATCCGGCCAAACAGCAGCGGCCCAATCACCTTGGCAATCAGATAATGGATCACAGCCGCCTGGAATACACCACCCATCAGGCCAAAGAAAACGCCTTCGAGCTGCATGTTCTCCTGGCCGGCTAACGCCGCAAAGCCAATCAAAAAGCTACCAACCAGCAACAGCGACAGCCGCCGCCCCCACGGCTTCTGCTTCTTGGGTAGGGCGGCGTACAAGCCTAGCCCCAGGCCAACCGCCACGCCGATGTAGCCAAAAAAGAACAGGGCCATAATCTCGCCCCAATGAAGCCACATCGCCGCACCGAGCAGCAGAAAGGCGGCCATGATGACCAGGGGGAGCATCATTTTGCGCCCCTGAAATGCCAATTTTTGCCGTTTTGTCGTCCTCATTGCGTTACCTCTACTTCTACCTCAATCGCCCGCAGGCTCAGCAGCGGGATGCCGATATCGCGCAGCCGCAACAGCAGACCAAACAGCGCTGCCTGGTCCGCCAGCAGCCCTTCCAGGCAACTGTTGCCGTCGGGCAAATGGCGCAGCGTCAGGGGCGCCAGGCGCCGCTCGTGGCAGGGATGTAATTGGCCTTTGAGAATGATCTGGTACATCATCATATCTCTCCTCAAGAGAGACACAGTAAGATCTCATTGAACAACCTGGATTCTGCCGAGCCCTTTTCAGCGTCGTCATCCCCGCGAACGCGGGGATGACTTCGGGAAGTGCAGGCGTTGCGGGAATTAAGGGAATTGTAGGGGATGACAGGAGCGCAAGGCACCACCCGGTTGGGTAGTTCGGCTGGGTAGCGGGGCTAGCGGTTGACCCGTTCGCGGGCGCGCAGGACTGCCTCAACGCGGCTGTGGACCCCCAGCTTGGCGTAGATGTTTTTGAGGTGCCATTTGACAGTGTTGACGGATAGGAAAAGTTCAGCGGCGGCGGCGCCATTGGAAAGGCCGGCCGCGATCAGGCGTAGCAGCTCTTTCTCGGTCTCATTGAGTGGCTCCGTGGGCGGTTGCAGTGACGGTGTGGCGACCGGCCGGTTCTCTGCCAGCAAAGCGGCCACATAATCCGGCTGGCAGCCACGCGCCGCCGCCCGGGCCAGCAGCGGGCGTAACCGCGGCCCGACATCCAGGAACGTCCGCCTCAGGCCAGCCACTGCGCCCAGCGCCAGTGCCTGGTCCAGCTCGATGCGACCCAACTCCGTTTCACCCTGTGCCTCGTGGCAAACTGCCAGCCAGGCCAGGAGTTCGCTGGCCCGGCCACGCTGCCCGCGTCCTTCAGCAGCCGCCAGCAGCCGGTTCAGGAGCGCGGCCGCCCCACCCCAATCCTCCTCGGCTACCATGAGCCGGGCCAGGGCCAGGAGTTCGACCTCGCGCATGTAGCTCGGCGGCAGATCAGCCGTCAAACCCCGGGCTGTAGCGATTTCACGGGCAGCAGCCGGCTGGCCAAGCGCCAGGCGAACCCGGATTTGCGCTGCCGTCAGCCAGGCCGTTGAACTCGGCGCCAGTTGCCCGTCCCGCTCAGCCGTCGCTGCCGCATCGAGATGGGTCAGCGCCAGGTCGCCAGCCCCACGCGCCAACGCCAGCTGCGCCAGATGAACCAGACTACTCACCAGGGATTCGACATTACCCCATTGGGCCGCCAGCGTCCGGGCCGTTTGTAGATGGTTCTCAGCCTCGTCCAGCTCATCCCGCTCATAGGCGAGCTGACCCAGCCCATTCAGAGCGCCGGCGGCCAATGGCAGGAGCGACTCAGCCGGCCCCGTCGCCAGGCGCAACGCTGCCCGAAAACTGGTCTCGGCCAGGGTCATCTGCCCATTTTGCTGTTGCAATGTCCCCAGGGCGCAGAGTGCCGGCACCGCCAGGTGAATGTTGCCCGCCGCCGTCGCCGCCTGAGCCGCCTCGGCAAACGCCACCTGAGCGGCACCAACCTCGTCGGCAAACAGGGCAGCGCCGGCCAACGTAAAGGTGACGACGCTCCGTGTAGCCGCAGCGCCGGCCGGTAACTGCGCCAGCGCCGCCCGGGCGTTCTGCAGAGCAGCGGCCACATCCCCCGTCATCAGGGCCAGGTAGGCTTGAATGGCAGCCAGATGCCCCGCTGCCTCGCCCTGGCGGTTGCCCGCCGCAGCCAACCGGGACTGGGCGGCGCCGACTGCAGCAGCAACTGCCGGGAACCGGCCGGTTAACAACGCCGTCCAACCCGCCAGAATGCCCAGCCAGGGCCGTTCGGCGACCCACACCGGGGGCAACGCCGCCAGCCAGCCGGCCAGCTGCCCCAACTCACCCTGATACAGCGCGGCAAAACCGGCCTCCTCAATCAAAGCAGCTGCCGCAGCGAAATCCTCAGCCGCCAACCAATGGTTAATCGCCTCAGCCGTCCGCCCTTCAGCGGCCAGCCAGCGGGCGGCGCGCTGATGAAGCTCGGTAGCCTCGTCTTCGTCAAGCAGTCGCGCACGCAGCAGGTCGGCAAAAAGCTGATGGTAGCGATACCAGCGGCGTTCGTCGTCCAGCGGCAGGATGAAGAGGTTAGCCCGCTCCAGCTCAGCCAGAACGGCAGCGCTGTCTGACCGGCCGGTCACTGCCGCACAAAGCCCGGCCGTCAGCCGGTTCAGGATCGACGTCTGCAACAGAAAGCGGCGCACCGGCTCGCTCTGCCTCAGGAGCACCTCATCCAAAAGGTAATCCATGACGAAGCGGTGGCTACCGCTAAAAGCAGCGACAAAAGCAGTCGGATCCTTGTGCCCTTGCAGCGACAGTGCTGCCAGCTGCAAGCCGGCAACCCAGCCTTCAGTCCGCTCAGCCAGCTGCTCGACCTGCGCCGTCATCAGGGCCAGCCCCATCACCTCATTGAGAAACTCGGCCGCCTCAGCGAGGCTGAAACAAAGGTCGGCCTGGCGCAGCTCTTGCAGTTGGCCGCTGGCCCGCCAGCCCGCCAGCGGCAGAGGCGGGTCCGAGCGGCTCAGCAGGACGAGGTGCAACCGCGCCGGCATGTGTTCGATGAAGAAAGCCAGCGCGTCATGAATGGCAGGATTTTCAATGAGATGGTAATCGTCGAGGATGAGGCAGAGCGGTCCGTCGCCGGCCGCCAGATCATTGACCAGACTGGTCAGCAGCGCCTCGGGCGGGGGTAGCGGATTGGCGCCCAGCATCGCCAGGGCGGTCACGCCCACGGGCGCTGCCAGCGTTTGCAGGGCGGCAATCAGATAGCGCCAGAAACGGGCCGGCTCGTTGTCCGCCCCATCAAGGGCCAGCCAGCCGGCGGGCCGTTCGCCGAGCCAGCCGCTGACGAGGGCCGTTTTGCCAAAACCGGCCGGAGCCACCACCAGCGTCAGCTTCTGCAACTGGCCTGTCGTCAGACGGGCATACAGCGCGGGGCGCTCGACCCGAACCGGCCGGAGCGCCGGGCGGCGCAACTTCGTCTGCAGCAGTGGGCTCGTCATGGCCCCATTATAGCCCGCCAGCGTTTCCTTTTGGCGCCAGGCTCCCTATAATCGGCCGGCAGCTGATGTCCCGGCCGGCCCATGCCGGCGGTTCCACCAAGAAGTGAGGTCTGAAATGCCATTTGAGAACGATGCTGAAATTCGCGACTTTATCCAGAAAGGCGTTTACGTCCCCGTGCTGTGCGACATCCTGGACAGCCTCGGCTACCGGGAGCAGGCGATGCACCAGCGGTTACGCCCGCTGCTGCCGGATATGTACAACTGCGGCTTCGTCGGCCGCGCCCGCACCGCCCGCTGGATGGAAATGGATTACGTTGTTGAGGGCGACCCATACGGTAACGAAATTGACCTGGTTGATGATTTGAAGCCGGGCGACGTCATCGTCCATTCCACCGACTACGCCGGCAGCAATGCCCCCTGGGGCGAACTGCTCTCAACGGCGGCCAAACTGAACGGCGCCGTCGGCTGCGTCTGCGACAGCCAGGTGCGCGACACCATCCGCATCATCGAGATGGGCTTCCCGGTCTACTACGCCGGCATCCGGCCGCTGGATTCGCAGGGGCGCGCCCATGTGATGGATTACGATGTGCCTATTCGCTGCGGCGAGGTGCTGGTCCAACCCGGCGAGCTGATCGTGGCTGATTTTGATGGCATCGTGGTCATCCCCAAAGCTGTCGAAGCGGAACTGCTGGGGCTGGCCCAGGAGAAGATCACCAAGGAAGATCTAACCCGCCAGGAATTACTGGAAGGGAAGACGTTGCGCGAAGTGTACGAGAAGTACGGCGTGCTGTAGGACGAAGAACCAGATGAGACTTTACCTGATACGCCACGCCGAATCGGCCAACAATGTCCTTTATTCGAGCCAGGGTGATCTCAGTGAGCGCAGCCCGGACCCGGAAATCACTGAGATTGGCCATCGCCAGTCGGCGCTGCTGGCGGCGCATCTGGCGGATCCGGCCGGTGAACCGCGCCACCACCCCTTCGTGGCCAACGGCAGCCGCCACTACGGCCTGACCCACCTCTACTGCAGCCTCATGACCCGGGCCATGCTCACGGCCGGCTACGTGGCCGAGGCCTGCGCCATCCCGGCCCTGGCCCATACAGAGATGTTTGAACGTGGCGGCATCTTCGAGTTTGACCAGGCCGGCCGGCCGGTTGGTTTGCCCGGCCCGGATTCCGCTTATTTTCGCGAGCGCTTTCCCGGCCACCATTTGCCGGCGGGGCTCAATGCGCATGGCTGGTATGATCGGCCGGCCGAAACTGACAACCAGTTTGTTGACCGCGTCCGGATGGTATTGGGCGAGATTCGCCAACGGCATGAACACAGCGACGACGTCGTTGCCCTGGTCATCCACGGCGATTTTATCGACCAGGTGATCAATGAACTGATGGGCGTCCAGCGCAAACCGGCAAATTATCAGCGCAGCTGGCACACGAACTGGGCTTTCCACAACACCTCCATCTCGCGGATCGACTTTGTCGACGGCTCTCATTCAGTTGTCTATCTCAACCGGCTGGAGCATCTGCCGGTCGAACTGGTCACCTGGTAAGCGGATGACGCCCTACTTTCGCTCGATTGAAACTGTACCGGCCGCAGCCTGGCAGGCCGCCCTCGGCCTGGCCGATGATGAGATCCCGGACGCCGTTATCGTGGAAGGCTCCTGGTGGCGGGCGGAGCGGCAGGCGTGGCGATTGAGCTATCTGACTGAAGTCCGTGAGCTCGGTTTCCCTGATCTGTTCTGGGGCAAATGGGGTGACAAAAAGGTCGTCTTCGCGCTAGCTTACGGCGCCGCGCGTGCCGGCGAGGTCATCTACCTGTTCAGCCGGCTGGGGGCGCGCCTGGCCATCCAGCTCGGCACCTGCGGCGGCCTGCAAAGCCAGCTCCGCCCCGGCGACATCATCCTGCCCGAGCAGGCGCTCGCCCAGGACGGCGTTGCCCAGTTCTACAGCCAGAGCGAGCTGGTCCCGGCCGATCCCATCTGGCTGGCCCACGCCGAGACTGCCCTCCGAGAGCGCAACCTGACCGTCCACCGCGGCCCCCATGTCACCTTCGCTTCCCTCTTCGCCGAGACGCCCGCGATGATGCACGCCTGGCACGAGGCCGGCTATCTCGGCGTCGACATGGAAACCGCCACGACGCTGGCGGTGGCCCGCCAGCACGGTGTCCCCGCGCTTGCCCTCCTCGCCGTCTGGGACGATCTCAGCCGCGGCCGCAGTTTTCTTGATCCGTTGGCGGAAGATGAATTGGCGGCGCTGAATCAGGCGAACGAGGCGGTGTATGAGGTGGCGCTGGGGTTGGTGGGGAGGCTTTAGTTGGTGGGTGAGAAATGGAGGTCAGTGGCGACGTTAAAACGTCGTGCTGATGGGCAGGAAGTGCCCTGAACGGGCACTGGATTCAGCTCCAATTAGTGCCCGTTCAGGGCACTTCTGATCCATCAGCACGGCATTTCCAATGCTGCCACGCTGAACCATTAATACCCACCCCGCGCCCTTTTCACCCGCTTCAGACGAAAATGGGCCGCCCGCTCCCGCTCGTCCAGGGCTCGCTCGATGAAATCCCGTTCCGCGCGCAGCCGGGGTAGGGTCACGTATTCCAGGGCGTTGGCCCGGCGGGAGGTGTGCTGGATCTCGTCGGCCAGCCGCTGCAGGCGGAGCTGCCCTTCGGCCAGCTCCAGCAGCTTCTCGACCAGCAGCTCGTACGCTTCCGCCGCCTCGTCGATGGTGACCGAGGTGCCGGCCAGGCCGTAGCCGCGGCCCAGGACAGAATGGGTGATGGCCCGCTGCTCGATGACGGGCACGTGAACCCCCATCACGTTGACCGTCTGCATGGTCAGCGGCAGCTCGGCCTGGGCCGCCAGGGCGGCGGCGCGCACCGCTTCGGGGCCGGCAATGCTCTCGGCCCGGGCGAGGCTGAGCCGGGCCACTTTGGCCGCGTCCTGCAGGGCGTCGGCCCGGGCCAGGACACGGTCGGCGACCTGCATCAACTCGCGCAGCAGGGCGGCCCGCTTTTGCTGCAGCAGCGCCAGCCCTTGCTCCGCCAGGGCGATCTGCTGCTTGCGGGCCAGCAACTCCATCCGGGTGACGGTGACCTTAGCTTTCACGCTAGCCCTCGCTCTTTAGCCCGTATTCAGCCCACAACGCCGGCGGGATGCGCTTGAGCCGGGACCGCGGCACGGCGGCCAGTAGCTCCCAGGCCAGATCGAGGCTGGCTTCGATGGACCGGCCGGTCCGCCCCTGCCCGATAAACTCTGCCTCAAAACGTTCGGTGAACTGTAACGTCCGCTGGTCCTCCGCTGACAACGCCCCCTCGCCAATAATTGCTACCAATCGCCGTAAATCGCGGCCTTCCGCGTAGAGGGCGTAGAGCTGGTCGGCGACCGGCCGGTGGTCCCCGCGCGTCTGCCCGGCACCGATGGCGGCGTTCATCAACCGCGACAGTGACGGCAGCACATCGATCGGCGGATAAACCCCCTTCCGGTGCAGCTCCCGGCTCAACACGATCTGCCCCTCGGTGATGTAGCCGGTCAGGTCGGGGATGGGATGGGTGATGTCGTCATCCGGCATCGTCAGGATGATGAGTTGGGTGACGGAGCCAGGCTGGTCCTGCAATCGGCCGGCGCGCTCATAAAGGCTGGCCAGGTCAGAGTACATGTAGCCGGGGTAGCCCCGCCGGCCCGGCACCTCTTCCCGCGCCGCCGCCACTTCGCGCAGCGCCTCACAATAGTTGGTCATGTCGGTCAGGATGACCAGCACGTGCCGCCCCAGCGCAAAAGCCAGGTATTCCGCCGCCGTCAACGCCGCCCGGGGCGTAAAGAGCCGCTCGATGGCCGGGTCGTTGGCCTGGTTCAGGAAGAGGACGGTGTGGTCCATGGCGCCGCCCGCCTCAAACTGGCGGCGAAAGAAGTCCGCCTCGCGCCGGGTAATGCCGATGGCGGCAAAGACGATGGCAAAATCGTCGTCAGCGGCCACCCCGTTTCCTTCCGGCTGGCGGATACGCGCCTCGGCGGCGATCTGGGCAACTAATTCGTTGGCCGGCAGGCCGGCGCCGGAGAAGATCGGCAGCTTCTGGCCACGGGCCAGGCTGTTCAGCCCATCGATAGCCGAAACGCCGGTCTGGATGAACGCCGTCGGCTGGCGGCGCTGCGCCGGGTTAATCGGTAGCCCGTTGATCTCGGGTCGCGCCGTCGCCACGATAGGCGCACCGCCGTCCAGCGGCCGGCCGAAGCCGTCAAACACCCGCCCCAGCATCTCTGGAGCGACCGCCAGCCGGGCGACCTCGCCGGTGAAACGGGCACTGGTCCGTTCCAGGTCCAGCCCGCTGGTGCCGGCAAAGACCTGGACCACGCCCAGTTCCTGGTCCACTTCCAGCACCTGGGCCAGGCGGGTCTGCCCCTCCGGGTCCTGGATGGCCACGATCTCGTTGTAGGCGACATCCTGGATGCGGTCGATAAAGAGCAGCGGCCCGCTGATGCGGGAGATGGTCCGGTAGACTTTGGTGACCAGCGGGGGAATAAGTGTCGTCATCGTCCGTTCTCCAGAGTGGCAAAAGCGGCCGGCAACTCAGACAGCAAACTCGCCAGCCTCTCGGCAGCTGCCTCCGCCGGGATCTGCTTCATGCGGGCAATTTCAGCGACGAGCGGCAGGGCCATGATCTGCTCCAGCGGCTGGCCCGCCGCCAGCGCCGCTGCTGCCTCCTCATGAAAGGCCAGGATGATTTGCAGCATCCCCTGCGCCTTGCGCGGCGGGCAGTAGCGGTCGATCTCGTGGAAGGCCGACTGCTGCAAGAAATCTTCCCGCACCATGCGGGCGACGGCCAGGATCTCCTGCTGTGCTTCAGCCAGGGAATCGGGGCCGACAAGTTGCACAATCTCCTGCAGCTCCTCCTCTTCCTGTAGCAGCGCTTTGGCCCGGCGCACCAGGTCTGGCCATTCGGGCGATAGTTCGCGGCTGTACCAGTCGTCCAGGTCATAGAGGGTGTAGCTCTGGTTCCAGTTGATGGCCGGGAAATGGCGGCGGCGGGAGAGGTCGTAGTCCAGCCCCCAGAAGGTGCCGGCCACCCGCAGCGTGTTCTGGGTCACCGGCTCGGAGAAGTCGGCCCCGGGCGGGGAGACGGTGCCGATGAGGGTGACGGAGCCATTGCGGGCTGCCGAGCCCTCGTCCGCCGGGCTGCCCAGGCAGACAACCCGGCCGGCCCGTTCGTAAAATTCAGAGAGGCGGGTGGCCAGGTAGGCGGGGTAGCCTTCCTCGCCGGGCATCTCTTCCAACCGGCCGGATATCTCCCGCAACGCCTCAGCCCAGCGCGAGGTGCTGTCGGCCAGCAGGACAACGTCGTAACCCATGTCCCGGTAATATTCGGCGATGGTCACGCCGGTGTAGATGCTGGCCTCACGGGCCGCCACCGGCATGTTGGAGGTGTTGGCAATGAGCACCGTCCGCTCCATGAGCGAGGTGCCGTGCCGGGGATCGTCCAGCAAGGGGAACTCCTCCAGCACCTCGGCCATCTCGTTGCCCCGCTCGCCGCAGCCGATGTAGACGACGACATCTGCATCGGCCCAGCGGGCCACCGCCTGCTGCAACACCGTCTTACCGGTGCCGAAGCCACCAGGGATGACGGCTGCACCCCCCTTGGCCACCGGGAAGAAGCTGTCGACGATGCGGGTGCCGGTCAGCAACGGCTCCACCGGCTGGCGCAACCGCCGGAATGGCCGCGGACGGCGCACCGGCCAGCTCTGGCTCAGGGTCAGCTCAAAGCTTTCGCCATTCTCCATCAGGATGGCGATGGGCGCGGTCAGGGTGGCCGGCCCCTGGTGGATGGCGCTGACCAGGCCGCCCCGGCCCGGCGGCACCAGGATGCGGTGCTCAATAACGGCGCCTTCGGGGACAGTGCCGAGGATCTGGCCACCGATGACCTCTTCGCCCACGCTGACGGCTGGCGTAAACTCCCAGAGCTTCTCAGGCGGCAGCGGCTCCCCCGCTGTGCCGCGCTGCAAAAAGGCCGCCGCTTGGCCCGTCAAAGGGCGCTGTAAACCATCGTATACGCTGCCCAGCAGCCCCGGCCCCAGCGTGGCCACCAGCGGATCACCGGTGTTGACGACTGGCTCGCCAATCTTGAGGCCAGCCGTATCTTCATAAACCTGGATGGTCGTTGTCGCGCCAGCCAGCCGGATGACCTCGCCGATGAGACCCAGCTCGCCCACCAGGACCACGTCGTACAGGCGAGCGCCGATCAGGCCAACCGCGCCAACGACGGGGCCGGCGATGCGGATAATCCGGCCCGGTTTGTTGGCCGGCGCGGTTGTTTCAGGCAAGGTGGCGGGAGAGAGCATCAGGACGCCTCCTGGAAGGTAATGTGGAAGCCGATGGCTTCGCGGATCAGCTCGGCCAAACGCTGGCGGCTGGTGATGGTCGCACCAACCGGCCGGCCATCGGGCAGGACCAGCAATGGTAATTGGCTGTTGTTCAGCAACCGCTTGCGCAAACCGTCGCCAAATTCAGTGTAGAGGCTTTCGTCGACGGCCAGGAGTCCCTGCTCGCCGGCCGCCAGCCAGCGCAGGATTTGCGCTTCGGCGGCGGCGGCATCGTTGGCGGCGACGGCATCGACGCCGGCCAGGTGGAAACCGGCCACAGTGTCGGGCCGGGTCAGGATTAGCAGGCGGCTCATGTGAGCTCCAGTAGCAAATCAGCCTGAATTTCGACGGCGGGCTGGCGCAGATCGAGGCCATAGCCGATCCGGCGCAAGTTGGCCGCTTCATTCTGGCTGAGCAACAGATAACCGAGAAAAACACCGATATTGCCGGCGGCGCTGACAAAAAAGCGGCGGGCCAGGCCAAGCTGGTGCCGGCCCAGCTCCCGTTCCAGGCCGCTAAGCTGACCGGTGGCTCGATAGCGGGCTAGCCCGGCCCGCAGTGGTTCACCCAGCGCGCTGTCTTGCAGGCTGGCCACTGCACCTTCGACAGTTTCCTGCCCAGCAGCCAGAGTCAGTTGGCTGAAGGGAATGCGGCCGGGACCAACCAGCAGGCCAGCAACAGCCTGGTCACCAAAATGTTGGGCCAGGAAGGCCGCCTTGCCCGGCAAACCGGCCAGGCGCATGACGGTCATCGTGTTGGCGATGTCGGCGGTCAGGTGGGCCAGCGTTTGTAACGGCCGCGCCGCTGCTTCGCGCCGGGCGGTCAGCCGGGCGAATTGCCATCGTTCCAGAGCCAGCTCCAGTTGCAAGGGCGACGCGCCGGGCTGGCTGGCACGCAGTTCAAGCAGGGGGGCCGCCAGCGGCAAGCGCCAGGTGGCCAGCAAATCAATTGCCCCCCGAGGATTGCCGGTTTGGGCCAGCGTCAGCCAGTCTGAAGGTGGGATGGTACCGGCCGGTATCAACGCCCCGGTGATGGCCTCCGGCGCCAGACCCTGCGTCAGGCCGCGCAAGACCGCCTTGAGGTTCTCCAGATCAAAGCGGCTCAACGCCAGCGCCGCCAGCTCAGCCGCGCCATCGCAGAAAAAGCGGCCGGCCCGGCGCAAGCGGCTATAGAGATCCGCTTGCAGCGCCTCGCGCAGGGCCGCCAGCCCCGTCTGCTTGGCCAGAGCCAGCTCCACCGCTTCCCGGTAGGGGGTCCGCGTCAGGGCATTGAGCAGCGCGGTCACATCGGTGAGTGTGGCCAGATCGGCCAGGGTCGTGGCCGGCAGCAGCCGGGAGCGCATGGCGCGCAGCCGGGCGTTGGCGTAATCATACTCTGTCATGGGCCGCCGGCTCCGGGAGCAGCGCCGCCAGGTACGGTTCCAGCCGGGCCAGCCGCGCCGCCAGCGTATTGTCGACCATGATGCGCCCGTCTGCGCTGCGCGCCATAACACCACCCTGGCAATTCAGGGTTGTGACCACCGTCACCGGCGACATCGTGTCGGCCAGAATTTTGGTTACGAGCATTTCATCGCGTGGGTCGATGGCCAGGCTGGGTTGCTGTTCGGGCGGCGGGGGGCTACCGGCCGGTGTCCCCAGCAGCGCCAGCGCTTCGGCGATCAGGTTTTTGAGGGCGGCGGGGTAATCCGGCCGGTCGCGAGCCGTCGCCAGCCGCTCTCGGACCACTGCCAGCAACCGCGCCTGCCGCCGGGCCTGGGCCGCCTGGTTGAGACGCAGCGCCTCCAGCCGGGCAGCGTGCAGCCGCCGGGCCCGGAGCGCAGCGACGGGCTGCCAGGCGGCCGCGTACGCGGCCTGCTGCCGGGCAGTGGCCTCCGCCCCCGCCTCGGCCAGGATCGCCTCAGCCTCGGCGCTAACCGCCGCTTCCAGCTCAGCCAGGCGCGCGGCCCCATCTGCTTCAATGGCGGTCAGTAAGGCCTGGATGGTCATCAGAGCAGCAGCATGATGGCCGCCACGGCAAAGCCGAGGATCACCATCGTCTCCGGGATGGCGACCAGGATGATCATGGAACCAAGCAGTTCAGGCTTCTCGGCGATGGCGCCGGCGCCGGCAGAGCCGATGCGCGCCTGGGCCAGCCCGGTGCCAATGGCCGCCAGCCCAATCGCCAGGGCGGCGCCAATGGGAACCAACAATGTTTCAGGCATCAGATACTCCTACTGACGGGCGGCAGCGCCCTGATCCGGCTCAACAGCCAGGGTGAAAGGGGTAAATGGTCTGCCGCCACCTTCAAAAAATAGTTTGAAAAATTCCACATAATGCAGCCGCATACTGTGAATCGTCGGGCTGAAGGCGCCCAGCACAATATTGAGCGCGTGAATCAGAACGGCGACGATCACGCCGACGATGATGCTGCCCAGGCCGCCCGCCAGATCATTGGCCAGCCGGGCCACGTAAACCGAAGCAAGCCCGATGGCGGCGATGCGTAAATAAGAAAGGATGTTGCCGATCACGCCCAGGAACTCAATCGGGCCGAGCAAGATGCCCAGCCAGCCCTGCGACGCCCCCAGCATGACGATGCCCAAAAGCAGCAGCACATACGCCGGCGACATCAACCCCGGCGGCAACAGCTCGACCAGCACGGCCACGATCAGGAAAAGCCCAATCAGTCCGACCAGGATGCCACCCCGTTCCAGCGTGTGGCCCCGGCTGCGGGCACGCACGGCAGCGTACAGCCCGAGCAGCAGGCCCAGGACAACGTGAACCACGCCAACAGCAATGGCAAAGAGCAACAGCGCCTGCACTTGCTCGGCGCTGCCGCGCTCCAGCCAGAGCGCGTGTAGCCCCAGGTGCTCGCCCAGGGTGCCGAACAGCTCACCATACAGAAGACCAAAGACGATGCTCCAGCCGGAACCAATAGCCAGCACGATGATCATGTTCCGCGTGGTCCCTGGTGCTTTGAAGCGGCGTAATCCCCAGACACAAAGCAACAACAGAACCAGCCCATAGCCGGCGTCGCCGAGGATCATGCCAAAGAAAAGCGGCAGGAAAAGCGCCATGAGGATGGTCGGATCCAGGCCATCGTAACGGGGCAGGTTGAGCAGCTTCGTCAGGCTTTCAAAGGGGCGCGCCGGGGCCGGGTTTTGCAGCAGGACGGGCGCGTCAGCCATGAGGGCGGGACTCTGGGGCAGGCGGCTGACAACAGCATTTGTGCCCGCTTCGGCCAGCGCTGCGGTGAGGCGCGGCACATCAGCCTCGGGCGCCCAGCCGACCAACACAAAGGTCTGGTCGGTTTCACCGAGGCGATTCAGGACCTGGCGTTCGGCCAGCCGGCCGCGCAGGATCCCGTGCCAGAGCTGCAAGCGGGGCTGCCAACGTTGGGCAAGCAGCCGCAGTTCCGCTTCCACCGCGTTGAGGGCGTCCGGGATAGCGGCCAGGCGGCGCTGGATGGCCAGAAGGGCGTCATCCGGCCGGTCTCGCTCAATGTTGTCCGGCAGCCGCAGCCGGGTCAGATCCTTCTGGCCCAGCAGCGCCTCCACTTCCCCGGCCAGCGCCCGCGGGAAGACCAGGATCATGGCCAGAAAATCGCCATCGATCGGCTTGCTGGCCGTTTCGCCCTGACCGCCAGTGATGCGCAGCAGTTCGTCTGTCAGGGCATCCAGGACCCATTGATGTTGCCGGCCGACCAGCACACCGGCAAAGACGTTGTCAGCCGCCCGGGCTGAGGCCGGCACAATCGGCAGGAGCTTGCTGAGCGTATCCTGGTAGCGGGGCAGATCCAGCTGTTCCGCCCGCAGGCTGTCGCGCCGGTCGAGCAGGGCGCCCACGTCGCTGGCCAGCGCTTCGACGCCGGCGGTTGCTTCGGTGAGGTAATCAGCGGTTGGATCGGCCGGTAAAGGAGCACCGGCCGGCGCCAGGCCGGCAAATGTGGCCAGCAAGCCTTCGATGCGGCTGACCAGGTGATTTAGCTGCGGCCCTTGCTGCACGATCTCCCGGTCCGGCTGTAGGGGACGCACCGACAGGTCCGGTTGCTGGCTGGCATCTTCGATCTGCAGGCAGCCCAGCCGCTGCACAGTGGTCAGGACCGCGCTCATTTCACGCTTGAGCCCAACAATTTGGAGGCGGGCCATCGGCACTTTCATGAGCGCACCTTCTCGGCGTCAGGGGGTTCCGGCTGCTCGGCCAAACCCAGCAGCAAAAGGAGGGCCTTCGTGGCGGTAGCATCCAGGATGGCTGGCGACAGGGCCCCCAGAGTCGCCGCTTCCGCCTCGGCAGCCGCGATAATGGCCGCGGTGATGGTTTCTGTCTCGGCTTCGGCCGTGGCGCGGGCCTGAGCGCCGGCGGACCGGCCGGACGCTTCCGCCCCGGCCAACATCATCCTTGCTTCCGCGCGGGCGGCGGCCAATCGCTGCTCAGCTGCCTCGCGGGCAGCGGCCAGGCGGCGAGTCACGGCCCGTTCCGCCGCCCGGATCTGATCCAGGGCAGGTGGCGCGGCTGACGGCGTGGATCCATTTTGTTCGCTCATTTGAGTCGCCCGGTGAGGCGCAGAGGCCCGTGCCGGCACACAGAGAGGGGCGCAGGTTCGGATGCGCCCGTAAGCACGATTTCCTGCGTTCGTGAAAATCCTCACATATCCTTGTGTGCAGGTTATCGGATGTCTCAGGCTCAAGTCAACGTAAAACGGCGGGTTTCTACCTGCCGGATGTCATATGCGGGGATTGGTGGCGTTTTTGGGGGCCGGCGGGGTGCCCGGTGCGGTAACGCGAGGCGGCAACACGAGGCGGCAACACGAGACGGTAACGCGAGGCAGTGAACTGCCACGCGTTGCTGGGCGGGTGCGACCCAGGCCAGATAGGCATAAAGCCATGACAACCCATACTGTCCCAGGGAAAACAGCCAAGTTCGTGCGCGGCCCCATTTTTGCGTTACAGTACGCGGATTATCTTCGTCAACAGCTTTTGCTTATGGTCGAAACTGTCCCTCTCCCCCTACAGCGCTGGCAACGCCAGCTCATCGCCCTGGCCTGGATCAGCTATGCGGCCTATTACCTGGGCCGGGTCAATCTCAGCCCGGCCTTGCCGGCCATGGAAACGGACCTGGGCCTCAGCAAAGAGGCGCTGGGGCTGCTGGGGACCGGATTTTTCTGGACGTACGCCATCGGCCAGGTCATCAATGGCCAATTGGGCGATCTGATCAGCCCGCGGCGGCTGGTCTTCTTCGGGATGCTGGCTTCGGCCGCGGTGAACCTGGCGTTTGGCTTTTCCTCTTCGTTTGCGCTGTTGCTGCTTTTGTGGGGCATCAATGGCTATTGCCAGGCTACGGGCTGGGGGCCGGTCCTGCGCACGCTTTCTAACTGGCTGAGTGGCGCTCAGCGACGGCGAATTGCGACGCTGTTTGGGACCAGCTATGTGTTAGGTAACGCGGCGGTGCTGCTGTTTAGCGGCTGGCTGGTGAATCGCTGGGGCTGGCGAGCGGCGTTTTTTGTACCGGCCGGTCTCCTCGCCCTCATGGCCTGCTTCTGGTGGTTCCAGGTGCGTGATACCCCCGAAGAACGGGGCTATCAGCGGGATTGGACCCTGGAGCCAAACGCCCTGGCGGCGTTCAACCTGCGCGCGGTGCTGGCCGGCATGGCCGGCAACTTCCGTCGCTATTGGCCGCTGTCGCTGGCCGGGTTGTTTGTCGGCTTCTGCCTCATCGCCCTGAATACCTGGGTGCCCACCTATTTTGTCGAGGAAGGCGGTGTGGCCATCGACCGGGCGGCGGCGCTGGCGGCCTTGAGTCCCATCGCGGGCAGCCTGGGCGTCATCCTGAGCAGCGGGCTGGTCAACCGCTTCTTCGCGGGGCGGGAGCTGTACGGGCTCGTCGGTACGCTGGCTGGCCTGATCCTGCTTTTCCTCGCTTTTCCCAATTTACCGGCCGGTTTGACACTGGCTACCCTTGGCTTGATGGTGATCGGCGCCTTCGCCTCCGCTACCTCCAGCCTGACGCTTTCGACGCTGCCCCTGGTCCTCGGCGATCGCCAGAATGCCTCGACGTTGGCCGGCTTGATCGGCTTTTCCATCAACATGGGCGGCGGGCTGAGCACGTTGATTGTCGGCGGCATTCTGGATCGGTTTAACTGGGATGCGGTATTTTATGCGCTGGCCGCCTGCGCGCTGCTGGCGTTGCTGCTGGTGACGCTGGCGGCGACCAGGCGTCTGTAACCCTTCTATATCCCCCGATCACATCTCTTTCTGTACCCAGGCATATGGGCCAGCCGCTGCTGGTCAGCTTTAATTTGGCTATGACTGGAAATCTCTTAATTGAAGCCCAGGGCCTGGGCAAATCTTTTGGCAATGAAACGGCCGTTATCGATATCGACATGACGGTACCGGCCGGTACGATCTTTGGCTTCATCGGCCCCAGCGGCTGCGGCAAGACGACGACCGTGCGGCTGCTCAACGGCAGTTACAAACCGACGGCCGGGCGGCTCACCGTGTTTGGCAGCGAACCGAGCCAGTTCAGCCGGGCCGACAAAGCCCGCGTGGGCTATATGCCGCAGCTTTTTTCCCTCTATCCGGCACTTTCGCTTCAGGATAATCTCAATTTTATTGGCTCGCTGTACGGTCTCGGCCGGGCCGAGCGGAGCGATCGGCAGGAGAAGCTGCTGGAACTGGTCGAATTAGCGGACGACAAACACAAGCTGGCCCGCGATGTCTCCGGCGGTATGCAACGGCGGCTCAGCCTGGCGGCGGCGCTGATGCACAAGCCGGAACTGATATTCCTGGATGAACCAACCGCCGGCATCGACCCCATCCTGCGGCAAAAGCTGTGGGAGTTTTTCCGCCAGCTGCGCGATGAGGGCCAGACGCTTTTTGTGACCACGCAATATGTGGGCGAAGCGGCGTATTGTGATTATGTGGGGGTGATGGCGGATGGGCGGCTACTGACCGTCGACACGCCAGAGCGGTTGCGCCGGACGGCCATCGGCGGCGACATGATCGACATTGTCCTGCACGAAGCACTGCCGGCGGCCCTGCTTTATGAATTACGAGCCCATGAACTGGTCCAGAATCGGCTCAACTTCCTGGCCTCGGCAGCCTACCGGCTGACGGTTGAGGACGCTAAAACGGCGTTGCCGGCGTTGATGCGCTGGTTTGAAGGGCATCAGCTGGCGGTGGAATCGGCCGGTGAATTTGTACCCCAATTCGACGATGTCTTCGTGGAACTGATCAAGCGAGGGCAGCAGCATGGTTAGGCAGTTATTTATCCGGCTCTGGGCTGTCGTTCGCAAAGAAGTGGTCGAACTGCTGCGGCAGAATCGGCTCATCCTGACGCTGGTCATTGGCCCTTTTCTGATCCTGTCCCTCTTCGGCCTGGGTTTCCGTAACGAGTCACCCACCCGGGACGTCATTCTGCTGGACCCCTTTGGCACCGGCCTGCAAGACGAAGTGGAGGCGTTTATTCCTAATCTTGGCGACGCCGTCAACCTGGTAGCGACGACGACAGATGCCGTGCAGGCGGAAGAGCTTCTGAAAAATCAGACCGTGGACCTGGTCATTATCCCGCCGCAGGATGCCATTGGTTCCATCCGCAACAGCGAGCATGCCGAGATCACCATCCTGCACAGCGAGATCGACCCTTTCGAGCAGGCCACCGTCAACGTGCTGGGCCGGCTGGCCGCCGACCGCATCAACCAGGAGATCCTGACCCGGGCCGCCGACCAGAGTAAAACCGAGGCGGCGACAGCGAACGAAAGCGTCGACACAACCCGTGACCATACCAGCGCCATGCGCACAGCGCTGGAAACAGGGGATGAAGAGCGCGCGAAGACCGAATTGCTGGCGCTGCAGCAGGAGAGTGATCAGCTGGCCATGGCGGCCGGGGCGATGGCTGTTTACGCCAGCCTGCAGGAAACGGCTGGTCTGGACAGCCTGAATGAAACCGGCACCAACCCGCTGTTAGGCACTACCACCAGCCTGCAAGAGCAGGTCAGCAACTTCGTCATCAATGGTGACGATGATTACACGGACGAATTGGCATCCCTGGACCAGATCGAAGCAGATTTGGCGGATGTGGAAGTGGCCCTTGAGGAGTTTGCGGCTATTGATTCGACGGTGCTGATCAGTCCATTCAAATCGAATGTCCTGCAGCTGAGCGAAGTTCCGATCAGCGACATCGACTTCTTTGTGCCGGCGGCGCTGGCCCTGCTGATCCAGCATATCGCCGTCAGTTTTGCGGCGCTTTCTATTATTCGAGAACGGCGCCTGGGCACGCTGGATCTGCTGCGTATCGCGCCATCCTCGGCGCTGGAGCTTCTGTTGGGCAAGACAATCGGTTACCTGGTGGTGATTATCTTTATTGCCGCCATCCTGACTGCCCTGATTACACTTTTGATGGGCGTGCCAATGGCGGGCAGCTGGCTGATTTATGCCGGCATCTTGCTGGCGGTCACTTTCCTCTCGCTGGGCATGGGTTTTGTGATTTCGACGATTTCACAGACCGAGACCCAGGCGGTGCAGCTGGCGATGTTGTTGCTGCTGGCTAGCGTCTTTTTCAGCGGCCTATTCCTGGCCATCGAACGCATCTGGCTGCCGGTGCGGACGGTGTCCTGGTTGCTGCCGGCCACGTATGGGACAGCGCTGCTGCAGGATGTCATGCTGCGCGGCCAGGAGCCCAACGCGCTTGTCTTTGGCGGGCTGCTTGGCCTGGGCGTGTTGTTTTTCCTGCTGTCGTGGCGGGCGTTAAGCCGCTATTTGCGGCGGGAGTAAAAGGTCCCCTGGCCAGGTGTTGGCTTTAGCGGTCGGAGGTTGGCTCCAAACAAAGGCCAGCCTTCGGACCAACCACCACCCGGCTCTGTCAGCATCGCAGAACGGCGTCCCTCGCCCTCTCAAAATGGCTGATTTTCACGGCGGAGAAGGCTGCTAAGAAACAAGGCGGAAATGGCGTGCGGTCTGAGGTTCGTAGTAAACGCTTTAGCGTTCCGCGTGCATCCCTTTTGGGGCTGCTGTCGCGTCAGTGTCGCGTCGGCCAACAGTTGTCTGGATGATCACAAAAGGCTAAAGCCCTTTACTACAAACCTGACTTCGCACTGCAAATTTCGAACCTGTTTCTTGCCTTTGCGAACGCGGTCTCCCCGCGTGGGGTTTCTCGAGATGACGTCGACGAGAGGATCAGGTGGCGGACTCGGCCTCAGGATTGGTCTTGACATCGGCATGTTCGCGATAGATCTGGCAGGCATAGACGAAGAGGCTGGCGCTCCAGGTCAGGGGCGCTTCGGAGCTGTACCAGCGGGTAGCCAGAGGTTGACCGTCACGACCGTAGACTTCATGAACAACACCATCGCGCACAATGACAGTGGCCATGCGCTCCAGCAGGTGGCCAGCTTCCGCGGACCGGCCGGATCGCGACAACGCCACCACATGCCAGGCGCCCAGCCAGAGCCAGGCGGCCTCCGTGTGATAATGCGGGATGCCCGCCAGCCGATTTTCCAGGGCCACAAATTGTGGCCCGTAAGGCTCACTGGTCACCTGGGTCGGCACCGGTTCAGCCATGTCCCAGGCGGCCATCCGGTCCAAGATCGCGTTGGCCTGGGCCGGGGTGGCCAGCCCCCAGGCGATGGCCAGCAGGTTGCCGGAGCTGCTGAGGATATGAGGAAACTGGTCGCTGGTGCGGTAAAAACCGAGCTCTTCGGACCAAAAATGTTCATTAATTTTGTCCCGGACACGCGCCGCTTTGGCCTGGAAATACGCTTCGTCCTCCGGGTACCCGTAGATGACGGCGTCGCGGCCAAATTCACAGAGCGCGCGCCAGTAGAGGACGTTGGTGTAATGGATGATGCCGTGGCGCTTGATCGAGTCAGCCCAATCGGTGTAGGCGCCCTGGTGCAGCAGGCCATCGCCCTCCAGGGATTGCAGTTCCAGCCATTGCAGACCACGCTTCAGAGCCGGCCAATGTGTATGGCAGAAGGATGGGTCGTCAACATGGCGCAAATAATTCAGGGCGGCGATAATGAGCAGGGCATTACCGTCCAGCGAAAGTGTCCGGTGAGCGGTTTTGTATTTGGGCCGGAGCGGCGTATGAATGGGCTGTTCGCGGTCCAAAAGGGAATGGAGATACCGTTCCAGGATACTGGTAGAATGGATTTTGACGGGGAATTGACCGGCCGGTGTCTGAAAGCCCAGAAACAGCTCCAGTGTCTCCCGGGCGGCCCGCGTTTCCGCCATCGTGACCAGACCAAAGCTGGCAAAACCAAAATCACGGGCCCAGGGCTCACGGAAATTGCGCCGGCCGGCATTCAACACCAACTTATGGCTGCCATCCGGCAGCAGCCGGTCTTCAATGGAAATTTCCACATTGGCCCGGGCAATCCGCTCGGCCTGGTCAATCAGCTCCAGGGAAGGTTCCGGCAACAACTCAGGATGAAACAGGCGGGGCTGCCGCAGCAGCCGGCGCCAGAACTGGCTAAACTGCCAGAGTAACCAGGACAACAACAGGGCGCCAAAAGCAAATGGCACCGACCAGTTTCGCGTTCGCTTTGTTTTAGGCATGGAACATCTTGTCAGCCCGGTATCCGGGCCATAAGCGGACAATAGAGGAGAATTTATGCATATCGCGCATTATACCAACACTTACTACCCGGTCGTCAGCGGGGTTGTTCGATCCATCAGCGCTTTTCGGCAAGCGCTCATCCAGCAGGGGCACCAGGTCTTTATCTTCTCGCAGGCTGCCAGCGATTATGAAGACACGGAGCCGTTTGTCTTTCGCTACCCGGCCATCGAACTGCCCATCCACAACCATTTCCCCATCACCATCCCCGTCTCCAGTCACATTGACTGGCTGATGCCGGCCCTGAAGCTGGATGTCATTCACGCGCACCACCCCATCTTGCTGGGCCAGACGGCGGCCCGGAAAGCGTCGGAGCTGGGACTGCCGTTTGTCTTCACCTACCATACCCGTTACCGGGAATACAGCCATTACGCCGCCATCAATCAGAACCTGGTCAAAGAGGTGATCGACCGCTGGATGGGTGTTTTTCTGCAGCAATGCCAGCATATCATCGTGCCCACGGAAAGTATTCACAAGCTCTTAGCCGATTTGTACGGGATCACCAAGGGCGTCACCGTCATCCCGACCGGCATTGACATCGAGCCATATGAAACGGTCGGTGAGCGCGAGAAGCTGCGGGAGGAGTTAGGTTGGACAGACAAGAAGGTCCTGATTTCCCTGGGCCGGCTGGCCAAAGAGAAAAACTGGAACGTCCTGATCGAGGCGGCGACCGCGGCTCTACGTGAGGATGAAAGCCGCTGCCTGGTGATTCTGGGCGAAGGCGAAGAGCGAGCGGGGCTGGAGAAGCAGATTAAGAAGGCGGGCCTGGAAAAACAGGTGCTGCTGCCGGGCCAAATCCCGTTTGCCCAGGTGCCGCGTTATATGACGGCGGCTGACCTGTTCTGCTTCGCCTCGGTGACGGAGACACAGGGGTTGGTGACGCTGGAAGCGATGGCGGCCGGCCTGCCCGTGGTCGCCTACGACGCCAGCGGCACCTCCGACGCCGTCACCCACGAAAAAGAAGGGTTGCTGACGGAAAATGAGCCGGCCGCCCTGGGCGCCGCCATCCAGCGCGTGCTGGGCGACGCGGACCTGCACAACAGGCTACGCGAAGCCGCCCTGCTGACGGCGCGCGAGTACGACATCCGCCGGCAGGCCAGCCGCATGGCTGATGTCTACGAAAAAGCGATAGAGGCCAAAAAGGCAGAACAGGCGATTGCGGTGGACCGTAAAAAACCGCTGCTGGAAGGGCACTGGTACAGCCTGCTGGGGCTGGAAGAGAATCCGTTTGAGCAGCTGGCTACTCTGGTACAACGAGAGTAATCAGGTTCAGAGACGGATCCAGTTGCCACGAGGAGCGGGTCAGGTCAGGCCAGCTGTACATACCAACATCAAAATGGTCGATGGCGCCAGCCGGCCGGTCAAACTCGGCCCAGGTGACCAGGTAGTCTCCCTGCGCCCAGGCCCGCGACGAGGTGTAGACATCGCTGACGGCGGCCGGTTCGGTCCCGCCAACCAGGTAGAGATGGTTGAACTGCTGAAAATGGCCGTCAACCGGCGGTTCGCTGATTTGCCAGAAAGTAAGCAGCCGCAGCCTGGCGCCATCGTTCACGGGTTCCAGCCGCCAGCCCAGCAGGGTGGCCCCATTGGCCAGCGTCACCGGTTCGATGGGGTCAAACGCGGTCAACAGTTGGCCCGGAGCCGAGACGGTTAACGCCACATAGGGTGGTTCGTTGGCCCGGCGCGGGAACTGCTGCGGCGCCGTTGCCAGACCAAGCGATGCCGCAATCTGATACGCCGGCACATTGGTGAAGGTGAACAGCAACTCAGCCGGTTCGTCCGGCAGCAGCAGGGCGGTCTGGCCATCCGCCAGTTGGTGCGGGTAACCGCGCAGCAAAATGTCGAAGAAAGCAGCATCGCCGTCAAAGGCGGTGTTGCTGCCGACGGTCTCGGTGACAAGCGGCCGGCCAGAGGCTTTGAGTGCGTCCACGGCCGCCTGCGGATAGCGGAGCGGCGTCCCCATCCCGCCCGGCACCAGCTCTGTTTCGACCAGGTTCAAGGCCCGGACGGAGAGGGTGAGCTGGGCCACGAGGAGCAACGCCAGGAGCAATGCCAGCCAGCGCAGCCAACGGTGCGCCGTGAACAGGCCAGCGGCCAGCAGCCAGAGCGCCGGCAGGGCGACGAGCTGGTAATGAATCTGCGCTGGCGCCTTGCCGCGCATAAAGAGGAGCAAGCCGCAGACGGCCCAGGCGAGAATAAAGGTGAGGAAGCGCCAGTCGGGCGAGGCAGGCGCCAGGGGCGCGGCCCGGTGTGGCGCCAAGAGCGCCCAGCCGCTCCAGAGCAGGCCGGCCAGCAGAAGGAGGGTGAGACCGGCCGGTAACCAGCCCACATAAGCCGGCCAACCGTAGCCCCTGCCTAACCAGAACAGCGTACCGTCACGACCAGTCGCCAGCTGCCAGAGCTGGCCCAGCACGGCCCCATCCCAATGGGAGGGCTGCTCCAGCAGCGCGGCCAGCTCCGCTTTCGCCCCTTCGCCACAGCAAGCTATCAGGTAAATCGTCGGCACCATCAGGAGCGCGGCCAGCAGGCCGCCAACGAGCAAAGCCGGGAGATCACGCCAAAGACGGTAAACGAAAATGAGCCAGACGGAAGCCAGAACCAGGGCAAAACCGGCGATATGGACTTGCCCAACAAAGCCGGCCAGAAAAATGTGGACCGCCAGCCAGAAAAAACGGCGCCGGCCCGGGGCGGCGGTGACACCCAGATAGGCGGTGGCCGCCCAGAAAACGGCCAGCGGTGCCAGCCAATTCTGGCTCCAGACGCTACGGGAATAAAAAACCAGGAAGGGAGAAACGGCCATCAGGCCGCCGGCGACCAGGGCCGGTAACTCGCCCCAAAGACGCCGGGCCAGCCACCAAAGGACGGCCACGCCGGCCACATTGACCAACCCCGTCAGCCAGATGGCCAGCTGTGGATTGGTAGTCAGGGCAAAGGGGATGGCGTAGAGCCAGACGGCAGCCGGGAAGTTGGGCACGCCGGCCGAAGATTGCATACCCAGGGCGGCAAACTCGCCGTCACGGGCCATCTGCAACGCCATATCGCTGACCCGGGCCTCATCAAAGCTGAACGAGCTGATACCGACCCAGCCCAGCCGGAGCCAGGCGGCCACGAGTAAGAGTAGAGCCAGTCCGCTGGCGGGCAACCAACGCCCCCCTGCTATCTCCTCCTGCTTCTCCACGCTGGCGCTCATCCTGCTCCTTTACCGGCCAGCATCACGCCGCGCCGCCAAAGAGGTCATTCTATCAAAAGCGGGAGCGGGCGTCATGGCAGGTTGAGGCAAGGCGCTGAGGTGTTATCTAGCAGGAGTTCAGCCAGGTCAGCCCGGCTGAGGCCGGTGGCTGATTCCCAGCTGGTGTGGGTATCCGGCCGGTTGCGAAGGAGGCCGATGGGCGCCTGGCTCGCCTGATCAGGCTGATAGAGAGCCAAAGCAATGTAGTCCACTGACTCCAGCTCAAGGCAAACCCGTGCCTGCCCGTCAGCCTGTAATGCAAAGGGCAAGACGTATACAATTTCCACGCCGATCGTGTCGTAGGCAAAAATCAGGCGGTAATAGGTTGAGTTATTTATCGGAGCCAACTCAATGAAGATTGGCTGGCCGTACTGGTTGAGCAGCGCGGCTGGCCCATAAGGCGCCCAAAGTTCGATGGCGATCGGCCGGAGCACATCATCTGGAAGGCTGCCGTCTACGCCGATAAAGTAAACCTGGCCATCATCCAGCCAGAAGGTAACAGCGACATCCCGGAAAAACGAGGCGTTGTCAGGGCGGGGATAGCCGAGCGCCATGGTCGCGTAAGGCGGCGACGCGTTGCTCAGGACCCAGTCGTCGATTCCCTGGGCGGCAAAGAGGTCGCGGGCGGCCTGGGCACCGGTGACGCCGGGGGTTACGCCCCACCAACAGGGCAGCGCACAGCCGCCGTTTGTGGCCATCAATGTCGCCAATGCGTCGCCTTCCTGGGCTGGCGCAAGCGTGGACGCGGGCGTCGTGGTGGGGGTCCGTGATGGCGTAGCGGCGGTCGGCCACGGCTCGCTGAGTTCGACGAGGGTGTCCGGGGTGGCGGTTTGTGTGCAGGTGGGAGCGGCCGGCGATACGGTGTGGGTAGCTGATGGCGCCGCAGACGGGTTGGCTGCGGGCGTTGCCTTGCTGGTGGCTGGTTCTTTGAGTGGGGGAGCCAGTTCGGCCAGCTCGCGGGTTGGCGGTGTGGGTGCGGTGTTGCAAGCGGTCAGGGCGATAGTCAGGAGGAGAATTGTGTGGTGGAGAGGCTGAAATCTGGCAAACCAGGTCATGGTGCTGTTGGCCTCTCGGCGGGCAGCGCGAGGCAGTGAACTGCCACGCTACGGGCGCGTCTGCTGAAGGCAGACTTGACGTTCGCGCCTAGACTTAGTCGCGAACGTCAAGTCCGCATCTGGCGGACTCACCCTGAGCTCGGCAAAGGGGTGGCGCTTGAACGCCTCGCGCTGCCGGCCGGGAACGGTGTCGGCGTTTCTTACTGCAGTTTTAACGCCGACACACCATTTTTGGATACGGCTTCTATCTCACCTACTAGGGCGTGCCCAGCGCCTGGAGCGACCAGGCGTCCAGGAACCAGCCGTTGTTGTTGTTGATGTAGCGGCTACGGAAGGCGCCGCCGACGCGAACAACGCCGGCCGCATCCACGGAGAAGTCGTAGGTCCAGGTTGTCTTCTGGCCGGGGACGGGCGTGGCCCAGTCTGTGCCGCCGTTGTTGACGATGAGCCGAGCTTCCGAGGAGAACGGCTGCGCGGCCCAGACCTTACTGCCATTGTCGTAGCCGGCCACGATATCCGGGAAGAAGCTGATGGTCAGACGGTAACGGCCGGGCTGCAGCGTGACGTCGGCAAAGATAGCAAAGCTGGTCGGGGCGCCACCCTTGAACGCTTTGATGGTGTTGTTGCCATCAAAGATGAACAGGTTGTGCTCGTTGGGCGGGATGTCCGAACGGGGTACAACGCGGATTTCCGGCCGGAGGAAGTTACCCCCGTCACCCGGCGACAAGGTGTTCGGTCCTTCGTCGACATAGAGCAGCCAGCTATTCGGGATCTGCCATTCAGCCACGCCCTGGTAGAAGTACCAGCCTTCTTCAAACGACCAGTTCGGCAGCAGATTAGGGCCGACAGGCCCGACCTGAACCGGTACCGGTGTGGCGGCCGGTGCAGCGACTGAGGTCGCGACCGGCGTGACGGCGACCAGCTCACCATCCCAACCGGGAATGACAAGCTGTTGGCCCACCGTGATCAGGGAATTGGTGGTCAGGTTATTGGCCGCCAGGATGGCATCCAGGGAGACGCCGGTGCGGGCAGCAATGACGGCCAGAGTGTCCCCAGCCTGAACCAGGTAAACCTGGCTCTCAGCGGTGGGTTCAACGGCCACTTCAGTGGGGGTTTCCGTCGGGGGCTCGGTCGTCTCTGTGGGTGTGACCGGCACCAGCACTTCAACGAGCCGGGTCACCTCAACCGGCACTTCCACCGTGCTGATTTCCTGAACAACGCGGGTGACTTCAACAGCGACCTCCTGGTTGACCAGGCGGGTGACTTCGACCGTCTGGACTTCCGTGCTACAGGCGGCCAGCAGGCTAAGGGCTAACAGAACAAGAAGCAACGTTTGGCTGCGCACAAATTTCATTTTTACTCTCACAAGCCGTCTAACTCCAGTTGAAAAATAACACGTCAGATCGGACCAACAGCCGCACATTCTAGCAAGATCGCCAAATCGGACAATGTTTGTAGCTCGCTTAGGCTCGGACAAACGGCAGGCAAACTGGCAATTGCTCATAAATGGACAAGAGATTTTGAGCCACGGATTAGCACGGATTCCTCAGATGGAGAAATCCGTGCTAATCCGTGGCCATTCCCCCCGCGGATGCGTGCCGGCGCCGCCTCTCCTATAATGGCGTCGTGGCTGAATCATTGTTGCAGACGAAATTGCATATCCCGGTGACACGAGGCCAGCTGGTAGTCCGACCCCGGCTGCTGGCCCAGCTGGCGGGGGGGCTGACCGGCCGGTTAACCCTCCTCTCCGCCCCGGCCGGCTTCGGCAAAACGACCCTCGTGGCTGCCTGGGCGCGGAGCCTCAAAGCGCAGGCTGGCCCGGCGCTGGCCTGGCTTTCGCTCGATGAAGCCGATAACGAGCTGGGCCGCTTCTGCCGCTATCTCTGCGCCGCGCTGGCCCAGGTCGATGCCAGCCTGGCGCTGGATGTGCCGCCCACGCTGGCCCCAACCAGCAGCCAGCCACTGCTAACCGCCCTGCTCAACCTGTTGGCCGCCTATGGCCACGACCTGATCCTGGCGCTCGATGATTACCATCTTGTCGACAACCCGGCCGTCCACGACTGCCTCCTGTTTCTGCTGGCCCATGCCCCGGCCAATTTCCATCTTTTGCTGCTGAGCCGGGCGGATCCCCCCTTCTCCCTGGCCCGCCTGCGCGGCAGCGGTCAGGTTACCGAAATTCGGCAGCAGGATCTCCGCTTTATTGCAGCTGAAAGCGAGCAGTTTCTTAACCAGCTGATGCAGCTGGGACTGCCGGCGGCGGCGGTCAACGACCTGAGCGAGCGGACTGAAGGCTGGGTCGCCGGTCTGCAGATGGCAGCGATCTCTTTGCAGGGGCATGACGATCCGGCCGGTTTTATCGCTGGCTTCTCCGGCTCCCATCGTTACATATTTGATTACCTGGCCGAAGAAGTGTTGGCCCGGCGACCGGCCGGTAGCCGCGATTTCCTCCTCCACACAGCCATACTCGACCGTCTTTCAGCGCCGCTATGTGCCGCGCTGCTGGGTCACGCCGATAGCGACGAAGCCGCCCGGACATTGGCCCAGTTGGAAGCGGCCAATTTGTTCCTTGTACCGCTGGACGAGGAGCGGCGCTGGTATCGGTACCACCAGCTCTTTGCCAATCTGTTGCGCCAGCATTTGCGCCGGGAGCAGCCCGAGCGGGTTGCCGGCCTGCACCAGGTGGCCAGCGACTGGTTTGCCCGGGCGGGGTACCGGGATGAGGCGATTGAACATGCCCTGGCCGGCGAGCTGTTTGCCGAAGCAGCGGCCCTGGTGGCTGACGCCAGCAGTGAGCTGGTGATCCAGGGCGAGATAAGCAAGTTGCTGGGCTGGATCGGCCGGTTGCCGGCGGAAATGTTGTCGCGGCATCCGCAGCTCATCCTCAACCATGCCTGGTCAGTGCTGTTCCGGGGCAGCCCGGCCGAGGTAGAGACAGTGTTGCAGGGTATGCCGGCCGCAGTGGCCGAGACCATGCCCTACAGCGCCTACCAGATGGTCATCCGTAGCACACTGGCCAGCCGGCAAGGCCAGCCCGCCATAGCCGTCCAGTTGGCCGAGGGCGCGCTGACGGCCCTGGCAGCGTACGAACGTGATCCGGTTAGCCTGGTCATGCGGGGGGCAGCAGCCCTCAACCTGGCCTATGGCTACCAGCGGCAGGGCGACACCGAGCGGGCTGTCAGCACGTTTGCCCGGGCCCTGCGCCTCAATGAAGAGGCTGGCAACATGCTGGCGGCACTCAATGCGGCCCGGGGCTGGGGCCAGTTGCTGCTCACTCAGGGTGATCTGGCCGGCGCTGAGGCGCGCTTCCGCGCCGGGCTGGCGCTGGTCGCCGATCAGCCGCGGACTTTGCTGGCCGCCCCTCTCCAGGTCAGCCTGGGGCAGCTCTGTCTGGAGACCGGCCGGTTGGCCGAAGCAGAATCCCTTCTGGTCGCCGCCAGCAAATTGTTAGCGCTCAGCGGCCCGGTCAATCAGAGCGAAGGGCTGGTGGCGCTGGCCCGGTTACGGCTGGCCCAGGGGCAACCCGCGGCGGTTGAGCCGTTGCTGACCGAACTACAGGCATTGCAACGGCAGGCACCCGGTGGCTACGCCCGCCAGCAGCTGGACCAGGCGCTGGCCAGCACCGAAACCGCCCTGCTGGAACAGCAACCTGACCCGGGCTGGCGCGCCTTGCTGGCCAATCAGCTGGCGCTGGGTGTAGCGGATCCGCTCAGCGCTGCCCGCGGCTGGCTGGCCCTGGATCAACCGGCGCGGGCCCTCACGCTTCTGGCGCCCTTAACGACGGCCACAGCCCAGCAGGCAGCGGCCGGAAGCTGGCTGGTCGCGGCCCTGTTGCGCGCACAGGCCCATGTTGCGCTGGACGACGAGGCCGAGGCGTTGCATTGGCTGGAGCAAAGTCTGAAGGTGGGCGGACCGGCCGGTTATCACCAGCTCTTTCTTGAGCTTGGCCGACCTCTTCATCCCCAACTGACCCTCCTCAGCCGGCAGAACGATTTGACCGGCGATTTTGCCCGCCAGCTCCTCAGCCATCTCCCTGCTCCGGTTGCCGAGAGCCAGGCCGCGCCACTCCCCATCCACCCCGCAGCCGAGCAACTCAGCCCGCGCGAGATTGAGGTGTTGCAGCTGATTGCCCAGGGGCTATCCAACAAGGCGATTGCCACCCGGCTAGTCATCGCCCCCAGTACGGCCAAGCGCCATACCAGCAACATCTACCTCAAGCTGGATGTCACCAATCGGGCCGAAGCCGCCGCCCGGGCCTACGAGCTGGGATTGGTCTAGTCCCTCTACACCCTCGATACCCCTTTTGGCCGATGCGGCCTCACCCGGTCGGCTGCTATCTTTTGTGTAGCAAGTTAGGCAACGACACACGGTGCAGGCGGGAAGCCACCTACCCGGCTGGTCGAGAACAGTCTGCACCGGGTGTCATTGCCACACAAAAACGAGGTAATCCGTGAGCGAACGCTACCAAATTGAGCTGGATGGGATCCTGGACGGCGCTTGGGCCGATTGGCTGGGGGAGCTGACCCTCCGCCAGACCACCGGCGGCAGCACCATCCTGACCGGAACGCTGGCCGACCAGGCCGCCCTCCACGGACTGCTGGCCCGCATCCGCGACCTGGGGCTGCCCATCCGGCTGGTCGCTCGCCTTGACGAAAACCATCCAGACCTGAGCAAAGGAGTATCCGATGAAGAACCGAAGCCAACAGCTTGATTGGCCGTTGATCAATTTTTTTCTACTTGCCTACGGGCTTGCCTGGGGTGTCCTGGGCCTATTTGCCCTGATCGCCCCGGCCAATGGGGCTGAAAGCGGTCTGGCGTTGCTGCAGGCTGGCGAGCAATATCAATTTGCCGGCCTGACGTTGACGATGGCGCCATTTCTGCTTTATCTGCTGACGCGACTGGCCGACTTTGCCTTTTCGATTGCGGGGGTGGTGATGATTGGCTGGACGACCGACCGGTCCGGCCTGCGCGATCTGTGGCGGCGCCTGACCCTGTGGCGGTTGTCGCCGTGGTGGTACCTGGCGGCGCTCCTGCCGCTGGCTCTTTACGGCGTGGCGCTCCTGTTGGCAGCCCCCGGCGCGCCGGCAACACTGGACGGCGCCCGGCTGACCCGGCTCCTTTTCTCCCTGGAAGCCGGGTTTCTCGTCTCATTGTTTCTGCGCGGGGCGATGGGTGAGGAGCTGGGCCTGCGCGGTTTCGCTTTGCCCCGGCTGCAGGCCCGCTACGGCCCGGTGCGCGCCAGCCTGATCCTGGGCGTGCTCTGGGGGTTCTGGCATCTACCGGTATTATTGGGCCGCGAGCCGGTGACGATCGTGGCGTTCTTGCTGCTGAATATCGGTCTGAGCTTTGTCTTCACCTGGCTGTACAACGGCAGTGGCGGCTCATTGATTCCAGGGTTGCTGTTCCACGCAACGCAAAACTGGGAAGAAGGCTTCGAAACCCTGTTCCCGGCGCTCACCGGCACCGACTGGGAACTGCCGTCGACGCTGCTCCTGCTGCTTTTGGGGCTGGTGGCCATCTACCTGGTGCGCCGGCAGGCGCGCCGGGAAACGCCGGCGCCGGTTACCGTTGCCCAAACCTCGTAAGGATGAGAATGGATTGGCAGGCTTATGAGGCTTGTCTGGAGGTTGCTTCCCCTAAATCTTCGATATCACCTTGAGAAGCGCCACGCGGCGGACCGCGTTCGATGAGGCGAGAAACGGGTTCAAGATATGCCGAGCGAAGTCGGGTTCGTAGTAAAGGGTTTTAGCCTTTTGTGATCATCCAGATAGCTGTTGGGTGACGCGTTCCCAGCCCATAAAGGGATGTACTCGGAACGCTAAAAGGCTTGTCCGGAGGTCTATTTTCATTATTTTCCGACGTCACCCTGAGCTTCGTTCAAAGGGCATTACCCACATCAAGAGAGAGCGAAGGGCCCCTCTCCATGGTGTTGGCCTTGGCGGCTGGTGGCTGGTTTGGCAGCTCGCATTTGTTTTGCGCCAGCTACCGGCCGGTCCTTTTAGCGCCGCAGGGAGGGGTCCCTCGCGTTCTCTAAATGAACGCTTTTCACGGCAGACAAAGCTCGGGATGACGCCAGAAAGATCCTCGTGTGGTGCATTCTGACCCACGGACAAGGCTTTTGGTTTGGTTGGGGGACTGGATTCCCGCCTGCGCGGGAATGACGACGCAAGAATAAGGTTCTGGTGCCGTCAATCCCACGAAAGTGGGAATCCATATTCAAGTCGTACCGGAACGTTAAGCAATGACACCGGAAATTCAATCAGGGGCTCGCTAGACAGCGTCAACCGGCTCCAACGTGTAGTTGGGAGCGGCCGATTCTGCCTCGGCCGGATGCAGGCGGTGCATTCGGGCGGCCATGACACAGGCTGACAGAATGAGCCCTGTCGACATCAAGCTGAGGCCGAGGATTACGAAGATAACAATGTGCCAGTTTTCCATGATTTATCCTTTTTCAACTCCAGAAAAAGGATAACATCTGGCGCCGCTGCCAAGCGATGGTATATCCGTACCTTGCCTCTGGTACCAAGCGCCAAAACTAGGTTATACGGTCCAGGCCGGCCAGCCAGCGAGTCAGTATAAATGCAACCAGGGCCAGCGCCAACAGAATGAGCGCGGTCACAAAAGTGGTGCGTAGATCCTGTTCAAGGGCGCCGTAGACGAGCAGGGGCATGGTCTGGGTCCGGCCGGTCAGGTTACCGGCAAAGAGGATGGTGGCGCCAAATTCGCCCAGGGCGCGGGCCCAGCTCAGGATCAGCCCGGCCAGGAGCGCCCGGCGGCTTTGCGGCAACATGACAAACCAGAAGACCTGCCATCGATCCGCCCCATCCACCGCCGCCGCATCCTCATAAACCCGGGGCAACTCCTGAAACCGGCTCTGGGCCGCCCGGATGTAAAACGGCGCCGAGACAAACAGCTGAGCCAGGACCACAGCTGTGGTGGTAAAGGTGATGGTGACGTTGAGCTCCGCCAGCGGCGCCCCGAGCAGGCCACGCCGGCCAAAAGCCGCCAGTAGCGCCAACCCGGCAACCACCGGCGGCATCACAATCGGCAGTTCCACAAAAAGGGAAACCAGTCGCCGCAATGGAAAGTTGTAGCGGGCCAGGAAATAGGCCAGCGGCGTCCCCAGGAGAAGCGTCAGGAGGACGGCCAGCGCGGTTGTCCCCAGGCTGAGCGACAATGCCTGGAACAACGCCTGATCGGCCAGGGGCAGATCCCCATCCAGCATGAAGGCCCGCCAGACAAGCGCCAATAGGGGCAGGATCAGGAACAGCGCCATCAGCAGGGCAATCAGAGCAGCCAACATGCCGGATAATTGATCACGGCGAGGCTGGTGATGTCCTGCTGGGCGCTGCCCGTCTTTCTCTTCCGTCACGGTCAAGCGTATTTGGTCGCCAGATCCGTATCTGTCGTCAGCACTATGATACGCTCGCCCGTGTGGCTGCTCATGTCGGTGTGCAGGCTAATCACATCGGCGCCGGCTATATCATGGACCAACTGTCGCAACGTCGGCAGCGAGCTTTCAAACAGGCGGCGCCGCGTTTCCTTGACCAGCATCCGGCCATCATCGCTTTCGGCCAGCTTCTGCTCGGCAGGCGTCAACAGCCCTTTTAGCCGGATCAGGATCATGTCGTCGATGACGTAGGTCCGGGCATCTTTGGGGCCGCGGCCCAGATACTCTTTCTCAAACTGGACAATGGCGCGCGTCAATTCCGCTTCAACCTGGCCAATGCTCTTGGGTTTCATGCGGGACCTCGCGCTACAAAGACCGCAGACGGGTAAACAGGTCGCGGAAGATTGGATCCCGGTGGATGAAGCTGGCCGAGCGAATTAGATGGCGCCGCCGGTCCACACTCCAGGTGCCCTGATCGGTCACGATGGGGCTGTGCACCAGTTCGGAATCCAGCCAGGCCCCATCCAGCAGCCAGGCGATCGCCGCCACATCCCAGATCGGTTTGGACCAGGCAAAATGATCATCATGGTAGCCCTTCACCGTATCCACCAGGAAATCACAGAGCGGATTTTGCCCGCCCAGATAGGCTTCCAGCTCCGGGATCGTGGTACTGAGCTGGGTTGTCACACCCATACAGGGGACCAGCAGCAGCGGCACGCCACAGTCGAACAGCACCTGGGCGGAGGGGATATCCTGCTTCAGGTTGAATTCCAGCGTATGAGGCCAGTTGAGCGCGTGGCCGCCCAGCCAGACGACGACGATATGCTCAATAATGCGCGGCTCCAGCAGCAGCGCCGTGGCGATATTGGTCAGGGCGGCGATGGCGACCACGTAAAGCGGGTCGTCAGCCGGGCTGGCCAGGGCCCGGTTGATCAGATCATCAACCGCTTCGGTGCGAACCAGGTTGTCCTTGTCCAGGAAGCTGGTCGCGCCGCGGTAGACGAGCCCCTCGGGTGAGTGGCCCAGCAGGTCCAGCAACCGCAGGATCTCTTCGTAGCTCTTCTCCATCCCATCGCCAGCGCTGCTGGAGCGATCATTAAAGAAGGGGGCGGCGTAAATCGCCTCGACGGTGAGCCGCTCCGGGGCGAGGAGGGCTTGGGCGAGGGCGAACTGGTCGTCGATCTCATTGTAGGTGTCGGTGTCGAGGACCATGCGCACCGGCCGGTCCGGTGGTGTCAGCCGGCTCATGTGAGTGGCCAAATCCAGTTGGGGAAAGGTGGTCATTGTCATGTCACTCCATTTTCACGTTGGGGCTTGCCAATTAAGACCCTAATCATAGCCAGAAGCGGCAGAAGCGTCCATGCCCACGTCCATGCAAACGGTAGCCCGCTACGCTCTGCCCCATACCTGTCTTTTGTCCTTAGGAGATACATGATGAAAAACTATGCTGCATCCCTCGCCATTTGCCTGTTTGGTAGCCTGCTTCTGTTTCTCGTGCTTCGCCCTGGCACCGGCGCGGCCAGCGCGGAAGGGGTATTGATCGAACGCATCTCGCTGGGTCCGGGCAATACTCAGGGCAACGACCATGCCAACTACGCCGCCATTTCTGCGGACGGACGCTACATTGCCTACAACGCCATCGCCAGTAACCTGGTCCTGTCCGATACCAACAATGTCCAGGACGTCTTCCTTTATGATCGACAATCTGGCACCACCCGGCGCATCTCCGTCGCGTCGGATGGCACCCAGGGTAACGCACAGTCGGGCGACTTCGAGCCGCCGGCGCTGTCCGATGATGGCCGTTACATCGCCTTTGTCTCGGCCGCCAGCAACCTGGTGCCGGGCGATACCAATAATGTCCAGGATGTCTTTGTTCACGATCAGCAGACGGGCCAGACCGTCCGCGTCTCAATCACTGCTGGTGGCGAGCAGAACCCCTGGTTCTCCTGGAATATTGCCATCTCCGGTGATGGGCGCTATGTCGCCTTCGGCACCAATGGCTCGCTGGTGGCCGGCGATACTGGCCAGTTCGACATCTACGTCCATGATCGGGACAGTGATGCTGACGGCATCTTTGACGAGCCCGGCGCCATCAGCAACAGCCTGGTATCCATCGCCAGTGATGGCACCAAGGCCAACTTCGGCGCCAACCCCAGCGACATCGCCATCTCGCCAGACGGGCGTCACATCACGTTCGCCTCCGCCGCCAGCAACCTCGTCCCCGATGATACCAATGGCGAAATCGACACCTTTGTTCACGACCGCGATACCGATGAGGATGGGATATTTGATGAACCCGGGGCTATCCACACCGCCCGCGTCTCCGTCGCCACGGACGGCACGCAAGGCAATGGCCCTTCGATCGACAGTGACATTTCCGGTGACGGTCGCTACGTAACCTTCTGGACCGAAGCCAGCACCCTGGTGCCCAACGATTTGCCCGCATGCCAGATCGACAACTGCTATGATGTGCTTGTACACGACCGGGACAGCGATGACGATGGCGTTTATGACGAGCCTGGCGCGACAGCCATCTGGAAGGTGTCCGTCGCCAGCGATGGCACACCGGGAAACGGTGATAGCTACGTACCGGCTATCAGCCGCGATGGGTCCGTCATCGCGTTCTACTCCTTTGCTCAGAACCTCGTAGCGGGTGACAGCGGCCAGCTTGATATCTTCGTCCACGAGTTGGCCACTGGCACAACCAGCCGGGTATCAGTCACCCAGCAGGGCGGGCAGGCGAACGATTTTTCCTTCCTGCCTGCCATCTCTGCCGATGGCCAGCTGATCGCCTTCCAGTCAGATGCCAGAAACCTTGTGCCGGGCGACAGCAACTTTCGCAGTGATATCTTCGTCTACAACCGGAGCGCGGTAGGCCTTACGCCCACGCCATCCCCTTCACCCACTGGTACTCCTTCGCCCACACCCTCACCGACACCGACTCTGCCACCTACGCCGCCGCCGCCGGACTACTGGCTCCATTTGCCGCTGGTCGTGGTACCCCCGGCCGATTGACGCAATCCGGGCCAAACTCCGTCGCCCCTAACCTCCGGGAGGCCCTTCAGCTGTTGGCAAGATACCCTCCTGCTGGGCCTCCCGGAGGTAGCTGGTAATACACTCAACGGCGTTGGGCAGGTTTTTCCGACATGAGTTTTGCGGCTAATTGCCGGAGCTCCCCTCGCTGCGTCGTCAGGAAACTGCGCCATAAGCCTCGGGCGTCTGGACAGCGTTACACACGATTGCGCAAACGGGTTTCCTTTAGCGTACGTCCAATCTGTTTTGACGAACGAACGCCTGTTCGAGGTACCCATGTCTAAAAAACCAACCATCCTTCTCTTGTTGCTGGCGGCTGCCAGTTTGTTGTTCCTTTGCCTGCTATTCCCCGGGACGAGCGCTGCCCAGATGGAAGGCGGCGTGCTTGAGAGAATCTCGGTGGGGCTGGGCGGCCTTCAGCCCAACAACCGCTCCGAATTTGCGGGCATTTCTGCCGACGGCCGGCACGTTGCCTACTTCTCCTACGCCAGCAACCTGGTGGCCAATGACACGAATAACCAGCGTGATGCTTTTGTCTATGACCGGCTGACCGGTCTGACCAGCCTGGTTTCCGTCGCCAGCGATGGCAGCCAGGGCAACAACATCTCCGGCGAATCGGCGCCGCCGGCCGTATCCGCCGATGGCCGTCATATCGCTTTTGTCTCGTTCGCCAACAACCTGGTGCCCAATGACACCAACAACTCGTTTGACATCTTCGTCCGCGATCAGCAAACGGGCACAACGGTCCGGGTTTCAGTTGACAGCAATGGCAACCAGGCGTCCTTTGATCACAACCTGCCGGCAATTTCCGCCACCGGCCGGTATGTCGCCTTTCTAACCCGCGCCCGGCATGACCCGGCTGATACCAACAGTTTCTACGACGTCTACGTCCACGACAGGGATGTCGACAACGACGGCATTTTTGATGAGCCAGGCGCTATCGACACCAGGCTGGTCTCCGTTGCCAGCAACGGCAGCCTTGGCAATGCACACGTTGACTTCAGCTATATCGCGATTTCCGCTGATGGACGTCATGTCACCTTTGCTTCGCCAGCCAGCAACCTGGTGCCCAACGACAACAATGGGCAGACAGATGTGTTTTACCATGATCGGGATAGTGACAACGATGGGATCTTTGATGAGCCGGGCGCCATCTACACCGGCCGGGCCTCAATTGCCGACAATGGCACGCAGGGCAATGGCCTTTCCCGCACCACCGACATCTCCGGCAACGGCCGCTTTATCACCTTCGCTTCCCTCGCCAGCAATCTGGTGCCGAATGATCCGCCCAACTGTGGCGGTGACACCTGCCTCGACATCTTTTTATTTGACCGGGACGGTGACAATGACGGCATCCTGGATGAACCTGGCACGACGTCGATCCGGATGGTTTCAGTCAGCAGCGGCGGGGCTGCCGCCAATGGTGAATCCGGTTTCCCGTCTATCAATCATGATGGGTCGATCGTCACCTTCAATTCGCTGGCGACCAATCTGGTGGCCAATAGCGGCACTTTTTTCAATATTTATCGCCATGATGTTGCCGCCGGGCTCACAACCCTGATCTCGAGCCCGATTACTGGTCCATCCACTACGGGCCACTCCCTGCGGCCCTCAATCTCCGCGGATGGTCAACTGATCGCCTTCAGCTCCACGGCGACCAATCTTGTTTCGGGCGACAAAAACAATGCGGAAGACATCTTCCTCTGGAACAGTCAACAAATTCCCCCAACAGCAACCCCAACCCAGACAGCGACCACGATACCCTTGCCCACGCCTACTGCCACTCCCCCGATACAACCACCGGGCGAGGCCTGGCAAGTGCAAACGCTGGACGTACGGGGCTGGTCTGGTATGGGCGCGGCGTTGGCGCTGGATAGCCAGGGTCACCCTCATATCAGCTATCAAGCTGACCCATTAGTCAACCGCAACATCTTGAAGTATAGCTATTGGGATGGCGTGGTCTGGCATAACAGCGTGGTCGAGAGCAGTGGCAACACCGGGTTTGACAGCGACATTGCCCTCGAAAATGATGGCGACCCGCAAATCAGCTATCGTACCCAGAATGGCGCCTTGCGCCGGGCAATATGGACCGGGGGTAGCTGGACGCTGGAAACCGTGCATGATGGCCCGGGCGTAGGGCACAAGAGCACCATCGCCCTGCATCCGGTTAGCCAGCAGGCCAATATTATTCACATCAACTCCCTGACCGGCGAGTTGCTCCATTCACGTCGCGAAGCCAACGGCTGGTTGACCACGGTTGTGACCGATTCGATAACGATTAGCTCCGAACCCACCCTGGCCTTCGACCACAGCAACACCCTGCACGCCACCTTCTACAAAAACAACAAACTGTACTACGCCACCTGGAACGGCAGCACCTGGAGCAGCCAGGTTGTCTTTGGCGATGTGATCGCCGGCCATGATTTCAGCCTCGCTTTTGATAGTTTTAATATCCCTCATATTGGCTATGCGAATCTTGGTGCCGAGTTTATCCAATATGCCTGGTATGATGGCTCAACCTGGCAAAAGCGTTTTATAGCCAGCATCCAGAATACAGGCGGCGACCAGACCCGGATCGCCCTCAGCAGCAGCGACGAGGTGTATGCCAGCTACTACGCCGGGGGAAATCTGTACCTGGCGGTGCCGGATGGCGCCAGCTTCATCACCGAAGTGCTGGACAGCCGGAATGATGTCGGCGCCAACCTCGATCTGGCCCTGGATAATAATGATCAACCGCATGTCGCCTATTACGACGATACCTACGGCGACCTGAAATATGTGACCTGGGGGCCGCATTGGGAACTCCGATCTGTCCACCCGGGCACCAATAGCCAGGAACCCGATCTGGCGCTCAATCAGACGTCGCCAGGCGTGAGCTTCCACAACCTCGACGATCTGCCCGATGAACTCCTCTACGCTGCCTGGGATGGTACCGATTGGGCCGCCCAGACATTGCAAACCAGCAGCAACAGCACGGCACACACCTCCCTCCGCTATGACACACAGGGCCGGCCGCACGTTGCCGCCATCACCGCCCTGAATCGCAGTCTCACCTACCGATTCTGGGATGGCACAGCCTGGCAGACAGAGCTGGTCGAGGAGATCTCAACCGGCGACTTTGGTCATGAAATACAGCTACTACTGGATGATGCCGACTTCCCGATCATCATCTACACCCACAATGACGGGGGTCAACGGCGTCTGCGGCTGGCCTGGTGGGATGGGAATGCCTGGCAGTTCAGCACCAATAACCAATCACCAACGTTGGGCGGCACCTACGAGCTGGCCGCCGGCCGGTTAGCCGGCAGCAGCCTGGTCTATGTCAGCTACTATGACATGAGTGGCGGCGATCTGCGCCTGGCCATCTGGGATGGCGCTGGCTGGAGTGATGAGTTGGTCGAGGCTGGTGGTGGGGCGGATACCGGCCGGTTCCCCGCCATCGCCATCGACGCCAGCCTCATCGACCGCGTCTTTACCGAAATCGTCGCCATCGCCTATTTCGACGTCACCAATCAGCGCATCCGCTACAGCTACCGGGATACAAGCTGGCACCACCACACAGCCGTCACCGGCACCGGCCCCATCAGTAGCCTGGACCTGACGCTGGGCAATGACACCTGGCACAGTCCCTACATCGCCTACACCGCCAGCAACGACAATTCCTTGCGCCTGGCCTACTCAGTCGATGGCCTGCAAACGTTCCCGATTGACATTATCGTCGCGGGCAGCGGCGCGGCCCCAACCCAGGTCAGCCTGGATTACGACTTTGCGCCCCGCCTGGCTTTTCGTGATGGCAACGGCCAGATCCAGTACGCCTTTCCCGGCAGCCGCCACCTGGCCGCCGCCCCGCCCCCTGATGCCAACACATCGCCAAGCGTGTTTCCCCTGGCGCCGGTTGTTTGGGTTGGTTTGTCGGCCCAAATTTGTGTGTTCGGCGGCAACCGGGCCGGCCAGCTGAGCCCGGCTTTGCGGCAATCCACTCTGGGCGCACTGACCTTCCTCTTTGCCCGGACGGCTGCCGGTCACACCTATCTTGAACTCTATGCCGACCATGTCGGCGAAATGGCGCAAATTACCTGGTCCGACCCGGCTCTGGCCTGGGACGCCTACCTGACGCTGGAAAATCTGATGCCCGGCCTGGAAGCGCTGGTTAACGACAGCGGTGACGAGGTCATGGTCACCCAGGCGATATTCGCCCAGGCGCTGGATATCTGGTCGCGCATCGCTGCCCCCGCAGGACCGCCGCTACGGCTACCCGTTTATCAACTGCAGCTCGCGGCCACCAATAATCTGCAAGATTTCGTCGGCGGCAGCTTTGACGATTGGGCCCTGGGCATCGGCGTCATGCCGCCGGGCAGCATGTGCCCGGCCTGATCACCGTCAACGACCCCACAACAACCGCCGTTCCCCACGCCCAGCGCCACCACCTGCCTGTAGCTGCCCTGCCTGCGGCCACGGACTGGCGTCGTCACGTCAGCGTCAGCCTTTGAATGTTGACGAGGTAACCATGTCAAAGAAACTAACGTTGCTAATCCTCTTGCTGGCGGCAGCCGGTCTCTTGTTCCTGATGTTGCTTTTTCCGAAGCAGAGCGTTGCCCAGAGCGAGGGTGGCGCTATCGCCCGGATATCGGAGGGGTTTAACGGCGCCGAAGCCAACGATGTCTCAGATTTCCCCGCCGTCTCGGCGGATGGTCGCTACGTCGCCTTTTACTCGCAGGCTTCCAATCTGGTCGCCAATGACACCAACGCCCGGCGCGACGCCTTTGTCTATGACCGGCAAACGGGTCTCACCAGCCTGGTCTCGGTCGCCAGCAATGGCAGCCAGGCGAACCAGATGTCCGGCGAGTTTTCGCCGCTGGCCATTTCGGCCGATGGTCGCCATGTTGCTTTTACCTCTTTTGCCAGCAACCTGGTGCCGAACGATACCAACAACACCTTTGATATCTTCGTTCATGACCGGCAGACGGGCGCAACTGTCCGGGTGTCGGTGGATCAGAATGGGGACGAAGGCCCTTTTGAGGCTAATTTCCCCGATATTTCAGCAACCGGCCGGTTCGTCGTCTTCCTGACTCGCTCTCGCCTGGACCCGGCTGACACCAACTCGCTCTACGATGTCTATGTCCATGACCGCGACACCGACAACGACGGCATTTTTGACGAGCCCGGCGCCATCCGCTCCACCATGGTTTCCATCGCCCGCGACGGCACCATGAGCAACAATCACACCGATACCAGCCATCTCAGCATCTCGGCGGACGGCCGGCACATCGCCTTTGCCTCCTTTGCCACCAACCTGGTCAACAACGACACCAACGGCCAGATCGACATCTTTTACCATGACCGGGATACGGATAACGATGGTATTTTCGACGAGCCCGGCGCCATCAACACCGCCCGCGCTTCCATCGCCGACGATAACACCCAGGCCAATGGCCCCTCCCATGATCCGGACATCTCCGGCGACGGCCGCTTCGTCGCCTTTTCCTCCGATGCCAATAACCTGGTCCCCGCCGACGTGCCAGCCTGCAACGGCAGCAACTGCACGGATGTGTTCGTCTTTGACCGGGATACGGATGACGATGGCATCTATGACGAGGACGGCGCCACTGGCATCCGCCGCGTCTCGGTGACAGATGCTGGGGCCGGCGCCAACGGCCACTCGCGCAACCCGGCCATCAATCAGGATGGTTCCGTGGTTGTCTTCAGTTCCCTGGCCACCAATCTGGGCGATATCGGCACCGTCTTTTACAAGGTCTTCAGCCATGAGTTAGCCACCGGGACAACCAGTCTCATCTCAGAAGGCGTCAGCGGCATCTGGGCCAACAATCATGCCTGGCGGCCGGCGATTTCCGGGGATGGCCGGCTGATCGCCTTCAGTGCCATGGCCAGCAATCTCATTCCGGGCGATACCAACGGCGTCGAAGATGCCTTCATCTGGATCGATATCTCGACACCCCCCACACCCACACCTACCCAAACCGCCACGCCCCCACCAACGCCTTCGCCGACCCCATCGGTCCAGCCACCGGGTGAAGGTTGGCAGCAACAGACATTGGCCGTGCGCGGCACAACCGGCGTCAACGCCGCCATTGGCGTCGACAGCCAGGGGCACCCACACATCAGCTTCGAGGAACAGGCCAACGGCCAAAGTGAATTGAAATACACCTACTGGGATGGCGTCATCTGGCATACGGCCACACTTGACAGTGGCCGCGCGCCCGCCATCAGCAGTGACCTCGTCATCCGCTCAGACGACCACGCCGCGGTGAGCTATCAGGCGCAGGACGGCAGCCTGGTCCTGGCGACCTGGGATGGTGTGGGCTGGAGCAGGGAGACGGTGAACCAGAGCCCGGGCGCCGGCAATCAGATCGCGATGGCTGCCAGCCCAGTCTGGACCTATCCCGAGATTGTCCACTACAACGCACAAACAGGGGAACTGCAGCACACCTATCATGAATTGGCCTGGGTCACAAACGTCATTACTGATTCTGTGTCCGCCGGCACACGACCAGCCATAGCGTTTGACAGCCATGGCAACACAGGCGTCGTCTTCTTCAAGGCGAACGTCCTCTGGTACGCTCGCTTTATCGGCTTTAGCTGGCAGATTGAGCCGGTGCTGAGCACCAGCGGCGGCAGCGATTATGCCAGCCTGGTCTACTCTGACAGCGACCAGCCGCACATCAGTTTCTACAATGCGGCTTCTGACAATGTGGTTCATGTTTACAAGGATGGCGCCTGGCAGAACGAAGCGGTGAATCCGGCCGGTGTCGGCGGCCGGCACACCCAGATCGCCTTCGACGCTAGCGGCACTCTGTTGATCAGTTTTCTGCTGCAAGGCGATCTTTATCTGGCCGCCAACAATGGGGCGGGGTTTGACCTGGAAATCCTGGACACCAACCTAGGGTCCGGAGCCTCGGCCGACATGGCAATGGGCAGCGCTGGCACGCCCCATTTCGCCTATCATGATTTCCGCTACGGCGATCTCAACTATCTTACCTGGGGCCCGCACTGGGAACTCCGGACGGTCCTCAATGGCGCTGATCTCCATGCGCCAGCGCTGGCCCTTGATCAGACTGTGCCGGGTGTCAGCTACTATGATGGCGAAGGCTTACAAGACGAGATGGTCTATTCTGCATGGGAAAATATTGCCTGGTCCTATGAGCCTAGCATCGTCAACGATTCTGCCGCCGTCCCCACCGATCTGGGCTATGGCGCTGATGGTCAGCCCCGCATTGCCGCCCTCACCGAGCAAATGCAGCGCCTCACTTATCGCCGCTGGGACGGCTTCAATTGGCAAACCGAAATAATTGAGGAGGTCACAACGGGTGACCTGGGCCACGAGGTCACACTTTTGCTGGATGATGCCGAGCAACCGATCATCATCTATACCCTGAACGATGGCGCCAGCCGGCGCATCCGCCTGGCGCAGTGGGATGGGAGCAACTGGCAGTTCAGCACCAACATGGTGTCGCCGCCCCTCGGCAACACCTATGAACTGTCTGCCGGCAGGCTTGCCAACCGCAACAACATCTACGTCAGCTACTACGAGATGGGCGGCGGCGACCTGCGGCTGGCCACCTGGAATGGCGCCAGCTGGCAGGATCAGTTGGTCGACGATGGGGCTGGCGCTGATACCGGCCGGTTCCCAGCCCTGGCCCTGGACGTGCGCTACGTCCCCGATCAGGTCGTCGAGGTCGTCGCCATCGCCTACTTTAATGCGACGGACGAGACGATCCGCTACAGCGTGCGGAACACCAGCTGGGAAACCCACGTCGTTGTCCCCGATGCAGGTGCCGTCAGCAGCCTGGACATGATCCTCGGCAATGATTCCTGGCTCAAACCCTACATCGCCTACACAACGGCGACTGACAACTCCTTGCGGCTGGCTTATTCCGTGGATGGGCTGCATAGTTTCCCCCAGGACATCATCCTCACGGGAGCCGTCCCGCCCGATCAGGTCAGCCTAGCCTTTGATTACGCGCCCAGGCTGGCGTTCCGGGGCGAAACGGGCCAGCTGCAGTACGCCTTTCCCGGCAGCCGCCATCATATCGGCACCGTGCCCACAACCATCATCTTCCGGGGCGATGGGCCGGGCTTTGACCCGAACAATTGTCTTTTCCTGCTCGAATATCTCCTCTCCGGGCTACGCGGCCCGGCCGGGCCAGAGAGCAGCGGCGTGGCCATTACCGCCGACGAGGCGGTGGTCGGCGCCATGGGCTTCCTCTTCGCCCGCACCGACAGCGGCCGGGCCTACCTCCAGCTTTACGCCGACCATGTCGACGAGATGGCCCGGATCGCCTGGTCCGACCCCGGGCTGGCCTGGGACGCCTACCTGACCCTGCAGAACTTGATGCCCGGCCTGGAAGCGCTGGTCAATGACAGCGGTGACGAGGTCATGGTCACCCAGGCGATGGTCGACCAGGCGCTGGATATCTGGCAACGCATCGCCGCCCAGGCCGGCCCAGAGCTAGCCGGCGTCATCAATAGCCAGCTGGCGGCCACCAATAACCTGCAAGATTTCGTCGGCGGCAGCTTTGACGATTGGGCCCTGGGCATCGGCGTCATGCCGCCGGGCGGCAACGTTTACCTGCCCCTGATCACCGTCCGGGAACCACAACGCCCCCGGCCGATTCCCAAAGCGCAGCGCCACCACCGCCTGTAGCTGCCCTGCCATCAGTTCCCGAGTGGCGGCGGCGCAGCGGCTCCGTTTAACAGACCGCCGGGGCGGGCGTCCAACCACCCGCCCCGGCAATCGAACCCGTCTTCACACGCGCTTTCAAACGAGGACCGTCTAGAGTGAATTGACGAACGCAGAAAAATGATTCTTTCGCTGGTCGAGGTGCACTATGTCCAAACCTTCTTCGCTGCTCATTGCCCTTCTTGCCGCTGCCGGCTTGCTCTTCTGGCTGTTGCTCCAGCCTGGCGCCAACGCGACCCCGGCCGGGGCGCCGCTGATTGAGCGGGTCTCGGTGGGACCGGCCGGTCTCCAGGCCAACAACCGTTCCCTCTTCGCCGGCGTCTCCGCCGACGGCCGCTACGTCGCCTTCAACTCCGAAGCGACCAATCTCGTCGCCAATGACACCAACAATGTGCAGGACGTCTTTCTCCACGACCGGCAAACGGGCCTGACCAGCCGCATCTCCGTCGCCAGCAATGGCGCCGAGGGCAATGGCGTCAGCGGCGATTTTGAACAACCGTCGCTCTCGGCCGACGGTCGCTACGTTGCCTTCACCTCAGCCGCCAGCAACCTCGTGATCTCCGACACCAACGGTTTCAAGGACACCTTCGTCTACGACCGGCAAACAGGTACCACCGTCCGCGTCTCGGTCGCCAGCGATGGCAGTGAGCGCAACTGGTTCTCAGAGAAACAGGCCATCTCCGCGGACGGCCGTTACATCGCTTTTGTCACCCGCGGCGCCCTTGAAGCGGGCGACACCAACAACGCCGCCGATGTCTACGTCCACGACCGCGACGCCGACAACGACGGCATCTTTGACGAGCCAGGCGCCATCGAAACGGTCCGCGTTTCAGTTGCTGACAATGGCAGCCAGGCCAACTTCGGCGTCGACTACAGCGATATCGCCATCTCCGCTGATGGCCGGCATGTCACCTTCAACTCCCAGGCCTCCAACCTCGTCCCCGGCGATACCAACAACTTCATCGATGTCTTTGTCCACGACCGGGACACAGACAACGACGGTATCTTCGATGAGCCAGGCGCCATCAGCACCCACCGCGTCTCCATCGCCGACGACGGCACCCAGGGTAACCAGGTCTCCAGCGACGCGGATATCTCCGCCGATGGACGCTACATCACCTTCTGGTCCCAGGCGAGCAACCTGGTGCCCAATGACCTGCCAGACTGCTTCACGTCCAACTGCTTCGACATCTTTTTCTATGATCGCGACACGGATAACGATGGCATCTTTGATGAGTCTGGCGCCACCAGCATCCGCAAAATTTCGGTCTCCAGCAGCGGCGTCGCCGGCGATGGCCACTCGTACTATCCCAACATCAGCGCGGACGGTTCTGCGGTTGTCTTCTACTCCCAGGCCAACAACCTGGTCGCCGGCGATCCCAGCCATATCGACGTCTTCGTCCACGAGCCGGCCACCGGCATCACCAGCCTCGCCTCACTCACCTGGCAGGGTGGCCCGGCCCTGGGCAGCTCCTTCATGCCGGCCGTCTCCGGCGACGGTCAGCTCGTCGTCTTCAGCTCCCAATCCCAATTCCTGGTGCCGAGCGACACCAACAACGTCGAAGACGTTTTTGTCCACAACCGGCAGGGCGTCGTGCCCCAGGCGACGGCCACACCCAGCCAGACACCAACCCTGACTCCCACGCCAGCCGCCAGCCTGACGCCAACGCCATCGCCCAGCCCATCCGCTACACCCTCGGCCCAGCCTCCGGCTGAAGATTGGCAAACGCAGACCCTGGAAGTGCGCGGCCGGACTGGCCTGGGGGCTTCCCTGGCTCTGGATGAGCAGGGTCTCCCCCATATCAGCTATCAGGCCCTCACCGGCTTCCTCGGCCATCTGAGTTATATGCATTGGGATGGCGTTGTCTGGCAAACCAGTATCGTCGACGACCGCGAAAACACCGGTTACGACAGCGACATCGTCATTGACAGCAGCGGCCGGCCCCAGATCAGCTATCGTGGTGACCTGGGCAGCCTCAACTGGGCGCTGTGGGATGGCAACCAATGGGTGCGCGAACTGGCCCATGGCGGCCCCAGCGTCGGCTATAGCAGCGCCATCGCCCTGCACCCGATCTCGCAACAGATTCACATCCTCCACATCAACATCATCACCGGCGAACTGCTGCACACCCGCCGCATCACGAATGGTTGGGTCACAGTCACGGTGGCCCAGAATGTCGTCCCGACCTCCCGCAACGGGCTGGCTTTTGATCTGAACGGCATTCTCCATGCCACTTATTACGATGGCGCCAGCCTGCAATACGCCACCTGGGACGGCAGCAACTGGAGCAGCCAGATCGCCGACAGCAGCGGGAATGTGGGGCTGGACAACAGCCTGGCCTTTAACAGCGGCAACCGGCCGCAAATCAGCTATTACGACATCGGCAATCATGCCCTGAAATATGCCTACTTTAACGGCACCAGCTGGCAAACTCAGTTTGTGACTGCCCCCGGCGAAGGCGGTCGCAGCAGCAGTCTTGCCCTGGACAGCAGCGACACGGTGTTTATCAGCTACTACGCCACCGGCAACCTCTTCCTGGCCACACGGAATGGCGCCAGCTTCGATTTTGAGCTGCTGGATGACACCCGAGACACCGGTGAATTCAGCAGTCTGGGGCTGGACGGTAATGGGAATGCGCATGTGGCTTATTACGACAGCTATTTCGCGGATCTCAAATATGTGACCTGGGGGCCGAACTGGGAATTCCGGCCGGTCCACCCTGGCCCTGACAACCAGGAACCGTCGCTGGCCCTTAACGAGATCAATCCCGGCCTCAGCTACTACAATTTCGACATCGTGCCGGACGAGATCGCCTATGCCCATTGGGACGGGAGCGGCTGGCCGGGCCAGCATGTCCTGGCCAATGGCGGCGGCAGCGCCCATACTGCCCTGCGCTATGGCAGCGACGGCCAGCCGCGCCTGGCGAGTATCAGCGCCCAGGAGCGCAGCCTCAGCTACCGCCGCTGGGACGGCAGCAGCTGGCAGGCTGAACTGGTTGAGGAGGTGACGGTCGGCGACCTCGGCCATGAAATTAGCCTGTTGCTGGACCGGAACGACCAACCCACCATCGTCTACAGCCGGGACGATGGCGCCAATCGCCGCATCCGCCTGGCCTGGTACGATGGCGCTGGCTGGCAGTTCAGCACCAACGACGTCTCGCCGCCGCTCGGCAGCAACTACGAACTCGCCGGCGCCCGCAGCTTCGACGGCCTGATTTACGTCAGCTACTACGAAATGGGCGGCGGCGATCTGCGCCTGGCCACCTGGGATGGCGCCAGCTGGCATGACGAGCTGGCTGATGATGGCGGCGGGGCGGATACCGGCCGGTTCCCCGCCATCGCCATCGATATTCGCCTCATCGCTGGTGAGCTGGTCGACGTCGTCGCCATCGGCTACTACGATGCAACCAATCAGAACATCAACTACGCCTTTCGCGACACAAGCTGGCACACGCGGGCCGTTGTTTTCAACGCCGGTCCCATCAGCAGCCTGGATCTGGTCCTGGGCAACGAGGCCTGGCTCACCCCCTACATCGCCTACACAGCCCTGAACGACAACTCGCTGCGGCTGACCTATTCAGCCGACGGCCTGCAGACTTTCCCCCTGGAAATTATTGTGGCCGACCTCAGTGCGCCGCCGGACCAGGTCAGCCTCGCCTTTGATTATGCGCCCCGGCTGGCCTACCGGGATGAGAACGGCGGGCTGCAATACGCCTTCCCCGGCAGTCGCCACCATATCGGGGCGGCGCCCGGCCAGTTTCAGCAAGGCTACGGCACCGCCCTGGGCTTTGACGGCGGCGGCTGCCTGGACTTCTCCCGAGGAGTCAACAAAACAACGCCTGCAAATGCCGGCGAAGGCGACAGCCCCGACGAAATCATCCTGGGCGGGCTGTCCGCCCTGTTCCTGCGCACCGAGTCCGGCCGCCGCTACATCAGCCTGTACGCCACCCACGTTGACGAGATGGCCCGCATCGCCTGGTCGAATCCCGGCCTGACCTGGGACGCATACCGGACTCTGCAAAACCTGATGCCCGGCCTGGAAGCGCTGGTCAACAATCAGGGTGGTGATGTGCTGGTCACCCAGACAATGGTCGACCAGGCGCTGGACGTCTGGCAGCAGCTGGCCGCACAGGCCAGCCCGGAGCTGGCGGCGGTTATCAACGGCGAGCTGGCGGCAACCAACAACCTGCAAGATTTTGTCGATGTCAGCTTTGACGACTGGGCGCTGGGCGTCGGCGTCCTGCCACCAGGCACGGATACGTTCCTGCCCATCGTGAGAGTGCCTGCCGATGCGCCGCCAGCCCCTGAGAGCACGCTGCCCGCGGCGCCGGTGGCTGCGCTGCCAGTGACAACTACGTCGTCATTCCTGCGAAAGCAGGAATCCAACACGTTTATCAAGTCATAAGCCGGAACTGGACTTTAGCTGCCAATTCGGGTTCCGGCGAGCAGTCTAGAGAAGCCTGCCCGGGTCCCCGGGCAGCGGTTTAGGGGAATCCGGGGGCAGCCGAGGGAGGCTGTCCCCGGATCATCTCATTCCAGCGGCGGCAGGATGATGTCGGCGGCATTGGCGGATAGAAGATCGGCCGGTGTCCACCAACCCGTAGCATCCGCCAGCCCCACGATGCCTGCACCAATGCGTAGCTCCAGATAGTCGCCATTGGCGGCGGTTAGCAACACCCCATACGTGCCCCGCAGCATGCCTTGCGTGGCGGGCTCATTCAAGGTGTAAACGGCGTAGATGCCATCCACACGCCCCAGCCTGTCCAGCACCGGCTCAATTCCCTGGATAAAAACCCACATCCCCTCAGCGCCAACGACCGGAAAAACCTCGACAAGGGAGCCTTCCGGCAGCGGCGGGTCAATTTCTGAGGAGGGCCCGCCGCCCCAGCATTTGGGCGGGCCGCCCATGCCTGTCTCGTTGGTACAGGCCGCTTCCAGGAATTGAATTTGGGCCAGTAGCTGCTCACGATCGCCAGTCTGCAAAACCCCCAGGACCTCGTCCACGGCGGCCACGCCAGTGGGGGTGTCCAGGGAATAGGCCGGTAAATGATCTGGCGGCGGTTCAGGGGTATTGGTTGGCAACGCTGTAGAGGTGGGGGCGATGGTGCCAGTCGGGGGCAGCGGTGTCGCCGTGGCTAACGGCGTGGCGGTGACGGCCGGTGGCGGGCTACTCGTGGCCGTGGCCGCGGGCGGCGCGACCGGCTCTCCCTCGTTGACGGCAGCCGGTGCCGTCGGTTCGGCCCCATCCGGCAGACAGCCGATGAGTAGAATGATTATGAGTAAATGGCCTGGAATCCGGCTCAGCCAGCGCATGGCAACCTCCCTGGCGCAGCGCGCCCCAATCGTGATGCTGACAGGATACCGGCCGGTCCCCCGCCGCGCTGGCCGCCCGCCCTACCCCCGACCAACGATCACCCAACATCAACGAGGGGTGGCGGACCCGTCGGGTGGTGGACCCGTCGGGTGGTGGACCCGTCGGGTGGTGGACCCGTCGGGTGGTGGACCCGTCGGGTGGTGGACCCGTCGGGTGGCGGACCCGTCGGGTGGTGGACCCGTCGGGTGGTGGACCCGTCGGGTGGCGGACCCGTCGGGTTGGTAGGGACCCGTCGGGTTGGTGGGGACCCGTCGGGTGGATGGGGACCCCTCACCATTGGCAAACTGGCCCGGCTTGGGTACAGTCAGGGAAAGTCCAGCCGCAACAGGAGATGTGCGCCGATGACCGTTGAACTTCCCGACCTCCAGATCAATCAGATGCAGCTCACCGAGCAGCTGGCCGAACTGGCCTCGCGCAGCGAGCCAACCCGGGACCCGGCCGCCGTCACCCGCCGCGTCTTCTCCCAGGCACACCGGGAAGGGCGCCAATATCTGGGCGAACTGCTGGCCGCCGCCGGCATCCCCTTCCGCCAGAATGAGGCCGGCGTGCTGATGGCCCGGCTGGAAACGCCCGGCTGCGACCCGACCCTGCCGCCCATCGCCACCGGCTCCCACATCGACGCCATCCCGGAATCCGGCCGGTACGACGGCACCATCGGCGTCCTCGGCGGCATCGCCGCCCTGGTCGCCATCAAAGAAGCCGGGCTTCAGTTGCGCCGCCCCATCGAGCTGCTGGATTTTGCCGAGGAACCCACGGTCTTTGGTGTGGGCTGCCTGCCCAGCCGCATCATGAGCGGCTTCCTACCGCCCGCCGAAGCAGAATTGCTGCTGGCGGAGGATGGCAAAACAACCTTCGCCATGGCCCGCGCCTCGGTTGGTTTAACCGGCCCGCTGGCCGAAGCCGTCCTGAAACCGGGCCATTACGCCGGCTGGGTAGAACTCCACATCGAGCAGGGACCCCGGCTGGAGAGTGCCGGCGTGCCCATCGGTATCGTCAGCAATATCTCGGCCTCGGCCACGATCACCGCCAACTTTGAGGGCAACGGCGGCCACGCCGGCGCCGTGATGATGCCGGACCGGGGCGCTGAGGCGCTGCCGGCCGCCTGCCAGTTCGCCAACCTCGCCCGCGACCTGACGCTGGCCGCTCCCAGCCCCTATGCCGTCTGTACCGTTGGCAAATTTACGCCTTTCCCCGGCGCCTCCAACAGCATCCCCTCACGGGTAACGCTGACTGTCGACGTGCGTGACCGGGAGACGGCTGCGCGGGATGCCCTGCTGGCTCAGATCCGCACCGCTGCCCGCGACAGCGCCGGCCGCTTCAACGCCGATGTCGAGCTGACCACCTTGCATCAGGATCCGGCGGCCATCGCCGACCCGGCCATCATGGCCGCCGTGGCCCGCGCCGCCGAGCATCTGGGCCTGGCCACAATGACCCTGCCCAGCTTCGCCTACCATGACACCACTTTCATGAGCCTGATTTGCCCGACGACGATGATCTTTGTGCCGTCAGCGGGCGGGCATTCGCACCGGCCGGAAGAGTTCACCCACCCGAAAGAGATCGCCCAGGGCGTCCGCACCCTGGCGTTGACGCTGGTCCAGCTGGCCAATGAGTAGCGAGCTGTTATGAAAGCGGTCTGGGCGACGATACTCATCAGTCTGTTGGCGTCCCTCGCACTGGCAGCCTGCGCGTCAGATCGGGCCGCCCCGCCCCAGGTCGAGGGACCGGCCCTCGTCCTGTTCTACACGGACAACTGACCGCCCTGACAGGAGATGACGCCCATCGTGGATGGGCTGGACGAGGAATTTGCCGGGCAACTCACTGTCTATCAGTTAAACGCTGCTGAAGCGGCCGTGATCACCCTCCAGGGTCAGTACGGCGTTCGCGGCCATCCCAGTTTCGCTTTGATTGACGCGAACGGCGCCGTTACGGACCGGTTTCTCGGTCCACAAACCGAGTCGACTTTACGAACAGCCATCAATAAATTATTGACAGCCTCAGACTAAAAGGGAAGTGCGCCAACCTATAACCAGCCCTTCTGCGCGGCAATGGCAATAGCAGCGGCCCGCGAGTCAACGCCCAGCTTATTGTAAACGCTGGTCAAATGCGCCTTCACTGTGCGGGCAGAAATATCCAGCCGGAGGGCAATTTCCTTGGTGCGCTCCCCAGTGGCCGCCGCCCGCAAGACTTCCAACTCGCGCGGCGTCAATTCGAGTGGCTCATGGGCTGATGGCGCGGTACGGCTGGGGGCTGGCGCGGCCGCCTGGACGGCAAAAGCCCGCTGCAAGACATCCGGTTTGAAGAGTGATTCACCGCGGGCGGCGGCCCGGATCGTGTGCAACAGCGTTTCGCGGTCTGTATCCTTAAGCAGGTAACCGCGCGCGCCAAGCTGTAAGCCGCGCAACATCATTTCATCCTCGTTGTAGGTGGTGAGGATGATGACGGCCACCTGCGGGTGTTGCTCTCTGAGCTGGCCAATTGCCGTCAACCCATCCATCACCGGCATACGCAGATCCATCAGGATGACATGGGGTTGGAGGACAGCGGTCTGTTGCAGCGCCTCAGCGCCGTTCTCGGCTTCCCCGGCACACTCAATATCAGCGGCTGTATTCAGGATGAGCCGCAACCCCTGGCGCACGATAAAATGATCGTCGGTGATCAGCACCCGAATGGGCTGAACCTGAGCTGGTTGTTCGGAGTCACTCATTCTGTCCCTCCAGGGGCAGGCGCAGCCAGGCCGTTGTGCCCTGACCGGGCGCACTGCGGATCGTGAATTGCCCCCCCGTGAGCCGCGCCCGTTCTTTCAGACCAATGATACCGTAATGCCCGGGGCGGACCGCCTTTTCCACGACAAAACCAACACCATCATCCCGCACCTCGATCTCCAGGTCAGCTCCCACCTGCCGCAGCGTCACCCAGACCGCCGTCGCCTGAGCGTGCCGGGCGACATTGGCCAGCATTTCAGACACCGCCCGCCGCGCGTGCAGGGCAAGAGCCGGCGGCAACAGGAGATCATCAGGCAGTGCCGCGGTCAACTCAACCTGGATTTTATGGGTGTCGGCAAACTTCTGCGTGCGCTGCCTCACATTCGCCACGAAGGCCGGGGCCAGCATCGCCTCGGCGCGCAAATCAGCAATGGACGCCCGCGCTTTGTGCAGCGCATCCCGGGCCTGCGTCGAGGCGTCGCCAATAATCTGCTGCGACTCGGCCACCTGGCCCTCACTTAAATGATGCTTGACCGCTTCCAACTGCAAAATCAAGCCAGCCACGCCTTGCGCCAACGTATCATGCAGCTCGCGCGCCATCCGATCCCGCTCTTCCAGGACGGCGATCTGTTCCTTGTCGGCCAGCAACGTCTGCAGATCGGTTGAAACCCGATTCAGATTGTGGCCCAGTTCGCCAATCTCATCCGCTTCGTTATCCTGAATCTGCCGGGCAAAATTGCCCTGGCCCCAGGCCGCCGTCATGTCGGACAAATGCGCCAGCCGGCCACCGAGCCGCCGGGCCGTACGCCAGCCAAACAAGGTCCCCATGAGCGCCGCCGCCAGGGCAAAGACCGTCAGGAAGCCGCCAACCACGGCCAGGACAATCAGCATGACGGTTGTAGGCGTGGGGATACGGACGATAACAACTTCAACCCCGAGTAACCGGCCATCCGCCAGGCGCAGCGCCTCAGCAAATACCATGTAAAGCGCCTCTGACGTGATGCGACTGTAGGGCTTGCCAGCCTCGCCATCTCCGGCAAGAGCCGCGGCAACGACGGGGCCGAGACTCTCATCGCCGGTTAGCAGGCGGGCATCAAAGAAGCGTCCGTCAGCCGGGAGCGCCGTAAATTGGGGGGTTGAAGCCAGCAGATTCTGCTGCTCATCCAGGACAAAAACAGAGGCAAACTGGTCGAGGGCAAAGGGTGAAGCGGCGGTTGTCAGCGGATCCAGCCCCAGCACCTGTTCCAGGTCAGCTTGCAGCGCGGCGGCGTCAACCGGCCGGTTACGCATATGGGCCATGGTGATCGGCCGGATATCATCCACCAGCACCGGCTTGACGACGTCGGCGTAAAACTGGACGTCCCGCCGTAACGGATTAAAGCCCAGAACTGCCAGCACCAAAATCAGCAGCACCGTCTCGACGATCAGAAATGACAGGGCAGCCACCCAGGTATAGCTCCAGGTGAGCTTCCAGCGCAGGCGGCGCAAGCGCGAATTGATGATGGCTGAAGGTTGCTGCAGGCGGGCTTTCATGACCTCATTGTACCGCGCCTCCAGCTCGCCGGTAATGCCCGATCGGCCAATGGCCAAAAGGGCAGGACGGGACCTGCTGCCAAAGAATGAGACCGACCTGAACTAAAAAAAGGCCGGCTCGATGGATAGCACCATCGAGCCGGCCCTTGTGATCAAAAAAGATTGTTCGGCTACTTGCCGAATGCGACTTCAGGCTATTAGCCAGCCAGCGCCGCTGCCACGCGCTCCAGGCGGGCGCGGGCCTCGTCGGCCACCTCATCCAGCTTGCCACCCGGCACCACGCCCATCATCGCATTGGGATCAATGATGGAAACGACAGCCCCCTCGGGCTCTTCGTAGACGATGACATTGCAGGGCAGCAACAGGCCGACTTCCCGGTCAATTGTCAGCGCCTTATTGGCCAAAACCGGATTGCAGGCGCCCAGGATCACGTAACGCTGGAAATCGATGTCCAGCTTCTTTTTGAAGGTCGCCTTAACGTCAATCTCCGTCAAAACACCAAAACCCTCGGCCTTCAGGGCTTCCGTTACGGCCGCGATTGCCTCTTCATAACCCAATTTGGTCTCGGTCCGCATCCCGTAGCTCATCGTCAACTCTTGCATCTTTAACTCCGCTCAATTTACCAGGGAGCCCTCAGGCTCCACTTTTTATAATCAGCAAAAATCTGGCCCACCTGGGCAGACTATGGCCAAAAGCATACCACAGCAATGTAAACCACAGTTAAGAGAAATGTGACGATTGCGTAATGGCGCAACGGGCCGACGGAACCATACCGCCGCTACTACAGCTACGGAGGCTGCAGACCGGCCGGTACCTTATCTCACCAGCTCTCCCTGGACAGAGTGACCACAGGACAGATCAATTTGCCAGGGCGATTTTCTTGCCAGAATAGAACTTGTGTTCTACACTTGGCATCGATTTTGATTGATCAACTGAACCAAACCAGCAGGAGAAACCGGACAAATGAATCAAGCACAACCACAGGGCTATCTGGCCCTTCCCGCCGGCGGCACCGGCCCTCATGTCCTCGTTCTCCACGCCTGGTGGGGGCAAAACGAGACGATCCGATCATTGTGCCGGCGGCTGGCTGCTGAAGGCTTTGTGGCCTTCGCGCCCGATCTTTACCATGGTCAGGTGGCTGACACCATTCCCGGCGCCGAAGCGTTGTCCAGCCAGCTGGAATACCAACAAGCCCGGGCTGAATGCGCCACAGCGGCGGCGTTCCTGGCGCAGCATGGCAACGCATCGGGCCGGGGTCTGGCTGTCATTGGCTTTTCCCTGGGCGCCTATTACGCCTATGAACTTGCCGCTGAAACCCCGGACCAGATCGATGCCGTCGTCCTCTTCTATGGCGCCGGCGACTCAGACGTCAGCAAGTCGCGGGCGGCTTATCTGGGCCATTTTGCCGCCAATGACGCCTACGAGCCGCAGGAGTATATCGATGGCATGAAGGTGGCACTGGAGGCGGCAGACCGGCCGGTCACCTTCCACACCTACCCGGACACCGGCCACTGGTTCTTTGAACCTGACCGGGAAGATGCCTATAACGAAGCCGCGGCTGAGCTTGCCTGGCAACGCACTGTCGCCTTCCTGAAGCGCGCCTGAATCGCTTGACACCATCAGGCAGGTCGTTGGAGCTGCCGGAGAAACTACACCTATGAACGCTGATATGCTGCGCCACTTTTACGCCTATCACTTCGCCATGAATCGCCATGTCTGGGACAACTACATCGCCCCGCTGAGCATGGCTGCCTTTACTCATGAATTTGACTATTCGCTCGGTTCCGTCCGCGACCAGATCTTTCATTTGATTGAAGTGGATGATGGCTGGTTCACCGGTTTACTTGGCCAGGATTTTCAGGATCCGCCTGATCAGGACAGTTTTACCGACCTGGACAGCATCCGGGCCTACTGGGACGAGATCGAGCAGAAGTTGCACGGCTACCTGGAAAATCTGACGGATGATGATCTGCTGGCCCAACCCCTGTCCGGCGAAGATGAAGGGCTCTACGTCTGGCAGGTGCTGCTCCATGTGGTCAATCACGGTACGGACCATCGCGCCCAGCTCTTGCGTTTGCTTAATGATTTGGGTGTGGATACGCTCTCTCAGGATTACATGTTCTACATCTATGCCACGGCCGCTCGCTGAGGCGGCCTGTCCCTTTAACCTTGCCAAAAGGATCTACAGGAAAAGATGGCTGGCAAAACAGTAACCACAACCGAAATTTTGACGCTACTGGCGGCGGCGCCGGAACAGATCGCGACGTTTACCGGCGGGCTGACGCCGGCCCAACTGCAGGCTCCACCGGCCGAGGACGAATGGTCATTTGTGGTGATCCTGGCTCATCTGCGCGCCTGCGCCGATGTCTGGGGCGGCTGCATTGACCAGATATTGGCCGAGGAGAGACCGACCATTCGCGCCGTCAACCCAATGACCTGGATTGTCCAGACAAATTATTCAGAGCTCCCTTTTTCGACCTCGCTGGCCGCATTTACCGCCCAGCGCCACGCTCTGCTGGCCACATTGACAGGGTTGGCCCCGGCCGATTGGCTGCGTACCGCCACGGTCACAGGCGCCGGCAAACCCCTGGAGCGGAGCGTGCAAAGCTACGCTGAATGGTTGGCGACGCACGAACGCTCCCACGTCAAACATATCAGGCGGCTGGCAGCCAGGTTGGCGGGAGAAGAGAAATGAACCGTTCCATGCCACCCGGCACGTTCATTCCCGAACTACCCTACCCGGATGTCACGGCGGCGGTGCGCTGGCTGTGTGCCACTTTTGGCTTTGTAGAGCGGCTGCGCATTGGCAATCATCGAGCGCAACTGGTCTATGAGGAGGGTTCGCTGATTGTGACGCAGGGGGCGGCGTTGCCGGTAGAACCGGCCGGTGTCACAATCATGGTTCGTGTACCCGATGTTGACGCTCACTTTGCTCATACCCAGGCTTCTGGCGCCCAAATTATCACACCGCCCACCAACCATCCTTATGGCGAACGTCAATACGTTGTCGCTGATCCCGGCGGCCACCATTGGGTCTTCAGCCAGACCGTCGCCGACATTGATCCGGCCACCTGGGGCGGACAGCTCATGGTCTAGCCCACGGCAGGAATCACAGGACCACAGGGGGAACTTGTGCTGACCATTGACATTCAAACGGCGCGTCGCTTTATCCTCGGCAAACAGGGGCTCTGGCCCGGCCGGCGCTGGCAGGGAACAGACGGCGTCACCCAGGCGATGACCGCCATCGAATACCTCCAGCTTGATCCGCTGCAAATTATCGCCCGCAGCCAGGATATAGCCCTGCACAGCCGCGTGCTGGATTACAAACCAGGTGATTGGGAGACAGCCGCCTATCAGCAGCGCGGCTTCTTTGACTGGGGCGGCTGGTTGGCCACCCGGCCGATGGCGGAGCTGCCTTACTGGCGCCCCGTCATGCAGCGTGAGCGCGATGGCGGCCCGGACTGCGATCCGCGCATCCACAAATCCGGCCAGGAACACGCCGAGGCCATCGCCGAAATGCGCGCCATCCTGCAGGAACAGGGCACCGTCAGCAACCGGGATTTTGCCGCCGCCAGCCGCAAGCGGACAGACAACTATCGTGGTCGCAAAGACAGCGCCCTGGCGCTCTACTACCTCTGGCGCACCGGCGAGGTCATGACCCATCATCGCGAAAACTTTGAACGGGTCTACGCCCTGACCGAGGCCGTTGCCCCGGGCCATTTACTGGGGTCCAGCAGTGAGGCAGAGTCCGATCGCTTCCTCATTTTGAAAGACATCAGCTTTGCCGGCCTCGCCCGGCTAAAGCGCACCGCTGACGGCTACAATCGCGGCCTCCCTTACCGCCGTAGCCGTCAGATCCTGGCTGATCTACTCGCTGACGGCGACATCATCGAGGTGAAGGTAGACGGTTGGAAGCCAATCCAATGTGCGCTCGGCAGCGATCTGGAACTCCTGCAAACGATCAGCGCCGGGCGCGTACCCGTCACCTGGCAGCCCCTTGACAGCGACACGACGCAGGAAGTCAGTTTCCTGGCCCCGCTTGATCCGGTCTCCGCCCGCGGTCGAGCCAAACAGCTATTTGGCTTCGATTATGTCTGGGAAGTGTACAAGCCAGTAAACAAACGCCAGTATGGCTATTACACACTGCCCGTTTTGTGGGGTGACCAGCTTGTGGCCCGCTTCGACAGCAAGCTGGACCGGGCCACCAATACCTTTATCATTCTCGGCTTTTGGCTCGAAGATGATGCACTCGGGCGGGACGAGGCCTTTGCGACCGCCCTCAGCGCTGCCTTTAGCCGGTTCCAGGTATTTCTGGGTGCGGACAGCCTGATTGCCGCTGGCATTGCTGAACCACTGTTGCGCCAACAGGTAGAACAACACAAACAGTGATTTAAGGAACAAATTATGAGCAAATTGCGTGTGGCGAGCTTTACCCTATCTTTGGATGGCTTCGGCGCTGGGCCGGAGCAAAGCCTGGAAAATCCCATGGGCCTGGGCGGCTCTGATCTGCACCAATGGGCTATGCCAACCGCTACCTTCCAGCAGATGTTTGGCAACGAGGGCGGGACAACCGGGATTGATAATGATTTTGCCGTGCGCGGCTTCGATAATCTCGGCGCCTGGATCCTGGGCCGGAACATGTTCGGCCCGGTTCGGGGCCCGTGGCCGGATGAGAGCTGGCGCGGCTGGTGGGGCGAAGAACCGCCCTACCATGTGCCCGTTTTTGTGCTGACCCATCATGCCCGCGAACCGCTGGCCATGGCTGGCGACACCACCTTTTACTTTGTGACGGAGGGGATAGAGGCGGCGCTGGCACAGGCCCGGGAAGCGGCCGGCGAGCGCGACATCCGCCTGGGCGGCGGCGTGGCCACCATCCGGCAATATCTCCAGGCTGGCCTGATCGACGAGCTGCATCTGGCCGTCTCCCCCGTGCTCCTGGGCCGCGGTGAAGCGCTGCTGGCGGGGCTGGATTTACTGGCGCTGGGCTATCAGATCACAGAGCATGTGCCGACTGAAAAGGCCACTCATTTCGTTCTGACCAAAGTATAGTCTCTCACTCACCGCAGATAATTCCCAACAGCAAAATGCCAGGCAACGGTAAACACCGCCTGGCATTTTTGGGTTGTGGCATTATTGCGCCCGGACAATACAATCTAGCAAGTGCGCGCCACTGTCACCCTGGCAAGAGGAGGAAATCACCCATGGAACCGGAACCCATCCTGGACGTCGCCCATCTGGCCCACGTTGAGCTTCTCACCCCAAAGCTGGATGCCAGCATTCGCTTTTTCACCGAGATCATGGGGATGAGTATCACCGCCACCCAAGGTGATTCCGCTTATCTGCGTGCTTACGACGATTATGAACACCACACCCTCAAGCTAACCGCTGCCAAACTACCCGGCCTGGGCCATTACGCCTGGCGCGCCCGCAGCCCGCAGGCGCTGCAACGGCGCGTGGCGGCTATCGAGGCAACCGGGCTGGGCCAGGGTTGGACCGCTGGCGATTTGGGCCATGGGCCGGCCTACCTGTTCAAAACGCCAGACGGTCACAACGTGGAAATTTACTACGAGACAGAATGGTACCAGGCAGGTGAAGCGGATAAACCAGCGTTGAAAAACCAGGCCGCCCGCTTCCCCGGTCGCGGCGCCAATCTGCGCCGCCTGGACCACGTCAACACCTTGACCGTCGACATGAAAGGGACTCGCCAATTCCACACCGACGTGTTGGGCGCCCGGCTAACCGAAGTCATCACCTTCGCCGACGGCACAGACAAGGGGCTCTGGTTCTCCGTCAACAACAAATCGTACGAGCTGGCCATCGTTGAGGACCATACCGGTGTGCCAGGCCGCTTCCATCACGTCACCTATGCCGTCAACAGCCGCGAGGAAGTCCTGCTGGCAGCCGATATTTGCCTGGAAAACGGCATCCACATCGAGACCGGGCCGCACAAACACGCCATCCAACAGACCTTCTTCCTTTACGTCTACGAGCCCGGCGGCAACCGCTTTGAGATCGCCAACCCGACCGCCCGGCTGATCCTGGCGCCCGACTGGCGAACCATTGTCTGGAGCGAGGCAGAGCGCAAAAAAGGCCAGGCGTGGGGGCTGCAGACCATCTCAACATTTCATACTTACGGGACACCGCCGGCCGAATGAGCCAGCGGGCGATCCCCTTCATGCAACTGCGCGGCGGCAGTTCCAAAGGGCTCTATTTTCTGGCCCGCGACTTACCGGCCGATCCTATGCTGCGGGACCAGGTGCTTCTCGCCGCCATGGAAGGTGTTGGTCCAGGCGATCCGCGCCAGATCGACGGCCTGGGCGGCGCTGATTCCCTGACCAGCAAGGCCGCCATTGTCAATTTGTCCGACCGGCCGGATGCCGACCTCGATTATCTCTTTCTACAGATCGTCATCGGCGGCGGCTATGTAGCCACGACCCAGAATTGCGGCAATATTCTGGCCGGCGTGCTCCCCTTCGCCATCGAAGCCGGACTGTGGCCGGCCCAGGCGCCAACCACGACGGCTACCATCCACATGGTCAACAGCCAGAGCCTGTGCGACGTCACCGTGCCGACGCCTGGCGGCCAGGTCAACTATGCCGGCGACGCCCGGGTGGATGGCGTGCCCGGCACTGCGGCCCCCATCCTCTGCAACTATCGCGACCTCGCCGGCGCCATAACCGGCGCCCTGCTACCCACCGGCAACCTGGTCGACTACGTGGACGGAATAGCAGTTACGGCCGTCGACAACGGCATGCCGGTTGTGATCCTCCGCGCCGCCGATCTCGGCATCAGCGGCTATGAGAGCAAGGCAGAGCTGGATGGCAATGAGCCACTCAAGGCGCGGCTCGAGGCCATCAGGCAAGCGATCGGCCCACAAATGAACCTGGGCGCAGTGGCGGCGCAGACAGTGCCGAAGATGTGCCTGATCTCAGCGCCAAGGCAGGGTGGCTTTATCAACACACGCACCTTCATCCCGCATGTCTGCCATGCGGCGGTCGGCGTGTTGGGGGCTATCTCGGCGGCCACAGCCTGTCTGCTGCCCGGCTCGGTGGCGGCGGGGGTGGCGCACCGGCCGGAAACCAACCCCACCCAACTCGCCATCGAACATCCCGCCGGCTCCTTTACCGTCGATCTGGACATCGCCTGGCACGATGGCGCCTGGCAGGTCCGCCGCTCCGGCGCCATCCGCACAGCCCGTCTCCTCAGCCGGGGCGAACTCTACATCCCGGCCGGAATCTGGGATTAGCCGCCGCTGCCCCGCAAATATCGCATTTCTGGCGGCTGGGGAAAATTCGTCACAAAATTGGTGTCGGAAAAACGGTCCAGACGCGTTGAGTGTATTACCGGCTACCTCCGGGAGGCCCAGTAGGCGCTCATCCTGCCAACATCGGTAGGGCCTCCCGGAGGTTAGCGGGCGGCCGTGGATCCAGATTTCCCGGCTCGAAAATTGCTGCTTCTCAGCAGCCATCATGGAGGAAAAATGAGTGCGAAAAAATTACTTGTCATCGGCGCCCATTCAGCCGACTTTGTCTGGCGCAGTGCCGGCAGCATCGCCGTCACCGTCGCCAACGGGGGCAGCGCCAGCGTGGTCGCCCTGAGCTACGGCGAGCGCGGCGAATCGGGCGATTTGTGGCGCGACAACCCTGAGCAGACCGTCGAAAACGTCAAACGGATCCGCCACGAAATGGCCGAAGAGGCGGCGGACCATGTTGGGGCCAGCTTCCGCTGCCTGGACCTGGGTGATTACCCCCTGCACATCTCCAATGACAATCTGGCCGAGCTGGTGCAAATCATCCTGGCCGAAAGCCCGGATGTGATCCTGACCCACGCCGCCCGCGACCCATTCAACCCGGATCATCCCATCGCCTACACCGCGGTGCAGCGCGCCCGGCTCCTGGCCGCCGGCGCCGGCGTCGCCAGCGCCTTCCAGCGCATCACGCCACCCGCCTGGTACGCCTTTGAGCCCCATCAGCCAGAGCTTTGCGGTTTCCAGCCCAACACCTTCATCGACATCACCCCGGTCATGGACAAAAAGATCAAGGCGATGAACGTGATGAAAGCGCAAAGCTACCTTATCGACTATTACACCGAGCTGGCCGCACGCCGGGGCAATCACGCCATGCGCGTCTCCGGCGACCGGGCGATCAAATATGCCGAGGCCCATGAGCGGCAATTGCCCTGGGTTGTCAGCGAGCTTTAGCCAGACGATGGAGCAAGCCATGGCTGAGAAACAGAAAATCGCCCGCCTGGCCGAACTGGGCACGGCCACAGTGTACGAAGCATCCGGGCGCGAGGGTTTGATTGACCTGCCCCTGATTCAGGTTGTGCCCAAAAGCCGGGTCGCCGGCCCGGCCCGGACGGTGCTGTGCGGTCAGGGGGACAACATCATGGTCCACGCCTGCATCGAGCATATCCAGCCCGGCGAGATCGTGGTGCTGGCCCAGCCGGAATCCCAGGCTGCCGCGCTGCTGGGCGATATGCTGGTGACGCAAATGCAGGTGGCCGGGGCCGCCGGTATCCTGCTGAATGGCTCGGTGCGCGATTTTGAGGAGCTGGTCGAGCTGGGGTTGCCTATCTGGACCCAATTCGTGCGCGTGCGCGGGGCGACCAAAGACCAGGTGGGCCGGCTCAACGTCCCGGTCGCCCTGGGCGGCAACATCATTTACCCGGGCGACATCGTCGTCATGGATGCGGATGGGGCCATCACGGTGCGCCCCTCACGGCTGGACGAGGTGCTGGAAAAGTCAGAGGCGCGGGCCGCCAAAGAGGAGGCGATGCGGGCTCGCTACCGGGCTGGCGAGCGCAGTTACGACCTGCGCGGCTGGCGCGATGTGGTGGAACGGCCGCGCTAACCGGCCGGTGCCAATCCCAACATCCGCTCCGTCAGCCGCACCCGGATACCGGCCGGATCCCGTACGGTGATGCCGGCCTCATCGGTTTCAACCGGCAACCCCAGCGCCGCCACGCGCCCTTGCAACCGGGCCCATTCGGCGGCATCCGGTGCTACCACCGTGAAGTAGCGCAGGCCCAGCGCCTGAGGCGGCGCCGGCGGTAGCCCTTCACCCTTCCAGGTGTTGAAGGCGATCACATGCGGCTGTGTCTCGTCCAGCCCCACCTCGCCCATCCGAAAGCCGGGGATGATCGGCCCTTCAGCAAAGCCGAGCAGGTCGCGGTAAAAATGCATCGTCTCGGCGATGCTGCCAACGTAGAGGTGCATGTGGCCGAGGCGGGTACCGGCCGGCAACACCCCGTCCAACCCTTCACCCGGCGTCAGCTCGGCGAACAACGCCTCCAGATCCAGCGGGTCCCGACCATTGCCCACGGTACCATCGGCGTAATAAACCACCGGCTGCCCATTCTCGATGGCAAACGTGGCCCGGCCCAGGGTGCGAATGTACAGCTCAATGTTGTTGCCCTCGAGATCATCCAGATAAGTGGTCAGGGAAATGCCGTGATCCGTGGGCGAGTTCGGGTAACGCAGGGCAAAGAGCCGGGCAATCGCCCGGGCCAGCGCCTTACGGCTCGGGTAGAGGATGGCGAAATGGTACATGCCGGCGTTCTGCTGATAGCGCCGGGCCGCCCCATCCTCGGACAGCCGCAGCAGCACCTCCGCCTCCGTCCCCAACGCCGCCTCGGCCTCGGCCTGCCAATGCAGCTTGAAGCCCAGCACCTGGGTGTAAAAGGCGATTTGCCGCTCCAGGTTGGCCACCGTCAGGTGGACATGACCCAGGCGGGTTTGGGAGGAGAGGCTGAAAGGTTCGGGCTGATTGGACATTGTGGTCTTTTGCTCCAGTCGCGACGGGCCAGCCAGCGGCCAAGCCAAATCGCTGTGAATTCTGGAGGCAATTATGCCGTACACTCCGGTCACGCCCATACGATTCCTCGCCAGAAGCCTGTTGCTTTCACCGCATATTGACCAGGCCTGATCATTTCCCCCGCCCAACCGAGACCCGGACGCTGCGAACGGCGCTCATCCCAAACAGCGGCCAAAGCGCCCGGGTCTCTCCGCGCGGCGCCAAATCCGCGGCGAAACACCGCCACCCGCCGCCTCCCCGTTGCCCAATCCCCCGCTTTCTGCTACTGTCCCCGCAGCGCCATGAACCA
>JACKBM010000010.1 GCA_020634575.1 Ardenticatenales bacterium | reverse complement strand
TGTTCATTGGCGCCGCAAGGTTCTCTCCCTATAATCGCAACCTGATGGCCTGACGCCTCAACCGCTTATGAACCTGATCGACATCATCCGCAGCGTCAACTTCACATTCGGCATCGGCGACCCTACCTTCTTCGGCTGGTTGACCGTCGTTGCCTATCTGGGCGCAGCCGGGCTGGCCGCGGCCAATGCCTGGCGGGCGGAGACCGGCCGGTCCCGCACCCCCCGCTGGCTCTGGTGGAGCCTCGCCCTGCTCCTCCTCTTCCTGGCCATCAACAAACAACTCGACCTGCAAAGCTACCTCACCGCCGTCGGCCGGGCCATCGCCCGCGCCCAGGGCTGGTACGAGCTGCGCGGCGCCATCCAATTTCTTTTTGTTGCCGCCGTCGGCCTCGTAACCGTGGCCGCGGTCGCCCTCCTCAGCTGGACATTGCGCGATACCTGGCGCGACCAATGGCTGACGCTGGTCGGCGTTATCCTCATCCTCGGCTTCATTCTCATCCGCGCCAGCTCTTTCCATTACATCGACATCCTCATCGGCCTGGAGATCGGCGGCTTTCGCCTGAACTGGGTAATTGAGCTGGGCGCCATCGCCATCTTTAGCCTGGCCGCCTGGCGCCAGCTCCGGCGCCCGCTTGAAGCGCCCACAACCACAGCACCCACCCGCCTGGACCGACGCTGGCGGCTGGCCGCCTTCCTCCTCCTGGCGTTCGGCTGCCTGACCAGTGCCGGCATCCTGATGTTTGCCAATAGCATCACGCCAGACACAACTCTGGAGCCGCAAACCCGGCTATACGAAGGCAATCTGCCGGTTTATGGCCCACCGGCCGGTCCCACTCCCTTCCGCGAATCTTTCCCCGGCAGCCCCAGCGCCCCCGCCATCTGGCCGGAAACGGGCTGGGATTTCACCATCCATTCGCGCGACTTCTCGACCTGGCGCCGGCTGGACCCTATGGATGCCGCTTTCGGTCCTGATTGCGCCCCACCGCCCGCCACTCACCCCATCAACAGCTACGCTGAGGCCGTTTTCCATTGCGACGACCAGCTCGTCAGCGCCATCAACGCCACCGGCTTCGGCGCCATCTACCTCACCCCGGCCCAGCTGCTCGATTTCAGCGCCGGCGGCACCCTGCGCTGGCAAATGTCGACAACGCGCGCCGCGCCGGCCGATTGGGTCGCCATCTGGCTCTCGCCCTACGAAGAGCACCTACAACTACCGTTGCTCTCCTGGCAATCCAACCTGAGCGGCCCGCCCCGCCGGGCCATTTACCTGGAAATGGGCGTTCAGGAAAACAGTTTCACGGCCCAACTATTCAATGACCATCTGGGCCTCGAGCTGCCCAATGCCGCTTACACCCCTTACGATGCCGTCCTCACCCCCGGCCGGTCCGAACTGACCACCTTTGAGTTGCAGCTCTCGCCAGACCATTTGCGCTTTGGCTTGCCCGAATACGACCTCTGGTGGATCGACACGCCGCTGGAACCGGCCCTGGATTGGCATGAAGCGGTCGTCCAGTTCAGCCATTTCTCCAGCAATCCGGCCAAAGATTGTGACAACCGCCCCGGCTGCGGCCCCAATAGCTGGCAATGGGATGAGGTCGAGATAGACCCGGCCATCCCGTTCACCATGCTCCCGGCCGACCAGGAATTTGTCGACATCACGACAACGCCCGAGGTCTTCTTCAGCCAGCCGGCCGCAGACGACGCCTATCTTCGCTTTGCCGGCACCGGCCGGAACCTCGAAGTCAGTTTCGACGGCGGCTTCACCTGGGAACCGGCCCAGCCGCAGGACCAGCTGGAATTTGACGAGAACAGTTTTCAGAGTTTCTGGCAGCCGGTACCGGCCGGAACCTGGTACATCCGCTTCCGCGCCGACAATGAATCGGACTGGTTCATTCGCGACATCGCCCTCTGGTCGCGCAGCGTGGCCCAACCCGACTGAGCACGCCGCCCCCAAATTCTTACATCACCATTACGACCCGGTTACGGGACTCTTGAATCAGCCCCATCCGGCGCAAACCCTCCTATAATGAAAGGCATAGTGATTAACGTTGTCACGCCACGGCGGCTGGCAACGTGGTCAGGAGATTTTGATTATGACGCGGCAAAAAATCGGTCTGGCTCTGCTCATCAGCATCCTGGTGACCGCCCCTATCCTCGCTCTCAACTTCCTGGGCTATCAGCTCTTTGGCTGGCCCTTTATCCCTTACGAACTATTCAACTGGGTCGCCCGCGAACTGCCCGGCCCTGTCGTCACTTTCGGCATCGACCTGATGATCGACACCCTGCGCTTGCTCAACCTCAACGTGGTCGATGTGGCCAAAACGGCCGAGCGGGGCATGGCGGTCATGCAGCTCGGTGGCGCCATCATTGTCGCTGGCGCGGTTCTGTCGCTGCTTCTGGCTCGATGGGGCCGCAAGCAGCCGGCGCTTGTCGGCTTGCTCATCGGTCTGCTGGTTGGGCTCCCTGTGCTCGGCGCCATCATCTCGGTCAGCAACCGGGATCCCTACCCGGTAGCGAATATCGCCATCATCCTCGGACTGACGCTGGCCTGGGGCTTGCTGATTGGCTGGAGCTACCAGCGGGCTATGCGACCTGAAGAGCAGCTAGCCATGCCTGCGCCTGAAACCACCGCCCCCGAAGTCACGGCCCCGGCAGCCAGCGCCACAACCCTGAACCGGCGTCAATTCCTGGTGACGCTGGGCGCGGCGTCTGCCGTCATCACCGTCGCCGGCAGCGGTGTCGCCGCCTCATTGGCCAGCGCGGAACGACGCCGGCAGGAGGCGCAACTAGCCGCGGCCCTGGCCGCTGGCGGCGGCAGCGCCACCACGACCGGCGGGGGCGTTCCCTTCCCTAACGCCAATGATCCGCTCATCCCAGCGCCCGGCACCCGGCTGGAGTACACCCCCCTGGCCGACCATTATCAGGTCTTTCTCAGCACCGAACCCAGCATCATCGAGGAAGAAGATTGGCAGCTGACGATCACCGGCCTGATCGACAACCCCATGCAACTCACCTTGCAGGAGTTGAAGGACAACTACGAAAAGGTCGGCCAGTTTGTGACCCTGACCTGCATCTCCGGCCGGGTCGGCACCGGCCTCATTTCCACCACCCATTGGGGCGGCCTGCGCGTCAGCGACCTGCTGGCTGACCTCGGCGTGCAGCCTGAAGCTAAATACATGCACATCCGCTCCGCTGACGGCTTTTACGAGACGGTTGACCTGGAACTGGTTGCCAGCGAACCACGTCTGTTGTTGGCGTATGAGTGGGACGGCATCCCCATCCCCAAGGACCACGGCTTCCCGCTGCGCATCTGGATTCCCGACCGCTACGGCATGAAGCAGCCCAAATGGATCACCGACATCGAAATCACCGACGAGTATATTCCCGGTTACTGGGTGGAGCGGAACTGGGATGAAGTCGCTCAGGTGCGCACCACCTCGGTCATCGACACTGTGGCCGCCAGCACACCGTTGGAAGAGCGGGGCCAAACGCTGATCCCGGTCGGCGGCATCGCTTATGCCGGCGCGCGCGGTATCTCCAAGGTCGAGGTACGGGTCGATGGCGGGGAATGGCAGCCGGCGCAGCTCCGGCAGCCATTGTCAGAAACGACCTGGGTGATCTGGCGTTTTGACTGGCCCTTCAGCGCCGGCCAACACCTGTTTGAAGTCCGTACGGCTGAAGCGGATGGCACGCCCCAGATCGAGGAAACCATGCGCAACCGGCCTTCCGGCGCCACCGGCATCCACTCATACGAAGCGAGTCTCTAGATTTCTTGGCCGCGAATGGCGCAAATTTTCGCGAAAAGAATTGCCTGTTCACCTTTCGCGAAAATTCGCGCCATTTGCGGCTACACTCCTCTTCTGCGACGATAGCGCCACAGCACCAGCAAAATGATGGCTGCGCCCATCCCGTCCAGCAGAACATCGGCCAGCCGGGCCGTGCGCTCAGGGATGAGGCCCTGGTGCATCTCGTCCAGAATCGCGTAGAGCAAAGCCAGCCAGAAAGCCTGGTGCAGGTTTTCGCAGGCCCAGAAAGCCAGTAGCGCCAACAAGCCATAAGCCAGCAGATGGCTGCCCTTTTTGAGAATCACATCCCGATCGATGCCCAGGTTACCGAGCCAGCTATCAACATCGCCGGGCTCGTAATCTACATGGGCATCTACCCGGGGCAGCGCCGCGCGCGGCTGGTGGGAGACCAGGAAAATGGCGCCGCACCAGAGCAGCAGCGGTAACCAGCGCCACCAGAGCCGTTGTTTTTCAGATTGGGGGAACGTTGCCATAAAAAGACCTCCGGCCGAACTGCTTTCCATCATAAGCAATCCCTCACCCGTAACCTGACGCCCCGGCGGCAACAGCTCGCCGATTGGCCTATGCGCTGAGGGGTTGGCTAACCCGTCGGGTTGGGCGACCCGTCGGGTTCGGCTACCTGTCGGGTTCGGCTACCCGTCGGGTTCGGCTACCCGTCGGGTTCGGCTACCCGTCGGGTTACCGGCCGGTCCCGGAACGGCTATAATCCCGCCATGCATACTCAACGAATCAGGCTTTATCTCATCATTTGCCTCCTCCTCGTCGCCCTGGCCGCCTGCCAGGGTGCTGCCGGCGATGTACCCACGGCAGCGGCGCCCACCAGCACGACGGCCCCCTTGCAAACAATCCCTCCCCCAACCGCAGCCGCCAGCGCCACCTCAGCCCCGTCGGCAACGATACCGGCGGCCACCGCCGCGCCTACCCTGGCCGCTGACCTGCCGACAACGGCCCAGTACAGCTACCGCGTCTTGAATACCTATGACCATGACCCGCTCGCCTTTACCCAGGGGCTCGTCTACCTGGATGGCGTCCTTTACGAGGGCACCGGTTTGAATGGGCGTTCATCGCTGCGGCGCGTGGACCTGGAAACCGGCGAAGTGCTGCAGATGATTGAGCTGGAGGAGCAATATTTTGGCGAGGGGATCGTCATCTGGGAGGACCGCATCATCCAGCTAACCTGGCAGAACAACCAGGGTTTTGTCTATGATCGCGAAAGCTTCGCTCTGCTGGACAGCTTCACCTACCCAACCGAGGGCTGGGGCATCACCCATGATGGCCAGCAGTTGATCATGAGCGACGGCACCGCTAATCTCTATTTTTGGGATCCGGAGACATTGGTGGAAACCGGCCGGATCACCGTCCAGGACGCCACCGGCCCCATCGTCCGCCTCAACGAGCTGGAGTACATCGACGGCGCGGTCTGGGCCAACATCTGGCAAACGAACCGCATCGCCATCATCGACCCAACCACCGGCTGGGTAAATGGCTGGATCGACATGAGCGGCATCCTCGCCGGCGTCGAGATCACCTCCTCCATCGATGTCCTCAACGGCATCGCCCACGATCCGGCTACCGGCCGGATCTGGATCACCGGCAAACTGTGGCCGAAGATTTTTGAGATAGAATTGGTGGCGGAGTAGCTGTTAGTTATTAGCTGTCAGCACGTTCGCTTCGCTCACTTTTAGCGGTCGGTACGGGCCTGTGGCCCTTTTAGCGACTGAAAGCACAGCGTACCGACCACCAAAACCATATGAACCTCATCACCATCACCAACCTCTCCCACCAATACAGCGAACGCGTCCTGCTGGAGGATGCAAATTTGCTGATCAATGAGGGGGACCGGATTGGACTCATTGGCCCGAATGGCAGCGGCAAGACGACGCTGCTGCGGCTGATTGCCGGGCTGGAGTCGCCGCTGGGCGGCGAGATCCGGCGCTGGGGTGGCGTCACAGTCAGGTACCTCCCGCAGAACCCGGCGCTTGATGAGGATTTGACCGTTCTCGACTATATTTTTCAGAGCGATGCCCCGGACATGCGGCTGCTGCGCCGCTATGAACAGTTGAATGCCCAGTTGGCCGCCAACCCGGCGGACCCAGAGCTGCAAACCGCTTTCCTTGAAGTCAGCGGCGCGATGGATCGGGGCAACGGCTGGGCCGCCGAAGCGGTGGCCAAGACAGTCCTGACCAAACTCGGCATCACCGATTTCGCCGCCACCATCGGCACCCTCTCGGGCGGCCAGCTCCGCCGCGTCGCCCTGGCCAATGCCCTGCTGGCCAAAGTCGACTTGCTCATCCTCGACGAGCCCACCAACCATATCGACGCCGACACAGTTGATTGGCTGGAAGGCTTTTTGCGTGAACGGCCTGGCGCCTTGCTGCTGGTCACCCACGACCGCTACTTCCTGGACCGCGTCGTAAACCGGATCGTGGAGCTGGATCGGCGCCAACTGGTCGCCTACAGCGGCAACTATGCGGCATACCTGGAGGAGAGTGAGCGGCGGCGGGATTTGCTGGCCAGTGGTGAAGTGAAGCGGCAAAACCTGTTGCGCCGGGAGCTTGAATGGCTGCGGCGTGGGGCGATGGCCCGCAGCACCAAACAAAAAGCGCGCAAGCAACGCGTCGAAGAGCTGCAAAAGATCGCTTACGACCGGGGTGACCAGCGCGTGGCGATGGCCCTGGCCAGCCGGCGGCTGGGCAAACGGGTCCTGGAAGCGACCAACCTCAGCAAAAGCTATGATGGCCTGCAACTCTTTGAGAACGTTGATTTCAGCCTTAATCCCGGTGACCGGATCGGCATCATCGGCCCGAACGGGACCGGCAAAAGCACCTTCCTGGACATCCTGGCCAACCACACCCAGCCAGACAGCGGCCAGGTGGAATGGGGCAGCACCGTCACCCTCGGCTATTACGATCAGCTAAGCCGTAACCTGGATCGGGACAAACTGGTCCTGGCTGCCATCGAAGAGGTCGCGCCGCTCATCCACACGGATGCCGGCGAGCGGGTCGAAGCGGCCCAGATGCTGGAATGGTTCCTCTTCCCCCGGCCGCAACAGCGTGCCTACGTCAGCAGCCTGAGCGGCGGCGAACAACGGCGCCTTTACCTCCTGCGCACCCTGGCGCTCCAGCCCAACGTCCTCTTCCTGGACGAGCCTACCAATGACCTCGACATCCAGACGCTGGCCGTCCTGGAAGAATTCCTGGACCAGTTCCAGGGGTGCCTGGTCGTCGTCAGCCACGACCGCTATTTTCTGGACCGCAACGTCGATTTCCTGGTCAGCTTTGAAGATGGTGTGCTGGGCACCCGCTACCCAACGCCCTACGCCAGCTACCGGCAGGTTCGCGAGGAGCAGCTGGCGCAGCAGGCGGCCCGCAACAAACCCAAAGCGGCCCCGGCGCCGGTCCAGGCAGCCCCACCACGCACGCGCAAACGCACCTGGCGCGAGCAAAAAGAGTACGAAGCGCTGGAGCTGGAAATCATCAACCTGGAAGATCGCAAAGGGGAGCTGGAGGCGGCCATCAACGATGCCGGCGCGGATTATCAGCGCCTGCAGGAATTAGTCGCCCAACTGGATACTCTCAAAGAAGAGCTGGAGCTGGCTGAGCTGCGCTGGCTGGAACTGGCCGAGATCGGGGAGTGATGGGACCGCTCGTGGCCATCGTCCTGGCGGCCGGCCGGGGCCGCCGCATGGGGCAGACCAAACAGTTGCTGCCCTGGGGTGACAGCACCGTCGTGGCGGCAACGCTGCGCCAGGCACTGGCCTCACAGGCCGACCAGGTCATCCTCGTCACCGGCCATGAAGCGACAGCGGTGGCGGCGGCAGCCACTGGCTTAGACATCACCATTCTGCACAATCCGGATTATGAAGCGGGGGAGATGGTCTCTTCGTTGCAAGTCGCAGTGCGGATGTTACCGGCCGGTACCCGCGCCATCCTCGTCCTGCTCGCCGACCAACCCTTCATCCCCCCAACCATCCTGGACGCTCTCAGCCACGCGTACGATGCCAGCGCAGGCAGCATCATCGCGCCAGTTTATGAAGGCCAGCGGGGCAACCCGGTATTGATCGGCGCTGAGCATTTTGCGGAGCTGCTGACGTTACCGGCCGGTAGCGCCCCCCGCCAACTGCTCCGGGCCCACCCAGGCGCCGTTCACCTCCTGCCAGTCGACAACGAGGCAATTCTCCAGGATCTGGACCAACCGGAGCAATACGAGAAGTTATACGCTTTGTATCATCAGGGGAAATAGCTGGTTGCCATCGGGGGCGGCGGGCGCTAGGCCAGCTCGGCGCGGGCGCGTTTGGCGATCTTTTCGCGGGTGGTCTTGTCCAGGATCCGCTTGCGAATACGCAGGTTTTCCGGGGTCACTTCCAGCAGTTCATCATCCGCCAGATACTCGATCGACTCATCCAGGCTCATCTGGCGCGCCGGCGTCACCCGCACTTCAATGTCGCGGATGGCGTTACGCATATTGGTGAGCTGCTTCTTCTTGCAGATATTGACGTCCAGGTCGCCCGGCCGCTGGTGCTCACCAACAACCATACCAGCGTAAACCTCAATTCCGGGGCCGATAAACATGATGCCCCGATCTTCCGCATTCTTGATGCCATAGGTATTGGTTGTGCCGCCTTCAAAGGCAACCAGCGAACCACGCGAGCGGCTGGGGATGACCCCGGAGAGGGGGCCGTGGCCATGGAAAATGGTGTTGAGAACCCCCTGCCCCTTGGTGGCCGTCAGGAATTGGTGGCGGAAACCCAGCAGACCACGCGTCGGCACAATGTAGTTCAGGTGTACGGAACCACTGCTGCTGTCACGCATGTTTTGCAGCTCACCCTTGCGCTTGCCCATCATTTCCACGACCGTCCCCACGGTATCCGGCGAGGTCTCGATATGGACATCCTCGTAAGGTTCCAATTTTTCACCATCCGGCCCGTCCAGGACAATCACCTCCGGGCGCGACACCTGGAACTCATACCCTTCCCGGCGCATCGTCTCAATCAGGATAGCGAGGTGCAGCTCACCCCGGCCGGAAACGGTGAAGGTATCCGGGCTGCTGGTCTCTTCCACACGCAAAGCCACATTGTTTTTGAGCTCGCTGAACAGCCGTTCCCGCAGGCGGCGCGAGGTGCCCCAGCGCCCTTCGGTGCCGGCAAAGGGAGAGGTGTTGACGCCAAAGCTCATCCGCACAGTGGGCGCTTCCACGATGATAGCCGGCAAGGCCACCGGGCTTTCCGGGTCCGCCAGGGTCTCGCCAATGTTGATCTCATCCAGACCCGCAATAGCGACTATGTCGCCAGCGGTGGCGCCTTCCACATCGGTGCGGGCCAGGCCATCAAACTGATACAGGTAGCGCGCCTCGGCAGCCACAATCGAACCATCCAGCTTGATCCGGGCCAGCTGTTGCCCCAGACGGATCTCGCCGGCGTGGATACGGCCAATCGCATTAAGGCCCTGATAGTTGTCATAGAACAGGTTGGTGACCAGGATTTGCAGCGGCGCCTCCATCTCCACAACCGGACAGGGGATCTCGCGCAGAATGGTCTGGAACAATGGCTGGAGATCAGCCGTCAGCGACGCATCCAGGCCGGATTGGCCACTGGTGGCAATGGAATAGACAACCGGGAATTCAGCCTGCTCGTCAGTCGCGCCCAGTTCAATGAAGAGATCAAAGGTCTCATCAAGGACACGATCCACGTCAGCATCACGGCGATCGACCTTGTTAATGACAACAATCACGCGATGGCCACGCTCGAGCGCTTTCTTGAGCACAAAGCGGGTCTGCGGCATTGGCCCTTCGGCGGCATCGACCAGCAGGAGCACACCATCAACCATGTTGAGAACGCGCTCCACCTCACCGCCAAAGTCAGCATGGCCCGGGGTGTCTACAATATTAATCTTGACCAGCTGGCCCGTATCCGGGTCAGGGATGGTGATGGCGGTATTCTTGGCCAGGATAGTGATGCCGCGTTCACGCTCCAGGTCATTGGAATCCATGACGCGCTCGGCCACCTGCTGGTTGCTGCGGAAAACCTGGGCCTGGCGCAGCAAGCCATCGACCAGGGTGGTTTTGCCGTGGTCAACATGGGCGATAATGGCGATATTCCGCAGGTCAGTTCGTTTCGTTGTCATCTGTTACTCACATAAAAAGACCTCAACCGGCCGGTCGAGGTCTTCCGCTAAAAGATCGACCCGTATAGTAGCAGATCGCGCAAACGGACACAAGAGGCTCTATTCATTTGTTTACAGGGGCTTTACGATAGATTTGTTTTGTTGTATTATGACATCAGTTGATGAGAGTTAAGAGAAAAATTCACGATCTTTTTCTTAAGCTAGCAACAAAACGTGGCATAATAGACAAAAAGTGCCGTTTATAAATGAATTTTACCGGAAATGTGCTTTGCTTTTCGTTCAGGAGGTAAAGCTTTCGGTATAATGCAGCCCGAAACAGCTCAACATGAGTCGTTGGGGGCAGAGTTTTGTGGAAACCCAACACATACGGAGGTTCTAATGGCTTATTCACACACTAATTCAAAAGGCAAGACCTACTTCCTGCACGGTCGTGAGACCACGCTGCGCAATGGTACGAAGCAGATGCTCTACTTCTTCGCCAAGGAAGTTAAGGATGGCGCGATGGACGCGGTTCCGGCCGGCTACGTCGTCTCCGAAAGCCGCAATGGTCTGCCAGTCCTGAAGAAGGGCTAAAGCCAGAACTGGATGAGTAAAAGGGGCGCCCTCACAGCGCCCCTTTTTGCTTTCATTTAGACAAAGAAAAAGAGCCGCCCCATTCGGAGCGGCTCTTCTCATTTATTTAATCGTAACCGATGGCGCTTTAGTGGGCCACCTGGCGGCGCAGGACAATCGCCCCGGCCAGGATAGTCAGGACAACCAGGCCAACGACCAGCGGCAGGCTGCTGCCCGCAGCATCGCCGGAGAAGCTGGAGAAGGAAACATCGGTCGGAGCGGTCAGCTGGCCTTCAATAAGGAAGGGGAAGCCTTGCTGCGGCGTGCCCGTACCGGTATCCAGCGCCGCGGCAAAGGTAGCACCGTCATCCAGGGATTGCAGGCCGTTACCAGTAGAAGCCTGACCATTGATGGTGACTGGCGGCGCCCAGGGGCCGGAGCCCAACGAGCCATCAACCTGCCAATCCAGCCAGTAGGTACCGGCCGGCAGCTGCTGATTCACCTCAATCACAACCATCATGATGGGACGATCAACGTTGCTACCAGTTGTTGTCTCAGTGACCCGGTAAATGTTGGACCAGGTTGTCGACGTCATGACGTTGGTGGAGGTATCACCCCAGATTACATTGCTGCCAACCGCAGCCGGCACACCATCCCAGATGCGCAGGTTTGCACCGGTCATCGTCGAGGTCGTGGTGCTACCCGTCTGGTAGGCATAGAAGGTGATCGTGGAGACATCCCAACCGCCGGCATGAGATACCGTAAAATCATCAGCAACACGGTTGCCATTTAGAGCCTGGTGCCCGAAGCCAAGCGTGTTCAACCCCAGGGAGGTCGTTTGCAAGACGCTTTCATCCGCCCCACCAACGCCGGTACCGGCGCTGTTGATGAGCGAACCATTGTCGTAAAGCAGCGCATCAATGCCCAATGGCGTAAGTGGAAGCGAGGGCCCCTTTTCGGGTACCGAAGACCCAACGACTGTCGGCGCATCATCCCGATCCTGGGCCATGACAGTTACTGCCGTCGCCATCATAATGGCCACGATCAGTAACGAAATAAACAATGAACGTGATTTTCTCATCTGCATAGCTCCTGATTTCTGTCCTTTTATGGTTCCTCTAAAAAGCTAGCTGAGATTCTACTCATTTTTCATTAATCTATCAAGCTCAGTCAGGTATCATTAATTACGTGAATTTTCGGCGATTATGTATAGTGATATGGTCCGCGCCATGTTATAATGCTGCCGAGTAAGCTTATGACACGGAAATCTCCAGACGGGCGTCGTACCACCAGCAAAAAAAATACGACCAAGAAGGTGCAGGCAACCCGCGGCGGAACCTCGGGCCGGAGCAGCTCCGCTTCACGGCGGACCAGCAGCAGCAAGCGGACCAGCAGCAAACGAAGTAACAGCAGTACTCGCCGCCCCAAACGAAACCTGCTGCCGAAATTTAATTTCTCCCTCGATTTGCAGCAGAAAGCCCTGGTTGTTGGCATCATCCTGATATTTACAACCGGGATTTTGGTGCTGAGCCTGATCTCGCCCAACAGGGGCATACTGCCCATGACGCTGGAGCGCTGGCTGCGCACGTTGTTTGGCTGGGGCGGCATCCTGGTACCGCTATTTATGGCGGGCACCGGCATCTACCTGGTGCTGTGGGGGATGGACCAGCCGCCTCGATTCAGTGGCTGGCGTGTCACAGGCGCGGTGCTGCTCTTCCTGGTCTTCAGCACCTTTGCCTCCTTGATTGTGGTCAATCAGAGTGAAGGTGTCCTGGATTACATGGCTGTGGCCCGCAATCAACAGGGCGGTGGTTATCTGGGCGGTGTGCTCGCCGGCCTATCTGTACAGGCCTTTGACACGATTGGCACCGTCTTCATTTTGTTGATTCTCGGCTTGCTGGGCGCCATTCTGGTTAGCGGCGTCAGTCGCACCGATTTTGGCGCCTTTATTACAGCGGCCTGGCAGGGTCTTAGGGAGCGACCGGTCCGCGAAGCTGTACCCGAGCAGCGGCCGTTGCCGCTGGGGAATGCGCGGCGGGAGCCGGTGCGGCCAAACCGGCCGGTTCGTGACCTCCCCCGCAATGAACCCCCACCGCCGCCTGATGACGACATCCCCTTCGAAGTTGACCAGGAACCGCCAGCGGCCGAAACAGCGGCGCCAGCGGCGGCAGCAACGCGCAATGGCAGCCGGGGGCGGCGCAATACCGCCGCCCAACCGGCCGAGCCGGAAATCGCCGCCACGCCCCCAACCGACCTGGATGAGCCAGAAGGTCAGCTGCAACGGGAACCCAACTGGCAGCTCCCTGTCCTGGCCGAAGTCCTGGAGTCAGGCTCTGACCAGGAGATCAGCAACGACAGCATCCGTGAGCAGGTCGAGGTCATCGAACATACGCTAGAAAGCTTTGGCGCCCCGGCTATTGTCGTGGACATCAACCAGGGTCCCACCGTCACCCAGTTCGGCGTCGAGCCGCAATTCCTGGAGATGCGCGGCGGCAAACGGACCAAGGTCAAGGTCGGCAAAATCGCCAGCCTGGCGGATGACCTGGCGCTGGCGCTGGCCGCCCACAGTGTGCGTGTGCAGGCGCCTGTCCCCGGCAAGGGCTACGTCGGCATCGAAGTGCCCAATACCGCCACGGCCCTCGTTTCGCTGCGCGACCTGATGGAGTCAGGCGACTACCAGAAGATCAAATCCCCGGTCCGCATTGGCCTGGGGCAGAATGTGGCGGGGCAACCGGTTTGCACCGACCTATCCAAGATGCCGCACCTGCTGGTCGCCGGTACAACCGGTTCCGGTAAGTCGGTCTGCGTCAACGCCATCATTGCCTGTCTGCTGCTGGAAAATACGCCAGAAGAGCTCAAATTTGTCATGGTTGACCCGAAACGGGTCGAGCTGACCGGCTATAACGGCATCCCCCACCTGGTTGCGCCAGTCGTGGTGGAGATGGACCGGGTTATCGGCGTGCTGCAATGGGCGATTCGGGAGATGGAAAACCGTTACAAGCGGTTTGCCGAGATCGGCGCGCGCAACATCGTCGAATACAACAAGAAGATGGGGCGCAAGAAGCGCAACAAGCTGCCCTATATCGTCATTGTGATCGACGAGCTGGCGGACCTGATGATGTTATCGCCGGAAGAGACGGAACGGGGCATCAGCCGGCTGGCGCAGATGGCCCGGGCGACCGGCATGCATATGATCATCGCCACCCAGCGTCCCTCGGTCGATGTTGTGACCGGCCTCATCAAAGCGAACTTCCCGGCGCGCATCGCCTTTGCCGTTGCCTCCAGCACGGACAGTCGCGTCATCCTGGACTCGACTGGGGCGGAGCGGCTGCTGGGTAAGGGTGACATGCTATTTCAGAGTCCGGATGCGGCCGCACCTGTTCGCCTGCAGGGCTGTTATGTTAGCGAAGATGAGCTGGATCGGCTGATTGATTATTGGAAGACAGCCCGCCGCTATAACCTCATTACCGCTGAAGACGCCCAGGCGCGCTCGCTGATCGAAGAGCGTTCCGTCACGCTGCCGGAAGGGGAATATGAAGCCGCGCCGCCCTCGCGCCGCGTGTCCACGCCGCCCCCACCGCCAGCAGCGCCAGAACCCGCCGCCGAGATTGAAGAGTCTGACGAGGCAGAAGAGATCCTGGCGCCCGATATTGTAGAGGTGCCCCCCGAGTTCGCCCCTGTAGCGGCACCTGCTGCCCCACCGCCCGTCACCACCGCAACCACAATCGAACAGCCGCCCCTCTGGGAAGATCTGGTCGAACGGGAGCAGGAGGAGGAATTTGACGACGATCTCCTTGAAGAGGCGATCACGGCGGTACGGGAAATGAATAAGGCCTCAACCTCGTTGCTGCAGCGCCGCTTCCGCATCGGTTACACGCGCGCGGCTCGCATTATTGATTACATGGAAGAGAAAGGGATCATCGGCCCGCCCACCGGCACCAGCAAAGCGCGCGATGTGCTGGATCTGACCCCCGAAGAGTAAACATGGCCCATCTGCAAGGCAAAGAACGGGCGGATTACGTCCAGGGCATGTTCGCCCGTATCGCCGGCCGGTATGACCTGATGAACCGGGTGATGACTGGCGGCCAGGATATTCGCTGGCGCCGCTACGTCATCCAGCAAGCCCAGCTCCCGCCCGGCGGTCGCCTCCTCGACATCGCCACCGGCACCGGCGACATCGCCCTGGAAGGGTTGAAGCAGCAGCCCGGCATTGAAGCGGTCGGCGGTGACTTCACCATTGAGATGATGCAAGCCGGCAAACGGATTCCCAACCGGCAAACCATTCGTTGGGTCGGTTCCGACACCCTGGCTCTACCCTTCCCCGACCAGTTGTTTGATGCCGTCACCTCCGGCTTCCTGATGCGCAATGTCATCGATGTACCGGGCGCGTTGGCCGAACAGCGCAGGGTGCTGAAGCCGGGTGGCCGCATCGTCATCCTGGAATCAAGCCCGCCAAAACGCAATTTGTTGCGCCCTTTTATCCTCATCCATCTCAACTATGTCATCCCGCTCCTGGGTCGGCTGCTCACCGGCGAGTCCGAAGCTTACTCTTATCTGCCGGACAGCACCCAACAGTTCAAGGCCCCCGAAGAATTGGCGGAATTGATGCGCGCGGCCGGCTTCCAGAATGTGAGTTACAAGCTGTTCATGTTCGGCACCATCGCCATCCATGTGGGCCAGCGCCCGGCCTGACTGTAACCAACCTGTAAGAGTTCCCGCGCCCCATTTCATGTAAGCTTGCCCACAGAATCCGGCTGTCCTGAGATCTATAACTGGCCGGGAAGAATGTTTATGCTGAAACGACTTATCTGGTCAGGGTTACTCCTGGCCGTTCTCATAGGTTGCCAGCCGAGCTCCTCGCCCCCGCCCCCGACTCATCGGGTCCTTGCGTCGGCTATGCAAGAGGAAGATCTGTCGCAGGGACCCGATGAGTCGGGGGCTGCGGTGGCGACGGCAACCAGCGCACCCAACGCCCCGCGTCCCACGCAGACTGAACTGCCAGCGCCGGCAACATACACACCGGGGCCGACGCTGACCCCGGTAGAGGCGACGGCCACGCCTGTCCCCAGCGAACCCACAGCCACGGCTGAACCGTGGTACGGGGAGTTTGAGGGGACCTTTTACCGTGGCTCGCCAAGCGCCCCGGTCCGTCTGATTGATTATTCGGACTTTCTCTGACCCAATTGCCGTGCCTACGTGCTAGGCACTGAGAAACAGCTCGCCGCTGAGTTTGTCGACAGCGGTCAGTTGCAGATGGTGTTTTGGCCGGTGCTCAATCATGGGCAGCCCAGCGTCTACTCAACCCTGACCGCTTTCTGCGTTGGTTGGCAGGATCCGGCCCTGTTCTGGGAGATTCACGACCAACTGTTTACAGACCAGACAGCCTTGTGGCGGGCCGATCGGGATTATTTCGTCAGCGCGGCAGCGGCTGTGGGCGCTGACCAGGCCACCTTTGAGGCTTGTTACGATGATCCGGCGTCGGTGGCTCATGTCCTCGAGCTGGATACCATTCGCCGCGAGCGTGGCATTAGCGGTCAACCCGTTTTTGATATCAATGGGCAGGTCTTCTTCGGCGCTGCCCCCTTCGACATTTTCGCCGGCGTGATCCGGACGGAGTTACCTGATGAATAAACAAGTGAACCGGCTGTTCAGTTTGCTACTGCTGGGGGGCATCCTGCTGGCAGCTTGCAGCTCAGGCAGCGAAACTGCGGGCGAGGCAACGGCGCCAGCCGCTACAACCGCGCCAGCGGCCACCGATGTCCCGGCTACCGCGACCGTCGCCGTCGTTGTTGCAGCAACAGCTGGCAGTGACCCAACAGACGAGCCGGCCATGGCCGAAGCAACGGCTACGACGCAAGCCAGTCCGACCGAAGCCACTGAGACAATGACTGAGGTCGAAGTCAACGGGCGCAACGCGGACGGCACCTATTTCCGCGGCCGGGCCGATGCGCCGGTGGTACTGATTGATTATTCGGACTTCTTCTGAAGTACCTGCCGATCCTACGTGCTAGGATCCGAGAAGGAAATCATCAGCAATTACGTGGACAATGGCCTGGTTAAGATCGTCTTCTGGCCCATCGTCGACTTTGGCCCGGGCAGCATGAATGCGCATGCGGCGGCGGATTGCATCGGCCGGCAGAGCCCGGACGCGTTCTGGAACGTCCATGACCGCTTCTTCGAAAACCAGCGAGAGCTGAGTTCGGCTGACGACGCTTATTTTGCGGCAATCGCCGAATCGGTTGGTGTGGATGTGGCGCAGTTCAATGAATGCTACAGCAGTGGCGAGGCCCATGGTCACATCACCGCGCTGGATAGCCAGCGGCGCGAAGCCGGCATTCGCCAGCGACCGACGTTCGACATTAATGGTCAACAGCTATTCGGCGCTCAGCCGTTCGCTGTCTTCGCCGAGGTCATTGAAGCAAAACTAGCAGGACAGTAGGACGAATTCCTTGCCTAATTTCATATTGCCGGGTATCTGTTTGGGATGCACGCGCAATTGTGGCCTGCTTTTGTCGACGCATTTCGTTTCTGGCAGCCGGCCGCAGGCGCTGATCAGCCCACTTTTGACGCCATCGTGACCGCGATCCAGGCTACACCGGCCGGAAACCCAACCATCACCCCGCACTGCCCACCTGTCGTAACAGATTGGCTGGGTCATCGACCGCGTGTGCCGGCCGCCCGGGCCCTGCAACGGCTGGTCACAGCAGTCCAGGCCACGGCGGCACAGTTGCCCTGGTCGACGATGCCGGTCAGCTACGCCGGGCCGGAACTTGCAGGCGCCTATGCGTTCGTTGAGCTGGTCGGGCCGCGTCCGGCTGAAGGTCCAGGCCCTGTCTGGAGCAGCGAGCAGGTGCTGGCGGGGCTGACCATTCAGGGGCCCAACATCTTCTACGCCTCCCATTGGCACCCGGCCATCGAGTTTTATGGGGTGCTGTCTGGCGAGGGGGAATGGCAGGTGGATGATGGGGGCTGGGTGAGACGACCGGCCGGTTCGCTCATCTACCACGCGACCAACCAGCCCCACGCCATGCGCACCCTGACCGAGCCGATGCTCACCCTCTTTGCCTGGTACGGCGACCTCGAGACCAATCCTTTAGTCGGGGAGAAGAAAGCCACAGATTGGCACAGATTTCTTTTAGGTTCATCCTCCTCAGAATCCGTGGCAAATCCGTGCTAATCCGTGGCAAAAAACCCCCCACAACACGCCTTACTATTTCGTGGCGGCGGGGAGCGCCTTGCTGCTAGAATAGCGGGCGGAGGAGAAAACCTATGTTGCAGTTGGGCGCCCCTTTCAGCCTGGATGAGATTCGTGACAGCTTTGCCCAGGAGCATCCGGCCGTCCATGCGTTCTTCGCCGCTATCCCCCCCGAGCAATTCTTTGCCGCTCCACCCGAGATCTGGTCGCCGGCTGATAACCTAGCCCACCTGATCAAATCCTGTCAACCGGTCCTGTTGGGCCTGAAGCTGCCCCGTCTGGCCCTGCGTATGCGGTTCGGCCTGGCAGAGGCGCCCTCCGGCAGCCTGGCTGCCCTACGGGATCGCTATGTGAATGTCGCCCTGGCCGGGGGTGGGCGGGCATCCGGCCGGTATCTACCCGAAGTGACCGACACCTCAGCCGCCAGCCGGGAGCACCTCCTCGCGGAGTGGCAGCGGCATGGGGCAGCGCTCCTGGCGGCTCTGGAGGGCTGGTCCGAGGACGACCTGGAAAAATACCGGGGTGAACATCCGCTGCTAGGCCTCCTCACCATCCGCGAAATCCTTTTTTTCACCCTGTATCACAATTTGCATCATGTCAATGACGTGCAGCGTCTGCTGGGTCAGCCGGAAGCAGAATGGTTCAGCACGTGAACCGGGAGTACTGATGGATGATGCCTGGATTGCGGGAAACCCTTACGAAAGATTTATGGGGCGCTGGAGTCGCCTCGTCGCGGCCGAATTTCTGCGCTGGCTGAACGCGCCGCCGCATAGCCTGTGGCTGGATGTGGGCTGTGGCACCGGCGCCCTGAGCCAGATCATCCTGGCGACGCAGCAGCCGGCCATGATCACCGGCATTGATTCATCAGCCGCCTTTGTGGCGCATGGGCAGCAGGTGTTCCCGGCCGGTCAGGCCCAATTCAAGCTGGGCCAGGCCGAAAGCATCCCGGCTGAGGACAATCAGTTTGAGGCGACGGTTTCTGGTCTGGTCCTGAACTTTGTCCCGGAGCCGGCAGACGCCGTTGCCGAAATGATCCGGGTCACCCGCCCCGGCGGGCAAGTTGGTTTTTACATCTGGGATTATGCCGGGCGGATGCAGATGCTGCGCTATTTTTGGGACGCGGCCGTCGCCATCGACCCGGGTGCCCGAGCTCTGGATGAAGGCGAGCGCTTCCCGCTCTGCCAGCCGGAAGCGCTGACAGCACTCATGGCCGGGACGGGGCTGGCCGAGCTGGCAGTCGCCCCACTTGAGGTTGCCACGCCTTTCACGGATTTTGCTGATTTCTGGGAGCCGTTCCTGGGCAAAGTTGGGCCGGCGCCGGCCTACGTCAGCTCGCTACCCGCGGCCACCCGTGACGCGCTGGTGCAACGATTGCAAGCGACTTTGCCCCAAGATGCGGACGGCTCCATCCCACTGGTTGCCAGGGCCTGGGCCGTCAAAGGTACAGTGATTGAGCAGGCAGGAGAACCAGCATGAAAGTTTTTAGCGGCGGCGTACTGACGGAAACCAACACCTTTGCGCCCTTCCCGACCGGCCTGGCCGATTACCACGTGCGCCGCGGTCACGAATTTGATCCAAACGGGGGCGACTCGGATTACGGCAATGCGTCGCGGGTCTGGTACGAATTGTGCCAGGCGCGGGGCTGGGAATTTTGCCCGGGGCTGCTGGCGTATGCGCAACCGGCCGGTATCACCCCCCGCCCCGTCTACGAAGCGCTGCGGGACGAGATGCTGGCGGATCTGGAGGCAGCGCTGCCAGTCGACATGGTCCTGCTCACCCTGCACGGCGCCATGGTGGCTGAAGGATATGATGATTGTGAAACCGACATCGTCCACCGGGTGCGAGAGATCGTCGGGCCGGACGTGATTGTCGGCGCTGAGTTCGACCTGCACTCTGACCTGACCGACCAGCTGATGGCTGAGGCTGACGCCATCGTCCTGTACAAGGAATATCCACACACGGATATTGCCGACCGGGCCGTGGAGTTGTTTGACATTTGTGCGCGGGCGCTGGCGGGAGAGATCCGGCCGGTCATGGCCCGTTTCGACTGCCGCATGATCGGTTTTTTCCTCACGCCGTACGAGCCGATGCGGAGCTTCGTGGACTCCATGAGCACGGCGGAGAAACGGCCGGGCGTGTTGTCAGTGTCGCTTTTCCACACCTTTCCCTGGGGCGATGTGCCGACCTGCTCAGCCCAGATCCTGGCCATCACCGACAACGACCCGGACCTGGCGCAGGCGGTAGCCGATGAGTTTGGTCGTCAATTCTTTGCTCTGCGCCACGAAACCCAGATCAATTCCCTGCCCATGAACGAAGCGCTGGATAAGGCTTTGGCTAACCCACGCGGTCCGGTTGTCGTGGCCGATCAGGCGGACAACGCTGGCGGCGGCGCACCCAGCGACTCGACCTTTGTCCTGCGTGAACTGCTGGCCCGCGGTGTCACCGACGCGGCCATCGGCATGTTCTGGGACCCGATTGCCGTGCGCGTCGCCCAGGCGGCTGGGGAAGGGGCCAGATTACAGCTGCGGCTGGGCGGCAAAATGGGGCCTATGTCGGGTGATCCTTTGGACCTGGAAGTGACGGTCACCCGTATTCGTGAGGGCATGTTCCAGGAGTGGCCGCAGGGCGAAAACCCGCCCATCCGCCAGTTTGTCGGTGATGCGGTGGCGTTGCATTGTCAGGGCATCGACATTGTGGTGAACACGGAGCGGGGCCAGGTGTTTGGGCCGATGGCCTTTACGGAACTGGCTATTGACCTGGTCAGCAAGCGGCTTATTGTGGTTAAGTCGACTCAGCATTTCTACGCCGGTTTCGCGCCGCTGGCCTCTGAGATTGTTTATATGTCCGCGCCGGGCGCCATCGCCCCACGTTTTACGGAAATCCCGTACGAGCGCGTCGACCGGCACAAGTTCCCCTGGGTGGATAACCCATTTAACGAATGAAACGATACAGCGACAACATCCAGGGTATTTTCTGGATCATCCTGGCCATGTTCATTTTCTCCTTTCAGAACATCGCCATTAAATTTATCAATAGCAGCTACCCGGTGCTGGAGATCGTCATCATCCGCAGCCTGGTGGCGCTACCGTTAACCATCTGGTTTTTCCGTATGGAAGGCGGCCAGGGCTGGCCCAAAACGCAGCAGAAGCTGCTGGAGTATGGCCGCGGTTTCTTCCTTTTTCTTTCCTACACGACCTATTTTATGGGGCTGGCTGCCTTGCCCTTGGCGGAAGCGGCTTCCATCCGCTTTTCCGCGCCGCTGACGATTACGGCGTTGTCGGTGCTGTTGTTGGGAGAGAAAGTGGGGCCGCGCCGCTGGATCGCCCTGATTATCGGCTTTGCCGGCGTGTTATTTATCGTGCGGCCGGGGACGGACAGCTTTAATCTGGGCAGCGTCTTTGTGTTTCTGGCGACAATTACCTACGCCTTGGCGTTGATGCTGACCCGGCGGCTGAAAGCGCATGACAGCAGCGCGACGATGGCTTACTACAGTGTGACGGTTTATCTGGCGGCGGCCTTTGTGCTGGCGCCGTTGGCGGCGCTGGTGGGGGACCGGCCGGAATTCCATCCCAGTGTCGCCTTCCTGTTCCGCGCCTGGTCGATGCCCAGCCTCCTGGACCTGGCGATTATCGCCGGCCTCGGCTTTGTCTGGGCCAGCGGCATGTTCCTGGTGGCCCGGGCGTATAGCCTGGCCCTGGCTTCGGTGGCGGCGCCGTTTGAGTATGTGACACTGCCGATTAATGTGATGTGGGGCTACGTTTTCTGGCGCGAAATACCGACGACGGCCACCTGGATCGGCGCCGGCCTGACCCTGGCCAGCGGCCTGTACATCTTCTTCCGCGAATCCCGCCTCAAAACTGAGGACGCGACGCCAATCATTGAGGAGAAGAGAGCGGCCACGGATTAACACGGATTGGGCACGGATTTTTCTTCATTGAGATCAAGCTGAATGAGTAATCACAACCAAGAATCCGTGCTAAATCTGTGCTAATCCGTGGCAAAGATCCAAAGGTAATCAAGATGAACCTGGATGTGTTGCAGGAATGGGTGGGCCGGGAGCGGCGGGTGACGGCGGTTTTGGCGGTGGAGACGGCGAATTTATTGGCGGCGACGCTGGACCGGCCGCCGGCGTTCAGGGCAGGGGACCGGTTGCCACCGGCCTGGCATTGGCTTTATTTTCATGAGGCGACTCGAGCAAGCCAGTTGGGGCTGGAGGGGCATGCCCAGTTGGGCGGGTTTATGCCGCCGGTAAGCTTTGGTGGCCCGGAACCGCCGCGGCGGATGTGGGCCGGTGGCGAGTTGCACTTCCAGCGCCCCCTACTCCTGGGCGAGACGGCTACTCAGCGGTCGACGATACGTTCGATTACGCCCAAAGAAGGACGCAGTGGCCGGCTGGTGTTTGTGGTGGTGAGCCATGAGATCAGCGTGGCGGGCGAGGTGCGGCTGAGCGAGGAGCAAACCATCGTTTACCGGGAGCCGGTGGCCGAAGCTGGTGGTGGGGGTGAAGCGCCCTCAGCACCCGCAGGCGGCGAGTTTGGGGTTGAGTACCGGCCGGATCCCATCCTCCTCTTCCGCTACTCCGCCCTTACCTTCAACGCCCACCGCATTCATTACGACGTCGACTACTGCCGCCAGCAAGAAGGCTACCCCGACCTCGTCGTCCATGGTCCCCTGACAGCCACCTTGCTTTTGGACCTGTTCTATCACCAATTCCCGGAGCAAGAGCTGGCCCGCTTTAGCTATCGCGGTATCAGCCCGTTGTTCAATCCGCATCCCTTCACCGTCAACGGCCGGGCCAATGGCGAAGCCTGGGCCACCAGCCACGATGGCCACCTGGCGATGCGGGCCCAGATCCAGTTCGCCGACCCGTCGGGTTCGCCAACCCGACGGGTTGGGCAACCCCTCAGCGGATGACGAGCCAGGTGCCGGCGATCAGGGCGAGTACGCCCAGCAACCGGCTGATATCCAGCGGCCGGGCGGCCAGGCCAAACCAGCCAAAATGGTCGGCGAGGGCGCTGAAGGCCAGCCAGGAAAGGACAAAGAGTGTCGTCGCCGTCGTGGCGCCGAGACGGGGCACGGTGTAGCTGAGGGAGCCAACAATCACCAGGCCCATTGGCCCGGCGAGGAACACGTACCAGGGTAGCGTCCGCCAGCCCGATAGCCCCTGACCACCAGCAAACACCGTGATGATGGCGATCACAATTGCGCCCCCCACATAAGTCACAAACACACTGGCCATCTCGCCCATTTTCTGACCCATCAGCCCGGTAAACGGGGCTTGAAGACCGGAGGCGATCCCGCCGGCAATCCCCACCAACAATTGCACCAGAAAAGAAACCATCGCACCATCCTCCTACACCGACAGGTTGACCAACCCGACGGATTAACCAACCTGTCGGGTTGGTCAGTGTACGCCAGATGGCGCTGCGGGGCATTCACAGAGATGATTGTTTGACCAACTGCAGCGCCTTTCCCTTGACGTAGACCTACAAATTTCGTAATCTCCCCAAAGTCAACTCAGCGCCGTTTGTAGATATCATACAAGTGTCGATTTAACCCTATCTACTTCATCCGATTCGTTGTCGACCGCAAACCTATAGCTTTGGCCCACCACCCAGCGTTCAATATTCCCATGAGCCTTTTGCAGATCCACCACCTTGAAGAAGAACTCGCCCAGGCAAGCGAACGTAACCAGCAAGTCGACCTGCTCAACAAGTTGAGCCAGGCTGTGCAATACCAGAATCGGGAGCGGGCTATCGCTTTGAGCGAACAGGCCCAGATCCTGGCCCAGGAAGGCGAGATCTATGTGCCCGGCATCGCCGACAGCCTCATTAATCTCAGCCAGTACAATATCGCCCAGACCGAGTATGTGCGCGCCCTGTCTCAGGCAACGCGGGCGCTGGCCCTCTATGGCAACCTGAAAAATGATGCCGGTGTGGCCCGGGCCCAAAATCAGTTGGGACAGATCAACTCCTCGTTGGGCAACTACGCGGCCGCCCTGGATGCTCATCTGGCCGAACTCCAGATCGCCGAAAAGTCAAACCTGGAATCAGTCAGAGGCCGGGCTCTCAAGAGCATAGGCGATATTTACGCCCGCCTGAACCATCCGCGCGAGGCCATCGCTTATTACGAGCGCAGCCTGCAGAGCGCAATCGAGCAGGATGATCTGGACCAGCAATGCACCGCCATTGCGCACAAAGCAGCTAGCTATGTCCAGTTGGGCCAGAACGAGGCAGCGCTGGAAGCAGGCCTGCAGGGGCTGCAACTGGCCCGTCGCTGCGGGAACATCTACATTGAAGGTGTTTGTCTGCGTATCCTGGGCGAAAGTTATCTCTGGATGGGGCGTCTTGCCCTCGCTCGCCAGTTCATTTCCGAGCATATCGCCTTTGCCGAAAAAATAGGCGATATGCAACTGCGGCTGGATGGCATCATCAATTTAGGGGAACTGGAACAGCACAGCAATCAACCTGAATCGGGCATCGCCTGGCTGGAAGAGGGCCTGGCGCTGGCTGACCGGCAAAAGATGTTGCCCCAGCAATACCGCATCCATTACCTCCTGGCTGCCCTCTACAAAGTAAGCGGCAATTTTGCCGCGTCTCTTGAGCATTTTGAACATTTCCATCAGATCAAAGAAAAGGTCTTTTCTCAGGAGAATGAGCAGCGGTTCAAACGGCTGGAAAGCATGAAACAGGCGGCTGAGGCGAAGGAAGAAGCTGAGAGTTACCGTTTGCGCACGCTTGAACTGGAAGAAGATGTGCAATCGCGCACCCACGAATTAGCCTCCTCGCTCTCACGCGAAGCAGAACTAAACCGGCTCAACACGCGGATCATCAACAATGTCTCCCATGAATTCCGCACCCCGCTGGCTATCATTAAGGCAGCTGCCGAATCATTGCGCAAATATGGCTCACACCTGTCCGAAGCCAAAAAAGTGGAGTACCTGGAGCGCGTCAACGAGCAGGTTGATTACCTGGATTCGCTGCTGGATGATGCCATCGTGGCCAGCCAGACGAACCAGGGCAACATTGTGCCAGAATACGTCAACTTTACGGTATCCCGGCTGGCTCAACATTTGCAGGCTGCCTGGATGGCCGAGTTTGCCAATCAGGCGACCATCAAATTTCAGTTTGATGTGGCAGACCAGACCCGTATCATGGCAGATCCATTGTTATGGCAACAGATAGGTTTCAACCTGGTAAGCAACGGCATAAAATATGGGGGCAGCCCACCAGAGCTCATGATCGCTTTTAATCACGAGGCCGGTCAGTTGCAGCTGACGATCAAGGATAATGGCATTGGCATTGCCCCCGAACAAACCAACCGGATTTTCGAGCCGCTTTTTCGCGGTAGTAATGTCGAAACCATTCGGGGTATCGGTCTGGGACTCAGCATCGTCAAAAGCCTGACCGAGATCATGGGCGGCACCGTCGTTGCCTATTCGGCCGGACATCAACAGGGCAGCACCTTTTCCCTGTCCATTCCTGCCCAACCAGTTCGCTGAGGATTTTTTATGAGTTTCCATCCCTTTGCTCTGGAGCGCATGATGTCGCTCCACGAACAAACCGTTGATTTTAATTTGTCCGAGAGCGGTGTCCATCCTGTTGTCCTGGGCGAGCTCCTGGAAGGCAATCCGCAACTCATTGAGGAGTTGCTGGCAACCGATTTGAACTATCCTCATGTCAATGGCATACCCGCTTTGCGGGCCAACATCGCTGCCCTGTACGATGGCGCGACTGAGGAGCAGGTGCTGGTCACGGTCGGCGCCATTGAAGCCAACTACATCGCCATCCGCACTTTGTTAGAGCCCGGGGATGAAATGGTGACGATGTTGCCCAACTACATGCAGATATGGGGTATCGCCAGAAATCATGGCGTCAACGTCCGCAGTTTTCGGCTTGACGAAGCGCAGGGTTGGGCGCCGGATCTGGCTGAGCTGGCGGAGGCGGTAACGCCCCAAACGAAGCTGATCGCGATCTGTAATCCGAATAACCCGACCGGCCGGATCCTCACCACCAGCGAAATGGATGCCATCGTCGCCGCCGCTGATCGGGTCGGCGCCTGGATCCTGGCCGATGAGGTCTATCGCGGCGCCACCCGTTTAAGCGACACAGAGAACCCCTCCTTCTATGGCCGCTATGACAAAGTCCTGGCGATCGGCAGCATGAGCAAGGCGTACGGGCTGCCCGGGTTGCGCCTCGGCTGGGTCGCCGGCCCGACCACAACCCTGGACGAAATCTGGGCCCGGCACGAATACACCACCATCAGCGCCACCATGCTGGCCAACAAGCTGGCGGCTCTGGCCCTCTCAGCAGACGTTCGGCCCAAACTGCTTGCCCGCTCTCGAGCATACATCCGCAAAGGCTACCCAATCCTGGAGAAATGGCTGGCTGACCATCCGGGCCTATTCAGCCTGACGCCACCGGATGCTGCCGCCATCGCCTTTCCTCGCTATCACCTGGAGATCAATTCCAGCGAATTTGTGGAAAAGCTGCGGCTAGAGAAAAGCGTTTTGATGGTGCCTGGCGATCATTTTGGCCTGGACCATCATTTGCGCATCAGTTTTGGCCTGCCGCCAGAATATTTGCTGGAAGCGTTAGGGCGGGCGCGTGACCTGTTGCTGGAGATGCAGCGCTAGGCCGTTTTGACCTCTTTCATAGGCTGGTATAATCTCTTCAGACTCGCCGGCTGGAAACCGGCCGGTTTCGGTGAAGAAGAGAAACGCCATGCCCGCAGTAAATATTTTCCTGGCTCATCAGCGCTTCGATTCAGCGACTGCGTTGAATCGGTTCGTATTTTCAACCAACGGCCAACCGGCTCGCTTCCTGCAGGAGGTCGGCTTCACACGTTTTGATCCGGAGCACATTCAAATCGTCTTTAATACCAAAGCGGACTCGATTTACGAGCTTCTGCAAGACACGCCGGATTTTCACTGCTGGGGCTACAAGGTTCGCCACATGGCTGGCCTATACGACGCCGCCATTCTGGTATACGAACCCAATCAGATGCAAACGCCCGAAGCCAGTTCCCTTTATTACGTCGGCCGCCTGGTTTACAAATTTCCTGATTAGTTGACCGGCTGCCCTTGTCCACAGCGGCCGGCACATGGAGATATCATGACAAAGTCGCTTTTGGGCCAAGAACTCCCGGTCCCCGCCATGTCCGCGGCTACGGCCGCCCGGCTGCAAGCAAACCTGACCGCCGCCGAAGCTAATTTTGCGGCGGACCCCACCCTGGAAAACATGATCTGGTACGGGCGCCGGCTGGCCTATATTTTCCGGTACGATGAGGCCATTCAGGTTTTTACGGATGGCCTGGAGCGCTACCCGGATTCGCACGAGCTCCGCCGACATCGCGGTCACCGCTACATTTCCACCCGCCAGTTTGACAAGGCCATCGCCGATTTTGAGGCAGCGGCGCAGCTGGCCGCGGACCGGCCGGTCGCCGTCGAACCGGACGGCACCCCCAACCGGCTCAACCAGCCCGTCTCCAATTCCCATTTCAACATCTGGTACCATCTCGGCCTCAGCTACTATTTAACGGGGCAGTTTGCCAAAGCCATCGACAGCTACCATACCTGTATGACCTATTCGGACAATGACGATTCGATCACGGCGACCAGCGACTGGCTTTACATGAGCCTGCGCCGGCTGAACCGGCCGGCAGAAGCGGCCGCCGTCCTCGAACCGATTCACAGCGGTATGACCATCGTCGAAAGCCCATCTTACCTGAACCGGCTGCTGATGTATAAGGGAGAGCGCACCCCGGAATCCTTGCTGCAGCCAGAAGAAGAGACGCCGGAGAGCACCGCCATCGCCATAGCCACGCAGGGGTATGGCGTCGGCAACTGGTACCTCTACAATGGCGACGAAGCGCGCGCCCGCGAGATCTTCAACATGGTGCTGGCGACGCCGCAATGGTCAGCCTTTGGCTATATCGCCGCGGAAGTGGACATGGTGGCGTTAGGCGCGGGCTGAGCCTGGCATGCCTGAATATCCCGACATCACCGTCTATGTTGAGCGGTTAGAGCATTTTCTGCTGGGCCAGCCCCTAAAGCAGCTCCGCATCAAGACGCCATTTTTGCTGCGTACGTATGAGCCGGCGCCGGAAACGTTTACCGGCCGGACTGTGACTGAGCTTGGCCGCCTTGGCAAGCGCATCATCTTCGGCTTCGAGGGCGATTATTTTATGGCCCTGCATCTGATGATCAACGGCCGGCTGCACTGGCAAAAGGCCGGCGCGATCATCCCGGCCAAACGCGGCCTGGCGGCCCTGGATTTCCCCCACGGCACCCTCCTGCTTACCGAGTCAACTTCCCAGAAACGGGCGGCACTGCATCTTGTCCAGGGGCGCGAGGCGTTGGCGGCCTTTAATCGCGGTGGCGTCAACGTCCTGACCACCGGTCTGGACCAGTTTACTGCGGCGCTCCGCCGCGAAAACCACACCCTCAAGCGGAGCCTGACCGATCCTCGCCTGATTGACGGCATCGGCAACGCCTATTCAGACGAAATCCTGCACCGGGCCGGCCTCTCCCCTTTCCTGCTCACCAGCAAAATAACCGACGATCAGATCGCGGGGCTATACGAAGCCAGTCGTGGCATATTACTTGACTGGACGGAGCGGCTACGCCAGGAAGTGGGCGATGGTTTCCCTGCGCGTGTCACCGCCTTTCACGAAGCGATGGCGGTACACGGCAAATACGGGCAGCCCTGCCCCGTCTGCGGCACCCCTATCCAACGCATCAAATACGCCAGCAGCGAGACCAACTATTGCCCCACCTGCCAGACCGGCGGCCGCCTCCTGGCCGACCGCGCCCTCTCCCGCCTCCTCAAACAAGATTGGCCCCGCACCCCCGAAGAGCTCGAAGCCCACATCCAGGACCGCCGGCGCTGAGGGGTTGCCGAACCCGTCGGGTTGCCAAACCCGTCGGGTTGCCAAACCTGTCGGGTTGCCGAACCTGTCGGGTTGCCGAACCTGTCGGGTTGCCGAACCTGTCGGGTTGCCGAACCTGTCGGGTTGCCGAACCTGTCGGGTTGCCGAACCTGTCGGGTTGCCGAACCTGTCGGGTTGCCGAACCCGTCGGGTTGTCGAACCTGTCGGGTCAATCTGTTTTCAGAAAGGAATAGATTGAGCAAATTCGTGTCGGAAAAAAGCGGAATCTCCGTTGATTGTATATGAACGCCACTTCATTTTTTCGGAGGTTTCTCATGAGTTCCGCAGCTCCTCTTCTTCCCGGTCTCTTTTATCATCTTTTTAGCCGTGGGGTTAACCGTGAACCGATTTATCGCTCGGATAAGGACTACCGCTCGTTCCTCGAGAAATGGGAACATCACGCCAATCAAATGCTGGATACGTTTGCATACTGCCTGATGGGCAATCACTTCCATGCCCTAGTGCAGATCAAAGAGGATATCCAGCTTGAGGGCAATGTTGTCACCGTTTCACCAGAAATGGCCAGCCAGGCTATTGGCAATTGCCTGAATGCCTATGCCAAGTCATTCAACAACAAAAATCAACGCACCGGCAGCCTGTTTGAACGTCCCTTCAAACGCGTCCCCATCAAGGATGAAGGCCACCTGCTAACCGTCATCCCCTACATCCACCAGAACCCGGCCAAACATGGCTTTGTGGCAGATTTTCGGGATTGGCCCTGGAGTTCGTATTGGGATTTGTTGGCTAAAACGCCCACGCTGCTCAACCGGCCGGATTGCCTCGCCTGGTTTGGCGGCCGCCAACCATTCATCGCCAGCCATCACTATGTCAACGGGGCAGCCGATACGGCCGAATGGGCGATCGATGATTGGGAGTGAGGGGTTCGCCAACCCGACGGGTTGGCCGACCCGTCGGGTTGGTTAACCTGTTTTGTGGGCCAGCGCGACCAACGACATCATCTCGTAGACCAGGTTGGCCGCCAGCAGACAGGTGGTCCCAGCCGGATCGTAGGCTGGCATCACCTCGACCAGGTCATAGGCGACAAACTGCCCGGCCAATGGCGCCAGCCCGCGCAGCAACTCCTGGCATTGGGCGCTGTTGAAACCGCCCACTTCCGGCGTCCCGGTCCCCGGCGCAAAGGTCGGGTCGACAAAATCAATGTCAAAGGTCAGATACAATGGCCCTCTGCCGGCCCGAGCCACAATTTGCTCAATCGTCGCCGGGATACCCTGGCGGTGCAGTTGCGGCCCATCCACCAGCAACATCCCCGCCTCTTGCGTCATCTGATAATCGGCCTGGTCATACAGCGACCCGCGCAGCCCCACCTGGCAGGAGCGTGCCGGCTCAATCAACCCTTCCTCCAGGGCCCGCCGGAATGGGGTCCCGTGTGTATCTTTGCCGTCGAAATAGCTGTGCCATAGATCGCTGTGCGAGTCAAAATGGATTAAGCCCACTGGCCCATGTTTAGCCGCCACCGCCCGCAGCAATGGCAGAGAAACAGAATGGTCACCACCCAGAAAAATAGGCGTCACTCCTTCATGGGCCAGGACCGCCGCTGCGCCCTGCTGAATCATTGCATGCGATTCAGGCAGATAACCGGGCACTGTTGCCAGATCGCCATAATCCACGCAGGAGCAATGCTCGAACAGCACCACATCCAGAAATGGGTTGTAGGGGCGCAGCAGCAGGGAATGCTCCCGTATGCCGCCCGGCCCAAAACGGGCGCCGACCCGGAAGGTGCCGCCCGTGTCAAACGGGACACCCACGATGGCGATGTCGACATCCTGGCTTAAGTCACTCACCTGGGGGAGCCGCATAAAGCTGCGAATGCCCGAATAGCGCGGGAACTCCATAGCGGAGACGGGATGGTAACGTTTGTATTGGCTCATCTGGCGTTCTTCCTGTTGCTAACCGGCCGGTTCAATAATCGTGATCCCCATCGTCGCAAAACTATCCATCGCCTGCAAGGCCGCCGGCGCCTCAGACAGCCCAATGCGCCGGCCGATTAGCCGCTCCGGCTGCAACCAGCCCCGCTCGATCATCGCCAGCATCTCCGGGTAACGATGGGCCTGCATCCCATGGCTGCCCAGAATCTCCAGCTCATAGGCCAGAACCAGATCCATCGGCAGGGCCGGGCGGCTCTGCTCACCCAGGAGCAGGCCAACCTGAACGTGCTTGCCCCGCTTGCGCAAATTAGCGATGGAGTTGAAGCAGGTAGACGGATTACCCAGCGCGTCCAGCGACACGTGAGCGCCACCACCGGTCAGCTCGCGAACCTCGGCCACAACGTCGGCGCTGGTCGCCCCGTTCACCGTGGCGACGGCCCCCAGCGAGCGGGCCAACTCCAGCTTCGCCTCGTCAATGTCGATTCCCACCACCTGAGCGCCCAGCGCCGTCGCGATCATGATGGCGGACAGCCCCACGCCGCCACAACCATGCACGGCCACCCATTGGCCGGCCGTCACCTTGCCCTGGTCAACCACCGCCCGAAACGAGGTTACAAAGCGGCAGCCTAAGCTGGCCGCCGTGTCAAACCCCAGCCATTCCGGCAAGCGCACCAGGTTGATATCGGCGTATTCCAGAGCGACATAGTCGGCAAAAGAACCCCAATGGGTGAAACCGGGCTGGAACTGGGTATCACAGACGTGGTGGTTACCGGAAAGGCATTCGGGACAATGACCGCAGCCGCTCACGAAGGGCACCGTCACCCGGTCGCCCACTTGCCAACGACGCACATCGCGGCCCACCGCGCTGACCACGCCAGCCAGCTCATGCCCGGGGACGTGCGGCAGGCGCATGTCCGGGTCATGTCCCATCCAACCGTGCCAGTCACTCCGGCAGAGACCGGTAGCAGCCACCTGAATCACCACGCCTTCCGAGGCCGGCTCCGGGTCGGGTACGGTCTCCACACGAATCGGGCCGCCAAATTGCTCGTAATAAACTGCTTTCATCGTTCGCTCCTACTAGTTTTGCCGCAAATGCTTCGCTTCGCTGAACCTGTGCTGAGCGAAGCGAAGCATTCGCGGCCCATTCTCTCCCGGGCAGTACGGGCAACGCACCTACAGATAATTTTCGCGAATGCTGTAAAGGTGGTGCAATTCGTGGCCGGCAATCTGGAAAGCCGCCCCACGCACGCTCAAGGGATTGCCGCTGGCGCTGCCGGTCCGCGTCCAGATCTCCTCAGCAAAGCTACCCAGCAAGGTCACCGAAGCCTGCCGCACGGCCTCGTACTCGGTCAAGATATCTGCCAGGGTGCGCTCATTGGCGCGGGAGGCGGCGGCATAGTCGTTCTCCGCAAAGCCGGGTAGCACGGTCCTGTCACCCCGGGCCAGGCGCAGGGTCCGGTAGGCGAACACTCGCTCCGTATCCATGATATGGACCAGGATCTCCTGAATCGTCCACTCACCCGGACCGCAGGGCGCGGTCAGCCTGGCCACGGGAAATGACCGGGCCAGCTCGGTAACCGTCTGTAGATTTTGGCTGAGATGGGTCAGTAGCTGGCCATCATCTGGCACCAGGTCGATGTACATGATGGCATAGGGCGCATATTCGCCCGGCTGGGGTTTGGCGATGGTTTGGCTCATATTTTCTCCAGACCACGTCTGTGGTTCTGCAGAAGTGTAGCCAAGGCGCCGCGGGCTGGCTAGGTAGGAAAGAATGGGATGGGTTCAAGCGTCATCAGCTTCTGCTCGAATTCTGCATAGGAGTCGCTCAACGCACGGGCGCGGAAGCGGTGCAGCTTGGCGTTCACCGGCATATGATGAACCTGCCAATCGCGCTGATCCGGCCGGTTACAACCTGCTCCCAGCAACAACGCCAGCCAGGCGACCGATAGCAGCCTCTCGTAAAGGGCCACTCGCGCCGGCAGTTCGGGGTCTTCGTCCGCGGCCAGCCCCGCGCGATACGCAGCCATAAAAACGGCCCGGTCTGTTGCAGTCAGCAGATGTTCCTGGTTGGCGTGACCAAAAAAGCCGGCGATGGCATAGGCCGGGTCATGCAGGCCGGCATCTTCCCAATCCACCATACCAACCCGGCCATCCGGCCGGTGGATCAGGTTGGCGAAGCGGGGATCAGAGCGGCAGAAATAATGGAGGATCGGCCGGGCCGTTAGCTTTTCGTGGGCCGTTGCCGCCCGCTGCAGCAGATGGCGGCTCTCAGCAGCAAAGGCCGTGGTCACGCCAATCTGCCCTTCGGCCCACTCCAGATAAGTCTGCAGCCGCTTGCCCGTGTTAACGACAATCTGCGGCAACGTCTCCAGGCCCCGCGATGCCCAGAGGCCATCCGAGCCCAGGCGCCGCATGGTCAGCCAGCTTTCGGCCAGCCCCGTCAGCATGGCAGGGGTTGGCGACTGCTCCGGCCACATCTCACCGTTCATAAATTCATAGAGCACGATCGGCCCTTCCGCCAGATCAAAAAAGCGCGGCTGTGGCGCGATGTTGTAGGGGGCCAGGAGCTGAAGGGAGAGAAACTCGCGGGTGGGGGCGGCCGGCAGCTCGTCCTTGTTGAGATATTCCTTGGCGATGAGCCGCGGCCCTGGCCCCATAACATCGTACAGATTATTGCTCTGGATGGTGAGCGGCGGGCGCAACTGGACCTGAAACTGCGCTGACGACCAGCCAGTGGCGGCTGTCACAACCTGGGCGATGGTGGCATTCATGGCAAACTCCTGCTGTTTTGCCCAGCATACCCCAGGACCGGCGCCAGCATTCGACGCCCGCCCCACCATTCGCCCACGAAAGGGGTTGGCCAACCCGACGGGTTGGGGGGACCCGACAGGTTGGGGGGACCCGACAGGTTGGGGGGACCCGTCAGGTTGGGGGGACCCGTCAGGTTGGGGGGACCTGTCAGGTTGCCAGCCAGCGGGCCAGGTTGGCGCGCAGGCTGGCGGCGACGCCAGCGCCACAATTTGCACCGGCGTGCCCAGGGCAGACGCCAACCCGCGGCGCCGCGCCTCCCGCTGCCGAGGGGTTGGGGACCCGACGGGTGCGGTACCCGTCGGGTGGGGGACCCCTCGCCGCTCACCAGACCTGCGCTCCGGCCGGGCTCAGGGCCAGCGGCAGCAAACGCCAGGCCGGGTTCGCGGCCAGGATTGCGGCCCGCAAGGCGCGTGCTTCGGCCCGATCTGGCCCCGTCAGGATAGCCACTGAGCCGCCGTCGCCACCGGCGCCATTCACTTTCCAGCCCAGCGCCTCATGCCGCCGGGCGATCTCGATTATTGCCTGGGCCGCCTCGCCCACCAGGGCCGGGTGCAAGGCTCGCTGCGCCTCAGTATTCCGCTGCAGCGCCGCGCCGAAAGCGGCAAAATCAGCGGCCAGAAGCGCCGCCCGGCTGGCGGTGGCGGCCTGACGTAACGGCTCAAGCTGGGAACCGGCCGGTCCCGCCATCTCCAACCTCCGTATCACCATCTCATGCACCGCCGAGGAGTGGTGCGGCCGGCCCAGATACACCAGCAGCAGCCGGCGCTCCAGCTCCAGCAAGGTCGCCGGTGGCAACGCCAACTGCTCAACCGTCGCCGCCGGATAATCTTCCATCTCGATATAGTTAATCCCGCCATAGGCCGCCGCCAGCTGATCCTGAATACCGGATTGCTGGCCCAGCCTCTCTGTCTCCACCGCGTGGGCGGCGTAGGCCAGCTCGTGCGGGGTGCGCCGGCCCGGCGTGAGGGCGTCGAGCGCCGCCGCCAGAGCCACGCAAACGGCCGCCGAGGTCCCCATTGAAGCACCGTGCGGCGCTTCGGAATAGATGTCGATTTCCAGGGCGAGCTCATCAGGCAGCCCGATCTGGTCGATGGTCGCCTCCAGGAGGGGATGGCGTTCGTACCGGCCGGTCGCCCAGCCGCTCCACACATACCGGTCGCCAAAATTAGCCGCGTTGATCAGCACCCGTGGCCGACTTTGGGCAAGTGCCCGACAACGAATCTGCACTTCAACCCGCGGTGTAATGGCGATGTTGAAGATGCGCCCGCGGCCGGCAAACCAGGTATCAGTCCAACCCCCATTGTCACAGATCCGGGTAGGCGCGCTGGCATTGACGATTTTTACGACGTCTGTCATGCGCGCGGTTTTATCACACGGATTGTTTTTGGGCATTTTGTAGTTGGTTGCGATAAGATCAGCCGTTGGTGACCCGCAGTCATTCGCCCATCGCCGACGTCTGAGACCCTGCCGATCACCCCTGGCCGTTCAAAGTAATCCTAAGAGCTGACAGCTATTAGCTAACAGCTAACCCGAGGTCTCATGAAACCACGCGCAACATTCCAAAATCTGCCCCCCTTTGAACTTTCCAGCGTCACCGACCCGGATGGTGAAGAGCTGCTGCAACTGTCCAAAAACGAAAGTATGCATGGCGTCGCCCCGGGCGTGGCCGACTATTTACGACAGAATGTCCTCAACCCGTCGCTCTACCCAGACCATGATTTCACCAGCTTGCGCCACACCATCGCCCAGACGCACGGGCTGGACCCTGAGCGGGTCTGGTGCGGCGCCGGCTCAACCACGCTGCTCTATTTTTTGGCCACGTTGTACCTGGAAGCTGGCCGCTCAGCCGTTTCCAGCCAGTACGGCTACCAATATTTTCAGATGGCGACGAAGCTGAATGATGGCCAGGCCAACATTGCCCTGGAGTCTGACCTGACCGTGAGTGTGGACAACATTCTGGCGGCGGTCCGGCCGGATACCAGCATGATCTTCCTGGCCAACCCTGGCAACCCGACCGGCACCTATCTCCCCCGGGCCGAAATTGAGCGCCTACGCGACAATTTGCCGGATGATGTGCTGCTTCTACTGGACGAAGCGTACAGTGAGTACGTGGACGAGGAGCGCTACAGCGCCAACTTTGACCTGGCCGACCGGGGCAACACGGCCATCGTCCGCACCTTCTCCAAGGTGTATGGTCTGGCTGGTATGCGCGTTGGCTGGGGCTACTTCCCGGAGGAGACGATGCAGCTTATTCGCCAGGTCAAAATCCCCAACGCCGTCTCTTCGCTGAGCACGGCGGCGGCGGAGATCGCCATGGTGGATCAGGCCCACGTCGCCCGGGTACGCGCCCTCAACCGGGTCGCCCGCGAACAATTCACCGACCAGCTTGAAGAGCTGGGCCTGGCGCCGATCCGCAGCCAGACCAGCTTTGTCCTCTGTAAATTTGCTTCGGCTGCCGAGGCCAAGGATTGTTATGCGTTTCTGCGTAATGAAGGGATCGTGATACGGCCGATGGGGATGTACGACCTCAACGATCACCTCCGCTTCAGCATCGGCACCGCCGAGCAGATGGACCGCGTCGCCCACGCCCTGGCCGCCTGGCGGAGCCAGTAGCGCATCGCATCACCTGAACTTACGATAATAAAGGAGGTGGGCATGGCCGTGTCTACCTCCTTTGCGGATAGATCCTCAGTTATCGGTTTCGAGAGAGGGGCGCCACGCTAGAGCGAATTCAGCTAGCTTGGGCGTATGCGTCAATTGTGTGAACTCTGTAGTCTGGGTATCCCAAACAAAGAGATCAAAATTGTTGTCAGGATCGGCAGCAAAAGCAAGATAACGGCCATCTAATGACCAGGCCAAATCTCTGATTTCAATTTCCTGATTAGTCGCATTTTCCCAAACAGACTCAGTTACCAGATTCTGCAACCGCATCTCATCCGTAAGGGATAGCGTTTTAATCATGTGCTTCTCTGGGAATCCCTCTGCTGTAATCAAAGCTAATGTCTTTCCATCTGGTGACAATGCTATTTGTTTAATATTCGCCTGGTACATTTTGGTCAAGTTGCCACTCTCTACTTCTACACGCCACAAAATATCTTCCGTTTCAGACTCACTATTAGTCAAAAACAAGATGATTTTGTCACCTGGAAGCCAGGCAATACTGTCACGGGGACGGATTCCATGTAATTCTAAAACTCCTTGAGGAATTTCATAGAAGTTTTGCGCATCAAAATAGGTAACCTCCCCCGATTCCACATCCAGGATACCCATACCATTGGCCGGCAAACTAAGCATATAAGCTACACGAGTGCCATCATGTGACCATACTGGATAACTGGAAATACCACCACCTGTTTGTTCTTGTACAAAGAATCTAGGGTCTGAACCATCTGATTCACTGATAAAGAGACTGGGGGCAAAAGGCGGTTCACCTATTTGCCCAGGACCTTCCTGGAATTTACTGATGAATGCAATAAGATTCCCTTGTGGCGACCAGGTAGGGGCGTGAGCAAAGCCATAAAAAGTATATTTTGGCGGGTTTAGCAAAACCGAAGAATTTACAGGCTGGCCGTTTGTATCTACATCAGACTTTGCAGGTACACTAGGCCCAAGATTGAAGAGCAAGGCCTTGCCATCTGGTGACCAATCCAAACCGAAGACAGTTGGCCCGAGACATCCTATGTCTGAATTTGTCGCGGCAGGAACAGGCGATTCCACGTAAAAGCCGCTTGTGCCAAGAGGACTTGTTATCTTTATCTCCCCCTGAGGGCGCCCTAGTGAAAGGTCAAATTCACAATAAGCTATTTGTCTTTCGACTAGGGGCAACCCTTCTGAAAGCTTGACCGGAGCCACGAGGTTTTCGGGAAATGCAGCCGATTCAACCCCGGGTTCAAGCTGGCTATTAGCAACACATGCAGTGAAAAATACGAACATAAATACGGAAAACAGAGCAAGTTTTGGCATATGTCGATTCTCCGTGAAATCATATCCCCTTGGGCGCTCTGCGCCCGACTCTTTAGTGCAACCAGCTTCTCAATTGACAAGTGCCGTCATGTATTTTACCCATCTCTATAGGACGATATACACCCCTGCCAAGAACAATGGATAAGAAAGCACACTGATCAACAAAGCCATCTTTACGTCTGGTGAAAAGGTCTTGTTCACAACAGCTGCGATAATGGCAATGCTCACAGAAAGGAGATAGGCAACCTTCAAGAGTAGGGCCGTGAGTCCGAGCGGAAGGTACTCAACTACCCCAAGAGGCGGCACGGTGAAATAGGTCCAGAGCAAGACAAGCCATGTCGCTAGATTCCCCAAGCCTGATATGATGAGCGACAGCATTGCCAGCTTACTGATCTTATGTTTCAAGTCCGGCCCAACGTAAAGCCTTTCTCCATATCGCTACGATTTTCCAGGAGTTATACCGGCATCCCTTTTCATCATAGCGATGCTGCCATGCTCAACTGCTCGCAATGGCTGCCACGCACATCGTTGCCTGATAGCCATTAAACGCTGCACTTTCAACCGTACACCCTCACGACGTTTTATTGCTGTTAGTGAGCACCTGGAGTGTTTAATGACAGTTGTTGTCATACTCTGCCCCATCAGGGTGAACAGCTCACCGCCAATCGACGGACCCTTTCTGTGTTTTGTTTCCATTGTGTGTCTTTATTGCCCGCCACCTCTGAGCAGCACCGCGGCCATCGGCACGACTGTCTCATGGGCCACCGCTGACACTGGTCCAGGTTTACAAGCCGCACTTGCTCAATTAGCGGCCAGATAACCCAGCAGCTTCTCATTCGCCGGATCCGGCACAAACGTATCCCATTCCAGGAAATAGCCTTCGGGATCATAACCGACGAAGATGCGTACTTTGCCGCTCTCATCGCCAACGGCAGGGGTGCGCAGCCGCAGATCGTCGCGAGCCGCGGCGCGGGCAAACCAGCCCTCAACATCCCCGGTAAAAAAGCTGACGGTGACACATTTTTCCGGTGTGGTCCCATGCAATCCCTTCGCCCCATCAACCAGTCCCAGAAAACCGCTGCCGGCGACCTGGTACACCTTGGCCCAACCCTGATCGACAGCCAGGCTCACGCCCAGTAACGACTCATAAAAAGCCATCATGCGGGGAATGTCCTTGTAATAAAGCCACTGCACCGTAGCCCGTATGCCCAGCGCCGCCGGCCGCGAGCCCAGGCCGGTATAAAGCGGCTCAATCTCGGCCAGTAGCGGCAATATCTGCTCATTTTCGGGATGAGGATTGAAGATCTCGAACTCGAGGAAATACCCTTCGGGGTCCAGGGCGACAAAGCCATCGTGGTTGCTACCCGGTTTGGGGTTGTAGCCCTTGTGCATCGTCACCCCGGCGCCGACCAAATAATCATACCATTCCGCCACTTCGTCGGTAACCATCGCCAGGGTGACGCTCTTGGGTTCGTCGGCATCATGCATTCCCTGGGCCGCATCGACCAGGGTGAGATAGGTGTTACGGGCGACACGCATGATTTTGGCAAAGCCGTAGTCGACGACCGTTTCCAGGCCCAGGATGTCTCGGTAAAAAGCCCAGGCGGCATTGACATCGCGATAATAGTAAAAAGCATTGGTCGCCTGGATGTTGGGGATGGTGTTGCTCATCATTTCCTCCTTAAGATTGGGACACGCCGTGAGCGGCGATAATCTCGTTTAGCTCGGCAATATAGGTTGCGGGCAATTCGATGGCTTGGGCACCGCGCAAAATCGGTTCGCAGTAGGCGGGCGTGGGAGTGAACGGACCGGCCGGTCCCGGATTCTGATACGTCGTCACTGCCAACCGCCGCCCGTCGGCCAGCGTCACCAGGATATCGATGCGCGCCAGGTGCCCCTTGTCGACGCCGGCCAATCGATCCAGCTCGTCATATTCGGCCGGGATCATTTCATAAAGCAAACCCCACATGCGGTGGCCCGGCCGGGCAACAATGTCGCAGGAGCCTCCGGTCGGGTCGCTTTGATAGCGGGAGAAGCAAAGTTGATAGCCAGTGAGTTGGGCAACACCGGCCGGTTTGGCCCCGGGACAAAAGCGGGCCATCTCGGCCACATCCAGCAACGTGCAATATCCAAAGTAAAGCATCACTTCTAATCCTTACTGAAAACGATTCATCAACCCCATCTGACTCAAAACCGCCCGACCCAACAGACCAAACGGGTTGGCCAGCGTCTCCAGAATCTCAAAATGATTGTACCCGTCGCCAATCAATAGCTGCACATTCTTTCCAGCTGCTCTGGCGACGCTGACAAACTCGCGGGCCTGCCGCTGAAACTCCGGTGTCTCCTCCGTCCCGCAGGCCACGATGAGCGGCGTTCGCAACTGATCCAGCTGGCGCTGCGGGCTGAGCGCCGCCTCCATCTCATCCGTAAAAGCGATGTAGTTGCCCCGGGCAGACAGCCGCACCGGCGCCAGATCATACATCCCGCTGCAACACAGTCCCCCCTTGATAATGTCTGGCGGCAACCCAAACGTACCGGCCCAGTCAGTCGTGAGGATGACGGCCGCGAGATGGGCGCCTGAGGAGTGCCCGGAGAGAAAGATGCGCCCGGGATCACCGCCAAAGTCAGTCGCGTGCTGGTAAACCCAGGCCACAGCCCGGCGCACCTGGTCGGCGATGGGCAGCAAACTATCACCCACATCCTGCACCCAGCTGAAATCGGGTACGAGCCAATGGGCGCCGGCGGCCCGGAACATCTCGGCGGGAAAGGCATAACTTCGAGCACTGCCACTACGCCAGGCGCCGCCGTGGATAAAGATCTGGATGGGGGCAGCCGGCTGGTCACAAAGAAACAGGTCGAGCCCTTCGATTGGGGCGGGGCCATAGTGCCGGCGCTGTGGCTGGCCCAGACGCTGGCGGGCTCGTTCGCTATTCTGCTCATAGCGGCCCAGAATCTGTTGAAAATTGGGGGCGTAAACGCGCTGGTTGTACGCATCGTCAAGGGTTTTCTGGTCCATGTTCCGCCAGATCATGATTTATCTCCTGAACCGGCCGGTCCCCAGGGAAATCCCCCATACTGCCCCGGCAGATTCCCCGGCCAGAAACCGGGATTGACCGGCGTTTCGCCGCGTCCTGTACCCATTATCCTTAAGTTAAGGTTCCCAACCCAATCTGATACCGCTGCGGTGAGGGGTTCGCCAACCCGACGGGTTGGCGGACCCGTCGGGTTGGCGAACCTCTCATCTTTAGACCGAGGAGCAATTTGACGCTTTATGACAGCTAACCCTTCACGTTACTTCGCCATCGTTAACCCGGTCGCCGGCGGCGGCCACGGCGCTGAGATTATCAACTTGCTAGAGCAGACGCTGGCTGATTCCCTGATGGCCGTGCACGAAACCAGCCCGGACACCGATTTTGACAGGGTCGTTCAGGAAGCGCTAGCTGACGGCGCCGACTGCCTGATCGCCTCAGGCGGCGATGGCACCGTGGCCGCTGTTGCCCAACCCCTCCAACATTCTGACATCCCGCTGGCTATCGTGCCTGGTGGGACGGCCAATGTGATCGCCCGCAACCTGGGTATCCCGGCCAACTATGAAGATGCCATCGCTCAGCTGACCCAGCCGCACGATATTCGCTGCCTGGATGCGATGCAGGTCGATGGCAAACTGGCGCTGCTGGCTGTGGGCGCAGGCCTTGATGGCGCCGCCATCGCCGGGGCGACACGGGCCGAAAAAGATCGGCTCGGTAGTTGGGCCTACCTCAAACAGCTGGCATTACAACTCTGGCAACAGAAATCCTACCACCTGGAATTTACGATTGACGGCCAGAGTTACAAACGGCACGCGGCTGAGCTGATCGCCATTAACCTGCCGGAGGTGGGCCTTGGCCCCCTGAGCTTCGGCGAAGACGTCAGCCCGGACGATGGTTGTATCAACATCGGTCTGGTGCAGTTGCGCGGGTGGGCTGATGGGCTGACTCTGCTGTGGGGCCTGTTGCGGGGTCAGCCAGAAGCGCTGCACAACATCACCTATTTTCCCATGCGACGGTCTCTCGAGCTCACCGCCACGCCCCCTCTGGATGTGCATGCCGATGGGGAGGTACTGGGCCAGACGCCTATCAACATCGTCCTGGCTCCGCAGAGCGTCTGCCTGCTGGTGCCGCTATCAACTGAACCCACTGAACAAGCCACAGCCCGGCAGGCTGAACCAGTCCTGGAGTAAGCCGATGTCCCGATGGCATGAGAGTAAATACCTCCTGACTCAGACCTACAAGGAGTGGCGCGAGGATGATGCGGCCCGGCTGGCGGCGGCCTTGTCCTATTACACCATTTTCTCGCTGCCGCCGCTGTTGATCATCATCCTGGCAATCGCCGGTCAGGTCTTCGTTGACGCCCAGACCCGGGTGACGGCTGAAATTGCGGGCTTGATTGGCGATGCCGGCGGCGAAGCAATTGCCGCTATCCTGGAAAATGCTGCCGATCCGGCCGGTACCGTCCTGGCCACCCTCATCAGCGTCGCCACCCTGTTTTTGGGCGCCTCGGGCGTTTTTGGTCAGCTGCAGGATGCCCTCAACACCATCTGGGAAGTACAAAGTGATCCCAACATGGGCCTCTGGGAAACGATCAAGCGCCGCTTTTTCTCCTTCACCATGGTTCTCGGGGTAGGTTTTTTGCTGCTGGTTTCACTTCTTCTGAGCACGGGTCTGGCCGCCATCCAGGAATTTGTGGCCGGGCTTTTACCGGCTGCCGTGCTGTTGGCCCAGATCCTGAATTTCCTGGTCTCCTTCGGCATCGTCACGCTCCTGTTTGCTCTGATTTTCAAAGTTATTCCCGATGTCCAGATCGCCTGGCGCGATGTCTGGATCGGCAGCGTGGTCACAGCCCTGCTGTTTACGCTGGGCAAATGGGCGATTGGCTTTTATTTAGGCCGGGGGGCGCCCCAATCCACTTATGGGGCCGCTGGCTCGCTCATCATTATTTTGCTCTGGGTTTATTATTCTGCGCAGCTTTTGTTCCTGGGCGCGGAGTTTACCCAGGTATATGCTAACCGCTATGGCAAGCGGCTGGTGCCGGATGAAGGCGCCATCTCGTTGGAACCTGAGCCTCGGCCAGCGGCTCGCCTGGCACCCGCCAGAGCGGATCAGCCAGCGGCGCCAGCCCGGTCGGTTGTTACCTATCCGCCTGGTTCAGCGCTTCCTTCAGCCCTGGAACAGCGCGTGCGCCGTTTTCACGCCATCATGGTCACCCTTTTGGCGCTGCCGCTGGCTCTGGCCCAGATCCTGAACCCCAGACGGCGCTAACGCTCCATCTCAACCAGGCCAAGATGCAAAGCCACCCGAATCAGGGAGGCCAGATCAGTGACATCGAGCTTCTCCATGAGAGAAGCTCGATGTTTTTCTATTGTCCGGGGACTGAGGCCAAGCTGTTCCGCCATCATCACGTTGGTAGCGCCCTGAAAGATCAGGCTCAGGACTTGTAACTCCCGGTCAGTGAGGGAGCTAATAGGGGGCAGCGCCTCCCTGCCATCACCGGCCGGTCCCCCAATGAGCGGACTCACATAAATAATCCCCTGGCTGGCCATGGTGACCGCCAGCACCAGCTCATCCGGCGTGGCCGCCTTCGGCAGGTACCCTTTGACGCCCAGCGCCAACAACTGGTTAATGAGATAGATATGGTCATACATGGAGAGAATCACGATGGCGGGTGCGCCGGGCCCTGCCAGCAGGCGGCGGCTAACTTCCAGCCCGGTCATATCTGGCATGGCGATATCCAGGATGAGGACATCCGGCCGGTGCTGCCCGGTCAGGGCTATCGCCTCAGCGCCATCCCGCGCCTCCGCCAGAATATGAAACCGGCCGGCCCGCTCCAAAAGAGCGCGTAACCCCTCGCGTACCATTGTGTGATCTTCAGCAATTACAACTCGAATCATAGCAAATGTATCCCAACTGTATCGTCGTTTTATATCTGGATTCTATTTAAAGAACGTCAAAACCCATAAACTGGACACTATGTTCGATACGAAAGATATCGAATCAAAAATGAATTAATGACCAATCCTAACTAAACGGAGGAAACAATGTTAGTCAATATCATTTTGTGGATTATCATGGGTGGCATCGCTGGCTGGTTGGCCAGCATGATCATGGGCCGTGACGCTCAGATGGGCGCTATCGCCAATATCGTCGTCGGTATCGTCGGCGCTCTGATCGGCGGTTTTCTCTTTAACCTCGTGGGGGCTACCGGAGCAACCGGCTTTAACCTGTGGACGCTGCTTGTCGCCGTTATCGGCGCCATCGTCCTCCTGTTCGTCGCCGGACTTGTCCAGCGCGCCTAAACCCTGATAAGATTCCCTTGCCAGACAACCGCTGTTTCCCAATAATTACGGAAGCAGCGGTTGTCTTGATCTATCCCTCCGTCACCTGCGCTGCAAAGCGACATCCTGAATCGTGACCCATGTGGCAAAATAATCTGAAGCTGCCTGATATCTCTGATAGAACTCTCGTCCTGGCCACCCTGGTGATCACGTCGGTCTCCCTGTTTTTCTGGCTCCTGACTCATTATTATCTGATTGTCCTTCTGCTGATTGCTGCCATCATCATCAGCGTCGCTCTGGAACCAGCCGTGAACTGGCTTCACCAGCGCGGCCTCCCGCGTGGCCTGAGCATTGCCCTCATCTATGCCACATTTCTCCTGCTGGGCGGCGCCTTTCTCTGGTACAGCGTTCCCGTCATCCTCAGACAAGGCGCTGATTTTGTCACGACGCTGAACGAGGGGTACCAAAATCTCCGGGCGGCGTTGAACGGCATTCCCAACATCCTCCTACGGCGCATTACCGGCATCCTGCCCGCGGATCTGTCCGAGCTGTTACCTCTGGTCAGCAACAGCGTGGTCGCTGGTGAGGAAGGGGCTGAGGCGGCGCCGCCTATTACACTCGGCAGTAACGTGATGTTGCCTGTGCAACTCATCATCGTCCTGGCCCTCGCTTTTTTCTGGACGCTGGAAAATGCCCGAATTAAGCAGAGCCTCTTTCTACTTGTACCGGTGTCCCGGCGGGATAGCCTGCGCCAGCTGATCAGCCGCATCGAGGATCGGTTGGCCCGCTATGTCCAGGGGCAGCTCATGCTCTGCCTGGCCATCGCGATTCTGGCCCTGGTTGCTTATCTCCTCATCGGCCTGCCCAATGCGCTGATCCTGGCCGCCTTTGCTGGCCTGATGGAAGCAATCCCCATTGTCGGCCCCTTTCTCGGCGCCATCCCGGCCATGATGATTGGCCTGTCTGCTTCGCCGACCGCCGCCATCTGGGTCCTGGTCGCCACGGGCATCATCCAACAGCTGGAAAACAGCTTTCTCGTCCCCCACATCATGAAACGGGCTTTGGGCATCAGTCCGCTGGTTGCCCTGCTCTCCCTGCTGGGATTCGGCACCTTTTTCGGTATCCTGGGCGCGATCATTTCCATTCCAATGGCGGCGGTGATCCAGCTCATCTGGGAGTTCCATTGGGATGAACTCAGCCAGGATAAGGCAGCGGCCACCGGCCGGGACCAATTGAGCCTGCTGCGCTACCAGACGACCCAGTTAATTGCCGATATGCAGGAGCAGTATCGTGCCCGCACAGCTATGGAAGAGGCAGACAATGACCTGGTCGAGGAAACGGCGGAAGCAATTGCGGCGGATCTGGCAACATTGCTTCAGCAGCAACAGGGAGAACAATTGCCATGACAAAGCTGGCCCGTTATAGCGTCATTGTCTTGAGCACCCTGGCGCTTCTCGTGATTTTCTGGCAGTTCCGCCTGGTTGTGTTGCTCTTTCTTTTTGCCGTGATTGTGGCGGCGGCGCTCCGGCCGGTAATCACCCGTCTCACCGCGCGGCATGTCCCCATCGGCCTGGCCCATTTGCTGACCTACCTTGGCCTGATCCTGATCCTTTTAGCCATCGTCTTGTTCACTGGCGACCAGGTGATTACCGATCTAAACAATACGGCCAACCGGTTGGTCCTCGAGTATCAGGTTATCTGGCAGCGCTGGTCAATGAGCACAGGCTGGCAACAGGGGCTCGCAGAGCGACTACCAGCCACGTTTCTCTCTGTACCCGCAGACGAGCAGGCGCTGGAGCAGTTGCTGCCAGCGGTTGTCACCCTCTCCCAGCAGCTGCTGACTTTCCTGGGCACACTTGTTTTGTTGCTGGCGCTTAGCGCCTATTGGAGCATTGAACAGAATCGTCTGGAAAGGTTCTGGCTGGCTGTCTTGCCGGCCAACAATCGGGCCGTCGCCCGCTCCATCTGGCGGGAAACGGAAGAAGTACTGGGGGCTTACCTGCGGGGCAAGGTGCGCCAGAGCATCATCGCTGCGATTTTGCTGACCCTTGTGAGCGCGCTGATTGGCCTGGACTATCCGCTGGCGTTGGGCGTGATCGCCGGTATAGCCGCCTTTATTCCCCTACTCGGCAGTCTGATCACGGCGCTGGCCGCGTTTATTCTGGGCGCCATCGAATCAGCCTGGTTAGGCTTGCTGGCCCTCGTACTGGTCTTGGTGATCAGCTTCCTGCTGGAGCATGTCCTGGAGCCACGCTGGTCTGGCCGGCAGCGCCAACCTTACCTTGTCATCCTGCTCATCACCGTCCCTCTGGTTGAGGCGATCGGCGCTGGGGGAATCCTGTTTGCCCCCTTGTTGGCGGCAACGCTTACCGTCATCGGCAACCAGTTGTTTACCGCTTATCTGGCCTACCGCGAATCAAACATTCAACTTTCTGAGTTGCATGACCGCTACGCCGCCTTACAAGAGCGCCTGGACCCGGAGGCTGTCCAGCCGGCCCTGCGCAATATCGTGGCCCGGCTGGGTCAGCTGTTGGCAGAGGCGGAACGCTACCCTGGCTCTCCATAGAGCCACCAGTAGTGGGCTTTCGGGTAGGCTGGCTCCCAGACCTCGGCCCAGACAAAGGGACCACTGTGCCAGACAGCCTGCCACAACGAATCCGTTGCCAGCATCTCTTCTACCTGGGCCACATGCACATGAAAAGGCGCCTTTTGCAAAAAGCTGACAAGCGCATTGATAATGGTGCGGATCTCAACATTGTTCTGCCAGAAACCCTCTTCAGCACCTTTATCACGCCATTCAATATTGGCCGATTCCCATTGCTGCAGACGCATATCCAGTTCAGCACCCGCCTTCTGCTCAATGGCGACCTGGTTGTTCGGGATCAGCGCCGCAAATCGATTACAGGCGGTTTTTAGCCGTTGGGCGGCATCAGGCTCCAGGCTGTCGGCGATGGCCCCCAGACGATAGAGCCGCATCAGCAGGCTGCCCAGGGTGAGCCGGGGCAATGAGGCGCCGGTCAGGGGATAAAAAATACCATCGAAAACCAGATAATCTGGCAGCGATGTAATCATTAGCTCGACGATATCAAGTTCGCGCGAGACAAATATAGCGTCTTGTTCCATCATTATTCCTAAGCTTCTAAAAGCCGTTGTGGCAATCTCTTGCCCACTGCGCCAGAGTTACACTCACTCAATAGCGCTGGTTCCGCCATGTTTCAAGGACCGGTAAAAAGGCGACAGCTTCATGACGGCTGCCTACCTTAAGTTTTTTCAAGATGCGGTGGACGTGATTTTTGACCGTACCCAACTCAATGAACAACTGGGCGGCTATTTCCTGATTGCTCAGTTCCTGGCCCAGTAGACAGAGAACTTCCCGTTCACGCCGGGTTAATTTTGCCACCATTCGCAGATTCATGCCCGGATTCCCGCGGTTTTCGGCCAATTCGGTAAGCCGCACCATGAGAAGCCCGGTGATCTCGGGGCAGATGACCGGCCGGTTTTCATACACACCCTGGATCTTGCGCACCATTTCAGCCACATTATCTTCGCGAGACACATAACCACGCGCCCCGGCTTCCAGGTAAGGTACGATGATGCCCGCCACCAATGGCAGATCAAAGACCAGCGCCCGTAACTTCGGATAATTGTTGTTCAACCAGTAGACTGCGGATAGCCCCAGATGACGCCCATCACGCGCATGAATCATCACGACGTCACAGATCTGGTCTTCAAGCAGTCGCCTTAGTTCCGCCAGCGAAGTTAATGTTTCAATGACTTCAATATCCGGATGCGCCCTCAGGGCATCACAAATAAAGGCGTTAATCAGCTCGGTCTCACCCAACAAGATCAAGCGTATTCTCATGGTTCTCCTTTGGAAGCCAGACCTACCCGCTACAGGATCCTGAACTGCGTAAGCAACCGAACCCATAAAGATATTCGCACGGGCACAGCCCAGTGGCATGGGGAAATGACCCCATTTTTGGGGGCACAGGCCAATTCTGTGACCTTTATCCAGCTCAATTGTGAAAATCAGGAGACAAAAATGAGGTTGTGCTTGATGGCCGCCCGCATCAAACCAGGCAAATCATGAACGTCCAGCTTGGCCATCAGGCTGGTACGATGTTTGCTGACTGTCTTGGCAGTAACGGTCAGCAATGCCGCGATCTCGTTATTGGTGTGCCCTTCGGCGATGAGCTGCAGCACCTGGCGTTCGCGTTCAGTCAGACTCTCCCCAAGAGCGAGGCTGCCGGTATCATCCTGCAAGGACAGCCAGTTATCCTGTAGCCCCTCGCTCACAGCCTGGCTCAGGTAGGTTTCCCCCTGTTCTGCCGCCGCCAGGGCCGCCATTAACTCCTCGCTAATGGCGCTCTTGAGCAGGTAAGCCCGGGCGCCGCGCCGCAACGCCTGTTGGACAAAGGCCGGCCGAGCATGCATGGACAGGATAATCACTTCTGTCGGCCCACCCAGTTTGCGCACCTGCCGCGTCGCCTGGAGACCATCTTGTTTGGGCATCGCCAGATCCATAATGACAAAGTCCGGCGCCAGTTTCTTGACAAGGGCAACCGCCGCCACCCCATCGGCGGCTTCACCAACAACCTCGATGCCAGGCTGCTTATCAAGCAGCGCCCGGATCCCTTCCCGGACAAGCTGATGATCATCGGCTATGACAACCGTTTTCATGCGTCGGTGTTAGGCCGGGGAGCCTGGGCAACGAGCGTGGTACCATCCGGTGACGACTGGATGTCGACATGCCCTTTATGACTCTCAAAGCGTTCTTTCATGCCCAGGATACCCAGCGTAACCGAATTCACTTCCTCCTCCAGCAGTTGCACAAGGGGGAAGCCGTGGCCGTTATCCGTGATCGTCAGGATGATTTCATCCTCGCTGGCGCGCAGCGTAACCTGGACCTGAGTTGCCTGAGAATGTTTGGTGATATTCGTCAGCGATTCCTGTAAGCAGCGGTAGAAGCTGATGCCCAGATCTTCGGGCAGATCCTCAACCTGGCTGCTGCCAATGTAGCTGATGGCGTAGGGGACGTGCCGGGCATATTCCTCGCACAGAGATTCCAGGGCGGCGTTCAGGCCAAGGCTGGCCAATTCGGGTGGGCAGAGGCTATGCGCCATCCGCCCGAGCATGGCCGAGGTCTCGACGAGGAGCCGGTTTGCTTCAGCCAGCTTTTCCTGGAGCGGGTTCTCATCTGCCAGTTCCGACCGGATGCCATCCAGACAGAGTTGGAGGGTGATCATCGCCTGCCCGGTCTCGTCATGCAGGGCCCGGGAGACACGCCGTCGTTCCTCTTCCTGAGCGCGGACGATCCGGCCGGTTAACTGCTGCAAACGCTCCCGCCCCCGCCGGATCTGAAAGATCAGATTGGCGTTGTTCAACGACGTCGCCACGGTTGCGGCTACCGCTGTCAGCCAGGGTAACCGTTCCTCCGTGAAATAGTTGGCCTCATCACTTAACAGGCTCATAACGCCGATGATTCGTTTATTCGCCATCAAGGGCAGCATCGCCACGGAACAGATCTCATCATCCAGATCAGGAATCGGCAGCCAGTAATCCTGGCAGTTCACATCCGGCACCGTCAACCCCTTGCCAGACTCCAACACATGTTGCACGGCCGCCTGCTGAAAACGCTGCTCGACCTGGGTCTGGCGCTTCGTCAGATCGCTTTCGACATAACCGGCCAGAGCCAACACGCTCAATTTCTGCTGGCGCAAGATAAACATCTCGCCCCGCAGCACAGACAGGTTATTGATGATCAGCGAAAGCGCTTCCTGTGCCGTCTCCGCCGGCCGGATGTCCTGGACCAGCCCCTTAAGCAGCAGCTCATTTAGCAGCTGAAGATGGCGCCGTTCTTGTTGCCATTGCCGGCTCTCATCCCGCGACTGACTGATGTCCTCGACTATCAGCAGAATCACAGGCGCATCGCTTTCCTGGGAAACGATCCGGGCTGGCCGCAATAAGCACCAGAGCGGGCCGGCCTCGTGCCGCAGACGCAGGCTGGCTGGCTCCGGCAAACTTTCAGGATCACGCAGGCTCTCTAGCCATGCCGCATGCGTCTGCAGATCATCAGGTTCGATTAGGGCCGTCAGCGGTAGGCCCAGTATTTCCGTTTTTTTGCGTTTGAGGAGGATAGCGATCTGGCCGTTGCCCTTGACAATGTGCAGGCCCAGATCGAGGACGAGTTTGCCCAACGGGGCATCTTCAAAAAGCGCGTGAAAGAAACCCGCCGAAACGGGTCCTTCATCCATCTGATTGGGTAGTTGCCGCCCATCCATCAGGAAGGATTATAAGCGATCCGCCAGCGACAACCAATGGACGGGATATATCCTTTGTATGCCTGGGCCATATATCATGACCCATTCAGGTCAGCGTCGGTCTCCGGTAAAGTGTAAGCAGATTAATTCGCAATCCCTTACCCGTCGTTCCGACGACGTGGTCGAAATTCTGGAGGCAAAACTAGAATGAACAAAGATATCCTGCAAGGTAACTGGAAGCAGTTTCGCGGCGAAGTACAAAAACAATGGGGCAAGCTGACCAACGACGACCTGGACGTCATCGAAGGTGAGTACGAGAAGCTGCTGGGCCGCATTCAGGAGCGTTACGGTTACACCCGTGAACACGCTGAAAACGAAGTGAACGCCTATTTCGATCGGTTCTAGCGCTACCGGGCCCCTGGCCCACTACCCGCCAGGACGGCGCCAGCCGGATATGGCGTCATCCTGACGGACTCAGGGGAATGCCAGGCCAACAATGGCCTGGCATTTGCCTTTTAAAGGGCCGTCAGCTGTGCCAGCGGCAGTTCGAGAACAAAGGTAGAGCCGTCACCCAACTGACTTTCCGCCCAGATCCGTCCCCCATGGTTCTGCACAATTGATTTCGCGATCGCCAGGCCAAGGCCAGAGCCGCCAGCGTGGCGTTGCCGCGATTTGTCGGCCCGGTAGAAGCGATCAAACAGATGGGGTAGGTCTTGTGAGGGGATGCCAGGGCCAGTGTCCTGGACGCGCAGTTGTACATTGCCATTGACGCGCTGGCCGCTGAGGATGATGCGGCCACCGGCCGGTGTATACCGCAGCGCATTGCTCACCAGGTTATCCAACACCTGGGCAATCCGATCCGCATCCACATTGACGGGGGGCAACGTGTCGCCGCCTTCTACTAGCAGGGTGACATTGTTTTGTTGCGCCTGCGGCCCATGTGCCGCGGCGGCCCGGCCCAATAAAGCCATTGGCTCCACCGGCCGGCGCGTCAGCGTCAGCTCACCTGAGTCAGCCAGCGACAGCGTGCGCAACTCCTCCACCAGCCGCTGTAACCGCTGCGCCTCGTCGTAAATAATGAAAAACGTCTCATCTTCGGCCGGCAGGACGCCATCGCGCACCCCCTCAGCATGCCCCAGAATGACGCTTAGTGGCGTGCGCAGATCATGGGCGATATCAGCCGTCATCTGGCGCCGCTTCTGCTCGGACTCGCGCAGGGAATCATTCATCTGGTTAAAAGCATAGGCCAGCTCACCCAGCTCATCCTGGGACCGGACCGGCACCGGTTCATCCAGCGTACCGGCAGCGACCTGGCGGGTGGCCTGGGTCAGCTCGCGGACCGGCCGCGTCAAGGAGCGCGTAAAAAGGGCCCCCATCAAAATGGCCAGCACGAGGGCGCTGGCGCCACCCAGGAATATAGCCCTTTCGACCTGGTCATTAAACTCCGTGAGCAGTTCCGGCGGCACCAGTTCCGCCCCCAACGAATCCAGCAACACGAGGCTGCCCACTTGCTCATCATTGATGATGAGCGGGACCGCATCTGCCAGCGTCTCCGCCGGTAAGACAGTCCGGGCGGGGGTTGTCTGGGTGCCAATGAGCACCACCCCACCATTATCGACCAGGATAAAGCCCGGACTGGCAAAACGGCCGGCGCCGCGCCCCGGAATACGCACAAATTGGCCGGGAACGTGATATTGCTCCACGCCGCGCCAGCTCCCATTGCGCGCGTAATACCCCTGGAGCGCTTCGACGACGCTGCCCTGCACCTGATCTTCAACAAAATTGCGAAACGTCCGGGCGGAAGCGCCGCGCGCCAGCATGACGGTGAGGACAATGGTGACTATGCTAACTGCCACAAAGGCAGCGATCATTTTGGTGCTGAGTGAACGCATGATGCCTCAGTTGCGTGGGGGAAGGTTGACCGGCCGGTCCCTCTCAAGAATCTACCGAAAAGCGGTACCCAATCCCATAAACAGTCTCGATATAAGTCGGTTTGCGCGGATTATCTTCCAGTTTGGCCCGCAAATTTTTGATGTGGACATCAATCGTCCGCTCATAGCCATCGTAGGCCACCCCCTGAAGCCGGTCCAGCAGGTCCATGCGGGAAAAAGCCCGGCCCGGTGAGGTCATCAGGGTGGCCAACAGATCAAACTCTGAACGAGTCAGATCAACTCGCTCCCCTTTCACGCGGACCAGGTAGCTGCTCTGATCCAGCGTGATGTCGCCAACCCGTAACAGTTCGGTGTCCGGCTCCCGCTGCCCCATTCGGCGCAGGACGGCCCGCACTCGGGCAACCAGCTCCCGTGGGCTGAAAGGCTTGGTCACGTAATCATCCGCCCCCAACTCCAGACCTATGACCCGATCATCTTCTTCCACTTTGGCCGTCAGGATGATGATCGGCGTCTCGCGTTCCTTGCGGTGCAACCGCATAAACTCCTGCCCATCCATCTCCGGCATCATCAGATCCAGGATGATCAGGTCCGGTTTTTCTTCGCGGGCCACAAATAACGCCTGCCGTCCATTGTTTGCCGTCACTACCCGATAACCACTTTGCTGTAAATAAGCTTTGACGACAGAAACGAGCCGTTCCTCATCATCCACAACCAGAATCGTCTTCATCTTGCTAACCTTCTCCGCTATACCTCAATCTATAGCAACGATAATCTCATAATACTGCCGCAATATGAAGAAGTTGTGAAGGGAATATAGCGGATGCTGAACCAAAACAGGGCCCAGCGTGTGCTGGGCCCTGTTTGGAGAGGAAGTGATTACCGGAAGGGAGGATTACCTCGGCAATCGGTTGTTAGCTCATTCGTGAGGCTCAGGCATCCTGGCCATTGCCATTCTGGTTGCCTTGACCGGTACCATTGCCGCCAGCGTTCGGGCCGGGGCCATCCATCGTACCATCACAAGTGCCGTCGCAGGTGCCATCACCATAACCACTCTGTTGGGCATTGTTGGCGCCATCACCATTCATCGGACCAGCACCATCACCATGTCCACCAGGACGATGCCCACCCGGGCCCATGCCGGGGCCGCGGACACCGAAGCGGAACGGGCCTGCCAGCAGCTGATCTGCCTGCTCCTGGGTAATCAGGCCGGCGTCCAGCGCTTCCTGAACCTTCTCAGCCCGATATGCTTCCAGCGCTGCCCGAATCGCGTCATGATCCGCGTTCTGGAACAGCTCCCGAGCCGTGCCATCAGCCCGCGCGGCTTCCAGCTCTTCTACTGTCACACCGAGGACATCGGCCACAATGGCCTGCATCTCATCCCGGTCAAAGATATCCCGGGCGATCTGGGCCAGATCCAGCCGGGCGATAATCGCGTCTGCCTGGTCAGCGGTGATTTCACCAGCCGCCACTGCTTCGTCAATTGCCGCAACCTTGGCTGCATAGATGGCTGCTTCAACTTCGTCCAGGCTTACACCCTGCTGTTCGGCGATCTCAGCCAGCGTCAGGCCCGCATCATGGGCCGCGTCCAGCTCTGCCACCGTCATGCCCAGGGCTTCCGCCACGACGATCTTCATTTCTTCCCGTTCGAGGAAGCGATACTCTTCACGATTGCGCACGGTCTCGCCGTTCTGCGCACCATTATCATTGTTTTCGTTTTGCACCTGGGCCATCACCGAAATCCGGTTCTGGGCCACTTCAGCGACCGTCCCAGTCGCGAAGGCGGCGGTGATACCACCCATACCTAGAAGGGCAATCCCGGCGCCCATTACTAATCCATAACGTGTCAGCTTGTTCATCTTAATACTCCGTTTGTCACATTGCCCGCGTTGTCGATTGGGTGCGGGGTGTTCTCCGTTGAATTACAGGCAGTATAGAAATGAGTTGTAAGCAACTTATGAAGAAAGCGTAGAAAATGTTTAAAGAGACGGCGCCGCCCTACCTCCGGGAGGCCCAGTAGGCGGTGCTCTTGCCAACAGCTGAAGGGCCTCCCGGAGGTTAGGCGCTGGCGCGGTTAATACACTCAACGGCGCCGGACCGTTTTTCCGCCACGAGTTTGCAGTTTTCTCAGATTGTATTCAGGGGAAACTATTTACATGTCGTCGACGATGCCGACGATGACAGCGCGGATGGGGGCGGTGCTCAGCTCCAGCACCTGGCGGGCGCCATTGCCTTCATCCAGCACCAGGACCCGGTCGCCAATGCCGGCCTGGGCTTTGTCCACGCAGATGTCATAATGGCCGGTGGGCTGACCGGCCGGATCAATCTGGTCCACTACCAGCAGCTTCTGCCCGGCAAAGGCCGGATGCTTGATCGTCGCCACCACGGTGCCACTGACAATCCCGACGTACATGGGCTACTCCGTTACCTCAGCCGCGGCCAACTCTACATCATCCACAATGCCGACAATCGCCGAATCAACCGGCACAAAGGTGTTGGGCAGCGCCTGGGCCGCCTCGCGGCTGCCGACGATAAAAACAAGCTCGTCCGGGCCGGCCTGCTCGGTAGCGTCGGCAGCGACGACTGGGGCACCGGCCGGTACCAGCTCTTTAGTCAGCGGCTGCACCACCAGGAACTTAATCCCGCTCAGCCCTTCATATTTTTCCGTGGCCACCAGGGTGCCGATGACGCGTGCAAATTGCATAGTTACCTTCTACCAGCCAAAGTGGGTGCCGAACCGGCCGGTGTTTAACACATTCGGCCACATCTCCTCATGGAGCTGCGCCACCACCAGCTCGCGCAAGAGCAGATCGCCGGCCTCAGCCGCGGCGATGGCCACCGCCGCCTCTACATCCGAAACCAGCCCGGCAAAAAGCGTCAACCCTTTGCCGCCCAGCCCATCCGCCAGGCGCAGGCGGACCAGTTCAACTTCCGCCCCTTTGACCCCGGCATCCGCCGCCCGGATCGCCGCCGCCACGCTGCGCGTCTCAATGACGCCCAACGCCTCGCCGGCCCCTGGCTCGCGCCCGCCGGTCAGCCCGCTGACGACATCCGGATGCACATTGGGCAGAAACAGGCTGTCAAAGACCGCCGCCTCATCCAGCTCCCGCCCCGCCGTCAACGCTTCGCCCACCGAGGCCACATCGCCGGCGATCAACACCAGGTAATGGCCCGGTTGCACCGTCCCCGCCTGAATCGTCGCCACCGGCGCCCGCTTCACCATCGCATCCCCAGCCGCAATACCGGCGGCGATGCTTGTGTATTCGAGGAGAGCGAGAGCGGGATAAGTCATGAGTTAGTGGCTGTTAGCTGTTAGCTGACAGCTGTTAGTGAACCGTTCGCGAAGTTGCTGCATTGGGTTAGTCAAACAAAAAAACTCCCCTGCATTATAACAGGGGAGTCCCACATTCCACACAAACCATCTCAATTCGCGCCCTGGGCCACTGACAGCTGACCGCTGATGGCTGACAGCCGCCCGCGCAGCTACCTCGCCCCCGTCTTCATCCGGTTCCACAGCACCGTGGCAATCCGGCGGACGGCCATGGGCATGGGCGACGAGTCGGAGTCCATGGGCAGCGGTTCGCCCTGGGCCAGGGCCAGCGGCTGCTTCATGTCATAGCCCACTTCAAAAGCGATGCGAGCGTTGAGCGCTTTTTCAATCGCATCAACCGGCAGCTGGGCTTCCGGCGTGATGTGATTGAGGACATGCACTTTCTGCCGGCTCTTGTAAGGCTCTTCTGCCAACACGATGTTGCTCTTGGCGGCGATTCGCACGGAGGTAAATTCCGGCACCACGACATGGAAAATCAGGTCAGACAACCCCAGAATCGCTTCCGCCGCCGGATTGAGCCCGGGCGGCGTATCCACAATCGTAAACAGCGAATGCTGGTACAGCTGCTCGAAAATCGCTTTGGTTGTTTCAAAGGAGGGTTTCATCGCCGAAACCGGCACCGGCGGCGAAGCCAGCACATGTAGCCCGGAGGAATGCTGCACCATCGTTTCTTTGATCAATGGCCAGGTGATCTCCTCCGGCCGGGTCAGATCCAGCCAGCTCTTGCGCGTCCGCAAACGCAGATGGGTCGTCACCTGACCCACTGAAGGCGACATATCCACCAGGCAGACCGGCTTGTTGCTGATATGGCGCAACGCCGCCGCCAGGTTCACCGCCAGCGTCGTCTGCCCGACACCGCCATGCATGGAGAACACGGAAATGACGATGCCGATCTTGGGCAGAGATTCGGCCGGGACCTCTTCATCCGTCACCAGGATGCTGTCGATGGCGCTGATCAGTTCATTGGCCGTAAATGGCTTGGACATGTAGCTGTCCGCCCCGCTGGACAACGCCGCCGCCCGGTCAATTGCCTGCGACCGCGCCGTCAGCACCATGATCGGCAATGCCTGCGTCTCCGCATCCGCGCGCACGCGCCGGCAGAACTCATGGCCGCTCATCTCCGGCATCATGACGTCAACCACTATCAGGTCTGGTTTTGTCTTTTTCAGTTCTTCAAGGGCGGGGCCGGGCCGGTTAAATTTGATGACCTCGTGATTCGCCTTGGAAAGGGTCATCGCGACCAGGTCGAGTAGGTGGTGATCGTCATCTATGGCAAATATGGTAGCCACGGAGTGACCTCCTTGCTGAATGGCGCTGGCTGTCCACTAACCCAAAACACTCAATCAGGTCAGTAGCCTGCGTATCAATTACTGCCGCTTGGCGTCCAGACAAAGGATGCCAATGCGTTCTTTATGAATCATGATCAAATCGCCGCTGTATTCCAGGTCTGGGCGAACCGAAGCCATCGCCTTGGCGTCAAACGCCATCAGATAGCCGCCAATCGATTGCACAACCAATGATTGCGGGGTCGGCGATCCTTCGTACATGACGGTGCCGCTGATCTCAAAAGCTGGCACGGTCACAAACAGGTTGATCGGCCGGCCGCGCGTAAACACGGAACGGCCATGCTGTGTACCCACAGCAACGCCGTCGCGGCGGTCCTGCAAAATGATGAAATTGATATTATCTTTGCGGAAAGCGGCCGTCTCATAGCTGAGGATAATCTCGCCCGGCTCATGAATCCGGGAAATATAGGCATCCTGTAGCTCGAGAAATGAGGAGTTTGGATTGTCCAGTTCGGCGTACAACCCGCCCGTACCGATCATGGCGCGCCCGCTCACCCGGTACGAATCGGTAAATAAGTCCAGCTGCGTCGGCCGGCGATAAAGATAATTTGCCATCGTCAATCCCTGTGTTTGCTCTTAGCTTAAAGGCAAGCGCCCCGCTTTACAGCAAACAACTAAACAATTCGGAAGGAGTCCACCAATGTGCAGCGGCGGATGCGACTGAAACTGCGCGGACCTGTTAAGCCTTCACCCGTTGGGCTTGCTATGGTAAACGAACAATACCCTTCGCCGCCATAGCCCAATCCGGCTAGGTTTGGTCCATTTTTCACAAAGATGCTGCAATTCATCAAACGAGCCATCCGGCTCAGGTTATCCAGGTTTTTGGAATGCATCACCGCCGTATGCCGGAAGCCATGTTCGGCCTCCACCGCCAGGTCGATGCCCTCATCCGCGTTCTGCACCCGCACAATGGGCATCAGCGGCATCATCTGCTCCGACCAAACGGCTGGATGGTCGGCTGGCACTTCGGCAATGATCTGGCGCACTTCCGGCCCGGCGGAGATGCCTATCTCAGCCAGCAGCACGGACGCGTTCTTGCCGATAAATGCTTTGTTCATATCCGCATATTTGCGCGGCCCGCGATCCTTGACGGTCACGGCCTGCCACAACCGGTTGAACTGCCAGCTATTCAGCTTAATCGCCCCGTTACGGGTCATCACATTCATCAGATCATCACAGATCGATGAGACCGCAAAGGTCATCTTTTCTGTGGTGCAGACGATGTTGTTATCAAAGGAACCGCCGATCACGATATCCCGGCCGGCCTGCGCGATATCAGCCGTTTCGTCGACGACGACCGGCGGGTTGCCCGGGCCGGCGCAGACGGCGCGTTTGCCGCTCTGCATCGCCGCCCGTACGACGGCGGCGCCGCCGGTCACGGTCAGCAAGTTGACGCCACGATGGGTCATCAGCCCCTGGGCACTCTCCAGCGTGGGCTCGCGCACGGCGCAGAGCAGGTTGGCCGGCCCGCCCGCCTTCTGGATCGCCCGGTTCATAATCTGAACGGTGTAGTTGGTCGCCCCTTTGGAGCTGGGATGGGCGTTAAAGACAACCGCGTTCCCGGCCGATACCATCGCAATCCCGTTGCACAACACCGTGCTCGTCGGGTTGGTGCTGGGGGTAAGGGCGCCGATGACGCCGTAGGGGGCATACTCGACAAGCGTCAGCCCTTTGTCGCCGGTCCAGGCAGTGGTGTCCAACCCTTCCGGCCCTTCAGCCTTATCAGCGTTGAGGATGTTCTTGAGCGTTTTGTCTTCGACGCGGCCCATGCCGGTCTCGCTGACCGCCATCTCCGCCAGCACGGTGGCGTATTGGCGCCCCGCCTGGCGCATGTGGGCGATCAGATCTTTGCGGATTGCCAGCGGCAGGGCGTTAAGTTCCTGGTGGGCATAACGGGCGGCAGCCACCGCTTCATCCAGCGTGGCAAAAAGGCCGTCATCCCCTTTGATCGGTTCTGGCGGTGGCGGGGGCGCCGGCCGTTCGATTGGGGGTGGGCCACCGGCCGGTCCGCCAATCTCGCGCATCACCTGATCGATAATGGTTTGGATTTGTTTCTGATCCATCTACTCCGCCTTTCTGCGCCGCTCGTTGAACGTTGCCATATTCCAGGATCGCCCCGGCTCTTCATGCGACCGAATAAACGCTGCGCCGATCGGGTCGTCGCCATACAACCCATCCTGCCGGACCTGACGCAAAATATCGTCAAAAATTGTCCGCAGCGCCAGCACCCGCCGGTCATAGCCAACCTTGTCCAGGGAGGGCGCGTTGTTGGCCAGCAACACCCAGTCGTCAAAATGGTCCGGCAACCAGGGCAAGGCCAGCAAAGCGCTCATCTGCCGGTTACGCCAGGGCAGCCAGCGCCGGTTGTAGGCAAAAAGCGCCGCCGCCAGGTATTGAAAAGCCGCATGCAACCGATCATGGGCGATGGTGGGGCCTAAGGCCTTCCAATTCTGCTCGGGTGCATCCCAGTTCAGATGCTGGTCCAGCCAGGTGATCGCCTCATCCAGCCGGGTGATTTGCTCCGCCTCACCATAAGCGGTGCGCGCGGCGATCAGCTCAGCCAGACGGCCATCCCGATCATAGGCCAACCAGCCCTGGCTCAACTCAGCCCGGCGCGCTTCCGGCCAGACAAAGTCTGGCTTGGACCAGAGCTGAAAATCCAGACGCAGAAAATCCAGTGGGATCCCTTCTGCCGCGAGCGTCTCGCTTTCCGCAAAAATGGAGTGGAATGTATCGGTCTGGGGTACCCAGATCGCTTCCGCCGGCACAATGTACAGATCCAGCGGGTCGAGAAAAACGACTGCGTCGATGTCCGAATCAGGCCGGCACCGGCCGGTCCCGATGCTACCAATACCAACCACACCCACCAGCTCCGGGAAAGGCGCCAGCACCTCCCGGATAAACTGCGTCAGCTGGGTCCGTTTCTCCTTCGTGGCAGGGGTCATCAAATGTCAATTGGCCCCGGACCTGCGCCCGGGGCCAATACCCATTTATTTGCGATACTTTTCGTCGCCGTTGACTTCCCAGGTATCGACAATGGCCATGACGACCGCGTCACAGGGCCGCTTGTCGGTCATCACCGTTTGCCGGGCCGAACTGCCGGTGGCGATCATCACCACCTCGCCCAGACCGGCGCCAACGGCATCCGCCGCCACCACGTAGGTTTCGGTCTCCTGGCCATCAATCGTCAGCCGCCGGACGGTCAAAAATTTGAGCCCTTCCAACGACGCCTCTTTTTGCGAGGCCACGACAGTACCGACGACCTTACCTAAATACATGTTGCCACGCCTGGTTAATCAGTCGCATCCTGCCGGCCCAGCGGCAGGACCTGGTCAACATTGCCGTGCGGGCGCGGGATGACATGGACGGAAACCACTTCGCCGACTTTCTCAGCGCCACGGGTACCCGCTTCGACGGCTGCTTTCACGGCCGCTACGTCACCGCGCACAATGGCGGTCACAAAGCCGCCGCCGGTCTTCTCGTAGCCGACCAGCTCCACACGAGCCGCCTTCACCATCGCATCCGACGCTTCGACCATGGCCGCAAAACCGCGACATTCGATCATGCCTAATGCATCTGCCATATCTTCTCCTTTGAAGCTGTCAGCTAACAGCTAATAGCTGTTAGCTGTTAGCTATTAGTTACTCTGATTTCTTGGTGGCCTGGGACCGGCCGGTCATAGACTCGACGGCATCAATGGCCGCCTGGTAACCCGCCATCACGTCCTGCTCTTCACCACCGAGGTAAACCCGGCCGAAGCTGCCAAACGCCTGGACTTCCAGGATGTTCAGCCGCGCCGCTTTTTCCGCTTCATTGGCGGCCAGGGCCGCATAGGCCGCCGGCTGCACTTCCATCACATACAACGTCTGCCCGGCCACGATCATATGCCCGTGGCGCATCCGGTTGATCAGCTGCGCCTGGTGCGGGTCGATGTTGCGGATGATCTGGCTGGAGATGACGCTGGGCTTGAGGCGATCCTCTTCATGCAGCTCCAGCGCCTCCAGAATCGCCTGGCCTGCCGCCCGAACTTCGCCCTGGCTGCTGGAATGAACCTCCAGCAAGCCATAAAGCCGTTCCACGATCTGCATCCCCGGCCGCACCCCGGTCGCCTTCAGGGCGACATCGGTGATCCGGTTAATCTCAATCCCCGGGGAGATCTCAATCCAGAGCGAGGCGTCACCCGGCAACGGCAAAAAGCCCCGGGCCACCGTCCCCAAAAACGAGGCGTGCTGCACCTGCAAGCTGTCCAAAAACACATAACTACGCAATTCAACAGAAGACACGTCTCACTCCGGGAATTTTTGGCCACGGATTAACACGGATTTTGCACGGATTTAGAATGAGTGGGAAGGTCATATCCCGATTTATGATATGGCCAATCAAGACCAAATCACCAAATAATCCGTGCCAAATCCGTGTTAATCCGTGGCTCCTCTTTAAAGAAAATGCCAGGCCTGGTTGGGCTGGGGGGTGTGGCGTTTGACGATGTCGGCCGCCTCCGCCATGTACTCCGGGTCCAGCAAGCAGAGCAACCGGGTCATAAAGGCCATATCATACTCAACCTCATCACAGACATCACAGCGACCGGCCGGTACATTCGAAAAGACCAGCATCTGCCCCTGAAACTCCTTGATGTAGGGAGCCTGAATATCGTGCAGCCGCCCAATGCGGCATTGAGTGCAAATCATAGGCATCAGTAGGTGGATTTTGACACAGCCCCAGCGCTTTGTCCACTGACGATGCGTACCCCGGCGCTGGCGCCCAAACGGGTCGCCCCCGCCGCCACCATCGCCTGCGCATCCTCAAACGTGCGCACGCCGCCAGACGCTTTGACGCCAATATCCGGGCCGACGACCTGACGCATCAGGCGCACATCTTCAACCGTCGCCCCACCCGGCCCAAAGCCGGTCGACGTCTTAACAAAATCCGCGCCCGCCACCTTGGCCAGCTGGCAGGCGATCACCTTCTCTTCATCCGTCAGCAGCGCCGTTTCCAATATCGTCTTGACCAGCGCATTGCTGGCATGACCAACGCTCACAACGGTCGCAATATCTTCCAGGACGGCGTCATAATCCTGCGACTTCAGGGCGCCGACGTTGATCACCATATCCAGCTCAGTTGCCCCGTCCCGAATCGCCTGGCCCGCCTCAAACCCCTTGGTCGTCGAGGCCGACGCCCCCAGCGGGAAGCCGATGACGGTGCAGACCTTGACCGGGGAACCCTTGAGCAGTTGGGCGCTCAGCTTGACATGGGCCGGGTTCACGCAGACCGAAGCAAAATTGTAGGTTTTGGCCTCGTAGCAGAGCTGGGCGATCTCGTCCTGGCTGGCGTCCGCCTTCAGCAGCGTATGGTCGATGAGCCGGGCCACGTCGCTCTGGTAAGATTTGTTGCCCAACCGGCCGGAAACCCGGTCGGCCCCGGCGGCCGCCATCTTGTTGACGCAGTCCGCGCAGGCGGCGCCACCAGCGCTGCAATCACAGGCCGGCGCCCCGTTCTGCGCCTGGTTGAGCCGCAGGACTACCTCACGGGTGACTTCCTCGATGATGCGCTCTACGGTCTGTCTATCGTACTGATTCATCGCTTCGTATACCGCCTTTCGATGGCGTCAATCTTATCCACCCGCCGCCCGTGACGGCCGCCGCCAAACTCGGTGCTCAGCCAGGTCGTCACGATCGCCTTGGCCAGGTTATCGCCAATGAGCCCGGCCCCGAGGGTCAGGACATTGGCGTTGTTATGCTCGCGACTGTTGACGGCGGTTGCCTGATCGTAACACATCGCCGCCCTAACGCCCGGCACCTTGTTGGCGGCCATACAACTGCCGATGCCGGCGCCATCAATGATGATGCCCCGCCAGGCCGTCCCATCCGCCACCAGGCGAGCGACCGCATACGCCTGGTCAGGATAATCAACCGCGTCGGTAGAATGGGTGCCGCAATCAACTACTTTGTAGTGGGCGTCAGCCAGTTGTTTTTTGAGGAGTTCCTTGAGTTTGAAGCCGCCGTGGTCGGCGCCGATGGCGACCGTCTGCGCGCCAGGTAAAGCGGCGCCAGCTTTGGGGCCCGGCGTAGAATTACCTTCAATCAGTTTAATTTGCAGCTCGAGGGCGGCCTGGCGAGCCAGGGGGGTGACGAGGGCACCGGCCGGTACCTCATACGGCTGCCCGGCGGGCAAGGTCCGAATCAGTTCTTCATCAACAATCAGGCGACCAGAACGCTGCCCCAAAGTCCGGGCCACCACCTTGCGCACCATCTTTTCCAACTCATCAGGATCCATTGGACCGTTCCCAGTTATAGCGGCAATTGCCCTACTCACCCGCCTGTCACGCCTGTCACGCCGAGCACAGCGAGGCGTCACACCGAGCGCAGCGAGGTGCCTGTCACCCTGAGCGCAGCGAAGGGTCAGTTGTCAGCCAGGATGGGCACATGGGGGGCCAGTCCCCAATTGGGTACCGGCCAGTAAATGATCGCCGCTTTGCCAACAATATTATCTCTGGGCACAAAGGATGTCCAGTTGTGGCCATCATAGGAGCTGTTACGGTTATCCCCGAGCACAAAAAATTCACCCTCGGGCACATGCCACTCCCCGGAATAACTGGGATCCGCATTGATGTAGGGCTCGTCCAGCTCCACGCCGTTGACAAAAACATGCTGATCATGGACCGCCACTTCATCGCCAGGAATACCGATAACCCGCTTGATTAGCCGGTCCTCACTCTCATAGGGCGGCCAAAAGACGATGATGTCACCCCGCTCCGGCGCTTCAAGGAAATAACCCAGCTTGTTGACGAAGAGGAACTGACCATCCAGCAGCGTCGGCGTCATACTCGGCCCCGTCACCCGGAAGCCCTGGATGACCGACTGCGCCAGCCAGAACGCCAACAACGTCAGGACGATGGTCTCAACAATATCACGGATGACGTAGCTGATGGGCACTTCCGGCGCCGGCATTTTTTCGTCGTCGCGTATGGATTCGGCCGGAATAGCGGTCGGGGAATGATCTTCAGAGGATAACAAATGATTGACTCGTCAGCTAAAAGTGGTCCGATGGCTTACCACCAGACCCACATCATCACGGATTATAAAAGGTAAGCCAGACCATCACAAGCCCCCCTGGGCAAAAACTTAATCCCACTTACGCAGTGTGCCTGCTGCCCGCAAGCCCGATACAAACGAGTTTTTTCTGCTCCCACAACAAAAAGGGCAATCACCAATGCGATTGCCCTTTTGCGTCCCTCAACATATTTATGCTGTTTGCGGGATCATCCCACCCCACGAGGTAGCACCTCTGCAGGCATTGTAATCGCATTCTGCTCGTAGTTGATGGGAACTTGGTACCGGTCGGTCAGCAAAAAAAGAAGGCGACCTGGTGGGGAGGCCGCCTCGTGGGGGAAGCTCCTGCGGTCCTTTGCGGGGAACAGTGGATAGGAGCTAGTTCCTATTTTAGGGACCCGGGTCTTATTCCAAATAGGCGTCTGGTACTACTTAGACCCAGCGCCAGCAGAGATAACCAGCGCCGTACCTGACAGTATCGCCTTTACCTTCAAAATTTGTTGGCCCAGCCAGCTTCCACCTTTTCAGTTGTGTTATACTGACCGGAATTACCAGCAGTCATGCTTGCCGGAGGATGCACCTTTGAAAGCAAAAGCAAACCAGCTTCCTGAGAACAAAGAGAATGCCGTCCGTGCCCGCCCCAAAGATAGCCATCAAGCCACACACCCACTAATTCAATTACAGCGGACCATCGGTAACCGAGCCGTCACGAACCTGCTCCAGCGCCATCCCAAAAGCAAAATGGAGCGCTACGGCTTCCATGTTACCGACAGTGAAGACGGGCAGGACAAGACGCTTTACTCCTGAGAATCGTCAATTTGTTTGTTAGGGGGTTAAGGTATTTGCCGGCAGCCGCGGTGTTCGGGTCGCCGGCTCTGCGGTCTGCCGTGTGGCTTGATGATCCAGGATCAGGCCGACCTGTTCAGCATATCCACGCGTTGCCAGCCCTCGGCGGTAATAAACAGATTCGCCACCTCATCATGGGTCTGCTCAACGTATTCCACAGCCAGTAGCCGGCCTATGGCCGCATCCAGCTCAGTTTCGCTGACCTGTATCTCCCTCAGTAACACCTGGCGCGTCACAAATGGCTCCAACCGGTAGGCCCATTCCGCCAGGATCTGCAGAATGTCGCGCTCGACATCTGTCAGCTGCAATGATTTCATCAAATTGTCCCTTCTTGCTCTCAGACAACGCACCCAGGCGGGCGCCTGTTGTGCGCTGCTTACTCTTCTCAACTTTGAGCTTAGGGAATCTTTCTGATGATGATTCTGACGGTGAGGAATCAGGCATGGCGCTGCAGTCCGACTACCATCTACGAACGATGCTTGAAGCGCCGTTCTTGCCAGTAGACTGTTGGCCCCCTGCCTGGGAGGATACCGGATCATTCTGACAGGAATTCTAACGACGCCAAAGGGAGACAGCGCCGAATGATCGCACCCTGGCCCTCAGCGATAACTTTGGCGCGGAAAACGCTGCCGAAACTTGCGATCTTCGGCGCCGCTCAACATACCGGCGATTTTGTCCCAGCCCACTTTCTTGATAACCTGGCGCGCACTGGCGTCGCTGGCGCTGTTGAGGATGTCCCAGATGGCTTCCTCTTCAGACTCAAAGGTGACAAACCCGGCATCCAAATCTCGAATCAGGCGAATGCGCTGGATAACCGTCAGGGAGGCGAGTCCTCCGGCTGTGCGTGCTGCCACACGATAATAATCTTGAGCGTTATCATCCGTATCATGGCCACCAACACCACCACCGGTCTGCGGTGTCCAGTTAATAATCTGTTTGATGATACGGGTGGGATTCTTGAGCAGCGGTCGAATGATCCCATTTCTCATGGCATCCTGCTGGGCTTTGTCGAAACTGGCGGCAACATTCTTGACTTCATTTGCCTTCTCTCTGGCAAAAACAGCCAGCGCTGCTTTGAAACGCGCTTCCTTAAACAGGGTAAACGGCGAATTGAATTTCCAGGGGATAGATTTATTGGGCTGCGTGCCGGTCAGGGCATCATCCTCTTTGGCGACAGGTATCATCCGCTCGGCAGCAAATAGACCATCTTTACCGCGCAATTTCTTTTCCACCTGGCCACGCTCACCCTTTTGGCCCAGCGCATAAGCCTTTTCAATCTCAGCAACGCTCCGCGCTACCGCTTTAATGGCCAACTTCTCTTCATCTTGCTTCTTCGCTTGACCATCCCCTTTCAGGCTGACATCTTTGCCATCGCTGGTGGCTTCGATCCCCGCTACGTTATCCCAGTCATGAAGCGCCAATCCGACGAGGTCGCCAAAGTCCACTCGGCCCATATTACTCAGGGCTTTGCGAATCTTCGCCAAAGCTTTCTCGTAAACCATCTGCTCACTGAGGTGCTTGTATTTGATATCGGGAAACCAATCAATGGAGGCTTTGGCATTCGTCTTGCGCAGTTCCTCGGCGATTTTTTCAGCCATAAAACCTTGCAGATTGTGAAAGAACAACGGCACTTTGGCATTCCAATAAGTCTGCGCAGCGGCCCGCGGCACTCGCACATGGCCGGCCGAAAAGGCGTCGGTCAGGAAGTGGCTGGCAAAGGCATCAGCCGCCAGGGCATTCTGGATAGATTCGCCCGCCGCTCCCGCTTTCACCGCCTCGCGAATGGCGATGACGTGATTGCTGTGATAGCCGGCAACCGCATTCGCGGGTATGGGGATCGCCTCGCCCGCTCCCCCTCGTTCCAACGTGTAATCTGTGGCCTTTTCGCCAAGGGTGCGATCCGCGTCCTTTTCATCCGGATTAACAAAGTGACTGCGATTTTTGGCCGCCAGCGCATAATATCGCTCCGTAGCCGCTTTTTTGGCCTCAGGATCATACTGGCGACCTCGCTGTTTTAGCTTCCACTCTCGTACATATTCGATTTCACCGCGACTCTCCTTGCCGCTCTTTTTCCTGGCAAACTGGCGCATTTGGGCAATGCTGGCAAAATGATCCCCGGCCATAGCGACGACATCACCATAGGAAAGGACATAGTCTGGCGCCAGGGCTACTTGCTTCTTCCCGCTGCCCCTGTCACCCATTTTTTTGTGCTCTTTGGCATCAAAGCGCTGCAGCCCCGCCAACGGGCCATTAGTATGTAATGATGGACCAGTCGTCTTGGGCGTTGCCGTGTTGGCCTCACTCGCCGCCGCCTGCTGGCGATCTTGCAGAAGCTGTGTGGTTGTCTTGTTCCCAAGCTGTCGTTGACTGCGCAGAACTGTGTCCGGCGAGTGTGGCACGCCCGCTTCGCGCAGATGGGTCAACGAGGGTGTTCTGGCCGAAATTTGTGGCTCTTTGTTCCCGGCAGCATCTGCCCGGGTCGTGTTTGCTTTTGCTGACAAAGGTAGATTTTCGGTTGTTTTTTTCATTTTGATCCGGCATACCTCAGGCTCGTTGCCAAGGCCTGGTTATCACTTGTGACTGCTCGCGGTTGCCAGGATGTAGACGAGAACGCGGGCGAATGTGTCAATTGACGTCATCAGGGGAAGGGGACCGGCCGGTCCCCTTCCCCTCGTTATGCCCGCTGCTTACTGACTGCACCCCGCCGTCAATGCCAGCGAGACAGCGCCATTCAGCAGTTCAAAGACCATGACAAAACGGCCCTCGTATTGCCAGCCTTCCACCACGATCTCCAGCTGGCCATTGCCATTCAGATCCAGCAGGGCCAACAGGTTGTATTGAACCGGATCAACCAGCTCGGCCGCCTCTGGATAGATGTTGCTGGCCAGCAACGTTGTCTGGACGACACCATTGACAACCTGCCGCAAAGCGACCAGCGAATAGTCGCCAGCGTTGGCCGCGGGCAGACCATTCCCCAGACCCGTCAGATGGTTGGCGACAATCAGGACCTCGTCGACACCATCTCCCTCCAGGTCAATGCGCTGGACAGCCGTCAGTTCGATGACGGGCTCAGCGATCCCCTGCGCCGCCAAAAGCTCACCCACCGCGTTCTGGTATTCGGCGTTGTCAGGCGACAACGCTTCCGGCTGGCGCGGGGCCGCCTCCCAGGGCGCGACGATGGCGATGGCGCCGGTCAGGTCCAGGCCGGGCGCGAAGGCCACCACCGGCGTGCCGCCACAGGGACCAGCCCACGGCATCGCAGGGGGCTGACCAGTAGCCGTGCCCCAGAAACCGTTGCCGGTGTAGACCTGATAAGGGCGCGCCCCGTCCTGCAACGATTTCAACGCCACAAAAGGGTCCACCCATTCCCCGTTGTGCGAGCCACCCAGCAGAAAGCCGGTTAACCCATCCACCACTGGCCAAAGTGGTTGCACGATGCTGTCCAGGGGTTCGATTGTTAAGATGAGCGTGAACTCGGTCGTCGTCAGGGTATGAAGGCGGATCAGGTAATCCTGATTGATGGGCAGAGCGCCGTCCCAGAAACGGTGCTCGTTTTCCAGCCGCTTGTACGGCTGCCCGTCGCTTTGGCCGACAAAGGCGAAGTTGGCCACGTTATCGGCGGAGGTGAGCTCCACGTGGGTCCATTGCCCCGCCGCGCCCCAGGCCAGGTATTCGATTGATTCGCCAGCCGCCAGGTGACCGCTGATCGTGGCCGAGCTGGCCCCGGTCGCAAACTGGATGCGCGTGGGCGACGGATCGGCCGGTGCCGTGGTCGGGAGGGGCGTAGCCGGTGGCGGCATTGGCGTCTCCGTCGGTGGCCCAGCCGTCGCCGCGGGTGGTTGCGCTGTTGCCGTGGCCAGCGTGACGACGGGTAGAGCAGTCGCCGGGTCATTGGCAGTCGGTGTGGGCGAAATCACAACCGGCGCCGTGGTAGGCAGGTAGACGATCGGTGGGGCCGCCCCTTCTTCTGGCGCCGCCCCTGTACAGGCCGCCAGGCCAAACAGGAGCAGCACGAATAAAAAGTAGTTCTTCATGGTAAATCCTTTTCAAGTTGACCCAAAGGCAGCCCGGCACAAGCGGGGCTGCCTTCGGGCGTAAAACAGCGGCAATAAACTGACGAGTTGTGCCGCCAGTCCTCAGGCAGGCGCCGTCTCTGGCAATGTTGCCAGCGCTCGGGCCAGCTTGTTTCTGGCTTTGTCAGCCATCGCCGCCAGCGCCGGGGCGCCGGTGATGGCCACCATCGCCTGCGGGTCCGCGATTGAGACCACCGTTTTCCCCGCGTCGTCTTCATAAACGATGACGTTACAAGGCATCAACAGACCGATCTCGCGCTCGTTTTGTAATGCCTCATAGGCCAGCGGCGGATTGCAGGCGCCCAGAATCAGATAGCGCCGGAAGGGTACATCGAGCTTCTTTTTTAACGTCGCCTGGACGTCGATCTCGGTCAGGATGCCGAACCCTTCCGTTTTGAGTGCCGCGGTGATGGCGTTCACGGCAACCTCGAAGGATAAATTCAGGTCGGCACTCAGGCCGTACTTGTGGTTTTTCATCAAAATGTCTCCTTTCCTGCGCTGACAATCAGGCCTGGCCCCAGATTGGTTGGACGATGTAGGTGTAAACCAGACAGCCAACACACAGATCCAGCACAGATTCCAGCAGGGCAAAACCCATCAGCGTCGCCGCCACGATCTGGCTGGCGGGCAGATAGATAAAGGCCAACGCTGCTGCCGTGGCCGCAAACAGCCAGCCCACTCGCGCCGCAAAAATCTTGGGCGCCCGGTCGATACGCTTCAGCGGCCAACCAAACAGCGCGACGATTCGCGCCGCCAGCCAGCTGGCCGGGCTGTAGGGCAGGTCGGTAAAGGCCCGGACCATGTAATCCACCAGCGCTGCCAGGATGAACGACGGGTCACCTGTCAGCAGAAAAAGGGCCAGCAACGTGGCCATCATCAGGCCGGTCAGCCGCACCACATGGCCATTGATCCGTTCACTGGAAATAGGACAGACCAGGTTTTTCATCATCAGATTTGCTCCTCTCACAATCTCGTCCGAGGGCGGCAATCCGAACCCTCACGAGGGCCGCCTCTCGACTATTTATGGGTGTTGCTGGGGACCGGCCGGATCGCCATTCACCTGTGTGACACGCGCCAGATAGGCCAGCAGCGCTTCCAGATCAGCAAAACCATGACGCTGCCGATCCTGAACGCCCTCCAGGCTAAACCGCCAGGCCGGCGGCTCACCGGGTGGGCCGCTCTCACGCCAGCAGCGCAGCAGGTAAGCGCTGTAGCTCAACTGCAGATCTCGTCTATCGTCAGCGCTCTCGCTTGCCGTATTCACCAGGACACTCCCTCGCGCTATTTGGGGGAAACCGCAAAGGTCGGATTTTTCTTGTTAATGGGAATCGTCTGCGGTTTCCCGAATCGATGTGCTAAACTTAATCGGCCGGTGCAAATGAACTGCAAATCGGGTGCAAATAAAGCGCCGGTCAGCAGCAACGCGGGGTTAAAATGTGCTCGTTCTGAATCTGTTGGGAACACCAGAGATCAAACTGGCTGAGACGGCCGTCTCGCTCAACACCGCCAAAGCCCGCGCCCTCCTCTTCTACCTTGCCGTCACCAACCAGCCTCATAGTCGCGACGCCCTGCTCGATCTCCTCTGGAGCGAGATGGACGCTGCCAAAGCCCGGCGCAATCTCACCACCACCCTCTCCAGCCTGCGTAAACAGTTGGATGGCTATCTACTGGCTGAAGGTGATACGCTGGCTTTCAATAGCGCCGCCCTTCACCAACTCGACGTCGCCAACCTGACCCGCCTCCTGGCCAGCGACGACCCGGCCCAGTGGCGCGCCGGCATCGACCTTTACCGTGGCGAATTTCTGGCCGGCTTCACGGTTGCCAACGCCGTCATCTTTGAGGAATGGGTGCTCACAACCGGGGAGCAACTGCGTGATCAGGTCGTCCGGGCCCTCTCCCGGCTTGTCGAGCTGGCCATTAACCAGGGCGATTTTGCCGAAGGCCTCAATCTGGCAATGCGCCTGCTGACCCTCGAACCGTGGCTGGAAAGCGGCCACCGCCAACTCATGATCCTGTATGCCCGGGCCGGTCGCGCCGAGGCCGCCCTGGCCCAATACGAAAAGTGCCGCCAGATCCTGGCTGCCGAGCTGGGCGTCACGCCGGCTGCGGCCACGGTTGCCCTCTTTGAACGGCTGCAGCTGGCCCGCAACCGGGCCGACTCCCCGCTGCCAGATGACGGCACCCGCTTCGTTGGCCGCCAGGCAGAGCTGGCCTTCCTGCTGGAACGGCTGCGGCAGCCTGACTGTCGCCTGCTCACTATCGTTGGCCTCGGCGGCATGGGCAAAAGCCGGCTGGCGCTGGCCGCCGCCCGCGCAGTCGAGCAGGGTGAATACACGCTCTTTCTCAACGGCATTGTCTTTGTCTCGCTAGTGGGGGTAACCAGTCGCGATGGCTTGCTGGCGGCCATTCTCTCTGCGCTGGGGACGGCCCCCGGGCGTGGGCCTTTGCTGGATCAGGTCATCAACGCGCTGCGCCCCCAGGAGTTGTTGCTCGTTCTTGATAACTTCGAACAGCTTCTGGGCGAGGTGGCCCTGATCCAGCGGATCGTGGCCGGCTGCCCGGATGTCACTCTGCTGCTCACCAGCCGGGAAGCGCTCGGCATCGGCGCAGAGCACCGGCTGGATCTGCACGGCCTGGCCGCCCCGGTGGCTGATGCCACCCCGGAAGCCATCGCCAGCGCCGAAGCGGCCGCCCTCTTCCTCTCGGTCGCCCGGCAAGCGCAACCCCACTTTGAACTCAATGCCGGCACCGCCGCCCAGTTGCAAACGATCTGCCAGCTAGTCGACGGCATGCCGCTGGCGCTCCGGCTGGCCGCCGCCTGGCTGCGCGCCCTACCGCTGGCCGAAATCGTGGTCCAGCTTCGGGCCGGCCTGGATATTTTGACGACGAGCCAGCGTGATCTACCAGTGCGGCAGCGGGCCGTGCGCGCCATATTTGACCAGACCCTGGCCCAATTGGTGGAGGATGAGGTGGTTGCGCTGCAGACGTTGTCAGCCTTTCCGGCCGGTTTCTCCGCCGCCGCCGCCCGCACCGTCGCCGAAGCCACGCCGCGCTTGCTTAGTGAGCTGGTCGACCGCGGCCTCATCCAATTGGAGGAAACCGGCCGGTATCAGATCCACGAACTTTTGCGCCAATATGCGGCTGAACAGCGGCCGGCCGCGGCGCAAGATGCCTTTGTCAGCTACATGCTGACCTGGCTGGCGGAACGAACACCCGAGCTACGCGATGGCCGCCAGGGCGAAGCGCTACGTCAGATCGGGCGCGAGTTTGGCAATATCCTGGCCGCCTGGGAGCTGGCCCTGGCGGCGGACAGCATCCCGTTGCTGGTGGCGGGCGCCGAACCGTTTAGCCGTTTTGCCCGCTACCGCGGTCGTTTCCCTGAAGGCATCGCCGCCCTGGAACCGGCCTGCGCTCGGGCGGCTGCGCTCAATGCGCCAGCGGAAGCGGGGCTGCGTGATTGCCTGGGGACGCTCTATTTCTTCTCCGGCGCGCACGATCTTGCCGGGCAGATGTTCACCACAGCGCTGACATTGGCGGAAGCTGCCGGCGATATTCCCACCCAGGCTGCTGCAGCCTTTCACCTGTCCCAACTCGGCCACTTTCAGCACCGGATCGACGACGCCGTCACCCTGGCCGAACGCGCCCATCGTCATTTCGCCGAGGCCAATGATCCGCGTGGGTTGGCTAGCTCAATGAATATGCTGGGCCAGCTGGCGCGGCGACGTGGCGAGATTGCCACAGCCCGGCGCTGGTTCGCTGCGGCCATCGAGCTGAGCCGGCAGCACCAGGATTACACCACCCTGATCGTGCCGCTTAACAACCTTGGCCTGCTCCTTCACGAGCTTGGCGACTTCGTTGGCAGCCTGGCTCTTTTTGAGGAATGTGAAGCCGCACTCAAGGAGCTGGGCGAAATAGAAGATGGCCTGGTCATGCTGAACTTCGGCCGCAACTATGAAGCACTGGGCGACATCGCCGCGGCTACGGCCCAGTACGAAGGCGCTTTCCCGGTCTTCGAACGGCAACATGCGCGTCACTACATCCTTGTAGCGCGCAGCTATGCTTCCCGAGCCGCTCGCCTGCGTGGCGATCTGGACTGGGCGCTCGAGCTCATCAACGCAGCCCTGGACGGCTTCCGCCAGGCCAATACCCGCTTCTCCATCGCCTTTGCCGCGGCCAATCTTGGCGATATCGCCCTGGCACGGGGAGAACTGGACAATGCTGCGGACGCTTATGAGGAATCCCTCACGCTGATGCGTGAGTTGGGCCGTGACGATGGCCAGCTCCGCGCCGCTACCGGCCTGGCTCAGCTTGCTCTGCGCCGCGATGAGCTCGCCATAGCCCGCAATTGGCTGGCATTAGCAGCCCCGCTGGCCCGGGCCACCCATCAGGCGATGTACCAGCATCAGCTCCTGGCCGTCTTCGCCCTCTTCCTGGTGGCGGACGGCAACCTGCCACAGGCAGTGGCTCTGTTTGCCTGGCTACAGAAGCAACCCACCGCCGCCTGGGAAACGCGCCAGCTCGCCGCCCAACAGGCGGCTCTGCTATCCGTTGTGCCAGATAATGAATTTGCAGAGTCGGGGGCGGCAGTAAGCGACCTGCTCATGCTGGTGGCACAGAATATTGAGTCGTGGCGCTGAAGGCCCGTTGCGCCGAGCGATAGGTCATGCCACAGACGCACGGTGAGGGCAAGGGAGAATGAATCGGTGCGCAGCACGTTGGCCGGGACATATAAATGTAATCCCGGCCGGATCCATTTCCCACGGGAAAGCGATGGCCCAAGAGTAACATTACCCATTACCGATTATCTACTCACCTTTGCTGACCCTTCTTCTATAATCTAGCCATCATCGCCCGAGCGGTGCCGGTTGTGAAAACAGTCTTAAATTCTGAGCAAAATCCGGGTGAGCAACATAGACACGCAACATTTCCTGCAGTTCCTGACGACATGGGTGCACGATATCCGCACCCCGTTGGCCAGTATTGCCGCCTCTGCGGAGATACTGGAGCATCACGGTGGGAACCATACACTCGATCAATCTGTACTGATTGGCCTCATCGCCCGCAACAACTATCGCGTCGTTGAAGAAATCGATTTCCTGGCCGATTATTGGCGGCTGCAATACCTGGCTGAACCGATTCAGCCGGTCCCAATGCCGCTGCAAGCTCTCGTCGATCAGGCCCAGCTGGGTCTGGCTCGCCTGTTGACGGATGATCGCCCCCAACTTGACCTATCCATCCCGCCCGAGTTACCGCAGCTCCTGACTGATGAATGGCTGGTCAAAGCGTTTATCAATTTGCTCCTCCTGCTGGCCAATAGTGACCGGGGGCCGGCCACGACCATTCAAGTCAGAGCCAGCCGAACAGCAGGGGATCGAGTGCAGATCGTACTAGAAGGTAACTACCCGCACACAGGCCATAGCGATGGCAGCGAGGTCAAAACCACAGCCTGGGACGAGCGTTATACGTTCGTGACGCGCATCATCACCCAGCTGTACGATGGCGGCCTGCAACACGGCGCCACCCCCGGCAGCCTCTGCTACCGCCTCCAGCTACCAGTAGCCCCCTAGCTGTCGCCTCTCCCAATCCCGGCCCACCACATTCCGCCGGCCCTCACGCCACGCATCCCGCGCTCGGGCAGCCCCGCCATCCAGCCTGCCCAGCTTTTGTTTCCAGCCCCTGACTGACTGCTGTCCGGCTCATCTCCCTCTGATGCGCAACACAGGCCCTATCCCCGCACGATTTGTCAGGGGCTGCCCGGGTCAGTATGATTCAGGAGTCTCTAGACATCCAGCAGCGACTACATCAGGCATACCACGGGAGAAAACAGATGAAAATCGGTTACGTTATTGACCACGTTCAGGATGAGGAAACCGGCCGGATCCCCTCCTACACCGAACTCAAAGCCATGGCCCAAACCGCCGAAGCGGGCGGCCTGGACTCGATCTGGGTCTTTGACCATCTCCTCTTCCGCTATAAGCCGGAAAACACAGTCGGTATCTGGGAATGTTGGACGCTCCTCTGCGCCCTGGCCGAAGCGACCGACAGCGTCGAGCTGGGCACGCTGGTCCTCTGCAACCCGTTCCGCAACCCCGCCCTGCTCGCCAAAATGGCCCACACCCTCGACGAAATTAGCGACGGCCGGCTCATTCTGGGCATCGGCGCCGGCTGGCATGAGCCGGAGTTCGACGCCTTCGGCTTCCCGTTTGACCATCGGGTCGGGCGGCTGGAGGAGTCGTTGCAGATTTTGCAGCCCTTGTTGAAAGGCAAGACGGTTGACTTTGCTGGGGAGTATTACCAGGCGAAGAATTGTGTGGTGACACCGGCCGGTCCTCGCCCCGACGGCATCCCTCTTTTGATGGGCGCCTTCGGGCCGCGCATGTTGCGCCTGACGGCTGAGTACGCCGATATGTGGAACACGGTCTGGCATGGGGATGTGGCCGGCACAACCGAGCGGGTCGCCAAAGTGAAGGCCGCCTGTGAAGCAGCGGGGCGTGATCCAGCGACATTGACCATCACCGCCGGCCTCTCCGTCGCCTACCCGGACCTGGGCAGCGCCCGCCCCTTTGCCCGCGAACCATTGGGCGGCTCCGCCACTGAAGTCGCCGACGCCTTCGCCGCCTATGAAGCGGCCGGCATCAGCCACCTCATCGTCCAGGCCACCCCAACCGGCCCCGAATCCCTGGCCCGGCTGCTGGAAGCGGTGGCGGCGTATCGAGGCTAGACTGGAATGATCAACGGTTCCAGATCGCGCGGATAATATGTCATCTGCTCGATGCCGTCGGCCGTGATGGCCACGGTATCGGAGTGGCGGTAGCCGCCCAGCTCAGCCGAGTAAAAGCCCGGCTCGACGGTAAAGACCATGCCCGGCCGCAGCACCGTGTCGTCGCCGCTGTCGAGGTACGGCCCCTCGTGATAACGCAGGCCAATGGCGTGGCCGGAATGATGCTTCCAGTGGGCCGTCAGCTTGTTCTTTTCGTAATAGGCCCGCACCGCATCGTCCACTTCGCTGCATTTGACGCCCGGCTTCATCGCTTCGAACGCAATTTCCTGGGCGTTCTTCATATGATTGAAGAGCGCTTGCTGCTCAGCGGTGGGCTCGCCGATAAACATGGTGCGCTCCAGCTCGGAATGGTAGCCCCACATCAGGCAACCGGCCCCGGTCACCAGCACATCCCCCGGCTGGAAGACGATGTTGTTGGCCAGCGCATGGGGAATGGCTGCATTGCGCCCAATCTGTCCCCGGTAACCGGCGCTGGGACCGCCGCCCCACCCCTGCGCCCGGTAGATCGGGCCGATGGTGTCCATCATGGCCAGCGTGGCTTCGTTGCTGGCCCGCAGGCTCACTGCCGTCTCCGTGGCGCCGGGGCGGGTATAGCGCTGTAGCAAGACATGGGCCAAGTGCCCCCACTTGCAGCTTTCCCGGATCAGCGCCAGCTCATGGGCGCTTTTGATCCATTGTTGCCGGTAGATGAATTGATGGATGTTGACGAACGTGAGGTCGGTCAGTTCGCTCAGCCGCGGCCCTTCATAACCCAGGATCCAGGGGTAGCCATCCATGTCCGCGCCGATCTCGCCCTCGCCGCCGAGCATCTTCATCTCGCCCAGCATCTCTTTGAAGGCCACTTCCGGCCGGGGCACGCCCGGATATTCCCGGTAATGGCCAACCCGGTCCACGCCCGTCTCCGCCTTCACATGCTCCAGCTCCAGCCGCGGCACAAACATCGCCTGTTCACCGCTGGCGCTAAGCACATAAATGATCGGCCGCTCGGTCGGAATGAAGGCAAAGCCGCTGTAATAAAGGATGTTGGTGCTGTCAAAAATCACCGCGCCGCGCAAATGCCGCTCGCGCACGTAATTCAGCAGCACCGCCTTGCGCTCGTCAAATTCCGACCGGGGAATGCGAATAGAATGTATCATCTTCTTTGCAGTGCACCATCAAGGAATACAAAGCACATCATTGGTGCGAATCCGGTAATCCGCGCCCAGCCCGTTGGCCGCCGCGATCGCTTCGATGGTGGTGCTATATTTATCGGCTATGCGAAAGACCGTCTCCCCTTCCAGAATGAGGTGGACCGCCCGCGCGCCACTGCAATAGTTGGGGTTCACAATAGGCAGATTAATGACATTGCCAGCCACAAAATCTGATGTGTCAATGCCGTACAGCGCCATCAACCCGATCGACGTGTCAAAATCCGTGCGAATAGAGAGACTGTACATCGTGTCTGACGCGCCAACGGTGTATTGGCGGAAGATAATCGCGTCACCAGAGGCTAACACGCTCCCGCCCAGCTGCGGCGCCGAGGGGATTGGCGTCAGGGTCGGCACGACCGCCTGGTCAGGCGCGGTTGTGGGCTCTGGCTGCGTCACCTCTGTTGTGGGCTGCACCACCGGCACCGTACCACCTCGCTCTGTTTGCGTCTGAAATAGATTGGCCGCGACGTAATTCAGGCTCACAACCTGACCGGCAATCACGCGTTGTTCCTGGACACGGCCCTCGGTCGCCGGCTGCTGCAATGCCGCCGCTTCAGCCGCTGCCGTCTGCTGCAGGGCCACCTCGGGATCAACGGATTCAGTCGTCGCATCATCATCGCCGCGCCCCGGGATCAGCACAAACATCGCCAACCCGATCAGGACCGCGAAAATGATGATGAGAATAATCAAATTTCGGGACATAAAGTAACTCCGGCAGCAAATCTATACCTTGCTGAAAGGGTCCGTAAACGAGTACACTGTCAACGAGAACATGGTACACCTCACAGAGGGGAATCGCAAGCGAGGGCATAATGAGATATTTGCGTGAGAAACAGGAAGAACTCGAGGCTCTGACAGTGGCCCCATACGGGCTGCACAGCGCCATCAGCCAGGGGCGCCAGTACCCGGAACCTGAATCCGCCACGCGCACAGCTTTCCAGCGCGACCGGGATCGCATCATCCATACCTCTGCCTTTCGCCGCCTTGAATACAAAACCCAGGTCTTCGTCTTCTATGAAGGGGATCATTACCGCACCCGCCTGACCCACACCCTCGAAGTCGCCCAGCTCGGCCGCGCCCTGGCCCGCGGCCTCGGCGCCAATGAGACCCTGACCGAGGCGATCTGCCTGGCCCATGACCTGGGCCACGCCCCTTTTGGCCACGCCGGCGAACATATCCTCAACAAATTAATGGCCGATCACGGTGGCTTCAACCATAACACCCACAGCTATCGCATCGTTACGGAAATTGAAGACCGCTACGCCGAGTTCCCCGGTCTCAACCTGACCTATGAAACCCGCGAGGGGATGATCAAGCACGAAACCGAGTATGACAAAAGTGACGCGAGCGCTTACGAGCCAGACAAACGCGGCTCCCTGGAAGCGCAGATAGCCAACCTGGCGGACGAAATTGCCTACAACGCCCACGACCTGGACGATGGCTTGCGCGCCGGCCTCTTCAACTGCGCCGACTTGCATGAACTGGAAATCTGGCGCGAGCTACTGACCGATATCGGCTGGGATGGGAGCGGCCCGCTGACGGATGAGCGGCGCCATCATATCAACCGGGAACTCATCGGCCTGATGGTCACCGACGTCCTGCAAACCACGGATGGCCGGATCACCGCCGCCGGGATCAATTCAGTCCTGGACCTGCAAACACATGATGCCAATGTGGCCGGCTATTCGGCTGAGCTATACCCCAAGATCCGGGCGCTAAAAGATTTCCTCTTCCAGCGCATGTACCGCCATTACCGGTTGATGCGGATGCAATCCAAGGCTGAGCGCTTCATCACCCAGCTTTTTGAAGCATACTGCAAGGAACCACGCATGTTGCCGGCCGAAACTCAGGCCCAGCTGGCGACCAGGCCCATCCCCCGCGTCGTCACCGATTACATCGCCGGCATGACCGACCGATATGCCCTGGACGAGTGGCAAAAACTGTTCGATCCGTATCGCCGCGTCTAAAGTGAGCGCCGCCGGGCGCAATTCAGCTTAAGGAGGAAAGCTGTGTGGTGGGTTGTCTTTTTCCTGATCCTGGTCTCCGTGATGATCCATGTGCTGTTCTGGCCAACCGGCATTGACCCGGTCGCCTGGACACCGCCGCCGGCGCCTAAATTAACTGGCGTTTACGCCCGGAACAACGTCCTGGCCGGCCTGGCCCGCATCCCGGTTGGCGGCAAGGCGCCGGAGGATGTGGCGGTGGACAACCTGGGCAACCTGATTGCCGGTCTGGTAGACGGGCGCATCATCCGCGTCCAGCCGGACGGTAGCCACCTGGTCACCCTGACCCACACCTACGGCCGGCCGCTGGGGATTGTGGTGGACGGGACCGGCCGGATCCTCATCGCCGACGCCAACAAAGGGCTCCTTTCACTTTATCCCGGCCAAAAGCCGGAACTATTGGTCAACCAGTACAAGGCCAAACCGCTCCTCTTCACCAACCACCTCGACGTCACCCGGGACGGCCTCATCTACTTCACCGACACCTCCACCCGTTTTCCCCTGGCCCACTACACCGCCGACATCCTGGAGAACCGGCCCAACGGCCGCCTCTTTAGCTACAACCCGGTCAGCAAACAGCTCTACCTCCTGCTCGAGGGCCTCTACTTCGCCAACGGCGTGGCCCTGAGCGCCGACGAGAGCTTCCTGCTGATTAACGAGACCAGCCGTTACCGTATTCGCCGCTACTGGCTGAAAGGGCCGCGCGCCGGCGAGGATGAGATCTTCATCGACAATCTGCCCGGCTTCCCGGACAACCTCAGCCGCGGCCCGAGCGGCCTCTTTTGGTGTGCCCTCGTCTCACCGCGCAAACCAGAGATCGACTTTGTGATGCCATACCCACCGCTGCGCCGCCTCATCTACCGCATCCCTGAGCGGCTACAACCCAAAGCCACCCGCTACGCCTTTGTCCTCGGCCTGAATGAACAGGGTGAAGTCGTCCACAACCTGCAAGACCCCACCGGCGCCTTCGGCGAGGTCACCGGCGTCGTCGAGCACGAAGGCTACCTTTATCTGGGCAGCCTGGTGGAAGAGGCAATCGGCCGGATCAAACTGCCCACCTGATCGACGAGGGGTTGGCAACCCGTCGGGTGGTGGACCCGTCGGGTTGGCGGACCCGTCGGGTTGGTAGGAACCCCTCACCACCGCTCAACGAAATTTCCATTTTCGCCAAAAGGTTGACATCTCTACTTCCTCTGTTACCATTACCGAATCATGTATTCTTATTTGCTGTGCCTTCGTTTGCGACGCCCGCGCCAGCCTCAGGGTCTGGTGCTTTGTGCTGTCTGAACGAATTCCCGCCAAATAAGCCGCTTTACGTTCGACTAAGCCATTTGCCGCCAGACTCAATGTTGAGTCTGGCGGTTTTTTTTGTCTTTTTATCAATATACCGGCCGCCGCAAAACCGGCCGGATCGGGAATCATTCTTCAGGAGAAAAACTCATGCTCACAGCAGCTATCATCGGCGCCTCCGGCTACACCGGCTTTGAACTGGCTCAAATCCTGGCCGACCATCCCCAGGTCAAATTAGGCCTGGCCACCTCGGAATCTTTCGCGGGCCAGCAGCTTAGCGATGTCTACCCACAGGCCCCGAACATCACGCTCGTTTCCGCTGACGACGCCGACTTTAGCCAGATCGACGTCGTTTTTCTTTGTTTGCCCCACGCCGCCGCCGCCCCCACCGCCGCTCGCGCCCTGGCCGCCGGCGCCCGGGTGATCGACCTCAGCGCCGACTTCCGCATCAAAGATCCGGAGGTCTACTCCAAATGGTACGGCATCGAGCACCCTCATCCAGAACTGATCAAGGAAGCGGTCTATGGGCTGACGGAGTTCTACCGGCAACCGCTGCGCGAAACGGACCTTGTCGCCACGCCCGGCTGCTACCCCACCAGCGTCCTGCTGGGCCTCCAGCCGCTGCTGAACGAAGGGCTGTTTAACAGCACCATCATCGCCGACTCCAAATCCGGCGTCTCCGGCGCCGGCCGCAAGCCAACCATGACCACCCACTTCGTCGAGGCGGCGGACAACTTCACGCCGTACAAAATCGGCCAGTCGCACCGCCACGTGCCCGAGATGCTGCAACAGATGAAAGAATGGCATGCCGACGCCCCCGATCTCATCTTCAGCCCTCACCTGCTGCCGGTGCCGCGCGGCATCCTGAGCACAATCTATGTCTCGCTACCGGCCGGTCACCAGCAAACGACAGCATCAATCCAGGCGCTGTACGAAAAGAGCTACAGCAATGAACCGTTTATTCAGGTGTTACCGGCCGGTAAACTCTCCACCCTGGCCCACGTCAACCACACCAACCGCTGCAGCATCGGCTTCCAGCTCTTTGGCGACACGGTCATCATCACCTCGGCCATCGACAACCTGCAAAAAGGCGCCGCCGGCCAGGCCGTCCAGAATATGAACGTGATGTACGGCTTCCTGGAGACCGCGGGCCTAAGACAATAACCATCCATAGCATCTGCGTGTCATCCCGAGCACCGCGAGGAAGCTCGGAATGACAAGGCTCAGCGTTCCCTGTCACCCTGAGCGAAGCGAAGGGGGACGTAAGAATGATCGATAGCCAGGCCAGTTAAATTGGTTACGCTGACGGAGAACTTATGCGTGTCATCAAAATAGGCGGCAATGAACTGGATAGCCAGAGCTTTCTGGATGGTCTTGCCGCCACCATCGCCAACCTGAATGAACCGGTCATCGTCGTCCACGGCGGCGGTCAGGCTATCGCGGAGCTGCAAAGCAAGCTGGGCCTCACCACCACCAAGGTCGATGGCCTGCGCGTTACCGATGCAGACTCGCTGCGGGTAGCTGAGATGGTGCTCTCCGGCCACGCCAACAAGCTGCTGGTCCGCGCCCTGCAGGCCGCCGGGGTCAACGCCATCGGCCTCAGCGGGGTGGATGCGGGCCTGCTGCAATGTGAGAAGAAGCAGCACCCGACCGCCGATCTCGGCTACGTCGGCACCATCGTCCGGGTCAATGGCGCCCTGCTGCACAACCTGGTCGCCCAGGGGCTGACGCCGGTCATTTCGCCCATCTCCGTCGGCGCCGATCACCATGCTTACAATGTCAATGCCGACGAGGCAGCCACGGCTGTTGCCGCCGCCCTACCGGCCGATTTGCTCGATTTTGTCTCTAACGTGCCGGGTGTCCTGCAAGCGGATCAACTAATCCCGCAGCTCACCCCGGCCGCCACGCAAACCTTGATCGATGATGGCGTCATCCACGGGGGCATGATCCCCAAGGTTGGCGCCGCCCTGAGCGCCCTGGAGGCTGGGGTTGCCCAGGTGCGTATCGTCAATCTGGCCGGCCTGGCCAATGGCGCCGGCACCCGCTTTACAGCGTGACCCGCCCGTCCAACCGAAATCTGATCGCATAAAGAGGAGTACCAGTTCGTGAATGCCCAAGAAGTAATCCAGAATGAAGCCCAATATGTCCTGCAAACGTATGGCCGGCCCGACATCGTCTTTACCCATGGCGAAGGCTGCTACCTGTACGACACCGAGGGCAACAAATACCTCGACATGAACGCCGGCATCGCCGTCACCGCCCTCGGCCACAGCGACAAGCTCTGGGCCGAAGCGGTCGCCGACCAGGCAGGCAAGCTCACCCACATCAGCAACCTATACCACAATGCCCCTCAGGCTGAGTTGGCCAAAAAGCTGGTCGAGAGCTGCTTTGCCGACCGGGTCTTCTTCTGTAACTCGGGCGCCGAGGCCAATGAGGCCGCGCTCAAATTTGCCCGCAAATTCATCAACGAGCAGGGCAACCCGAACAAGACCAAGATCGTCGCCTTCAGCGCCGGCTTCCACGGCCGCACTATCGGCGCCCTCTCCGTCACCTACAAGGAAAAGTATCGCGCCCCCTTCGCGCCGCTAATGCCCGACGTCACCTTCATCGATTACAACGACATCGACGCGGCCAAAGCGACCATCGATGCGGACACCGCCATCGTTATTGTGGAGCCGGTGCAGGGTGAGGGCGGCGTGCGCCCGGCCAAGCAGGGGTTCCTGCAGGCACTGCGCGACCTGTGCGATGAGCATGGCGCCATCCTGATTTTTGACGAGGTGCAATGTGGACTGGGCCGGACCGGCCGGTTGTTCGCCCACGAAGTCTACGGCGTCGAGCCGGACATGATGACCCTGGCCAAACCGCTCGCCGGCGGCCTGCCCATTGGCGCCGCCCTGATGACGCAGAAAATCGCCGACGTCATCAAGCCGGGCGACCACGGCAGCACCTTTGCCGGCGGCCCGCTTGTCTGCCGCGCCGGCAGCCTGGTCCTGGACCGGGTCAGCGATCCTGATTTCCTGGCCCACGTGCAGGAAATGGGCAACTACATGCTCGAAAGCCTGCAGCAGGCATTGCCGCCCGACAAGGTGGTGGATGTGCGCGGCATGGGGCTGATGGTTGGCGTTCAGCTCAACACCGCGGTCGCCCCGATTGTCCCCAAAGCCGCCGCCAAGGGCGTCCTGGTCATCAACGCGGGTGAAGATGTCATCCGCCTGGTGCCGCCGCTGATCATCAACAAAGAACAGATCGACGAAGCAGTCAGCGTGCTGAGCGAGCTTGTCGCCGAATTATAGGAAAGCAAACGTGACGATTTATAAGGAATCTGCCATGGAACCCTCTTCTGTCCAATCACAACACATCCCGATGGCCGTCGTGGGCGGGCCGGAAGCGGTCCCGGCGGAGAACCGGCCGGTCGTCAACGTCATCCCGGCGACATTGGCTGACCTGCCCGGCATCCTCCAGGTCGTCAACAAATATTCCCGACGTGGCGATCTCCTGCCGCGCTCCGAGGAATCCATCCGCAACACCATCAACAACTGGGTCATCGCTAAAACAGAGGACGGCGTTGTCCTTGGCGTCGGCTCCCTGCTCTTTTACACGCCGGTGCTGGCCGAAGTCCGCTCCCTGGCCGTGGCTGACGAAGCGCAGGGGCTCGGGCTGGGCGGCAAGATTGTGGCGCGCCTCATCGCCGAAGCGCGTCATCTGCGCGTCCCCACCCTGTTTGCCCTGACCCGCGCCGTCGGCTTCTTCCAGCGGATGGGCTTTTCCATCACCGACAAAGAGCTGTTCCCGCAGAAGGTGTGGACCGACTGCGCCATCTGCCCCCTCAAGGACAACTGCGACGAAACGGCGGTTGTCCTCGAGCTCACCGATTAAGAGGAAAGACAGGGCTGCTGCACGAGGTGCAGCAGCCCTGTTGTTTTAGCCAACTCCCATGTCATCCAACCACAAGCAACCCCTAAAAAAGGTGGTGCTGGCCTACTCTGGCGGGCTGGACACTTCCGTCATCGTCCCCTGGTTACGTCAGACCTACGGCTGCGAAGTCATCTGCTTTTGCGCCAATGTTGGCCAGGGCGAAGCGGAGCTGGACGGTCTCTACGAGCGAGCCATCAGCAGCGGCGCCAGCAAATGTTATATCGAAGACCTGCGCCAGGAATTTGCCAAGGATTTTCTCTTTCCCTTGCTGCAGTCCGGTGCGCTATATGAAGGCGTTTACCCGCTGGGTTCTGCCATCTCCCGGCCGCTGATCGCCAAATGGCTGGTCGCCTTCGCCGAGGCGGAAGGAGCCACAGCTGTGGCCCACGGCTGTACCGGCCTGGGCAACGACCAGGTCCGCTTCGAACTGGCCATCAAAGCGCGCAACCCGAAATTACAGATAATCGCCCCCTGGCGAGAATGGTCGATCCGTTCCCGGGCCGATCTGCTCGCGTATGCTGCCGAACACAAGGTGGCGGTGCCGGACAATGATCCAGCGCCATTCAGCCGCGATCGCAACCTCTGGCACACCTCTCACGAAGGCGGCAGCCTGGAAAACCCGGCCACAGCGCCGGCCGAAAGCCTGTTTGAAATGACCGTCGCCCCCGAAGCGGCTCCGGACGAGCCGGAGCTGGTCAAGATCAGTTTCGAGCGCGGCCTCCCGATGGCCCTGAACGATGTGCCGCTGACGCCGGCCAAGCTGATCACCCAACTCAATGAGATCGCCGGTCGTCACGGCGTCGGTCGCATCGACATCGTCGAGAACCGGTTGATTGGGATGAAGTCGCGCGGCGTTTACGAGAGCCCGGCGGCAACGGTATTGCACCAGGCCCATGGCGCCCTGGAAGCGCTGACACTGGACCGGGATACAGCTCATTTCAAAGCGGAATTGGGGCTGCGCTACGGGGAATTGGTTTACTACGGCAAATGGTATCACACGCTGCGTGAGGCGATGCAGGCCTTCATCGAACAGACCCAGGAGACAGTCAGCGGCTGGTGCCAGTTGAAGCTGTACAAGGGGAATGTTATCATCACCGGCCGGTACAGTCCCAACAGCCTCTACCGGGAAGATTTCGCCGCTTTCGGCCAGGCCGATGTCTATGACCAGACGGACGCCGAAGGGTTTATCAACATTTTTGGCCTGTCCATGAAGGTCAAAGCGATGATGGAAGTCAGCGACGGCGGCAAAAGCCGCTACGCGGCGCCGGATTATTCAAAATTTAAACGGGATTAGCTATTAGCTATTAGCTGCCAGTACGGGCCTGTGGCCCTGTCAGTAGTCAGCACGCGGCTACGCCGCTTTCAGCGATCAGTGGGGCAACCTTCCCCACCGAAAACGAGCGCAGCGAGTATACTGACAGCTGAAAGGGCCGAAGGCCCGTGCCGACGGCTGAAGGCTTCAAAGGAGGTCACGATGAAAATCATCGAAAATGGCTCTGTGACGACACCGGCCGGTTTCCAGGCGGCGGGCGTTGCGGCCGGGATTAAGAAGAAGGGTTCAGACCGGCTGGATCTGGCGCTGGTGGTCTCCGACACCGATTGCGCGGCGGCCGGCGTTTTTACGCAGAACCTCGTCGTGGCGGCGCCAGTGCTGGTCTGTAAAGAAACATTGGCCGAGAGCCGGGACCGGATGCGCGCCGTCGTCGTCAACGCCGGCAATGCCAACGCCTGCACCGGCGAGCCAGGGCTGGCCGCAGCCGGCACCATGCAGCAGGTCACCGGCATCTGGGTCGGCTGCGAGCCGCAGCAGGTACTACCCATGTCCACCGGCGTCATCGGCGTGCAATTGCCGATGGATGTCGTCAGCGAGGGCATCCGGGCCGCCGCTGAGCGGCTGAGCCCGACGGGTGGCGAAACTGCGGCTCACGCCATTATGACAACCGATACCCGGCCCAAGCACCAGGCGATCGAAGTTGCGCTTTCTGGTGGTAAGGTCAGCCTGGGCGGCATGGTCAAAGGGGCGGGCATGATCCATCCCAACATGGCCACGATGCTGGGCTTGATCACGACCGATGCGCTGATACCGGCCGGTACCCTCCAGGCAATGCTGCTGGCCGCCGCCAACAAATCCTTCAACTGCATCTCCATCGACGGCGACACCAGCACCAATGACACCGTCCTCATGCTGGCCAACGGCGCCAGCGGCGTCAGCCTGCAGAACGCCGCCGACGAAGCCGCCTTTGTTGAAGCACTGGAAGCGCTCTGCGTCTTCCTGGCCCAGGCCGTCGTCCGCGACGGCGAAGGGGTCACCAAATTTGTCGAGATCCGGGTCAGCGGTGCTGATACAGAAACATCAGCCCACCAGGTGGCCAACACCATCGCCACCTCGCCGCTGGTCAAGACCGCTTTCGCCGGCAGCGACGCCAACTGGGGGCGCATCTCGGCCGCGGCCGGCCGGGCCGGCGTCTTCTTTGACGCCCACAAGCTGGCCCTCTGGATCAGCAAAGACAAAAAGCATTGGCTGCAGCTAATGGCCAGCGGCCAGCCGACCGATTACGCCGAGGCTGACGCCGCCGAGATCTTTGCCGCCGGCGACATCGCCGTCCACCTCGACCTGGCCCACGGCAGCGCCGCCGCCACCGTCTGGACCTGCGATTTAACACACGATTACGTCAGCATCAACGCTGACTACCGAACCTAATAGCTAACAGCTAACAGCTGATAGCTATTAGCTATTAGTGAGTGAGGAACTACAATGAAACTCTGGGGCGGCCGCTTTGCGCGGGAGACCGACGCGTTGGTGCGGCAATTTAATGACAGTATTGGCTATGATATCCGCTTCTTTCAGGAGGATATCGACGGCAGCATCGCCTGGACCAAAGGATTGGTAAAGGCGGAGATTTTGACGGCAGATGAGGCGGCGGCCATCGTGGCCGGGCTGGAAGAGGTTCGTAAAGAGCTTATCGAGGACCGCTTTACCGTTGCTGCCGGTGACGAGGATATTCACACGGCCGTCGAGCGGCGTATGACCGAGATTGTTGGCGCCACCGAGGGCAAGCTGCATACCGGCCGGTCCCGCAACGACCAGGCCGCCACCGACTTCCGCCTCCCCTGGATCATGCGGGCGATCGACGAGATCATCCCGGTCATCACCGAGCTGCAAGCCGCGCTCATCGACCACGCCGAAGCAAACCTCAATGTGCCCATGCCGGCTACACCCATCTGCAACATGCCCAGCCGGTCACCTGGGGCCATTTCCTGCTTTCCCATTTCTGGCCGCTGGTGCGCTGGACAGCGCGCTTCGTCGCCGCCCGCCACACCGCCGATGAGCTGCCGCTCGGCTCGGCCGCCCTCGCCGGCACCGGCTTCCCCATCGACCGCGACCTGCTGGCGGACGCGCGCTCGGCTTCAGCCGCATCACCCAGAACAGCCTCGACGCCGTCTCCAACCGGGATTACGTGGCTGATTTCCTCTACGCCGCCTCGATGCTGGGGCTGCACCTCAGCCGCCTGTCGGAGCAGTTGATTCTGTTCAGCAGCCAGGAATTTGGCTTCGTGCGGTTGGATGATGCCTACAGCACCGGCTCCAGCCTGATGCCGCAGAAGAAAAACCCGGACACGCTTGAGCTGACCCGGGGCAAGGAAGGGCGCCTGTTGGGCAACATGGTCGGCTTGCTGGCGACCATCAAAGGTCTGCCCTCTTCTTATGATAAAGATTTGCAGGAGGACAAAGAGCCAGTGTTCGACACGTTCGACACCATCATGGTGATGGTGCCGGTGATGACGGGGTTGATCAAGACGTTGACGATCCGGCCGGAACGAATGGCGGCCCAACTGGAGCCCAACCTGCTGGCCACCGACCTGGCCGACTACCTGGTCAAACGCGGCGTCCCCTTCCGCAACGCCCACCACATCGTCGGCGCCGTGGTCCAGCTCGCCGAATCCCAGAACATGGCCATGACCGATTTCACCCTGGAAGACCTCGAGGAGATCTCCGAACATTTCGGCCCGGACGTGACTGACGTCTTCAACTTCACCTCGTCCCTGGCCACCCGCACCGTCACCGGCGGCACCGCCCCGGCGGCCCTCCAGGCCCAACTCACCCACGCCCGCGCCACCCTGTAAAGACGCCCCGCTGGGGCGTCTCAAGCGCGGCAACCTGTCAGGTCCCACCAACCTGTCAGGTCCACACCCCAAACAAAAAAGGGCGACCCGCCTGGGTCGCCCTTTCCATGTGCCGTTAGGTCAACTCTAGAAATTCAGCGCGTCGTCGATCCCACCGTCATCATCGCCGCCAGCACCCTCTTTGGTCCAGGCAGACAACTCGATGGTAAACCGCTCGAAGAAGCTCTCCGGCGGCAGACCGGCATTATCGCCATACTCAAGCTCGACGATTTCAGCATTGATAATCAGCGAAGCGGTCTCCAGCGCCACCACCTCGTTGAGGCGGCCCAGGACCGGCTCACCCTTGGGCGACAGCTTGGCCTTGATCGCATCATCAAAGAACGCATGGTCGCTCATGACCACCTTGGTGATGGTCCGGATGTCGTTCTTGTCAAACAGCCAGACTTCAAAAGCGGTCACGCTGCGGGGCATATCGGTGCCGATGGATTCGGAAATACCGACGCCACATTCGCCCAGGAAATCGCCGCTGGCGTTCTCAATCGGGAACGAATCGTCGTAGTTGTCATTGCCGCGGCTGTAGGAAGTGCGGAAGCGGGCGATTGCCTGCGAACCGACGCCATCGTCTTCAACCAGGGCGACGGGGCTGCCACCTCCAGAGGAAGAGCCACCGAAATCGTCATCAAAATCTGCGGAGCCGTTGGCCCGGCTGCGCTGGACCATCACCCAGATCAGACCGCCGAAGATCGCGACGAGCAGCAGAGCTGCCACACAGAACAGGAAGAAGTTGCTGCTGCTGCCCGTGCCCGGACCGGCCGGTACCGGTCGCTCAGTCCCCGCCAGCACGGCAATTTCGCCGCAACCCGTGTTGTTGCCGCTCTTGATGGCCGCAATCGCCAGCAAGCGATCCTGCATGGCAGTGTCGGCCTCATTACCAGCCAGCCAGCAGATCGTCTCGTTGGCGTCACCCCACAGTTCCAGGGATTGCAGCACCCGGCTCTGGTTCAGATCCTGTGAGTAAAGATCAGCTACATTGTAGATGTATTGATCGCGGACAGAAGGCTCCAGATCCTGCGGACCAGCGCCCGTCCATTCGACCGGGGAGATCACCCATCCCCATACCAGACCTAAAATGAAGCCGACAATCAATGCGCCAGCCCCAATTAATATAGAACGTCTCATCGCTGAGTCCATAGTGGCACCTATGTCCTTAATATAAGTTCAGGAACTCCCCTTGGTATTTGGGGACAATGTTACCAACAGTTTACATTATGGCAACTGATTTTTCAACATTATGTTTAATTGGCTTCCATCGTTAGTCGAGGCTGTGGTATACTGTCGCGACGAACGATCCTGGGGCCAAATCTGTTGCCTTCTGCTCTGTGACCAGCCCGTCACCACGGCACGGACCCTGTTTTATTGACATTGATGGGCAATGCGCCTGGCCAACCGGCCGGAATCAATTAGTCCTAAATTCCTATGCGATTCCCGCCCGGTCGGACCATTGTCATCTCCAGCCCTCCATTGAGCTGGGGTACAATCCAATTTTAATCTGTAGAAGTTGAATAATGAAGCATTACCTGAGCATAGCCGATCTTAGCCCTGATGAGCTCTCCGAGCTGATTCAGCTGGCCCTACAATTGAAAGCAGAGTGGAAAGCCGGTGGCAATAAACCCATCCTCCAGGGCAAGAGCCTGGCGATGCTATTTATGAAGCCCTCCCTGCGCACGCGCGTCTCCTTTGAAATGGCGATGGTCCACCTGGGCGGCTATGCCCTGTACCTGGCGCCGCAGGAGATCAAGATGGGCCAGCGGGAAAGCGTGCCGGATGTGGCCCGCGTGCTCTCCGGTTATGTGGATGGCATCATGGCCCGTGTTTTTGAGCATGACCATATCGTGCAGCTGGCCGAATATGCCTCCGTGCCCGTGATCAACGGGTTGAGTGATTATGGCCACCCGGCTCAGGCGCTCGCCGATGTGCTTACGATTGTCGAGGCAAAAGGGTCGCTGGAAGGGTTGAACATCACCTATGTCGGCGACAGCAACAACGTCACCCGCTCCCTGCTCTTTGCCGCAGTGAAGCTGGGGGCGAATTTCCGGATCGCCTCACCGGCCGGTTACCATCTCACTGAAGAAGATCACGAACTGGCCGAAAGCATGAACCACAAAGGCGTCGCCATCGAAGCGTTTGAAGACCCGGATGCCGCCGTCGAAGGCGCGGACGTGATTTATACTGATGTCTGGACCAGCATGGGCCAGGAAGCGGAGACAGCCGAACGGCTCAAGGTGTTCCCGCCCTATCAGCTCAACAGCAAGCTGATCGGCCGGGCCAAAGCGGACGCGATTGTGATGCATTGCCTGCCCGCCCACCGGGGCGAGGAGATCACCGACGAGGTGGCGGATAGCCCGCAGTCGGTCGTCTTCCCGCAGGCCCATAACCGGATGCACGCGCAGAAGGCCATTTTGGCCAAATTATTGGGTGGTGCCTAGCCATTTCCGCCGGATCGCGGTCAAGATGCCGTGAAACTCTGGCGAAAAATAGTCGAATCATTTTATACTCTAGTACCCTGGCTGTTTGATACCGGCCGGATATGACAGCAGCCAGGGGCCATGGGGTTAGCCTCAACGGGTCACAGACTCGGGGCGCAAGCGCAAAAAAGAGTTCTGCATGTCGAGTAAACAAGCTCGCTACGAAGAGGCCCTGAACCGGGGTCATTCCTATAGCTGGGACCAGAAATGGGCCGAGGCGATCAAGGAGTTTGAATCCGCCGTCGCCGAGATTCCCACTGAGCCGGCGCCCTATGCCGGCCTGGGGATGGCCTACTACGAGATGCAGGACCTGGACAAGGCACTGGCCAACTACAAGCTGGCGGCCCGCTACTCCCAGGGTGACATCATCTACCTGCGCCAGATTGCCAATGTGCAGGAAGAGCTGGGGCTGAGCCGTGAAGCCGGCAAGACCTACATGGCCATCGGCGAAATCCAGATCCGCCGCCGTCTGTTGGACGAAGCGGTAGAAAACTGGCATCGCGCCGTCCGGCTGGACCCCGACCTGCTTGGCGGCCATCAACGCCTCGCCGCCGTTTACCAACGGCAAGGGCTCGCCCAGAGCGCCATCAAAGAACTACTGGCCAGCGCTCGCATCCTGCAGGCGCGCGGCGACCATCAGAAGGCGCTCCAGATCTGCCAGCAAGCGCTGCAACTGGACCCGCGCAACCCTGATGTCCTCACCGCCATCGAACTCGTACAGCAAAATGAAAAACTGCCCAGCGAATGGGATCATGATGATCACCTGGCGGAATTGCTGAGCCCCAATGGCGACGGCCCGGCTTCCGCCACCGGCGTCCCCGCCCTCGACGGCCTCGCCGATCCGCTGGATTGGGACACCCCGGCAGACGCAGAGGTCTCTAACCCGGTTGAGGACGCCCGGCGCATGGCGCTGGAGCGGCTGGCCGAAGAGCTTTTTGACGATGAGGGCGACGAAGATGATTTTGCCAAGCTGCAACGGGATGCCCTGATCAGCAAGGCGCTGGATTTCCAGACACGCGGCCTGATTAATGAGGCGATCAGCTGCTACGAGCAGTGCAAGGCGCTGGGTGTCAACAGCTCCGCCGTCGCCTTTAACCTCGGCCTGCTCTACCAGGAGCGGCTGCGCTTTGAAGACGCCATCACAGAGTTCGAGTCAGTTAAGAACGATCCTGAGTATCGCCTGGGCAGCCATTTTGCCCTGGGTGAATGCCATCGGGCGCGCGGCCGCATCGAACAGGCCGTTGAGCATTTTGTCACCGTCCTCAAGATCGTCGACCTGCAAACCGTGGAAAAAGCGCACAGCGATCGGCTCATCCAGCTATACGAAAACCTGGCCGACAGCCTGGTAACCAAGGGTGAGCCGGAAAAGGCAACCGCTTTCGCCAACACGCTGGTCGAATTCCTCAGCCATAAAGGTTGGGAAGACAAAGTGATGGAAGCCCGCGGCCGCCTGGACTCCATTTCCGCCGGCAACACGATGATTTTGGGCGACATCCTCACCGCCGGCTCCGAGCATGTGCTGGAATCACTCTATCTGAGCCAGGAATATGCCCGGCGCGGCATGTTGAGCGCCGCCATTGAGGAAGCGTACCGGGCGGTGCAGCTCTCGGCAGATTATCTGCCGGCTCACATGCAATTGGGCCATTTGCTGGCCCAGCAGAAGCGGAGCAGCGCCGCGGCCCAGAAATTTATCGTCGTGGGCGATACATTCCGGGTGCGTGGCGACATCAACAGCGCCATCACCGCCTATGAAGAGGTGGTGAACATTTCGCCGCTGGACATCACCGTGCGCTCCCGTCTCATCGACCTGCTCAAGCGGCATGGGCAGATCGACCGGGCCCTGGAGCATTACCTGGCGTTGGGTGATTCCTATTACCAGCTGGCGCAGCTGGATAAAGCCCGCGACGCCTACCAGGAGGCGCTCAAGCTGGCGCCGCGCGGCTCGGCCGAGGTACACTGGCAGGCACGCCTGCTCCGCCTCATTGGCGACATCGACATGCAGCGGCTGGATTGGGGCCGGGCCCTCACCTCCTTCCGCGAGTTGCGCAAACTCGAGCCGGCCGATGAACGAGCCGCTATCACGCTTATTGATCTGTACTACAAGACGCGACAGCCTCGCCATGCACTGAGCGAACTGGACCAATACCTGATCCAGCTCATCCAGAGTGGACGGGGAGGCAAAGTTATTGGCATTTTGGAAGACATGAACCGGCAGCGGCCTAATGATGCCGGTCTGGTAGAACGCCTGGCGCGTCTTTATGGTCAGCAAAATCGGGTTCAGGATGCAGTTGAGCTGTTGGATAAATTAGGCGACGAGCAAGTCAGTGCCGGCGAGACCGAAAAGGCGATCAAGACTATCGAAAAGATCGTCCAATTACGTCCGCCGCAAGTCGGCCAATACAAACAGCTCCTGGAGGATTTACGACAACAGGTTAATTCCTGATCTGTTGTAAGTTTGTGCCTTCCCCAATTTCATTAGACGTGTCCTTTAATAGTCCGTTTTAGCGGCTATGGCGGTATATTGGTGTGGCCATATACGGTCATTTTTTGTATTGTTCAACCAGGATGACAGTCCGCTGTCTGGTTGATGAGTTTGACAAGCCGTAATGTTAGAAGCGATTCTGGAACAGATCCCCTTTTATATTGACCGTCTGAACGCGGCAGCCTTTGCCGATATTCTGCTGGTCACGGCGATCATTTTTGTCATGCTCATCGTGATTCGCGGCACGCGCGCTGTGCAGCTGTTGCGCGGGCTGCTCATCATCGTCGCGCTTGTCGCCCTGGCGACCTCATTCATCGACCTGCCCGCTTTCAACCTGGTTTTCCAGACCATCTTCCCCGCCCTGTTGGTCGCCTTCCCGGTGTTGTTTCAGCCGGAGCTGCGCCGGGCACTGGACAAGGCGGGGCGCACCGGCCAATTCCTCCGTTTCTTCCGCCGCAACGAACGCAGCCCCATGCTAGACGCCATTGGCAATGCTTGCCTGCACCTCTCGCAACGCCGTCATGGGGCGTTGATTGTGATTGAGCAGGAAACGGGTTTGCAGGAGTATGTGGATACGGGCATTTTGCTGGATGCGGAGCCATCGCCGGAGCTGTTCCTGACGATATTTAATAAGAACACGGAGCTGCATGATGGCGCCGTTATCGTGCGTGGTGAGAAGATTGTGGCGGCGGCCTGTGTGATGCCGTTGTCGACGAGCAGCCTGTCTGACCGCCAATTAGGGCTGCGCCATCGTGCTGGCCTGGGCTTAAGCGAGGTGAGTGATGCGATTGTGGTGATTGTGTCGGAGGAAACCGGCCGGATCACCATCGCCCACAACGGCCGCCTCATCCGCCGCCAGGATCCCAATCGCCTCAGCGATATCCTCCATGCCTTCATCAATAACCGGCGTAACCAGCCAGATGATGGTCCCGTCGTGGCCGCGGCAGAGTAACTGACAATGCGAAACCTTGCCGACAACCTCCTGACGCTCCTCGCCGCCCTGATCATCGCCACCGTCATCTGGGTCATCGCCGTCCGCATTGACGATCCTATCGAAACGCGCACCTATGTGATCCCCGTGATGACGGCCAACCTCCCGGCCAGCCGCATCCTGGTGGAAAACACCGTCGAAAGCGTCCAGATCACCGTTGACGGCCCCACTTCGCTCATGACCGATGTCGCCGCTAACGATTTTGTGGCCATTGCCGACCTCAGTGAAATTGTGGCTGACATCAGCAATATCGAAATCCAGATTCAATTCGTCAACGATTTGATTGATCCGGAAGAGCTCAGCATTAGCGTCCCCATCCCAACGCAAACGCAGGTCACGGTTGACCGCCTGATCACGCGTGACATTTCCGTGCAATTGATTGTCGCCGGCTCCGCTTCGGCCGGCTACGCGATCGGCCAGGGGACGACGGACCCGGCCACCATCCAGTTAACCGGTCCCAGCCAGCGCGTCAACGCCATCGCCGAGGCCCGCGTCACCGTCGTTCTGGACAACGCCCGCGAATCCTTCAACGCGCCGCGCCGGCCCATCTTTTATGACCAGTCCGGCAACGTGGCCAGCGTCAGCGGCCTGACCCCCAGCGCCGAACAGGTCCAGGCCATCGTACCGATCGAGCAATTGGATGGCGTCCAGGCCGTGCCCATTGTCGTCAATTGGACGGGACTGCCCGCTACCGGCTACCGGCTCACCAACCTGACCGTCTCCCCCGATTTTGTCCAGGTCAGCGGCACGCCAGAGCAAATCAACAACCTCGGCGCTATCCAGACCCAGACCATCGACATCACCGATCTGACCGAATCTTTCACCCAGCAGGTCGCCCTGGACCTGCCGGATGGCATTGAGCTGGTAGAAGTCACCCCCTTTGTGGTCACCGCCGAGATCGAACCGCTGCTCAGCACCGAAATTCTGCGCGTCGAGCCGGTCATTCGCGGCCTGGCTGACACGCTGACGGTGACGCTGGATGTGGAAACCGTCCGCCTCACCCTCTTCGGTCCTTTGCCGATTGTGGACACCTTGACTGAGCAAGATATCCGGGTCACCCTGGATCTGTTCGGCCTCGAACCCGGCACCCATGAAGTGGTCCCGGCCGTCGACATTTTCGCCGAGGAGATCGAGGTTCGCTCCATCCTGCCGACCGTCGTCACCGTTTTCATCACCGACGTGGTGACCAGCACGGCCGGCATCACGACCACCCTGCCCATCACCGCCACAACGCCGGCCACCAACACCCTGCAACTGGCCCCAGGCACCATCGCCTTGAGCAGTGGCGATGGCCCAGGCCCGCCGTTGTTCGCCGCCTTACCCCCGCGGCGGGTAGCCCTGGCTGAACGCTGGTGGCTCCTTTAACAGCTAAGGGGAGCAGTAATAACTCGTTTGTATTAGCGTGGCGGCGCTGGAAGCGCCGTGCTCATGTTATAGGCCAGGTGCCCTGAATGGGCACTGATACGTGTTGCGAATCTGTTTGAGTGCCCGTTCAGGGCACTTTTTGTCGCCATCAGCACGGCGCTTCCAGCGCCGCCACCGCAAGTTGGTGTTGCCTTACGAGTTTCTACTACACCCCGGCTGAACTCGCTGTATCCAAGCCACTAAAGGTGTGCTATGATTTGTCGTCACGCACACCTTTAATTTTTTGAGTGAATTATCATGAGTAGAAAACCACTTGTCGCCCTCGTCGGGCGGCCCAACGTGGGTAAATCCACCCTGTTTAATCGCCTCGTCGGCCGGCGCCTCGCCGTCGTCTCCGATGTGGCTGGCACCACGCGGGACCGCCTCTACGCGGAGACGGACTGGAATGGTCAGGTCTTCATGGTTGTGGACACCGGCGGCATCGAATATGAGTCCGGCTGGAACAGCGCTCCCCTCTCTGAAGATTCTGAGCGCTTTATGCCCGCCATCCGCCAGCAGGCCGCCATCGCCATCCAGGATGCCGACGTCATCATCCATGTCGTCGACGGCACCGTCGGCGTCACTACGGCGGACCGCGAGGTGGCTGATGCCCTGCGGCGTAGTAAAAAGCCGGTCATTGTCGCCGCCAACAAGCTGGAATCAAGCAAACTCCAGGAAAACATCTACGAATTTTACGAGCTGGCCTCAGGCGACGTGATGCCCATTTCCGCCCTGCACGGCGCCGGCATCGGCGACCTGCTCGACCTCATCGTTGAATCCATCCCTGAAGTGCTGGAAGATGATATCGAGGATGACACCATCAAGGTAGCCATTCTCGGCCGGCCGAATGCCGGCAAGTCGACTTTGGTCAACAAGCTGCTCGGCGAAGAACGGGTTATCGTCAGCCCCATCGCCGGCACCACCCGGGACGCCATCGACTCACTGGTCACCTGGGAAGGGCAGGATTTCACCCTGATCGACACCGCCGGTATCCGCCGGCGCGGCCGGATTGAGCCAGGCGTGGAGAAATATAGTGTGTTACGCGCTGTCAAAGCGCTCGACCGGGCCGATGTCGCCCTGCTGCTCATCGACGCGCAGGATGGGGTCACCGCCCAGGACGCCCACATCGCCGGCATGATGCAGGAAGAAGACGCCGCCATCATCATCCTGGTCAATAAATGGGATGCTGTCGAGAAAGATACCCACACGATGCACGCCTACGAACAGCAAGTGCGTGAGGCGCTGAACTTCATCCCCTACGCCCCACTCATGTTCATCTCCGCCAAAAGTGGTCAGCGGGTCAACAAGATCCTGGAGCTGGTGCAGACGGTTAACGAAAACCGCTTCCAACGCATCGGCACAGCCGAGCTCAACAAGTTCCTGCGCGAAGCCGTCTACCGCCAACCCCCGCCCAACCGCGGCGGCGTGCGCGTCAAATTCTTCTACGCCACCCAGGCCGGCGTCGCCCCACCCACCCTCGTTTTCTTCTGCAACAAACCCGAGTGGGTCCACTTCAGCTACCAGCGCTACCTGGAAAACCGCCTCCGCGAGCAGTTCTCGTTTGAGGGGACACCGCTGAAGTTGGTGTTTCGGGCACGGAGTGAGGATCGGTTTGGATAGAGCTGTTAGCTGATAGCTATTAGCTGTTAGTGAAGTCCGGGATTGACCAGCATCGCACAAGCCTAAGAGCGAACGATGTCCGAAAACGCTTACGGCCCACTAACAGCTGACAGCTAAGAGCTAACAGCTATAATACCTTCATGCGCATCTACCTCCACTCCATCGGCTGCCGGCTGAATCAGAGCGAGATCGAGACGATGGGGCGGCAGTTGCTGGCCCAGGGCCACGAGATCGTGGCGGATAGCGCCAGTGCCGATAAGGTGATCATCAACACCTGTGCCGTCACTGCCGAAGCCGCCAAAGATGCCCGCAGCAAAACCCGGCGCATCCACCGGCAAAACGGAACAGCGGAGATCCTGCTGACCGGCTGCTATGCAACGATTGCCCCGGATGAGCTCGCAGTGGTCGAAGGCGTTGGTCAGGTTGTGGCCAATAAGGATAAGGCAGGGCTGGTCCAGCTCATCGACCCTAGCATCGACATCAGCCAACCCGTCTTTGAGAAGGAGCCCATCCTGCGCGAATACCTCGCCGGCGGCGCCAGCAATACGCGCGCCTTCATTAAAGTGCAGGATGGCTGCAACAACCGCTGCACCTTCTGCGTCACCACGGTGGCCCGGGGTGATGGCGTCAGTCGCCATTTGGGTGACGTCGTGGCCGAGATCCAGGCGCTGGCGGCGGCGGGTTACCGGGAAGCGGTCCTGACCGGCGTCCATCTGGGCAGCTACGGCCACGATCTGGGCCAACCCCATGGTCTGCGCGATCTCGTTCAGGCGATCCTGGCCCACACGGACATTCCTCGACTACGCCTGTCTTCGCTGGAGCCGTGGGATCTGGCGCCTGATTTTTTCACGTTGTGGGAAAATCCCCGGCTGCTGCCCCATCTGCATCTGCCCCTGCAAAGCGGCAGCGACCGCATCCTGCGCAAGATGGCCCGGCGCACCAGCCGGCGCAGCTTCCACCGCCTGGTAGAGGCCGCCCGAGCCGCCATCCCCGGCCTGAACCTGAGCACCGACGTTATCGTCGGTTTTCCCGGCGAGAGCGAGGCTGATTTTCAGGAAAGCCTGGATTATGTGGCCGCGATCGCTTTTGCCCGGCTCCATGTGTTCTCCTACAGCAAGCGGCCCGGCACCGCGGCAGCGCGCATGTACAAACATGTGGATAAGGCAGAGAAAAAAGCGCGGGCGGCGCGGATGATCGCCCTGGGCCAGGAAATGAGCCTGGCCTTTCATGCGGGCATGGTCGGCAGCGAGCAGCCGGTTTTATGGGAGCAGGTAACCGGCGCGGATGATGACGGCCTGCGCTGGGTTGGCTATACGGACAATTATGTGCGGGTGCAGGGGGTGGGACCGGCCGGTCTCGCCAACCAAATCACCCCGGCCCGCATCCAGAGCGCCAACGCCGCCGGCGTTATCGGCCAGGTCGTACTCCCCCTCGCCGCAGATTAACGATGCCTTAGGCCAACAGCAATCTGCCCGAAACCCTTACCCCCTATCTTCGGTTGATCTGCCGGTAGACCCTACTTGACGCACCCCTTACAATGCGGGCTAACTATGTATCGACAAATGGCCTTTTCCGATTTCCGCCAGGCCCAGCGGCGCGCCCTCTGGCGGCGCATACGCAGCTGGTTTACCGGCGAAGAGCTGGAACTGCTACCCTTCGACCAGGTCCGCAGCGACCTGCCCTTCGGCGGCCAGCGCGACCTGGGCGTGCGTAGCATCCCCATCGAAAATATCGTCGGCTCAGTCAGCCGCTACAAGGACTTTGACCGCGCCTTCCTGCCTACGCAGGAGATCACCAGCGAGCGTTGGGTCAACATCGGCACGCTACGCTATGCGGATGTGGAGCTGCCGCCCATCGAAGCGTATAAGATTGGTGATGTTTACTTCGTCAAGGATGGCAACCACCGCGTCTCCGTCGCCCGCGAACGGGGCCAACTGGAAATCGATGCCTACGTGGCTGAAATCGATGTGCCAGTGCCGCTCAAGCCCACCCTGGACCGGGCCGAACTGCGCTCACTTAAGGATTATGCAGCTTTCCTGACCGAGACGGAGCTGGGTAAGAACCGGCCGGTCATCAACTCCCCTGACCATGCCCTCAACCTCAGCCAGCCCCGCCATTACAACCGGCTGGCCGAACATATCCGCAGTCACGCCTGGTTCCTGGGCGAGGACCGCGACGCCTACGTCAGCATCCCCGAGGCAGCCACCTCATGGTATGACAACGTCTACCTGCCCCTCGTCGAGGTTATCAAACAACAAGGGCTGACAACTTCTTTCCCGGAATTTACTCTGACTGACCTCTACCTTTATGTCAGCGAATATCGTTGGCTGCGCCGCGAGGAGCGGGCCGGCCATCCGGCCGCCGCCACGGAACGGCTGGCGGAGATTTATGCCCAGGCGCCTGTTGCCCGCATCATCCGCCGTCTCAACACCGCCACCTGGATCGATCATCTCATTCTGGCTGAGGAACGGGAAAGTTTCCTGGCCCAGACAAAGCTGGCCGAAAACCGGCCGGCCAGCGACATCCGCCTCACGCTGGCCGGTAAGTACGGCAAACTACTCGAGCATATCTCCGTCCACCGCTATTATCTGGGCCAGAGGCAAAACGGCCCGGTCAGCCTCCCTCAAGCGGCCGCCTCCTGGTATGACCATGTCTACCTGCCCAAAATCCAGGTCCTGCGCGAACTCGGCACCCTGGCCGACTTCCCCCACCGCACCGAAGCCGACCTCTACCTCTGGGTCATGGACCACCAAACCGCCACTGCCGATTTGGTAAGAGAAGGGGCCACGGATTAGCACGGATTCGACACGGATTTCTTTTTTGTGGGACAATCCTGCGCGTTGCGCTTGATAACTGCAGGAACAGCATCATCAGATATCATCCGTGTTAATCCGTGGCCAAAAGCTCCCTGTATCTTTGGCAGCCGGCAGCCGTGTGAGGCTGCCTGGCCGGATCAGGCGTTTCTGTTGACGTAGGAGTGAGGCTGTGTTAACATGTCGACCTCACACCGGACTATTTCCCGGGTATTTTGCTCTGGTTACTGAATGATAGGAGTTGTTTAGCCCTAAGTGATAAAGAGATCGCGTACAACTAAGAGACGGCAGGATCATACGCCAGATTATCGTGTTAACAGGCACATACGTGTTCGAGAAGTGATGCTCATCGATCAGGAAAACAAGAATCGAGGCGTCGTTTCCACCAACGAAGCGCGCGATATTGCCTTCGAAGCAGGACTCGATCTGGTTGAGGTTGCGCCCAATGCGAGACCGCCTGTTTGCCGGATCATGGATTTCAGTAAGTTCTCGTACGAGCAGAAGAAGAAGTACCGGGAAGCGCGCAAGAAACAGAAGACGATCGACATCAAGACGATCAAGTTAAAAATCAAGACTGGTGATTTTCACCAGGCAATCCAGGTTAAAAAGGCTCGTGGCTGGCTGGAAGATGCCAAGAAGGTCAAAGTGAGTATTCGCTTTTATGGCCGTGAGCGTGATTACCCGGAACTGGCCCAGGATACCATGAAGGAGATCGCTGCTGAATTGGCAGATGTCTCCACCATCGAGCAGCAGCCCATGATGGAAGGCTGGTCGATGACCATGATGCTGGCGCCGACGGATACAATCGGCAAATCTGCTCGGCAGGGCCGGGAAGACGGCGAAGAAGAGTAGTCGCCCGCAGTTTTTAATGGTGATAACCTGAAAGGCTGGGCTGCGGCCCGGTCTTTTTTTGTCTACAGATTGTGATTACTGCTGATACGATGGCTTCGCTTTGCGAACCAGGACACAGCTGAATTTTATAGGAGTGGAAAATGGCCCAAAAGAAGAAAAAGTACAAGCTCAAGACGTACAAAGCGGCCGCCAAACGGTTTCGGATGACTGGGACTGGCAAGATTTTGCAGACCAAGGGCAGTAAGAGCCATTTGCGCCGTCGTAAGTCTAGCCGTACGAAGCGTCAGCTTGATAAGATGCAGCCGGTAGCCAGTGCAGGCAGCCGGAAGAGAATCAAGCAGCTGCTGCCGTACATGAAGAAATACAAGGCGAATCCGCCGGCTTAGTTTTATTCACCTTAATCAGACCGCTACCCGGCCTCGGTCTTCGGCTTGAGTGACCGGGTGATGAAAATGCGGAGGTAAACATGCGCGTAAAGACTGGTTTTAAACGTCGTCGTCGGCACAATAAGATTTTGGCGATGGTGAAAGGTCAGCGGGGAACCAAGCATCGCTTGTTCCGCCGGGCCAACGAAGCGATGATGAAGTCGTACTGGTATTCGTACCGCGACCGTAAGCAGCGCCGTCGTAACTATCGTCAGCTCTGGATTGCCCGTATCAATGCGGGTTGCCGGCAGAATGGCATCAGCTACAGCCGTTTCATCCACGGTTTAAAGCAGGCGAACGTCCTCCTGGATCGCAAGGTCCTGGCTGACATCGCCGTCCGGGATGAGCGGGCGTTTGCCGCCATTGTGGACGTTGCCAAGCAAGCAATCGCTTAGGTCTAATCCACTTCTACCTCTGAAAAGCGCCAGGCAAATGCCTGGCGCTTTTTTGTGTCATCTCCCCATCGTCATCCCGAGCGCAACCAACCCGCTTGATGTCTCCATCACGAAAAAGCGAGGGATCTCTACGCTCATCAACTACGGCGGCGAACTCGCGCTGACGGCTACCAGCGCAAGCCAGCGCAGAGATTTCTCGCTCTGTCGTGAGGAGCGATCTTCTGAATTGGCGGCGCTCGAAATGACGGTGCCAGGGGTCACGCCAACGTCGCAAACACGCGCTCAGCCGCCGCAATTGTCCGCTCAATCTCCTCAGGCCCGTGGGCGGTCGAGAGGAAACCTGCCTCGAACTGGGAAGGCGCCAGGTAGACGCCCTGAGCCAGCATACCGCGGAAGAAGCGGGCAAAGCGGTCGGTGTCGGCGTTTTGGGCGCTGGCGTAGTCGGTGACCGGCCGGTGCACAAAAAACAACCCCTGCATCGACCCCACCCGCGTCTGGTAAATCGGGATGCCCGCCCGCGCTGCCGCCGCCGCAATCCCCGCATCAAGTTGCTCCCCCAGAGCAGCAAACTGCGCCCAGACCGCGTCGTCACGGATCCCTTTGAGCGTCTCAATGCCGGCCACCATCGCCAGCGGGTTGCCGGATAGCGTGCCCGCCTGGTACATCGGCCCCAGCGGCGCCACCATTGCCATAATCTCGCGCCGGCCGCCGTAAGCACCCACTGGCAGCCCACCACCAATCACCTTGCCCAACGCCGTCAAATCCGGCTCGATACCATAGAGCGCCTGCGCCCCACCCTTGTGGACGCGGAAGCCGGTCATCACTTCATCAAATATGAGTAACGCGCCATACTGGCTGGTCAACGACCTCAGGCCCGCCAAAAAGCCATCCCTGGGCGGCACCATCCCCATATTGCCGGCCACCGGCTCGACAATCACTGCGGCGATCTCCTCCGGGTAGGTTGCGAACAGACGCAACACCGCATCCAGATTGTTGAAAGGCGCCGTCAATGTGTCCGCAACGGTATTGGCCGGCACGCCCGGCGAATTGGGCAGCCCCAACGTGGCCACACCGGAGCCGGCCGCTACCAGCAGCATGTCAGCATGGCCGTGATAGTTACCAGCAAATTTGATGATTTTGTTCCGGCCGGTATACGCTCGCGCCAACCGCAAGGCACTCATCGTCGCTTCCGTCCCGGAATTGACAAAACGCATCATCTCCAGCCCCGGCATCAACTCCTGCACCAGCGCCGCCAGCTCGATCTCATGCCGGTTTGGCGCCCCATAGCTGGTGCCTCGACCAACGGCCGCCTGCAACGCCGCCACCACCTGCGGGTGAGCATGACCCAGAACCAGCGGTCCCCAGGAGAGCACATAGTCGATGTACCGGTTCCCATCTGCATCAACCAGATAAGCGCCTTCGCCCCGGTCGAAAAACAGCGGCTTGCCACCAACCGATTTGAAAGCACGCACCGGCGAGTTCACCCCGCCCGGTAACAGCTCATTGGCCCGTTCAAACAGCGCCTCAGATTGCTCCGTCAGCAGGATATTGTCGTTAATCGTCATCTGCCTCGCTCCCTGCCAGCACCGCCAGACGCCCCTCAATGATCTCAACCAGCTGCTGGATAAACAGCGGATCATTGTTCAGCGCCGGTGGCCGCACCAGCTCCATCTCAGCTTCCCGGGCCACGGCCTGGGCCTGAATATCGATGTCGTACAAAATCTCCACATGGTCACAAACAAAACCAATCGGCACGCTGACCACCTTGCGCACCCCTTGCTCAGCCAGCACAGGCAGATGCTCCTGCAACTGCGGTCCCAGCCACGGTTCCGGACTGCGCCCGGCCGATTGGTAGCTCCACGACCATTGCTCTGGCCGCAGCCCAACCTCGTCCGCAATCAACTGCGCCGTCTCGCGTAGCTGTTTGTCATACGGATCGCCCATCTTGACGATGCGCACCGGCAGGCTGTGGGCGCTCAGGACCACATGGACATCAGATTGTTCCTCGACTGGCCAATGGTTCAGCCCTTGCTGCACCCGGCTGGCCAGCGCCTCAATCAATTTCGGCGCATCGTGGTAACTGTCGACGTAGTTAAACTCAATGTCACCCCGGTACATTTCCAGCCCGGCCTGGATCTTCTGCTGATATTTGGCAATGCTCAGGCTGCTGTAATGAGGCGCCAGCACCAGGGCCACGGCGTGCGTGATCCCATCAGCCAGCATCTCCCCGACCACCTCTTCAATCCAGGGCGACCAATGGCGCATCCCCAGGTAAAACTTGACCCGGGCCGGATCAAAATGGGCCGCCACCGCTTCCATCTGCGCCTTCGTAAATGAGAGCAGCGGCGACTTGCCGCCAATCTGCTCATAGTTGTGGCTGATTTCCTCAAGCACAGCGGGTGTGGTTACCCGCCCGGAGCGGATGTCAGACAGGTAGCCGGGGATTTCCGCCAGCGATTCCGGCCCACCGTACGCCATCATTAACACACCTATGGGATGGTTTACGTCGCCCATCAGGCCACCTCCCGGCTGCGCACGGTCTGCGCCTGCACGTACTCAACCGCCCGGCGCACATTGTCGACGGGCGTGTTCTTGAAGATGCCATGCCCCAGGTTGAAGATGTGGCCGGGTTGTTCACCGGCTTCAGCCAGCACCTGGTCTATGCGAAAGCGGAGTTCACGCCAGGGGGCCAGCAAAGCCACCGGGTCGAGGTTGCCCATGACCGGCCGGTTCCAGCCCACCCGCTCACGCGCCTCGCCCAGACCGATACGCCAATCCACGCCCACCACGTCAGACCCCATCTCGGCAATGCTGTCCAGGTAGGTCGCCGTCCCGGTGCTGAAGTAAATGACCGGCACCCTGGCCCGCCCTTGCACCATCTGAATCAGCTTGCTGTTGTACGGCTTAACATAGCGGTCATAGTCATAACGGCTCAGCGCCAGACCGGCCCAGGAATCAAAAATCTGCAACGCGCTGGCGCCAGCAGCAGCCTGTTTGATCAGATAGTCAGCCATCACCGTGACCAGCTTGTTCATCAACCGGGCCCAGGCCGCCGGCTCGCCGTACATCAGCGCCTTGGTCCGCTCATAATTTTTGCTGCCGCCGCCCTCAACCGCATACGAGGCCAGCGTAAACGGCGCCCCGCAGAAGCCAATCAGCGGCACACCGCGCGGCTCCAGCTCAGCGCTCACCAGTTTGATGGCGTCCAGCGTCCCTTGCATCGACGCTTCGGCCGGCGGCGTCGCCAGCATGTCGATCTGGTAGGTCGTGGTCAGCGGGTTGTGGATGACCGGCCCGACTTCCTTCACGAACTCCAGCGCCAGCCCCATGCTCTGCAGCGGCGGCAGGATGTCGGAAAAGATGATGGCCGCATCAAAGCCAAAAGCGTTGATTGGTTGTAATGTGATCTCGGCCGCCAGCTCCGGTGTGTTGATCGTCTCCAGCATCGAATGTTGCTGGCGGATGGCCCGGTATTCAGCCATGTAGCGGCCCGCCTGACGCATAAACCAGATCGGCGTCCGCTCAGTCGGTAGCCCACGGCAAGCCCGCAGGAAGAGTGAGTCTTGTAAATCAATCATGTTTGCTTTGCCAGACCGCCTTGCCCACAAAAAATGGGCCTAGCGATTTCAGATATTGTGAGGTTTGTTTGGTCTTGCGCATCCGCTCTACAATCTTGGAGAGCGGCGCCAGGTTCGGCCCCAGCAGCGCCACCGTAAAATCGTTGTCGTTCTTGTCCAGACCGTGGCTGGCCAGCCGGATATCCGTCCCCAGCCCGGCCCGACCATATGCCATGCCGATGCCGCCATGCTCCATTAAAATTGTGCGCTGCTCTTCGGCCGATAGCTGTTCAAAGGCGCCATCCCGCCGCAGTGGGTACCAGATGGCCCAGGGCAGCTTCGGGTTGACAACCTTGCCCCGCGGCCGGCCGATCAACGTCTCCTCCAGATCCTGCTCATAACCCAGGCTGTAGGTCCGGCCGAACATGGTCATCTCCGGCTTCGGCTGCAAGTTGGCCAGCGGCGCCCGCTTGAGCATCTGCCGCCATTCACCCACAAAAAAGCTCGGATCCTCATGACAGACCAGGATCGCGATCCCGTCGGGGTCGTTCAGATCCTCGTACAGGGCAAAAGCGGCTTCTGGACTCGCTTCCGCCAGCGCGGCGGCAATCGCGCCGCTATCGTTACAGCCGCCAAAGGCCAACAACTGCATAAACAGGCGCCGGTCCAACCCAATGCTGTTCCCCTCAGCGTCCTTCCCCCTTTCCAAAACATCAACGCCGCTCGGCGCGACCCGTTCCATATCCTTAAGTGCCATTCGCTAATCCTTCTCTCTTAGTTAGGCCGCAGATGACGCAGATACTTCGCTGTGCTCAGCACAAGTTGACACAGATTTTTCTCTTATTAATCCCAAAAATCTGCGTCATCTGCGGCAAAAGTTTCTTAAAATGACTCAGGCCAGCCAGCGGGAGGCGTCCTTGGCGTGATAGCTGATAATCAGATCCGCCCCCGCCCGCTTGATGCTGATTAATTTCTCCAGAACCGTGGCCTGCTCGTCGAGCCAGCCCTTAGCCGCCGCGGCCTTGATCATCGCGTACTCGCCGCTGACGTTGTACGCCACCATCGGCAGCTCCGGCTGCGCCATCTTGACCCGGTAAATCACATCCAGGTAGGCCAGCGCCGGCTTCACCATGAGGAAATCCGCCCCTTCGGCCACATCCAGGGCGGCCTCGCGCAGCGCCTCGCGGGCATTGGCCGGGTCCATCTGGTGCGTCTTGCGGTCGCCGAACTGGGGGGCGCCGTCGGCCGCATCGCGAAATGGGCCGTAGAACGCCGAGGCATATTTCACCGCGTAGGACATGATCGGGATGTGGCTGTAGTCGTGGGCGTCCAGCCCCTGGCGGATGGCGCCGACCATGCCATCCATCATGCCGCTGGGGGCGACGATGTCCGCCCCCGCCTCGGCATGCGAGACGGCCACCTGCTGCAGGATGGCCAGCGTCTCGTCGTTGAGCACCTGGCCCTGCTCGTCAAGCAGGCCACAATGGCCGTGGTCGGTGTATTCGCAGAGGCAGACGTCGGTGATAACCAGCAGATCCGGCCGGTTCGCCTTCAATTCCCGGATCGCCCGCTGCACAATGCCATCGTCGGCAAAATTCTCTTCCCCCACCGGGTCCTTGCCCGCCGGGATGCCAAACAGGATGACGCCGCCCAACCCCAGCTCGCTGGCCTGCGCCGCTTCTGCGGCCAACTGGTCAACCGACAGCCGGTATTGGCCCGGCATCGACGGGATCTCCTGGCGCACGCCGCGCCCATGCTGCACAAACAGCGGGTAGATAAAATCAGCCGGCGTCAGCAGCGTCTCGCGCACCAGCCGGCGCATAGCCGGCGACTGGCGTAGCCGGCGCGGCCGCTGCGTCAACGCGCTTTTAAGCCGCAGATCAGAACTTAACTCAAGCATAATGCTCCTCAATAGCCGCGATCAGGTCGTCGATGGTGTATTGCTCGGGGACGATGGCGACGGTCAACCCCAGCGCCTCTGCCTCAGCCGCCGTGCTGGGCCCGATACAGGCAACCGTCGCCCCGGCCACAGCGCCTTCCACGGCCGTGCCGCTCACCAGGCTGACAAAATTGCGCACGCTGGACGGGCTGGTGAAAGTGATCATATCGACGCCACGCGCCAGCTCGGCCAATGCCTCAACTGTAGGCTCAGCCGGCACCGTCTCGTAAAGCGGGATGTCGTCGACAACAGCGCCAGCTGCCTGCAGCGCCGCCACGATGTCCGGGCGACCGTTGCAGGCGCGCGGTAACAGGACGGACCGGCCGGTCAGCGCCCCCAACCCATGCGCCAGCGCTTCGCCGGTAAACGTCGCCGGCACATAGGCCACCGGAATGCCGCGGTTCTGCAGGCGCGTGGTCGTTGCCTCACCCACAGCCGCCACACGGGGCAGCGGCTGGCCCCCGTAAGCAGCCAGAAAGAACTCCACCGCATTGACGCTGGTAAAAATCAGCCATTCATACTTTTCTATCTGGCCCAATGCCGCCTGCAGCGGCTCTGGCGGCAGCGGCTCAAAACGAATAACCGGAAAAACAAGGGGCTGGGCGCCGGCCGCTTCGAGCCGGTCAGCCAGCGCACCGGCCTGGCTGACGCTGCGGGTGACCACCACCCGCTTCCCGGCCAGCCCGCGGGCGCCAATCAACCGGCCGGCGCCCCGGGCCAGCGCCTCCAGGGCCAGGGATTGGCCCAACACCTGCGGATCGGCACAGGCGCCATTGACTTTCACCTGCTGGGACCCATCCGGCGCAGCAGCCAGCGCCTCCAGCCAGATCAAGCCATCCTGCATCGTGGCATAAGCCCCTATCGGCGCTGCGCAGCCGCCCCCGAGCGTCTGCAAAAAAGCTCGCTCGGCCTCGACACAATGGCGCACCGTCTCGTTTTCGATGGCGGCCAGCAATTGCAGCGTCTCGACATCGTAGCGGCGGCATTGCACAGCCAGGGCTCCCTGCCCCGGGGCCGGCAGCATCGTCGCCAGCGGCAGCCACTGGCTGATGAGCACGTCCAGCCCCAGCCGGACAACGCCGGCCGCCGCCAGCACGGCCGCATCATATTCACCCCGCTCCAGCACCTTATTAATGCGGGTCTCCACGTTGCCGCGGATCGAGCGCACCTGTAAATCAGGCCGGGCGGCCAGCAATTGAGCCTGCCGGCGCGGGCTGCTGGTGCCGACGCTGGCACCGGCCGGTAACGTCGCCAGCGTCCAACCTTCCCGCGCCACCAACACATCCCGTACATCCGCCCGGCTCAGAATGGCGCCCAGGACAAGATCGTCGGGCTGCTCCACCGGCAAATCTTTCAGCGAATGGACGGCCAGGTCGATACGCCCCTGCCGCAGCGCCTCCTCCAGCTCCTGGGTAAATAGCCCCTTGCCACCGATTTGCGGTAGCGGCTTCCCCAGGGCCTGGCTCTTGTCACCCTCGGTGACAAAAGTGACCTTTTCACAGGTCAGCGTGGGCCAGGCCAACTGGAGCTGGGCCGCCACATGATCTGTCTGCCAGAGGGCGAGCGTTGATTTGCGGGTTCCGATCTTGAGGGTTTTCATAGGCTAGGCTTCGAGGTTGAACAGCTCGCGCACTGCGCTGGCCAGTTCTGGCGTGGCGCCGTTGACCGCTTCTTCGCGCAGCTTGTTCGTGGGTTCATGGAGCAATTGATTCACCAGCGCCTGAGACAGATGGCGGATCTGGTCGCGGGTGGCCGGATCGACGTCGCCGAGGAATTTCAGCGTCCGCTCTACCTGGTTTTCGCGGATGACCTCCGCCTTCTGGCGCAACTCGCGGATGACCGGCCGGATCTGCAGCTGCCGCACCTGCTGCCGCCAGGTCGCCAGCTCTTCCCGGACAATCTGTTTGACGCCCGGCACTTCCTGGGCCCGCGCCTGCCGCGCTTCTTCCAGACTGTCATGCAGCGTGTCCAGGTTGATCAGGTTGACGCCGGCCAGTTCGCGAACAGCCGGATCAATATCGCGGGGCAAGGCGATATCAACGAGCAGTAGCGGCCGGCCAGCCCGTGCGGTCTGTACAGAGGCGATCAATTCTTCGGTCAGGATGAGATGGGGCGCACCGGTGGCGCTGATGACGGCGTCCGCAGCCACAAGCGCCTCGTGGATCTGGTCCAGCCGGTAGACGCAGCCGGCGCCATCCCCCAGCAAGTCCAGGGCGCGTTCACGGGTCCGGTTGACCAGGGCTATCTGGCTGGCGCCCCGCTTGCGCAGGCTGTTGACCGCCAGCTCAGCCATCTCCCCCGCCCCAATAACCAGGATGTTTTGCGCCGCCAGCGGTCCATTACTGGCTTCGATATGTGAAACCGCCACCGAGCTGATGCTGGCCGGCCGGCGGCTGATCGCCGTCTCCGTCCGCGCCCGCTTGCCGGCCCGGATCGCCGCCTGGAAGAGAGCCGTCAGATAAGGTCCGGTCGTCTTCTCTTCCCGGGCTGCCGCAAAGGCAGCCGCGACCTGACCCAAAATCTGGGGCTCGCCCAGCACCTGCGAATCCAGACCGGCGGCTACCTGCAACAGGTGGCGGGCCACAGCCTCAGCCCGGTGGCTGGCATAATGGGGGCGCAGTTGTTCTGCCGGCAGACCCCGGCTCAGCGCCAGCCATGACAACAGAAGCTGCTCACCCTGGCTCACTTCCGGGGCCAGCTGGGCATACAGCTCAAAACGATTACAGGTCGAGACGACCGCCCATTCGGCTACCGCGTCCGCCAGATCCGGCCGGTCCACCAACACCTGCGCCAACGCCTCCGGCTGGCTGCTCAACGCCTCGCGCAGGGCAACCGGCGTGTTGTGATGGCTAATTCCGAGACAGAATGTCTTCGATGAAGGCATCGTACTCCTCAGCAATCGTTAGCTGAACTTCATTCAGCAAATCGTTGATTTTGCGCATCAGCCGGGCGGTGGCTTCCGGCGAAAGCTGGACATGTTCCGGCAGCTGCAACACCGCCTCAATCAGCGTGTCGCGAAAAAAGGCGGCGGCTGACAATGTCTCCGCCAGCGGCAGCCGGCTCTGCCGGGCCATCTGGCCGTAGCGCCGGCCCATCTGCCCCGCTTCCGCCAGCAAAGCGGCCGCTTCTTCATCGCTGGCAGCCAGGTATTGCATGACCAGCCCCATGAGCTGGCGCCCCAGCTGGCGATGCTGCTCACGAGTGCCGTCGTTGTCGCGGAGCCAGGGTTCGTCCCGGCGACCGGCCAGTTCCTGGCGCGTGGCGGTCACGGCTGTCTCGACCCATTCTTTTTTGTTGGTTACCGGCCGGTGGCCATTCTGCTGCCGGCTTACAAACCGCTGCAGCTCAGTCAGGGCAAAGCGGCGATGCCCGCCAGGCGTCATCACAAACGCGATCTGCCCATCATCCGCCCAGCGCCGCAGCGTATTGGCATGCACATTGAGACGCCGCGCTGCTGCGCTGACGGACAGCCACTGTTCTGCCGCCGGATTTGCCTCAGACACGTAGCCCCGCCTCCATTGCGCCCTGGTTCTCTTTCAAATGGTCGATAGCTTGTGCCGCCGCCTCGCCACCCTGGCGGACGCAGTCAGGCACGCCGATGCCACGATAGGGGCTACCTGTCAGGAAAAGCGCCGGCGGCAGCGCCGCCTCAATCCGGGCTACCCGCTCCAGATGGCCGACATCGTATTGGGGATTGCCGTTAATCCAACGATAAATCCGGTGCAGGACTGGCTCGGCAGTGATGCCCATGATCTCACGCAATTCCCGGCGCACTGTCGCCAGCAGCTCATCATCGTCCAGCGCCATCATTTCCGGCGTGCGCGAGCCGCCAAAAAAGACACGCAGGAGCCGATGATCGGCCGGGGCCCGGTTGTCAAATTTGGTCGAGGTCCAGGTGATGGCGTTGATGCGCCGCTTCTCGCTGCGCGGGATGACGATGCCAAACCCATTGAGCGGGTGACCAATCTCATCTGCGCGGAAAGCCAGGGAGACGGTGCCGGTGCTGACATAGCGAATCTCGTCCAGCCTGGTCGCCGCCTCCGGCGCATGAGGCCGCAACAGCGTGGCTGCCCGGTACGCCGGCACCGCCAGGATGACACTTCTGGCGCTGATCTGCTCGCCATTGGCCAGGGTAAGGCGGTAACCTTCCCGCTCCCGGTCCAGTCCAGCCACCGGTGCATTGAGCCGCAGGTCGCCGGTCAGCTCGGCCAGTAGCCTGGTGACCAGCTCCGTCATCCCGCCGCGGAAAGAGATAAACGCGGAGGGCGGCCTGGGGCCGCCGCTGGCTGGTTTGGCCGGCCGGTTCTTCATCGCCGCCAACATGCCGCGGATCAGGCTGCCATGCTTTGTCTCGATGTCGCGAAAGCGGGGAAAGGTCGCCAGAATGCTCTGCTTCTCGGCTTCAGCATTGTAGATGCCGGCGAGCAAGGGCTCAGCGATCTTGTCCAGCGCCTCGTTCCCCAGCCGCCGGCGGATAAAATCGGCCAGCGTCTCATCCGCGCCATCGGTTTTGGGCTTGATAAACCAATCCAACCCCATGCGCAGTTTGCCGGGCAACGAAATCAGGGGCGAAAACAGGAAAGGACGGAACTTCGTGGGCACGATGAGCATAACGCCATCCGGCAGCGGCACCGGCCGGCCCCGGTTCAGCACAAAGGTCTGGCGTCGCTCGTCGTTGGTTGGCAGGAGCTGCTCGCTCATGCCGAGCTGGCGCGCCAGTTGCAATGCCCACGGTTTTTGCGTGATGAAAGAGTCAGGGCCGGCTTCAAGGATGAAGGGGTCGGTACCGGCCAGCCCCAGCCGCTCCGTCTGGATTTTGCCACCCCAGCGGTCGCTGCCCTCGAGGACCACATAGTTCAGGGGTGATTCCGCCGTCTGCAAGGCGTGGGCAGCGGCCAGGCCACTAATGCCGCCGCCAACAATGGCCACATCAAACATCGCCTCTGTCATCGTCATACCAGGGCCTCATCGGCCGGCCGCAGCGACCGTGGCACGTAGGTGCAAAAAGGCTCTTCGCCGAGGTAATCACCGGTCATGCCATAGGCCCGGGCCCGGCAGCCGCTACAAACCATTTTGAACTCGCAAACGCCGCAGGCGCCGCCCAGCTGTTCCGGGTCGCGCAGCGAAGCAAAGAGCGGCGACTCTTGCCAGATGTCGCCAAAAGATTGCTGCCGGATGTGGCCTGCCTCAAGCGGCAGGTAGCCGCAGGGAAATATCTCGCCGCGATGGCTGACAAAGGCGACACCAGTGCCAGCCAGGCAACCCTTGGTCATCGCATTCATGGCGTTGGCATGCCCGCCGGGATGGCCGCCAGGGTGCCCACCCGCATGTTTCTGCCGGTGCATACTGGCGGGCCGCTCGCGGAAGATGCCCTCACGCCGTTCCTCAACCTGACGCTGCCGGCTGATGCGGAAATAATGGGGTGCGCAAGTCGCCTTCAGTTCGATGTCACCAGCCATCTCGGCGTCATACATCCAGTTCAGCACGTCCTCATATTCGGCAGCGGAGATCTGTTTGTCTTCGGCGATCTCCACCCCGCAGCCAACGGGCACAAGCAGGAAGAGATGGAGGGCCACCGCGCCCAGGCTCCGGGCCAGGGCCAGCGTTTCCGGCATCTGGTGAACGTTGTGGGTGGCGACGGTTGTATTGATCTGGAAAGGAATGCCGGCGTCACGCAGATGCTGAATGCCGGCCAGGGCCAGGTCAAAAGCCCCCTGCCCCCGGAAAATGTCATGGGTCGGGGCGTCGGCACCGTCAAAGCTAATACTCACTCGCTTGATACCGGCTTGTTTGATTTTGGCCGCTACTTCAGCGTCAATTAATGTACCGTTGGTCGCCAGGGCCACAATCAGCCCGGCGTCGCTGGCATGAGCGGCGATCTCGAAGATATCCGGCCGGAACAGTGGCTCCCCACCAGACAGAACAAAAATCGACCGCCCCATGGCGGCGATGTCATCAACCAGGGCCATGGCCTCAGCCGTGTTGAGGTCCTGCGGTGTGAGTTGATCAGCGACGGTGATGCGGCGGCAATGGATGCAGGCCAGGTTGCAGCCGGCCGTTGTTTCCCAAAAAACCAGCCTGGGGGCCGGGTATTGGTCAAGTTTCATGACGAAAAATCCTCGCTACAGATGCAAGTATCCACACAATTTATATATAAATCTGTCAAATTATCAACAAATCTATACATTTGCTCCAAATTACACTATCGCGCGGATAATGCAATATGACAAATGGCATGAAGCTGGCCGCAGATCGGCACCAGATCCCGGCCGCGGTCACTGGCTTAGCGTCGACCGAGCGTGGGGCAGGAGAGGTTGCCCGCAGCCCGGCCTGCCATTATCATTCGCTGGCTATGCTGACCTCTGGAACTGATTCGTCCCGCCAGCTATGGTGGCTGCTGCTCATTCTGCTGGCAGCCGCCAGCCTGCGGCTGTACAAATTGGACGATGTTCCTCCCGGGCTCACCCATGACGAAGCCGACCACGGCCTGGACGCCTGGCGCATCCGGGAAGGGGCGCGCCCGCTTTATCTCACCACAGCCAACGGCCGCGAACCGCTGTACGATTACGCGACCGCGCTGATGATGGCGGCCATCGGCCGGCGGGCGCTGGCCGGCCGGTTGACCAGCGTCTTTTTCAGCCTCATCTTCCTGGCCGCAACCTACGGTTGGACTCGTAAATTATTCGACAGGCGCATCGCGTTGTGGAGCTGCGCCGGGCTGGCGTTCGGCTTCTGGCCGCTGATGGTCAGCCGCCATATGCTGCGCACCATCACCTTGCCGGCGCTGTTCGGTCTGGCGCTGTTTTTTTACCTGGGGGGGACCGGCCGGTCCCGCTGGCCCGCCACCCTCGCCGCCGGCATCTGCCTGGGGCTCTCTTTCTACAGCTACATCCCAGCCCGCGCCCTCTGGCTGCTCTTCCCGCTGCTGACCGGCTACTGGCTGCTGACCCGAACTGAAGGACGGCCCGGCCTCAACCAACTGCTGCTGACATTATTGCCCGCCGGCCTCATCGGCTGGCCCCTCTGGCGTTACCTCCAGCTCAACCCGGCCGCCGAAGCACGTCTGGACCAGCTCAGCGCGCCCCTGCGCGCCGCCGGGCAGGGGGATTTCAGCTTGCTCTGGCAGAATCTGCGTGGCAGTCTGGCGCTTTTTTCTTTGGCAGGCGATGGCGTCTGGCGCTACAACCTCGCCGGCCGGCCCTGGCTGGGACCAACGGCCAGCCTGCTTTTCGTCGTGGGCCTCTTGCTGGCCTTCTGGTATTTCTGGCGGCGCGACCAGCGCTATGGCGCCGGGGCACTCCTGGCGCTGGGGCTGCTGGTCATCGGCTTCGCCCCGGCGGCCATCACCGGTCCCGAGCTGGCCACGACCCAGGCGATTGGCCTGCTGCCAGTCCTCTATCTGTTCCCGGCGCTGGCCCTGGCGGCCGGCCGGCGCTGGCTGGGTGCACGTTGGCCGGGCAGCGAACGGTGGCAACCCTGGCTGATCGGCGGCGGCTTTTTATTGCTGGCCGCCGGCAGCAGCCAGGCTTATTTTGGCGACTGGGCCAACCGGCCGGAAGTACGCCTGCAATACGAAAGCACCCTCGTCGCAATGCTCGAAGAGTTGGCCGCTACCGGCGAGCGGGGCGCGGCCATCTCCACGGCGCAGCCCGGCCCTTTCCATGCCCAGGCGGTGGCGGCTCTGATCCTGGCTGAGGATCCCGGTCGCCATTTCTGGTTTGATGGCCGCCACAGCCTGGTCCTGCCCGCACCCGGCGCACCGCTGCTCACAGCCGGGCTGGCGCCGCTGCATCCGGTCTTGATCGGCCTCTTTGTGCCCGGTGGCCCCAGCGGCGAAATACCCACCCGCGCCTCGGACCTGGACCGGCCAATCCGCCGCTACGAGGCCAGCGCCATCCAATCGATCCCCGCTGACTGGCAACCAGCCGAGGCCGCCTACCAATTTGGCGATGCCGTTCAGCTTCTCGGTTATTGGCTGGCCACTGACCGGGTCGCGCCCGGTGAGGTTGTCCCCTTCCTGACCGGCTGGCAGGTCGTCGAGCCGCCGGCCGAAGATTGGGTGCTGTTCACCCACCTGACCGGGCCGGACGGGATCCCGCTGGCGCAGCAGGATTTACTGGGCGTGCCCAGCGCCGGCTGGCAGCGGGGCGAGGTTTTTTATCAATTGCATGAGCTGGTTTTGCCGGGGGATTTACCGGCCGGTCGCTACCAGCTACGCAGCGGCTTCTACTATTGCCCGGCAGATTGCCAGCAGGGCAGCATCCGGCTGCCCGTGAGCCTGGCTGGAGCAACGCTAAACGACAGCCTGATCGTGACTGAGTTGGAGGTAGCGCCATGATCAAGTCAAGCCGTTGGCTGATCCTGGCCATCACGCTACTGGCGTTTGGGCTGCGGGTGCTGGCGCTGGACCAGGTGCCGCCAGGCTTCAGCGACGATGAGCTCAGCAATGCCTTTGTCATCTCGCAGCGGGTGCTGGATGGGGATCTGCGCGTTTACTACACGGATGCCAGCGGCCACGAAGCGCTCTTTCATGCGCTGGTCGCCATCACCATCGGGCTGTTCGGCCACACTGTGCTCGGGCTGCGGCTGGTGGGGGCGATATTCGGCACGCTGGCGGTGCCATTGACCTATTTGCTGGGGCGACGGCTCCTGGGCCGCCATGCCGGATTGATCGCGGCGGCCGGGCTGGCGGTCAGCTTCTGGTCGTTGCTGTACTCGCGCGACAACCAGCGCCACATCAGCATGCCGTTTTTTATGTTGCTGACTTTCCTCTTCTTGTGGCGTGGGCTGGATGATCGGCGGGGCCGCTACTGGCCGTTCGTTCTGGCCGGACTATTTCAGGGATTGGGGTTTTACACTTACTTTGCGGCGCGCGGCGTGCCGGTCATTATCCTGGCCTTTGCCCTCTACCTGGCGCTGTTTCAGCGTAACCTGTTCCGGCGTGTCTGGCGTGGGCTGGGGCTGCTGTTTGTGACAACCGGGCTGGTCGCCATCCCGTTGTTGCTGAGCCTACGCGCCCAGGCAGCGACCGGCGCCGATGCGCGGGTGGGGGAACTGGCCGTGCCGCTGACGGCAGCGCAGGCCGGGGATTGGGCGCCGCTCAAAGAGCATGTACTGGTCACCCTGAGCATGTTTCATAGCCGCGGCGATGGCGAATATTTGTATAACATCCCGGACCGGCCGGTCTTTGGTCCGCTGCCGGCAGCCCTTTTCTGGCTGGGTGTTGCCCTGTTGCTGGCTCTTGTGCTGCATAGCTGGTATCAGCGCTTCTACCAGAGGTCAGAGGCGGGTGAATATAAGGACGAACATCGGTTCGTTTTTATCCTCGGCTGGTGGTTCACCGGTCTGATCCCCGGTTTCATCAGCATCCCGCCGGCGAGTTTAGGGCATACGATTATCAGCCAGCCGGTGACTTATTTGGTGTTGGCTGTTAGCTTTCAGCTGTTAGCTGTTAGGGGGAGGCGGTCAGCCATCAGCGGTCAGCGGTCAGTAAGGGATGCTGTCCGCGTGCGGTCCACTAACAGCTATCAGCTAACAGCCAACAGCCTCCCCGCAGCCCTCGGCCTCATCCTAATTGCACTGCTGGCGAGCCGTGATTTGCCTGATTATTTTGTGACATGGCCCAATCAGGGGCAGACGCGGTTTCTGTTTCATGCGGAGCAGGTGGCGGTAGCGGAAGTGTTGGCGGACCGGCCGGAGTTGACGGACATCGCGATCGCCGGGCTGCTGTCTGGCCCCTGGGATCGGCTGGCGCTGGCGACGGCGCTGGCAGATGCCGGGCGACCGGATGTCCGGCCTCGCTGGTATAATCCGCAGCGGGCTGTGCTGCTGGCGCTGGCCGGCGAACCCGCCGGCGCCTTTCATGGTTATCCCAATGTGGCCCGCTACGACGATGCGTTCTTTGGCGCACCGTTGGCGCAGGTGGGTGGCTACCAGCTCGGTCAGATCGAGACGGCGGTACCGGCCGGTGAATTAGCCTGTTTTGTCAACAACCTTTGCCTGGTAGCTGTGGCGGCGGATCCGGCAACCGGACTGGTTGAGTTAACCTGGCGGCTACGGGCCGAACTGGTCCTGCCGCCCATACCCATCGTCAGCAAGCCGCCGCCGCCTGATGTTTATGGTGGACCGCGCCTGGCCGTTTTCGCCCAATTGCTGGACGAGAATGGCGCCTTTCTGCGCGGTGACGATGGGTTGTGGGTGGATCCGGTCACGCTGCAGCCCGGCGATGTTTTCCAGCAGGTGCATCAATTGGAGAACTTTGCCGGCGGTGCGACGTTAAACATAGGCCTTTATGATCCAATGGATGGCCAGCGCATTTTGCTGGATGATGGCCGGGACGCCTTGCCGCTACCGGCAAACCCGTAGGGGCTGCGCTCGCGGCCCGATGACGAACCAATGAGACAGTTCCTGCGCCACAATCTGCCCCGACCAATCGCCATCCTACTGGCCTGTTTCGTGCTGCTCGGCGTTTCGTATAGTATTGCAAACCCTATTCATGAGGCGACCGACGAATTACGTCATTACCGCTTTGTCCGCTACATCGCCGTGAACAAGAGCCTGCCGGTTCAGGGTGAAGAGCCCTGCCGCTCGCAGAGTCATCATCCACCCTTGATCTACGCCCTGGGGGCGCTGGCCACATTCTGGATTGATGGCGCGCACGACATCTGCTACACGCCACCGGAAAACCCATTCTGGAATTATCGCTACTGGGAAGTTGGCGTGGATAACAAAAGCCAATATCTGCATGGGGCGGATGAGGCGTTTCCCTGGTGGGGTGACGCCCTGATCGCCCACATCGTCCGGCTGATCAATGTGCTGATTGGGGCCGGGGCCGTCTGGTTGACCTGGGGGACCGGCCGGTTACTTTTCCCGCGCCGCCCAATCCTGCCCCTGGTCGCGGCCGCCATCGTCGGCTTCAATCCGCAATTTGTTTACCTGGCCGCCGCCATCAACAACGATGTTATCGCCGCCTTGAGCGGCACGGCTATCCTCTTCGCCACCGTCAAATTACTGACCAGCGAGAGCAGGCTGAGCTGGCGCTGGGGCGTCACCTTTGGGTTGCTGTTTGGGCTGGCGCTGATGAGCAAGTTCAACTTGGCCGCCTTTGCTCTGCCCATTGCCACGGCCACAACCTGGCTGGCCTGGCGGCGGAACCAATGGCGCGGCTGGCTGGAACTGGTGGCACTGGCGGCGGTATTGACGGCGGTGACGGCCGGCTGGTGGTTCTTACGCAACTATCAGCTTTATGGCGACCTGACCGGCTTCCGCATGGTCACCGAACTGTGGGGTGTGCGCGACCCGGCTGAGAGTTTGCCCCTGGTCATCTCCGAGCTGCCTTATGCCTGGACGACGCTGTGGGGCCGTCTTGGCTTTGGCCAGATCCCACTGCCAGACGGGATTTACCTGGCGCTGCGCTGGTTTGTGGGGCTGGCGTTGCTGGGCTGGCTGGTCCCGCTGTTCCGGCGGGGCCGCCAGGCAACGGCGACCGGGGCGGGTGCGCTGACGGCTGCCTGGCTACACGTGTTGCTGGTGGCTGTGCTGGCGGCGCTGGTCTGGTTCAACTATATGCTGGTCAGCCCGGCCGGGGCGATGGGGCGTTTCTTCTTTCCGGGGCTGCCGGCGTTAGCCTTGTTGGTGACCGCGGGGTTGAACTATTGGAGTGACTGGCTGCCGGGGGGGACCGGCCGGTACGCTGCCGGAACCGTCATCGCCGGTTTTGCCACGCTGGCGGTCGTGGTGCTCCTGGCTTATTTGCGACCGGCCTACGCCCAACCACCAGGCTTCGCCGCGGACGCCGCCATCCCCAACGAGATTGATGCCCAATTCGATTACTTCGCCAACCTGCGCGGCTACCGCATTGACCAGACAGCGGTACAGCCGGGCGAGAAGTTGCATGTTGAGTTGTATTGGGAAGTGACGGGTCAAACGCCGGGCGATTACCTGTTGTTTGTGCATTTGATCGACGGCAACGGCTTGATGGTCGCCCAGCGTGACACGCATCCCGGCCTGGGCCGCTTTCCCAGCAGTCGCTGGCAGGAGGGGGACCGCTTCATCGACAGCTTTGACCTTTTCCTGCCGGAAACGGCCTACACCCCCAACGAGGCGACGCTGAGCATCGGCCTCTGGGTTCAGGATGCCTACCGGATCGGTATCACGGGGCCGGATGGCGCCTCGCTGGGCGACGCCCTGCCGCTGGCGACGATCGCCATCGAACCCGTGCCGGGCGACTATCCGAACCGGCTGGCGGCCAATTTTGAGGGGCAGTTGTTGTTGCAGGGCTACCAGTATGACGACGTTCGGCTGGCAGCGGGTGACGAGCTGACAACCACGCTTTACTGGCAGACGCTGGCAGAGCCGGCGGCAGCGTATGAACTGCGCCTGGAACTGTGGGATGAGAATGGGGATTTGCGGGTGCGGCAACATCGGCCTTTGTTGGTTGACGAAACCGGCCGGAGCACGAACGCAGCGTGGCAGGCAACTTACGGGCTGCCTCTCCCCGCAGACCTGGCGCCGGGTAGCTATGAAGTGCGGCTGAGCGTGGTCGATGCGGCCAGCAATGAGCTGCTCCATACCGTCGGTGACAGCGGCAACTGGATTGATATTTACGTCTACCTGGCCCGCATCCGCGTCGACTAAACAGGACCCACGAAAGGACCCACGAAGGGACCACGACCATCCTCCCATAAGGGTTTATGAATCGTTGCGGTGAAGCCGTTGACAGCACATTTGGAGCTTGTATACTAGTGGACATGGATGGTTCAAAGTCATGTGTCCCAACCAAATTTTCTGAGATTGTAAACGCACGCTGACCGCGTGCGTTTTTTGTTTCCCTGCCTGGCAAGGCATTTTCTGTACTGTAAAACAGAGAGGAGCGACTCCCATGGACTATGGTGTAATCGGTAAGATTGAAAAAGCGAAGATGTATGCTGAACAGCCTGATCGGATTCAGTTTTCTTCCTTCAAAGTCACAATCCAGGGTGATAATGACGGGTATCACACCGTAGGATATGATGACGGCGTTTGGTCTTGTGATTGCAATTTCTTTGGTTCGCGTGGTTACTGCAGCCACACCATGGCGATGGAGCGTGTGCTAACCGTCATGATCCCGACTTCAGCAGAGGCGGAGTAGCTGTTAGCTGTTAGCTGTTAGCTGTTAGCTGTTAGCTGTTAGCTGTTAGCTGTTAGCGATTCTAAATTGATTTATGCGATTGAAGAGCGCCCGGTTTCGGCCGGGCGCTTTTTGTTGGGCCAGGGATTGAAATCCAAGGCTTTGATGGGCCGACCCTGCTGATGGCACTCCGGGCCCACTAACAGCTGCCAGCTAACAGCCAATAGCTGCTATAATCCCCCCCTATGTTACGCGAGCAGTTCACCCTGGGCGGTGTCTCGTTCAACACGAAGCTGACCCTGACAGTGATCATCACCACCATTTTGCCGATGCTGGATTGGTACGATCACCGGTTGTTTGCGATCAAGGCGTATGACCGGCTGGTTTACTATTTCATCATCCCGATGTTGCTGGTTCTGTTCCTGTTCAAGGAGCGGCCGCGCGATCTGGGGTTTCAACTGGGCAACTGGCGGGAAGGGCTGCTCTGGGTAGGCGCGGCGGCGCTGGGGATGGCGATCATTCTCTGGTTTGTGGCCCGGACGCCGGCGATGCAAGCGTATTACGCCGCGCGGGCGCCGGAACAGCCAGGCCGCGTCCTTTTTCTGACGGCGGTCGACCTGTTTGGCTGGGAATTTATCTGGCGGGGCTTTTCCTTGTTCTTGCTGGCCCGCTACCTGGGACCGGGGCCGGCCATCTGGCTGCAGGCGGTTCCCTTCGCCTTCATGCACCTGAACAAGCCCGAAGTCGAGACGCTTAGCACCATCTTCGGCGGGGCCGGCTTCGGCTTCATCGCCTGGCGTACCCGCTCGTTTTTGTACCCATTTCTAATTCACTGGTTTATTGCCAGTTTTACGATGTTGATTGCGATAGGAGTTTTTTAGCTGTTAGCTGTTAGCTATTAGCTATTAGTGGGCCTTTTGGGGCAAGCCAACACTAAAAGCTAAGAGCTAATAGCTAACAGCTCCAACCATGGCTGAACAACTCACACTCACACTAACCGGTATGGCTCATGGGGGGTCCGCTTTGGGGCGGGACGAGAATGGGCGGGTGATCTTTGTGCCGCTGGGGATTCCGGGCGAGACGGTCCGGGTGGAGATCCGGCAGGATAAGAACCGGTATGCCCAGGGGCGGCTGCTTGAGGTGCTGACACCGGCCGCTAGCCGAGTCGAGCCGCGCTGCCCCCATTTTGGCATTTGCGGCAACTGCCATCTGCAGCATATTGCGTATGCCACGCAGCTAGAGCTGAAACACCAGGTAGTGGTTGACCAGTTAAACCGGCTGGGTGGGTTGAGCCCGGATGTGATCCGGCCGGTTCGCCCTCAGCCCGACATCTGGAATTACCAGGTTGAGACCAGCCTCAGTCCCGTCAAGGACGGTGGGCTGGGTTACTGGTCGCCTGTCAAACACGCTGTTTTCCCCCTGGAAACCTGCCACCTGCTACAACCAGAGCTTCTGGCGCTTCTGGAAGATATCGATCTGGAACTGCCGGGCTTGCGCAAGCTGACCCTGCGGCTGGGGGATGACGAGGCAATGCTGGCCGCCTTTGAAATTACCGGGGTCGAACCGCCGTCGCTGGAGCTGGATTTCCCGCTCTCCGTGGCCATCGTCCTGCCGGACCGGACGACCGCCAACCTGATCGGCGACAACTTCGTGGTCCAGGCGATCAAGGGGCGTGATTTCCGGGTCACGGCCGGCTGCGATTTCCCGGTCAGCCTAGCCGGGGCCGCCTTGCTGGTAGAGGCCGTGCAGGAGCTGGCGGGGTTAACGGGGGCCGAAACGGTGCTGGAGCTGTACAGCGGCGTCGGTCTGCTGACCGCCTTCCTGGCGCCGGCCGCCGAATATGTGATTGGCATCGAGCAGAACCCGGATGCCATTCAGGATGCGGCGGTCAACCTTGAGGATACGGAGAATGTGGCCCTGTACGAAGGTCTGGTCGAAGAGATTCTGCCGGATCTTGAGGTAGAGCCGGAGTTGATTGTGCTGGACCCGCCGGCGCGCGGCGTCCCCGCCGATGTGCTGGCGGCGCTGACTGCACTGGCGCCCGAGCGCATCATTTACGTGAGCGAAGATGTGGCGACGCTGGCGCGGGATGGGCAGGCATTGCAGAAGGGCGGGTACCGGCCGGTCACCATCCAACCCATCGACATGCTGCCGCAACATTTCCAGGTCCACACCGTCTCCCTCTGGCAAAAGGAGCGCTGAGGCCCCGCACCGCGCCCGCCGGCTATGACACCATCGACCTGGGCGACGCTCGGGCTGCTGCTCCTGATTTTGGCCGGCATCGCCGTGGGCCGCTACCCGCGCCTGCGCATGAACCGGGCGACGATCGCCTTGGTGGGCGCCACGGCCCTGGTCCTGTTCGGCGCCATCCCCCTGGACGCGGCCTACGCGTCCATCGACATGAACACCATCGTCTTGCTGCTGGCGATGATGGTGCTCAACGCTAATTTGCGGTTGGCGGGTTTCTTTCAACTGGTAACCGGCCGGATCCTCCGTTACGCCAGCACGCCGCGCCAACTCCTTGCTCTGCTAATCGGCGCCGCCGGCCTGCTCTCGGCGCTGTTCCTGAATGACACCATCGTCCTGATGTTTACGCCGCTGGTCGTCAGCCTGACGCTGGCGCTGCGGCGCAATCCGCTGCCCTATCTCATCGCCCTGGCCACGGCGGCCAACATCGGCTCGGTGGCGACCATCACCGGCAACCCGCAAAACATGCTGATCGGCACATCCTCTGGCATTTCGTACCTCCGTTTTGCTGCGTATCTGACGCCGGTGGCACTGGTGGGGCTGTTGTTTGTCTGGCTGGTGATGGTCTGGTTGTACCCGGCGGAGTTTGGGCGGGAGCGTCTGGAGTTGCCGCCGCCAGAGCGGTTCCGGCTCTACCGGCCGCTGCTGCGCAAGAGCTTGCTGGCAACCGGCCTGATGCTAATCGGCTTTCTGGCCGGGCTACCGGTAGCGCTAGCGGCATTGGGAGCGGCGGCCCTTTTGCTGATTACTCGGCGGCTGCGGCCGGAGCGGGTTTTTGGCGAGATCGATTGGGCGCTGTTGGTCTTTTTTGCCGGCCTGTTTGTGATCACCGGCGCGATTGAGAGCAGTGGCTTGAGCGAGCGGCTTTTTGCCTGGTTAACGCCCCTGGTTGGCGGGGGGATTGGGCCGTTGACGCTGGTGGCGATGTTGTTGAGCAATTTGATCTCGAATGTGCCGGCGGTGATGTTGTTCCGGCCGGTGGTCCCGGCCCTCAGCGATCCGGTCACCGTCTGGCTCACCCTGGCGATGGCCACCACCCTGGCCGGCAACCTGACCCTGCTGGGTTCCGTGGCCAACCTGATCGTCGCCGAAAGCGCCGCCGCCAGGGGCATCCGGCTCAGCTTCGGCACCTATCTGCGGGCTGGCGTGCCGATTACCTTGCTCAGCCTTGCCTGGGGTGTGGCCTGGCTAGAGCTGGTGCGGTGAGGGGTTGGTAGGGACCCGTCGGGTTGGTATCCACCCGACGGGTTACCCACGACCCGACGGGTTGCCCCCAACCCCTCAGCCGGTCGTCGCTACAAGGCGCGCATCCGGTTGTTGCGTTTGTTGTGTTCCAGTTCCACCAGCCCCAGCGCCTCCATCAGCGGTGGGATGTACATGGCAAAGCGGCCGCGGAAGCCCTTTTTCAGACCGTACCAGCCGCCCAGCGGGTTTTCCTCTGAGCGCGCCCAATGTTCGACGGTGCCGGGTTCGGTCGCCTGCTTCTCATCTTTGCTGCCCAGCAGCATCCAGTCACCATGCTCCCGCAACATGGCGTGGCAGTCGGCCAGGCAGCGATAATCGTAATGCAAGGTGGTCTTGCCGACCTGGCAAACGATGATCTCACGGCCATCTTTCTCGTCAATGTACATTTCATAGCTCCCGCTCAACGGCGGAGTCTGCAGTTGCCACGGGTTATCTTTCGTTCTCTTTTCCATCGTTTTGTCCTCATGCTGACCAGGATTGGCCATTCTGTAAAATCAGACTGTTCAGACAGCTGCTTCGGCTGCTTGCTTCAGATCAGCCGCAAATTGGCTGAACACCTCATCAAATGGGGGGATGAAACGGGCAAACAGGGGGAAAAAGGGGCCACCGATTTTCTCAGTCATGGTGAAGCGGGTTTGGCCGGGACCGGCCGGTACCAACTCGTACACCCGGCTGCCCTGGCTATCCCCCCAGACCAGCCGCTTCTCCGGCACAAATTCCTTGACCCGCAGCTTGAAAACCCGCTTCTCGTCCAGGATAGATTTTAGAGCCAGCTGGCCGCCAGGGACAATCTCTCCCTGAAGCGAAGTCACTGTTGAATTCCAGCGGCTGTAACCAGCCGCATCGGTCAGTAGCGCCCAAACTGTGGCCGGCGCAGCAGCGATTAGAATACTCACCGTGGTTTCCCGGCTGAAAAAGCGGCGCGTGGTGGTGGCACGGCCAGCAGCGGCCGCAGAGAAACTGTTGTTCATTAAGAACCTCCTTTTCTCTTTAGACGAATCGCCGCTACAAAACGATAGGCTTTCAAATATCTTCGCCCAGATAGCGGGCCATCACCTGCCGATTGTGCTCCAGATGATGTAACTGCAACGCCGCCGCGCCGGAGTCGAATGGGTCCAGCTCCTGCAAAATCTGCAGCCGCAGATCAAACAGGGCTTCTTTGTCTCCTTTTTCCGCGTCACGGACCAGTTTGAGTTTGATCAACTCAACCTGCGTATCCTGTTTGGGGTTGAAGATGCCATTGAGCTCCGTACACTGATGGCATATGCCGGCTTTGTTGATGAGGGCGCAGCGCCGGTCGAAGATCGCAATCATCGTCTGGCGAGCTTCGTGGAGGTGATACTTCACCATCGCCTCACTCTGATCGATGATCTGGGCTGTTTCTCTGGTGCTGAAGCGGTAAACCTCACGCAACATCAGGACCAACTGCTGTTCAAGCGGCAATGATTTGGCCACGCAGGTCAGGCAGAAGGCAACATGTTCCTTGATCTCAAATTCCCCCTGGGGCGAATTGTGCCGAATGGTCATCGCCTCCTGGAAAAACTCGGGGTTGCCCAACGCTGCATCTTTGCAGATATCTGTGACATTTTCCGGCCAGCGTTTACGCTGACGCAAGAGATCGCGGGCCAGATTGGCGCCGATGGCAAATAACCAGGTCTTGAGGGAAGATTCGCCCCGAAAGCTGTTAATGCTGTTCCGGGCCTTGAGGTAGGTTTCCTGCACAATATCTTCAGCATCCTGAACGCTGGCCGTCATGCGCAAGATAAATGATTTGAGGGCAGATTGCAGTTGCGGAAACTCTTGTTCCAGCTGTTCCATTGTCAAAGGGAAGCTCTCCTGATTGTCTCAGGCCGGCGTGCTGGCCGGCATCCTGGCAAACCGGTCAGCACGATCCTAATTCAGCTCTCCCAGCGACGCAAACGCCAGCCGGCCAACAGGAAGATCAACAGGCCAGTGCCCAGCAAACTGGCCAACCGGGCCACGATCATCCCCGCCGGCCAGAGGTCGCCGAAGGAGAGCCGGACCAGATCGAAGGCGGCCGTCGTGGGCAGCCAGGCGCTCACAGTTTGTATCCAATCCGGCAGGCGGCTGCTGTTCAAAAACGCCAGCATCAGCGGGAAAGAGAGCACCACAATCAGCCCGGCGACCCACATCTGTACCGCCCCCTCGTTCTCCACCAGGCTACCAATCAGCAGCCCCAGGCCAACGCCAAACAGAATGAGCGCCAACATCGTCAACAGGAACAGTCCCCAATAGTTAATCAGGGAGAAGTTGAAGGCGACCAGCACAGCCGTGGCCACCAGTCCGTAGACAAAGCCAGCCAACCCTTTACCCAGCAGAATCTGGTTCACGGAGGCCGGTGAGACGCGCAGTAGTTCCAGCGTGTGTCCCGATTTCTCCTCCAAAATGAGGTAGGGCACAAGCGTGGTCGTGATCAGGGTCACCGCCAGCAACAGGCCCAGCGCTACCATGAGCGAATGGCCACCTTGCTCAAGGGTTGGGTAGACGGTTTCAGGTTGGATGGTGACGGACCGGCCGGTCAACCTGCCCAAATTCGCCTCCGCTGCCCGAACCAGCGTCGCCGTCTCAGCCGCAGACAACCAATGGCCCAGATAACCGGTCAGGAGAAGCGGCCCGCTGCTATCAGCCCAATCGGGCGGCAGGCTCACTGCCAGCAAAGGGCTGCTCGCCTGCCGCGCCTGGGCGGCGGCATCTTCAGCGGCTCGCAGCTCCATCACCTGCACATCACCTTCGCGGCGCAGTTCATCAGCCAGCGTCGAGCGGGCGGCGTCGTAGATGGCCAGGCGCGGCCGACTGTCCAGCTTGAGCAGCAGCGGCAGCGCCTCAACGGTCAGCATCATCATCCCCAATCCCAACACTATGGTCAGGGTCGTTTTGTTCTTCAGGGCGTCGACAATATCCTTGGCCGCCAGGGTCAGGACAATTTGCCAATAACGCCAGCGTGTCGCGGTCAGAGGTTCACTGAGTTGCATGATAACCTCCTCGCCTAGCGCCGATCTTGCCGGCGCACCAGCTGTACCACCAGGGTAAAGGCGACCAGGATGCTGACCACCACCACCAGCAGCGGCAGCCCGTAATGGCTGATGGTCACATTCGGTGTCAGCGACAGCCGGAAGAGGGTGGCAATCAGCACTGTCGGGATCCATTCCATCACCGCCACCGCTCCATCCGGCACCAGGCCGCGCAGCGCCACCAGAACCACCGGCAGCAGCAGCGGCAGGACAACAAACCAGCCAATCAGCTGCAGCTGCGACCGGCCGCTCACATAACTGCCCAGCAGCAGCCCAACTGCCACCAGGAGCAGCACGGCCAGGACCGCCGCCAGGATCGCCAGCCACCATTGCAGGATGAGGAAACCGAAGAGGGCGAAAACAGCGATGCAGCCCAACAGACCATAAAACAACCCGGCCAGCGCCTTGCCGGCCACCAGGTGGGCCGGCGACGCGGGCGAGACCAGCAGCGCATCCAGGGTCCGGGTTTGCTTCTCTTCCACCATCAGATTGGGCACCATAGAGATGCCGATCATGATCGTGACAAAGAGCAAAGCGATGGTGGCGGAAAAGACGAAGAAGTATTGGTCGGCATCGAAGTAGATGTCGTTACCGCTGAGATTGAGGGTAACCGGCCGGTCCAGCTCGCTCGCCAGCTCGGACTCCACCAGCGCCTTGATCTCAGCCCGCTCAGCCGCATTCAGCCAATACATCAGATGGCCTTCCAGCACAATCGGCTCGCCCGTTTCGTATTGGGCGATGGCCGTCTGTGGGATGATCAGCGCCAGCTCGGCCTCTTCGGCGCTGGTCGCCACCTCCAGGACCCGCTCGCGAGAATCGTATGTGTAAACGGCCAGCGCCGGGCTGCGCTCCAGCGCCGTCAGCAGCTCTGTCTCCTGGGCCGCGTACACCAGCACCGATTGACCATCAGCACCCGCAGCCAGCGCCGGGAAGTAGCGGTAGAAAAACACCATCAGGAAGGAGAGCGCCACGGCCGTTAATGTCGATTTGGTTTTGATGGCGTCGACAATATCTTTGGCAGCCAGCGTCCAGACCAACCGTAAATGGTAGCCCCAGCCCTGGCTGACTGGCCCGGTCGCGCTTGCGACGGTACGCATGAGGTTAACTCCTTAGGTAATCGGCAAGAAGTTTTCGGAGTAAAAATCGCGGACGGCCTTGCCGATTCCTCGAGGAAACCGCAGCGGCCGGGTCGATTCTTTGTTTGAAAACTTGCTGCGGTTTACCTAACTGACAGCCAACGAATGGCCGGTCAGAGCCAGGAAAACATCCTCGAGGGAACCGTTTTCCGTAGCTATAGTTTGCTTGAGATTTTCGGGCGTGTCCAGCGCTACGATGCGGCCGCCATGCAAGATGGCAACCCGGTCGCAGAGCTGTTCCGCCTCCAGCATGTAGTGGGTGGTCAGAAAGACCGTCACCCCCTCTGCCTTCAGCCCCTGCACGATGGCCCGGATCTCCCGGGCAACGCCGGGGTCCAGCCCTCGGGTCGGCTCATCCAGGAAGAGGACGCGCGGGCGGTGCAGCAGGGCGCGGGCGATGAGCAGGCGCTGCTTCATGCCGTTGGAGAATTTGGCCGTTTTCTTGCCCGCCTCGTTTTGCAGACCAACCTGTTGCAGGAGCTGTTCCGGCCGGTCCCGCGGCACCCCATACAACCGGCCGCTGAAGCGCAGATTCTCCAGCGCCGTCATCCGCTCGTAGATATTCTGGAACTCGAATACCACCCCAATCTGAGGCTTGAGCCCCTGCCGCTGGCTGACAATATCAAAGCCACAGACCGTCGCCCGGCCCGCAGTGGGCCGGAGCTGACCGGTCAGCATCTTGATCGTCGTCGTCTTGCCGGCCCCGTTTGGCCCCAGAAAGCCAAAAATCTCCCCGGGCGCCGTCGTAAAACTGATCTGATCAACGGCGCGCATGTCCCCATACTCTTTGGTCAAATATTCTGCTTCAATAGTCCACATCATCGCCTCCCGCCCGGCGGGCGATGGCCCGCCCAATGAGGGCGCCCAGAGCGATACCAACCAGGACGCTAAGCAGCAGCAAACCTGACTGGTCAAACAGCAACCCCACCGAGAAGCCGGTCCCGCCGCCAATGGCCATCGCACTGCCGATGATCTCGTCGCGTCGTTCTTTAGCGCGCATCGTTACCCCCGTCTCGATTGGCAATAAAAAGCCCGATAACCAGCCCCAGGCAGAGCCCAATGGCAATGCCCACGCTCATAAACCCAACGTGCCCCAGAATCTGGGCCAATACCAGCCCCAGGGCCACGCCGCCGCCGGCGCCAATTGCTATCGCGCTGCCAATAATCTCGTTCCGCCGTGCTTTATCGTTGCCGTTCATGTTTATCTCCTCGGGGCCGGCAGCAAACGCCAGCCAACTATGTCTGCAGCATAGATCAAAGGAGGTCAGGGCGCCTCATTTTTCGGTTGGATGGGGCCTTTCGGGGGTTAAATGGTGCGTGGGGGCGGCTGAATGGGACGCCCAAATATGGGTTTCTCACCCCAGCCGATGCAGGGAGGCAATCAATAATCCAGCAATTCCCGCAGTTCCCGGGCCGCATCCCGGCTGAGCGGAATCTGCGAGCCTTCCTCGTCGTTGAGGCGCAGGCTGAAGCTGCTGCGAGTAAACGGGATCACCTCGGTGACGTGCTGGAGGTTGACCAGGTAGGCCCGATGGGCGCGAAAAAAGCCGCTGCGGGCCAGCCGCTCTTCCAGTTCGGTCATCGTGAACTGGGTGGGCAGCCGCTCGGTGTGGGTTTGCAGCAAGGTGCGCCCTTCCTCGGCCAGGACATAGAGGATGTCGGCCGGGTTAATCAGCGCCACGCGCCCTTCCAGCTTAACCGGGATCTTAAACGGCAGCGCCGTGCCAGCCGCTTCCGTCTGCGGCTGGCGCTGGGCAACGATGCGCCCTTGCTCCAGCTCGTAGAGCGTATCGCACAGCCGGGTCAGGTGAGCATCGGTGTCGGCCAGGATTAGGACGGCACCGCCGTCAGTAGCAAAGGTGCGGATCAGCTCGCTCAGCAGGGTGATCGAGGCCTCATCGCAGCGGGCGAACGGCTCAGCCAGGAGGAGGATGGTGGGCTGGTGCAGCAGCGCCACGCCAAAGGCCAGCCGGCGGCGCAGGCTGGCGGAGAGCTGGCTGAATTTGCTGTTGGCATGGTCGGCCAGCCCGACCTGGGCAAGGATTTCGTCGACCCGACCGGCCGGTAACCCTCGCAGCCGCGCGTGAAAGGCCAGATTGGCTCGCGGCGTCCGCGTCGCATACAACCCATCTTCGCCAAAAAGCACCCCGACCTGCTGGCTGAAAACCGGCCGCGCCGCGGCGGGATCGACACCAGCCAGGCGAACCTGACCGCTGGTCGGCCCCAACCGGCCGGTCAACAGCGCCAGCAACTCCCCCTTGCCACTGCCCGGCGCCCCCACCAGCGCCGCCATCTCACCGGCAGCCACCGCCAACGAGTCGATCTCCAGGACGACGCGACCATCAATTACCTTTTGCAGCTTCTCAATCTGGATCATGGTACTCGTCATTTTAGCAGGCTTTTGCCATAGGCCATTATGCGCTGTTACTCTGCCAGGAAACTGGGCGGATTGACATAGTTTTTAGGTTTTTGGTAGACACCTTAACGCTTCAACGACGTCGAAGCCTCTAAATTTCCGACGTCACCCGAGAAGCACCAGGCGGAGACCGCGTTCAATAAGGCAAGAAACAGGTTCAAGATTTGCAGTGCGAAGTCAGGTTTGTAGTAAAGGGCTTTAGCCTTTTGTGATCATCAAGACGGCTGTTGGTCGACACGTCGCCATCTCCAAAAGGGATGCACGCGGAACGCTAAAGCGTTTACTACAAACCTCAGACCGCACGCCATTTCCGCCTTGTTTCTTAGCAGCCTCCTTCATGGGGCTTAATGCTCATCAGGAGAGGGCGAAGGGCCCCCATCTATGACGTTGGCTGTGGTGATCGGTGGTTGGTTTCCTAAAATAATCAGTCATTGAACCAGCCACCGGCCAGTCCTGTCAACGCCTCAGATCGGGGTCCCTCGCCGTTCCGAAATGAACAGTTTTCACGACAAGGCGGCTCGGGATGACGTCAAGAAGATGGTCGTGTGGTCCATTTTGCCTTCGGACAAGCGTTAATGCCCTTAATGACAAACCCGCCATCTATGCTGACAAACCACAATTTGATGATACGATCCCTGCCTGAACACAAGAGGGATTTCCCATGTCAACCACACAATCCATCCACTCCTTCCTGACCGCTGAACTCGACCATTATCTGAGCGACCTGCGCACGCTCGCCGCCATCGACTCCGGCCCCCATGACAAAACGGGCGCCAACCGGGTCAATGATTGGCTGGCCGGGCGGCTGCAAGCACTTGGCTTCACCGTCACGCGCCAGCCCCACGAGAAGGTCGGCGACACGCTGCAGGCGACGCTGACCGGCAGCGGCACGGTAAAGATCCTGCTGCTGGGGCACAGCGATACGGTCTTTCCGGCCGGTACCGCCGCCGCCCGCCCCGTCACGATCGACGGCCCCAAACTGCTCGGGCCCGGCACCTGCGACATGAAAGCGGGCCTGCTGACTGGCCTCTACGCCATCGCCGCCCTGCAGCAGATTAGCTTTGAGGAGTTCGGCACCCTGACCTATCTCTGCGTCGCGGATGAGGAGTTGCCCACGCGCTGGTCGGTCCCCGATATCCGCGCGGCGGTGCGCGGCCAGGATGCCGTCCTGACGCTGGAGGCGGCGCGGGAAAATGGCGACATCGTCACCGCGCGTAAGGGCAATGCGGTGCTGCGCATCACCGCCCACGGCCACAGCGCCCACGCCGGCGTTGAGCCGGAGAAGGGGCGCAACGCCATCCTGGGGCTGGCCCGCCGGCTGGATGAGGTAGCGGCGACGGCCAGGCCGGCGGACGGGATTACCGTCACCCTCAGCCTCATCAACGGCGGCAGCATGACCAACGTCGTGCCTGACCGGGCCGAGGCAGCCCTGGACATCCGCTCGTTCGACAACGCCGGGCTTGAAGCGACACGGGCGCGGATCGAGGCGATTTTTGACCGGCCGGATCCCGCCGGCATCCAGTTCTCCCTGACCTACGAAGCGGTCTCGCCGCCCATGCCACGTACCCCGGCCATCGCCCACCTGGAAAGGCTGGCCCAACTGGCGGCCGACGAACTCGGTTTCACCGTCCACGGCGCCAGCACCGGCGGCGCCGCGGATGCCGCCTTCGCCGCCGAAGCAGGCGTACCGGCGCTGGATGGTCTCGGCCCCATCGGTGGCCTGGACCACAGCCCGGACGAATACATTTTGCTGGATAGCATTGTGCCCCGGACCGCCATGCTGGCCCGCCTGCTCATGCTCATCGCCGCCGCGCACACTGGAGGCACGAATTAATGACCATCGACCTCTCCTACCTGCCCATCATCGACGTCCATTGCCACCCCTACACGCGCAAAGAAGCGCTGACGCCCGAGCAATGGGTCGACACCATCTCCTTCGGCGGCGGCTCGGCCCAATACCTGGCCGATGGCGGCATTCCCGTCGACGACGCTGCTCTGGCCCGGCTGCAGGCCCTCAAACAGGACACCCTCTACTTCCGTTACATGCTCAACCGGCTGGCCGAACATTTTGATTGCCTGCCCCGGCTCGAGGAAGTGGTTGAGGCACGGAACGCCGCCATCGCCAGTCAGGGCTACGCGGCCTACACCCATGGGCTACACCGGGCCGGCAACATCCAGACCTTGATTATGGATTTTGGCTACCCGGTCCCCCAGGTGGATCTGGCCACATTTCGGGCTGAAGTCGGTGTGGAAGTCGTGCCATTGCTGCGTATTGAGGTGTTGATCAAGGAGTTGCTGGAAAGTGATTGCGGCTGGCCCGAATTTGCCCGCCGCTTTGATGAGGAAATCGCGTCTGGGCTAACTCACGGTGGTTACCGCGGGCTGAAGTCGATCATCGCCTACCGCACCGGCCTGGAGATCGACCCATCCAGCCGGACACCCGACCAGGGGATGATCGCCCTGGACAAAATCCGCCGCGCCCGCGGCCGCGGCGGCGACGCCATCAAAAATCTGCGCGACCACCTCTTCTG
>JACKBM010000001.1 GCA_020634575.1 Ardenticatenales bacterium | reverse complement strand
TTAATTTAGAGAGAAAATATGAATCATTCAATTGACAACTTGATAAACGAACTAACTCTGGAAGAAAAAGCCGCCATGCTGGCCGGGGCCGATATGTGGCGCACTGTTGCCGTGGATCGATTAGGCATCCCCGCCATTCAGGTGAGCGACGGCCCTAACGGCGTGCGCGGCATGGACGATAACATCGGCAAAACCTCCGTCTGTTTTCCGGTGGGGGTGGCCATGGGCGCTACCTGGAACCCTGAACTCATTGAGCAGGTGGGGCTGGCGCTGGCGGCTGAAGTGCGCGCCAAAGGAGCCCACATGCTGCTGGCTCCGACGGTCAACATCCACCGAACCCCCATTGCCGGGCGCAACTTTGAATGTTTTGCCGAAGACCCCTACCTCAACGGCACCATTGCCGCCGCCTACATTAACGGACTGCAAAAGCAGGGCGTCTCGGCCTGCATCAAGCATTTTGTGGCCAATGACCAGGAGTTTGAGCGCTTTTCGATTAGCTCAGAGGTGGCGGAACGGCCGTTGCACGAAATCTATCTGGAACCGTTTCGCCTTGCCCTGGAAAAAGCCAATCCCTGGTCGGTCATGAGCGCCTACAACCGCATCAACGGCACCTTTGCCAGCGAAAACGATCCGCTGCTGCGCGATTTGCTGAAGGACAGCTGGGGCTACGACGGGCTGGTAATTTCTGACTGGTACGGTACCTACAGCGACGGCGTCATCAACAGTGCGCTGGATTTGGAAATGCCCGGCCCGGCCCGCTGGATGGACCCGGAGAAAATTGTAACGGCCGTTACCAACGGCGATCTGGATGAGGCCAGCCTTGACGACAAAATCCGCCGCCTGTTCCGGCTGATCGAACGGGTCACCAAACGCCGAGAGCTCATTCCAACCAGCGAACAACTGCCCAGAGAAGTGGCTGCCGAAGCCATCGTCCTGCTCAAAAACGAAAGTGATCTGCTGCCGCTCAACCCTGATAAGCCCCAAACCATCGCCGTCATTGGCGAGAATGCCAAATGGGCCCAAATTATGGGCGGCGGCAGCTCTCAGGTAAATCCGCATCGGGCCGTCTCGCCGCTGGAAGGGATTCAGCAGCGGGCGGGCGAGGCGCTGACGGTTGCGTATGCCTTTGGCACGGTGGTGCACCGCCAGCCACCGCTCATCGACCCGGCCTGGCTAACGGCCGTTGACGGCCAGAGTTCCGGCCTGACGCTTTCTTATTTTCATAATTTAGACCTGAGCGGCGAACCGGCGCATACGGCCGTTGTGGGCAAAAGCGAACTGGCCTGGTTTGGCACCGTCAATCCTTTTGTAGACCCCACCCATTTTTCACTGCGGCTGCAAGGCACGCTCACCGTGCCAGAAAGCGGCACCTACCAGCTGCAAATGTGGAGCATCGGCCAGGCGCGGCTGGCGGTGGACGGTGACGTGGTGCTGGATCAGTGGGCGGGCGACCTGGATCAGCGAACGGCCGTTGACCTGACGCTGGAAGCCAACAAGCCCGTTTCCATCCTGGTTGAGTACGTGACCGATTCAGACAGCCGCTGGCGCACCTTGCGCCTGGGCTGTGTGCCTCCCCTCCCTGCTGACCCGATTCAAACGGCCGTTGAGCTGGCAGCTCAGGCCGATGTAGCCATTGTGGTAGCCGG